>CALIHP010000081.1 GCA_938020565.1 uncultured Anaerolineaceae bacterium | reverse complement strand
ATGATAATTATGACAGCTATACAGCCAGTGAAACGGAAAAGAACTTGGTCATTCCGTTTAAAAGCTTCATCAATGACAATTATTGTAGGGATACTTCCGCAAAGGTCAGAAGTGTCTGCAAGGTAAAGAGAAAACAGGGACAGTTTATATCAAACTATGCTCCTTACGGCTATGAAAAAGATAAGGAAGATAAGCACAAAATAGTAATTGATAAAGAAGCGGAATATGTGGTGCGTAAAATCTTTTCAATGAAGCTTGAGGGGTACAGCTCCTACTCTATTGCCAAACACTTAAACGATAATGGAATCCCATCACCGATGGAGCATAAAAAGGCAAAGGGAATAAGGTATAAGACAGGCTTCAGCACAAAGGCGGTTGCCAAATGGGATACGCCGGCAGTTAATCGTATTTTAACCAATGAAATCTATATCGGAACACTGCAACAGGGAAAACGGGAAAAGATAAACTATAAGCTGGATAAGGTGGTTTCCAAGGATAGAAGCGATTGGATTGAAATCGAGGACAATCATGAAGCTATTATTGATATTTATGACTTTGAAATTGCCCAAAAACTTTTGAAATGTGATATAAAGGCAAAAAATGTCGGAGAGAAGGCGGATTTGTTTTCAGGTCTTTTATTTTGCAAGGACTGTAATGCTCAGATGACAAAGAAAGTCGATAAGAGAGGGAAAACTCCCACTATTTACTATATCTGCTCCCAGTACAACAAAGGAAAAGAGTGCAGCAGGCATTCAATCAAACAGGAAGAATTAAAGCTAAGCGTACTTGAGATGATTTGCCATTATATCAACTCTCTTGGGAAGTATGAAAGCATTTCAGAAGAGATAAGAGAAATGGAAGTATCTTATGAGCTTTTTCAGAAAATAGATAAAAGACAGGAGTATACCAAGAAAAGCAAGGCAAAGTTTGAACTTTTAAAATCGGCTCTGTATCAGGACTTAAAAGAAGGAATCATTTCTGAAGAAGAATTTTACGGTATGAGAGAGTTTTATACAAACCGTATCGTAGAAAGCGAACTGATTTTAGAAAAGCAGAATAAAGAAATTTCAAGACTCTATCAAAAGAGTTTGGGAAACAAAAACTTCCTGTCAGATATTAAAAAGTACAGGAATATAAGCACCTTAGAAAGAGGGCTTCTTGTAAGACTTGTCGATAAAATCTATGTTTTGGAAGAAAAAAGGATAGAAATCCATTTTAACTATGATGAAACTACAGATATACTGGATAAGTTAAGCGACTACACAAAGCAATCCTCCGAGCTGATGAAGGAGGTGGTGTAGATGGCAAGGACAGCGAACAGGCGGGCAAAAGCGGAAGAAGCTCTGTTAAGCAAAGAAAGCGGAAACAGTTTTCAAACAGCGATTTACACAAGAATATCAAGAGATAAAAAAGAAAAGCCGAGTGATTCCATTGAAAATCAAATTGCTCTTTGTGAAAGTTATATAAAGAAAAATGATGGTCATAATTTGGTTGGAATATATAAAGACATCGCAAAGACAGGGACAGAATTTGAAAGACCTGACTTTGAAAAACTTGTGGGAGAAGTAAGGACGGGAAAAGTCAACTGCATTATTGTAAAAGACCTATCCCGCTTTGGAAGAAATTATACGGAGCTTGGAAACTTCATTGAAAAGATATTTCCGTTTCTTGGAGTAAGATTTATTGCGGTTAATGACAATCTGGATACCTTTCACATGGAAGATCCCAATAAATCTCTTGAGGTAATCTTGAAGAATATTGTAAATGAAACTTATGCAAAAGACATTTCAAAGAAAATATCAACTTCCCATCAGATTAGAATTAAGCAGGGTGGATTTATTTGTGGTGCAGCTCCTTATGGCTATACAGCAAGAAAAGATGAAGATGGAGTAAGACGGTTATATGTTGATGAAAATACAGCTTCCATCGTAAAAGAAATTTTTGATGCGTATTTGAAGGGATTTAGTACACTTGATATTTCAAAGTTACTGCTTGAAAAGAAAGTATATATAGCAACTGATTATAGGAAGTTTGGAAAAGCTAAAGCTGATGAAAATGAGCTTATAAGAGCTTGGATTCCGACAACAATATTACAAGTGCTTAAAAATCGTGTATATACAGGAACACTCATTCAAGGCAGAAATCAAAAGCATTTATTTGAAGGGAAAAAGAGAGAAAGGCTTGACGAAGAACATTGGACAATAACAGAAGATGCCCATGAAGCAATTATCTCGCTTGATACATTTGAAAAGGTACAGGAGAAAATTTCCTCAAAATCTAATTCCATTAAAAATAGCAGAAAAGAAAATAAGAATGCTAAGGATGATACAGTATTTAGAGGAAAACTATATTGTGGAATTTGTAAGAGAAAAATGAGCGTACACATGCAAAAAAGCGGTAATAAAACTGTATTTTATTTTAGCTGTAATCGGTTCAGAGAATTTACAACAGAAAAATGCGGAACATCTATTACAGAGGCTACTCTTGAAAAAACTGTTAAAGCAGCCTTTGATGCTATTCTTTTAAATAACAGTAAAAGTTATAAGGCTTATCTGAATGCTTATGACAATCTTAAAATAGAGATGGATAAGAAAAAGGAAAAAGAAATAACTGAAATTGAAAGAAAAATTTTAGGCTTTAGCAGACTTCAAAGTGAGTATTATGAAAAATATGTTTTGGGCAAGTGGAGTAAAGAAGATTTTGAAAGGGAAAAAGGACTTCTGGGTAAAAAGAAAGCAGAACTCGAAATCCTAAAAGAAAGACAAGTTGCTATCTTTGAAAAAGAAGTATTTGAACTTGAAGAAAGGCATAAGTACCTTACAGCACTTTTTAAAGGTAAAACAAAGAAATGGGATAAAGACTTTGTAGATAGCATCATTGATAAGATCTTTATAGGGAAAGATAACACAATAGAAATCAAATTTAATTTTGAAGAAACTCCTGTGATTACTGAAAAACTCGGTAGAAAGACAAGGAGGAGCTGATATGAATACAGTAGATTTTTATTTAAGACTTTCCTTAGAAGATGACGATTTAAAAGACGAAAGTAACAGCATTACTTCCCAAAGAGAAATCTTAAAGAACTATATCAGTTCAAGAGAAGAATTTACTGGAGTGAAGATAAGAGAACATATTGATGATGGCTATACCGGAACAAATTTTAATCGTCCTGCATTTCAAAAGATGATAGGTCTTGTGAAGAAAAATGAGATAAGAACTATTCTTGTAAAGGATTTATCACGATTTGCAAGAGATTATATTGAATCCGGAGCATATATTGAGCAGATATTCCCTTTTATGCAGGTTCGTTTCATCTCTGTGAATGACAATTATGACAGTAATAACAATGAGAATGGAATCAGCAGTTTAGAAATTCCTTTTAAGAATCTTGTCTACGACTACTATTCCAAGGACATTTCACAAAAAATCAGTTCATCAGTAAGAGTAAGACAGGATAGAGGGTATTATTTCGGTTCAAAAGCACCGTATGGGTATGTAAAAGATGAAAAAGACCATCATCAGCTACTTGTCGATGATAGAGTGAGAAACATCATTGAAGAAGTCTTTGAAAGATACCTGAGTGGAGAAAGTATGCTTTCCATTTCTAAAGATTTTAATCATAGAGGTGTTCTGACGCCGGCAAAACATATAGGGCTTAAAAGAGGAAGTGGAGTATGGACAGGACAGATTATTAGATATGTTTTAACACAAAGAGTTTATACAGGAGCTGTTGTTGGTGGAAAGACAAGGGTACAGGAAGTTGGTTCTGATAATAGAAAATGGGTTGATAGCAAAGACTGGATAATTAGAGAAGATATGCACGAAGCTATTATCTCTAAAGAAGATTTTGGTAAGGTTCAGGATATGCTAAACAGCAATGCAAAACTAATCAGTAGAGAGCGGAAGCATTTTCATATTCTTCAAGACAAAGTCTATTGTGGTAAGTGCTATCATAAAATGACTTATACAGTTAATTATGGAAAAACAGATGGATATTGCTGTCCCTATCGGTACAAAGCAAAAGACTGTGGCTGCATGAAAGGGAAGATAAAAGCAGAAACACTGGAAGATATTGTTTCAGAAGAGATTAAACTTTATACAGAGAGCTTTCTTGAAAAAGAACAGACAAGAAAGATTGAGCATAAAGTTATGGAAAGCATTTGTGAAAGCCTGCTTGACAGGAAGAAAAGACTGGAAGCGGAAAAGCAAAAGATTCAGGTTTCCAAAATGCAGCTTTATGAAAGGCATAAACAGGACGAAATAGATAAGGAAGCATATTTATCAAAGAAAGAAGATTTAAGCAAAAAACTTAAAAATACAGAACAGGAAATAGCCATCATTACGGACAAGATAAAAGAAAATACATCTTCAGGACATAACCTTAATGTTGATAAGCTAAGAGAAGCGGTTACAAAAGGAGAGCTTGTTTTAGACTGGATCAACGAAGTCATAGACAGGATTTATGTTTATGGTAAAGACAAGGTGGAGATTATTTGGAAATTTGAGAAAGGGAATGGAAAAGATGGATAAAAAAGACGAAATTATGCTTGTAAATCAGGAATCCCTTACAGAAAAAATTTATATCATAAGGGGACAGAAAGTAATGCTTGACTTTGAACTGGCAGAGATTTATGGGTATGAAACTAAAAATTTCAACAGGCAAGTCAAGAACAATATCGAGAAGTTTGAAGGCGAAGATTTTATGTTTAGGCTGACAACTCAAGAAGTTGAAGAACTTTCAAGGTGCAAAAATTTCACCTTGAACAGAGGCACCGGACGAGGTAGTAATATTAAGTACAATCCTTATGTCTTTACAGAGCAAGGAATCTATATGTTGATGACTGTATTAAAGGGTGATATTGCAGTAAGGTAAAGTAGAGCTTTAGTTCGTACTTTCAAACAAATGAAAGACCACATTATAGAAAATCAAGGTTTGATTGGGAAAAGAGAGTTTTTGCAGCTTTCGATGCAGATTACAAGCAACGTCGTGGAAATGCAGGATTTAAGACGGGATTTAATGAATGTGGAAGATAAGGTGGCAGGATTAGTGGACAATTTAGGGAATGTTGTGCATAAATCCGAACTGTCTGACCTGATTCTTAACCTCAGTAATCCACAACTCAAATACGGATTTTTACTCTTGAACGGACAGCCGATCGAAGCCAATCTTGCTTATAAGGACATTTACAGCATAGCGAAAAAGAGTATTTATATCGTCGATAACTACATCGGAGTGAAAACTTTGGTCTTGTTAAAAGATGTTCCTTCATCGGTAGAGGTCATTATATTCAGTGATAACATTGGCAAAGGACTTCACGCCCTTGAATATCAGGATTTCTGTAGGGAATATCCGTTTAGAAAGATAACATTCCAAAAATCCGGTGGAGAGTTTCATGACAGATACATTATTATCGACTGGAATACCGAACATCAGCGAATCTATCATTGCGGAGCGTCTTCCAAAGATGCAGGACAAAGAATCACAAGCATAACGGAAGTGGTCGATCAGATGATTTACACCGACCTTATCAATAATCTCTTGAAAAATCCGGTGTTGCAGTTAAAATAGAAGTGGAAAATGGATTGGAAATTTGAAAAAATATGTATCCAATACTTGACACAAGGGTGAAAAGATAATTGCAGCCGCAAAGAAGGAATTTATGATTTATGGCTTTAAAGATGCTTCTATGCGGCGGATCGCATCAGATTCAGGGATGAGCGTGTCCGGCCTGTACAAGCATTTTCCCAGCAAGGAGAGTATGTTCGCTGCCCTGGTGGAACCTGTGTATGACGGCTTTGTCGAGCTGTACCGTAAAGCCGCTGAGGAAATGCACCGGACTTTGAATACGACGGATCTTTCCCATGTCTGGGAGCATTCTGACGAGATTACGCGAGTCATGAAGTATATCTATGAACATTTCGACGCTTTCAGCCTGATTGTCTGCAAAGCTGAAGGGACCCGGTATGAGAATTTTCTGCATAACATGGCAAAGATGGGGGAAGAAAGTACGCTGAACCTCATGGAGCAGCTTATGTCCATCGGGATAAAGTTGAACGATTTCAGCATGAAAGAATTTCATCTGTTAACAACGACCTATGTAGACGCGATTTTTCAGGCGGTACGGCACAATTTCACAAGAGACGAGGCATTTCATTATGCCGAAACGCTCGATAAATTTTTTACCCCCAGCTGGAAAGCGTTTTTTGGCTATTGATTGCAGATCAGTTTTAAACGATAGCGGCGCTGCCGCTATAAAAAATCATCATAAGTCAGACTCATCTGGCGGAAAGAGGAAAATACCATGAACAAGTGGAACTTAAAGAATGTATTGTGGATGCTTCTCTACACGATATTGTATGGTATCGGCACAGCGCTTGTGTGCGTGACGGGAATGATACATCCGGTTTTTTTCGTTTTATACCAGGCTACAGCGGGAATACTGCTTACCGGTATCGTTCTTAAAGCCTTTGACAGAGTAAAAGCGCCGGGAGCTGCGGCGTTCTTATCGGCAGGACTGGTGATCATGCTTTTCATTATCCAGGATGCGACGAGCTGGCATCTGATTCCTCTGGTCGTTATTGCGATCGCTGCAGAACTCTTTCGCTATGCGTTTAAGTATAACTGGACGGGAAATCTTGCGGGAACCGTGATAATGACTTTTTCTACTTTCGGATATTATAGCCAGATATGGTTCCATCGTGCTTATACTTATGAAGTTGCTGTTGAAGATATGCCCGCGGGTTATGCGGATACCTTGATGTCGTACAGCCCGGCATGGACCCTCCCTGTGGTTCTGATTATCGGCATTGCTTTATCGATAGCAATTGCAAATATTACCGCAAAGCTGTTCAAGCTTGACAAAGCGTAAAACGAAAGGAATGCATCCGCGATAATAATCCTCGCCTGCGCCGTTTCGCCAGCCAGCGGATTTGCAGTCAACGTCAATCGTCACCCAAATTCTATGACAAGACTCATGACAACCGTGCCCCCAGGCATCGTGGTTCTCAGGTACAATAGTCTTATTGTAGGACAAATAAAGGATTGGACGATTTGGAATGACGACGGAGACACGACTGAAGTTCAGGCCGATTCGCAGCGACCGGCTTTCCGATAAAGTCGCTGAGCAGCTGCTGGAAAAAATTCACTCCGGCGAATTAGCCCCAGGGAGCCGCCTTCCGAGCGAAACCGAACTTGCGGATCAGCTCGAAATCAGCCGCGGGGTCATTCGCGAAGCGCTGACGATTCTTCAGGCGCAGGGCTATATCCGTCGACGCCCGAAGGAAGGCACCTTTATCGAAGAAACGCTTCCATCCAAAACGGTCACTCTCCCGATTGGCGAAATTCTCCGCGACGCAACCTATTTTGACCTGATCGAGTTCCGCGAAGCGATGGAGCTGAAAATCGCGGAACTCGTTATTGAGCGCGCAACTGACGAAGAAATTGCCGGGCTGGTCGCCGCGGCGGAGGATCTGGCTGAGGACGACCGGACACAGCGCACAATCGATCATTATTTTCATTATCGGATGGCGGAGCTGACGAAGAATAACTTCTTCATGAATTTTATCGATACGTATTACGACCTGATCAGCGAAATCGCTGAAATGGGACATACGAACCAGGTCCGCCGAATCGAGATCATGCAGGAACATTTGGCGATCGCGACCGCGATCCGCCGTCGCGACCGGCGCGGGACCGGCGAAGCGGTCCAGAATCACATGCGCCGGCTGAAAGCGTCGACGGCCCGGAGGATGAAAAAAGGCGGCGCGGATGAGAGCTGAGTCGTTCAGGATCTTATCGCCCTGCGGGATATTAGGGTACGGTTTCCCGGACGCATCATTCGACAGGGGCCTCTCTGAAAATCCGGACGCAATTATCGTCGACGCCGGATCGACCGACGCTGGGCCGCATAAGTTAGGCGCGAACGTCGCGATCGTCAGCCGCCGCGCGTATAAAAAGGATTTATCGAGACTGATCCAAGCGGGATTCGCCCACAAAATACCAGTTATCGTCGGTTCGGCGGGAGGGAGCGGCGCGAAAGCGCATGTCGATTGGACGCTCTCGATTCTCGATGAAATTCTTGAAGACCTCAACAATAGCGAATCACATCTCCGCGTCAAAATCGCCGTGATCTCCGCGGATATCCCCAAGAAGCTCGTTAGAGAAAAGCTCGCGGAAGGAAAAATTACACCGATGAGCCGGACCGTCCCGATCCTGACAAAAGAGGCTATCGCTGAAACAACCGGCATCGTTGCGCAGATGGGTCACGAACCGATTCTGGAAGCGCTTGAAAATGGAGCGGATATCGTGATCTGCGGCCGTGCGTACGATCCGGCGCCGTTCGCCGCCGCCGCGATTCGAGCCGGCTTCGATCCGGGGCTGGCGTATCATATGGGAAAAATTCTCGAATGCGGAGCGCTTTGCGCCGATCCGGGAACAGCAAAAGATTGCATTCTCGGCGAGATAAAACAGGATTGTTTCGAGGTACATTCGCTGAATCCCGAGCTCCGCTGTACGAAAACCTCCGTCGCAGCGCATACGTTTTACGAAAAAGCCCACCCATACCTCCTCCCCGGCCCCGGCGAACTGCTTGATTTGGAACGCTGCGAATTCAGCGAAGTCCGTCCCGGCGTTATCCGCGTCAGCGGCAGCCGGCTCCATCCCGTTTCTCCGTATCGGATTAAGCTCGAAGGCGCGCGCCGGATAGCATATCGGACGTTCACGATCGCCGGTGTCCGCGACCCGCTTCTGGTTGGAGAAATTGAGAAAGTCGAAACGCTTGTCCGCGAAAGTATCCGCGCTCAATATGCTGATCTCAATCCGGAAGCTTATCAGGTCAATTTTTATAATTACGGGAAAAACGCGGTCATGGGCGAGGCGGAACCGGCCGATACCCCGGCGCATGAGCTCGGCGTTCTCTTCGAAGTCGTCGCCGAAACGCAGGAAATCGCTTCAACCGTCTGCGCTTCAGTGCGTTCAACTTTTTTACACTACGGTTATTCCGGACGCAAGTCAACCGCCGGCAACCTCGCTTTTCCCTTCGCGCCAAGCGACGTCGAATTCGGCGCTGTCTACGAATTTTCAGTGTATCACCTGATGGAAATTGACGATCCAAAAGCGCTTTTCCCGATCGCTTACCGGGAGATCGGCGGGACAAAATGACAAAGCTGTACGATATCGCGAAAGTTCTTCGAAGCAAGAACAGCGGCCCGTTTCAGATCACGCTGGACGTCCTTTTCGAGAACGCCGAAGATTATCGCCGCGTCGTCCGGAGCGGCGCTCTGACACGAGAACGGATCGCGTCGCTTTACCGGATCCGGGTCGAAGATATCGCCGAACTCATTTTCTTCGAGCCCATGCTGGGGATCAAGATTACCTACGACCGGACGGGGCCGTCGTCCGGAGCGGTCGGCGAGCGCGACGTCTACGGCGCGCAGCAGCACGCCCCGCTTCTGAATATCGAAATTCCATGAAAAGAAAGGGGAACTGGCATGAAAGATAACCTGCCTCGAAGATTGAACGAACGCGGCTTCTTTCGTCGAATCTACGACGAGCGGATCCTGTACCTGATGATCCTCCCGACGCTGATCTTTTTCATATTGTTCCGGCTTTGGCCAATTTGGAATATGCGCCTGGCGTTTTACAGCTACAGTTCCCGCAGCGCGTGGAAATTTGTCGGCATGAAATATATCAACCTGATTTTCAGCACGCCCGGCTTCATGAGCATCCTCCTGAATACGCTGATCATCAGCTTCATGAAGTACGTTCTGCTTTTCCCGTTTACTGTCCTGTTTGCAATTTTATTAAACGAACTCCGCTCGTCCGGCTTCCGAAAATACGTCCAGATCGTTACCTACCTGCCGCACTTTTTATCCTGGGTTGTGATCGCCGGAATCTGGATCCTCGCGCTTTCGCTCGACGGCAGCGTCAACCAGATTCTCGGGATTTTCAACCTGCCGCGCGTCGACTTCATGACCGACCGGGGATCGATCCGCTGGATTCTGATGATCTCCGAAGCGTGGCGCAGCATCGGCTGGGACTCAATTTTCTACTTTACTGCGATTCTAAGCATTCCGGCTCACCTGTTCGAAGCGGCTGAAATCGACGGCGCGACCCGGCTTCAGGTCATCGGCAGGATAATCCTGCCGGCGCTCGTCGCGCCGATGCTGACCGTTTTTATCATGAATCTCGGCTTTTTCCTGAACGCTGGCTTCGATCAGGTCCTGAATTTTTCGAATAACGCGATCCTGAGCACGATCGATATTTTAGATACGTATATTTACCGGATCGGAATCGAAAACGGCCAGTATTCGCTGGCAAGCGCTGTCGGCCTCCTCAAAGGCATAACCGGGACCGTCCTCGTCCTGGTTACCCATTTCCTTTCCAAGCGCTTTACCGGAGAAGGAGTCTGGTAATAATGAAGCGAAAACTCTCCCTTTCACAGCTTTTCCTGATCGCGATTCTCTTCCTGGTCACGCTGACGATGATCGTTCCGATCCTAAACATCATCGCAAAATCATTTTCCTCCCCGGAAGAATCGGCTCGCATGGGCGGGTTGGCGATCCTCCCGCGCAGCTTCGACCTGATTAACTATCGAATCGTCTTCAATCATCCGGCGCTGATGGGGGCGCTGATGAATTCAATTTTTATTACCATCGTCGGGTTGGCGATCAATATCCTGCTGACCTGCTCGGCGGCATACGTCCTGACCCGACGCGGATTAACGCTGAAAAAGCCGCTGATGGTCTTCCTGATTTTCATGATGCTCTTCGATCCCGGAATGGTCCCCGAATACCTCGTCATTAAGGATATCGGGCTGATGGGAAGCCGATGGTCCGTTATTCTGGTCATGGCGGTAAACGTCTACTACCTGATTATCCTGATGCGCTATTATCAGGCGATTCCGTCGGAAATTTACGAAGCGGCGGAGATCGACGGGGCGGGGCATTGGACAACGCTCTTCCGGGTCGTATTTCCGCTGGCGAAGTCCGGAATCGCGACAATCACGATGTTCTACGCGGTGATCCGCTGGAACGAATATTTTCGAGCTGGTATCTACCTGACGAAAACGAAGGACACGACGCTTCAGGTTATCCTCCGCCAGTTCGTTATTCTTGGCGATACGACCTCGATCGTTGGACAGCAGAATCTGTACAACTACAACGAATTAGCGCGGATAGACTACAACGCGCTGCGCTGCGCAACGATCGTCGTCTCGATTATTCCGATCCTCCTGCTGTACCCGATTGTCCTGCGCTATTACGCGAAAGACGTCATGGCGGGCGGAGTCAAAGAATAATAAGTTTATTTTTATCTGTTTATAAAGGAGTAAGACAATGAAGAAAAGTATGTGGTTGTTCGTTGTATTGGCGGTCCTTTGCGTAGTTGGTTCTGCCGCGGCGCAGGGAATCGGAAGTCCGGAAAGCCCGGTTAAGGTGACGTATTTATGCAAAGACGTCGTCCCGACCGAAGAGTCCGTGATTCAGCTGATCGATCAGGTTGAAGCCGCGATGGCGAAGATGGGGAATTATGTTGATATTGAAGTCCTCGAAGCTCCAGCTGGGAAATATGCGGACGTTGTACCGATCGCGTTCCGCACGGAGCAAATCAACCCCGATATTATCTATTTTCAGGGCGGCGATCTCCCGATTTCGCAGGAAGGCCTCCTCGAAGATCTAACCGATTTTATCGCCGGCTCAGAAAATGTTCAGGCGCTGATGGGCGACCATAACCGCGCGGCAATTAAATCGTATCCGTACCTGCTCTGGCTCGCCCCCGGCCGGGTCCAGATCCCGGTTATCCGCAAGGACCACTATGAGCAGCTGGACAGCGCGAAGAAAGTCGCCGAAGATCCAACGACGGAAAATTATTACGCGATGTTCAAGGAAATGAAAGAGAAGGGCCTTTGCGACTACGCGATTACGACCGACGGCGGGATTATCAGGCTGGATAATATATTCAACCATGCGTTCGGCGTCACGGCGACGATCGTCAAAGACGGTGAAAACTGGGTCTACGCCGCCGCGACCGAAGCCGAGAAGAATAAGCTTGAATTTTACGCGAAGCTGTACGCCGAAGGGCTTCTTGATAACGAATACGTCACGAAACAGTGGGACACGATGGAGCAGGCGTTTTACGAAGGGAAATCCTGTATGGTCGCCGGGACAGCGGGCGACGTCGTCAACGTCTACAATAACAAAATGATCCAGACGAACGGCGACGCGACCGAACTGATCGCGCTTCCGCCAGCGAAGGGTATCTCACAGGCGTACAAGTCACTCGACGTTTCCAAAGAACCGCGCGGCTTTGCGATCAACGCCTATTCAGAAGTCAAAGATGCGGCCTGGGCGGTTCTCGACTTCATGGCCAGCCCGGAGGGACGTATTTTTGATAAACTCGGACTCAAGGACGTTCATTATACGATGGACGGCGATCGATATGTTTTGACCGATAAATTTCCGGAATGGTGGGCGCGCTTCTGGCCAACGATGAATGGACTTGACCTGAGCAAGGTTGATGGTGAAGTCCTGACCGCCCCGGCGCTGGATTCGCTCGCCAAGGCCGATCAGTATTTCGCCGCCGACGTCAACGTGATTCTGCCTGAGGACCTGCTTCCGCTCAAGGACGCGATGGATATGCTGTACACTGAGTATTCGACCGATATTATCCGCGGGGTCCGCCCGATCGAAGACTTCGACGAATTCGTTGCGAAATGGAACGAAGCCGGAGGAACGCAGATTACCGAATATCTGAACAGTGTTTTGAACTAAAGACTCTAATTTGACCCGGACGCCGCTTTTTTTCAACGCGTCCGGGATTTTTTTAAACCGGAGGAGGAACCACGCGGTACGCATTTATGACACAATCAATTTTAGAAAAAATTTACGCTGGATTTCTTGGAATGAATATCGGGATTCGCCTGGGCGCGCCGGTAGAACCGACGGTCTGGACCTATGAGCGAATTCGGCATTATTACGGAGAAATTACCGATTACGTTAAATCGTTCAAGAACTTCGCGGCGGATGACGACGCGAACGGCCCCGTTTACTTCCTGCGGGCGCTGAAGGATCGCGCCGGGAACGGGAGAATGACCGCGAACGATGTTGCGGAAGCATGGCTGAATTATGCCCGCGAAGGCGTTGGCATGTTCTGGTGGGGCGGATACGGAGTCAGCACGGAGCATACCGCATACCTGAATCTGAAAAATGGAATGAGCGCGCCGGAATCCGGCTCGGCGAAGGTCAACGGGATGACGATCGCGGAACAGATTGGCGGCCAGATCTTTATCGACACCTGGGGGCTGATTTTCCCCGGCCGACCGGAAAAAGCGGCGGCTTATGCGACGACAGCCGCTTCCGTTTCGCATGACCGCAACGGCTTATACGGGGCGGCGTTTATCGCCGGCTGCATTTCCGCCGCGTTTGAGACGTCCGACGTGGATCGAATAATCGAGATTGGCCTCAGCCTGATCCCGGAAGAGAGCGATTACGCGCGCGTCGTCCGGGATGTCGTCCGCTTTCGAAACGAAGAGCCGGACGACTGGCGGTCCTGTATAGCGTACTTACAGCAGACCTGGGGATACGATAAGTTCCCCGGCGTCTGCCATATTATTCCGAACGCCGGCATCTGCGCCATGGCGTTAGTTTACGGACGAAACTTTGCGCGCACGGTTGAAATTGCGACGATGGCGGGCTGGGACACCGATTGCAACGCTGGAAATGTCGGTACAATCATGGGCGTTGCCGACGGCCTCGCCGGTATCCCGACCCATTACCGCGGCCCAATTAACGACGCAATCGTCCTTTCGGGGATCTCCGGCTATCTGAATATTCTGGATATTCCGTCGTTCGCGAAAGAACTGTATCAGATCAGCCAGTTCCTCGGCGAGGATGAGGAAACGCCGGTCCCGATCGATCTGAACAAATCCGGTTCGATTCATTTCGATTTTGAACTGCCTGGGTCGACGCATAATTTCCGCCTCTCGGACCCGAACGCTTTCAGCCTTCGACAGTCGACCCGTTTCTCACATTCGGGCAGCGGATCGCTTGAAATACTCGTCGACCGCCTTCAGCGCGGACAGTCGGGGAAAGTCTACTATAAGCCTTTTTATCGACGAGACGACTTTAACGACACCCGATACAGTCCCGTCTTTTCTCCGACGGCGTATCCGGGCCAAACGGTCTCGTTTTGGCTCATGGCCGAGAAACACGGCGGCGAAGACCTCCTGATCAGTCCGTACGTCCGAAACACGGCGACCGGGCGCGACGTCTTAATCAGCGGATTTTCGCTCGAAAAACCAGGCTGGCGCCACGTCATTTTCCAGATTCCGGATCTGGGCGGAGCGGTAGCCGACGAGATCGGGTTTTGGATCGAGTCGAATTCATCCCGGAAAAATCGCGATTTCCGAAGCGTCTATCTCGATGACTTTGAGATCTTCGGTCCCGCGAACTACCGGATCGACTTTTCGCAGTGCGTGAAAGAGTTCGACTCAATCATCCCGTTTTCCCACGATCACGGCGCCTGGAACCTCGTCGACGGGCGGCTCGAAACGTTCAGCCTGAACGGCGGCGAGGCGATGACCGGAAATTATTTTACCCGGAACGTTCAGCTCGAAGCTTCGGTTATTCCCTGCTACGGGTACAGCCACCTGATTTCCCTCCGGGTCCAGGGCGCGCAGCGCGGCTATTACGCCGGGCTGAAAAAAGGCGGGCTGGCGATTTATCGAAAGACAGCGGGTCGCTGGATTGAGCTGGCCGAGAAGGCCTGTGACTGGACGTTCGATCGCGAGATAAAACTTGGATTTCGAGCCGAAGCCGAGCGTTTGACGCTCTCGGTCGATGGACGGGATGAATTATCGATTACCGACGATACGCTTCAATATGGCATGGTCGGATTGGCGAGCTGCGAAGGGGGAAGGAGCTCGTTTGGAAATTTTCGGGTAAAGGAATTAGAAAACGCATGATTACACGGGAAGATTTAGCGAAAAACAGTGCGTTCCGCCGCGAGAAGGCAGTCGGAGCAATCTGTGGATTGGCGATCGGCGATTCGCTCGGCGACGCCGCGCGGACGCAGGAGAATCGGGCAAACTACGGATTCATCACCGATTTCTCGGGAGGCGCGGTCTGGAGCACAGACGACACCGAATTCGCGCTCCTCACGGCGCAGACGATGATCCGCTGCGGCGGGGAACTCACGCAGGAAGCGGTTACAGCCGCCTGGCTCGAAAACGTCGCGGTTCAGGACGAATTTAAACGCGGCGGCGACAGCGAGGTTGAAGCGGCGAATAACCTGCGGCGCGGACTGCGCCCGCCGCAATCGGGCATGTTCAATACGTATCACCTGAGCGATGGAGCGGCGATGCGGATTGCGCCGATCGGCGTCGCCGCTGCCGGGGATCCAAAAGCCGCCGCCCGGATGGCGGAGATTGACGCCTCGATCAGCCATTCGATGGATGGGATCTGGGGCGCGCAGGCAGTAGCGGCGGCGGTTTCGGTCGCGATGGTCGACGGGACGATCGATGAAATCCTCTCCGCGGCGATGGATTGTATTCCGGCAGATTCCTGGCTGTACGCGAACCTGACGGCGGCTTTCGAGATCGTCGAAGCGGCGAATTATGATGTCGCTGCCGCCTGGATGAAGCTGCATGACCGGCTGCGGACGACGAAATGGGCGACGACCGCCGAGGCGATTCCGTCTGCGTTTGCCTGCCTGCAGCTGGCGAACGAGGATTTTCGGAAGGGCGTGACGCTGGCGGCGAATTTCGGACGCGACGCCGATACGATCGGCGCGGTTTGCGGCGCGATCCTGGGGGCGAAGTATGGGGTAAGCGCGATCCCGGCGAGCTGGGTCGAAAAAACGCGCTATCCGTCCGGGACATGCCTCCAGTTCACGAAGGGTATCGACCTGATCGAGATCGGCGAACGGCTGGCGGAGCTGATCCGCTGAGGATGAATTGTGCAGGGGTGTCCGCCGTCATGGGGACGCCCCCGGCGCGTCAGGCCAGGCCGGCTTTTTTTAAATGCTTCCTGAGGATCCGAGTCGAGAGGATCGCGCCGGCAAAGCTCGTTACCGCGGTCAGCGCGATCATGCTCCCATATATCGGCCAGGTAAAATATCGCAGGTACGTTTCCACCACTGCGTCGGTCAGCCGCATCATTTCCTGCCGCTCGATCAGGTACGCGCCGCCGGACGCGTACATCGGCAGCGTATAAAACGCGGATTGCAGCATGCAGCCAACGACATAAGCGAGCGTCAATATTCTTTTTCCGCCATACTTTCCCGCCGACGCAATCAGATCGGCGATTCCCCAGCCGAGCGCGGACAGCGCGACGCCCACAGTATTGGCCGCCATCAGGCCGGGGAGAACGTTCAACAGCCCCATCATCAGGAATGTCCCCGGCTTCCGAACTCTGGAAACTGATAGCATATATGCGATTGATGTGAAAAAGCAGACAATCGGGATATTCGCGACCGTCCCAACTACGGTAAAAGCGACAATTCCGCCGACAGTGAAAAAGATTGCGAGCGAGATCGCGGCGAAAATACCGATAGATATCAGGTCTCGAGTATTTAACCTGTTTTCATAGTTTGTTTTCATCTTTATAATTCTCCTGTTTTATTTGTTGAATTTGATATAGAAGCGCTTGCTTCGATCAGACGATACGGGAGCGGCGCCATTTTCCCGTTATCATCCTCTTTTCGGCATGGATTCTCCGCTTCCGCTGTGCCAGAGATCCCGGTAGTATCCATTCGGATCGGCGAGGAGTTCATCGTGTTTCCCAGCCTGAACGATCGTTCCTTTTTGGAAAACGAGAATCTGGTCCGCCGATCGGATCGTACTGAGATGATGCGCAACGACGAGGACGGTCCGGTCACGCGCGAGTTCGGAGACAGCCTCCTGGATCAGCGCTTCGTTGACGGGATCGACGCTGCTGGTCATCTCGTCCAGAAGCAGGATTGGCGTATTTTTCAAAAAAGCGCGCGCGATTGAAATCCGCTGTTTCTGTCCGCCCGAGAGTCCGACGCCGTTTTCGCCGACGACCGTCTGGTAGCCGTTCGGGAGACTGAGAATAAAATCATGGATCCGGGCTTTCTTCGCCGCTTCGATAATTTCCGACTGCGCCGCGTCGGCTTTCCCGATTCGGATATTGCCTTCGATCGTATCGGCGAAAAGGCGAACGTCCTGCATAACGATACTGACGCACCCGAGCAGATCGTCGTAGCGCATGTCGCGGACATCGACGTTCCCGATTCGGATATTCCCGTGATCCACGTCCCAGAAGCGAAGGAGCAGGTTTACGACGGTCGTTTTTCCGGAACCCGACGCGCCGACGAGCGCCGTAAGCGTCCGGTTGGGAATCTGGAACGAGATGCCGTCGAATTCGAATCCGCCTTCTTCGTAAGCGAAGCCGACGTTCTCAAACGTGATCGAGAACGTTTCGGGAAACGCGGGATGATCTGGTTCGGCGACGGATGGCGCGGACGCGATTTTCTGGATACGGCGGAAACTGTCCGCGACTTTCAGCCAGTTCATCCAGTGCGCTTCCATCGCGGTAAACGGTTTAAGGAATTCGCGTCCGAGGATAACGAAGATCAGGCAATCCGTCGCTATGAGCGATCCCTGAATCATGAATCCGATCCCGGCGACGACGACGGCCGCGTAGGTCAGGTCAAGCCACAGTGCGTAACGCGAAAGAACCGCCGCTTTGTATTTTGCGCTGGACTTGCTGCGTTCGCCGAAATCCGCCGCAGCGTCCGAAAGCTTCTGATCGAATTGTCGGCTTTCAGAGAACGCTTTCAAGAGCGGAATGCCTTTGACATATTCGACGAAAAGACTGACCATGTCGGCGAGACTGTCCCCCGATTCTTTTTCGAGCCGGTTCGCTTTTCCTAACCCGCGCGCAAGAAAGATCAGCGCGGCGGGAAGCGGCGCGATCAGGATCAGGGTCATTTTCGGGCTGACGAAAAGCAGGAAGATCAGCAGGATCAGCGAGACGATAAAATCGGCGGCCATCCGCGTCCACATGTGCCCCACGACCATTTCCATATTGTCGACGTCCTTATGGATGATCGTACTGATTTCGCCAAGACGTTCATTCGTATAAAAGCCGAGCGAAAACGTTTTCAGCCGTGTAATTATTTTGGCCCGGATTTCATAGACGAGATCGAATCCAGCAAAATGCTTTTGCTGATCGGCGAGCATGTTTGCGCCGGTCTTGAGGATCAGGCAAAGACAGAGCAGCCATGGATAAGCGCGCGGGACGGCGCCCGCGGCGAAAACCGCCGTCAGTCCGTTCAGCATGAGCAGCATCATCGCCATCCCAGACAGCGCGTATACGACGAACCCGGCAACGCTCGTCAGCAATGAGCGTTTTCCTTCTTTCGTGAGCGTATCCCAGATTTCCCGGATCATGCGGCGGCCTCCCGAATCGTCCAGTCGTCGACTTGCCGCTGCGCCCGGATCATTTCCCGATACAGCGCGCAGCTTCCCAGGAGCGATTCGTGCGTTCCGCTTCCGATTACGGCTCCCCGATCCATGACGACGATCTGGTCCGCGGTTTGAATCGTGTTCAGGCGATGCGCGATGACGATCAACGTCTTATCCCGGCTGAGCGTTTCGATTGCCGCCTGGATATGGGATTCGGTTTCTGCGTCGACGGCGGCGGTCGCTTCGTCGAGAATCAGGATCGGCGCGTCTTTAAGGATCATGCGCGCGATTGCGATCCGCTGTTTCTCACCGCCAGAGAATCGGACGCCGGCTTCTCCGGCGAGCGTTTCGTAGCCTTTCGGGAGGCTCAGGATGAAGTTATGAATCCGCGCTTTTTTCCCCGCTTCGATAATTTCTTCCCGCGTTGCGGACGGTTTCCCGATTCGGATATTTTCTTCCATGCTCAAATTGAACAGGAAAACGTCCTGCTGGACGATTGAGAAAAGCGAGTTCAGCTGACGCTCGGAAAGCTCCTGAATATTTTTTCCGGCGACGCTGATAACGCCTGCGTCGGGCCGCCAGAACCCCATCATCAGGTTCGCGAGCGTGCTTTTCCCGGATCCGGACGCGCCGACGAGCGCGTTCCGGCTTCCCCGTTTAAAAACGAGGTCGACGCCGGCAATTGCTTCCCGTTCGCTCCCGTAGGCGAAGCTCAGCCCTGACAGCCGGATATCGCCATTCGGAACGGGCGCGTTCGAGGCTTTTTTTTCGGGCGCGGCGGCGTTCAGGATTGATCCGATTCCGGTCATCGCCTGATTGAAGACGATCTCGTAATGCTGATAGGTTGCGGTTTTCGCGATGGAGGACGTGAAAACCGCGCCTGAAATCGTGGCCAGGATAAATTTCGCGATCGATAGTTCGCCGGAAGCTAAGAAGCGGAGTCCGAAGATCATGACCAGAACGACGCCGGATTCCATGAACAGGTCGATAAACCCCATCGGAACGCTGATCCCCGCCATCGATTTTTTGACCCAATAGACGTAGTCTTTGGACGAACGAAGCGTTTTTTCCGTTTTCCGTTCCTCTTTCGAAAATGCTTTGATAACGGAAATCGCGGCGACGTATTCTATCAGGTTCTCCTGCATTTCTTTCGTGCTGTCCGCGAAGATTTTGAAATTCTTTTTCCAGAGCGGCGTGGAAATTGTCTTCGTCAGCCACATGAATGGCAGTCCGACGATCATCAGCCCCGCGAGCCGCCAGTCGAGAAAAAGCATGATGACGAAGATGACGCATGGAAGGAGCTTCGCCGCCATGATTTCGGGCAGGCCATGCGCGAGGTAGATTTCGACCTGTTCAACGTCATGCTGGACGATATTCGTCAGGTCGCCGGTTTTCCGCTTCTGAAAGAAACCCAGCGGGAGTTTCTTCAGATGCGTGATGATTTGAAGGCGGAGATCGGTCAGCGCGTTATAAGCGGCTTCATGCGCTTTCCAGACGGCGGCGCCACCGCAGGCCGCTTTCAGGATAAAGCAGGCCAGTATCAGTCCGGCGTCGATCGCGATCCGCTTCGAATCTGGCCCGTCGGAAAAAGCGGGACTGATCATGTGCACGATGAGCAGCTGTGGAATGAGATCGAAGAGCACTTTGAACCCGATTATCAGGTTCGTTCGTTTATTTTTAGCCCTGACTTCGGCGATAAGGTCCTTCTGATTTGTCATGAGGTCCTCCTGACGATATAAACTGAATGTTAATTCAATATTAGTTTGCGGATAGTGTACCTTGTAAATTCGCGCACGATCAAATTTGAATTAAAATTCAGTATTAAGCGAAGAAAAAGGTCCAGCGATTATAACGAATTAACCCCTTCGTAGTAGCATTTCGCAACCAGTCGGAGCAGCTCTTTCGCGAGCGCCTGCGTTTCGTAATGCCGCGCGATTTCGAGAAGGCTTTCTACGAAGTTGCTGGCCAGGATATGAATCAGCGTTGGATGATAAACGGCGGGGGCGGTTCTGGAGAGTTCCCGCTGGATATGCGCCCCCAACGACGCGATCAGGTCTTCCTTCGCGTTTTCGTAGCGGGTTCCATGACTTTTATCCATCATGATAACGAATATCTTATGCTGTTTCAGGAGGTCGAAAAGATAACCTTCTGCGATTCTTTTGTACTTCTCGGAGGGTAGTCCGATTTCCGCTTCCTCTTCACGGACGATCCGCTGAAAGTCAAAGGATACGGAGGAGACGATTTTGGTAAAAAGCTGTTCTTTATTTTTGAAATACGTGTAAATCAGGCCGACAGGGATTTTCGCTTTATCCGCGATATCCTGCATTTTCGCGCTTCGGTAGTCCTTTTCGTAGAAGACGTCGATCCCGGCCTGGAATATCCTCTCATAGATTTCTTCCTTCAGAACCTGCGGCATGCGCGCCTCCTTTTCAACCCATTCTATCATAATCCTGGTTTTGGCCGATCTATCACAATTCGAATGAAATTAAGCTTAACAGAATAGGACTTAAATCATATTTACACCGGTTCATGCTCATGGTAGACTCATGATAACGATCCCGTGAACGTTATCGGAAAAAATTTCAGGTGTTTTTGCGGAATTTCCGCTGATGAGGAGCAAAGGATTATCAAGAAAGGATTACCATGAAGAAGATTATTTTGAGTTTAGTCGTTCTCGTTTTTGCGTTGACCGCCGCGACGTTCGCGGTCTCCGCGCAGTCTGAAATCAACATCGGCGTCTCGATTTGGAGCTCGACCGATACCCTCGGCAGCGAAGTCAAGCGCATGATCGACGCGGCCGCCGAAGCGCTGGGCGACGTGAACGTAACTTACGTTGATCAGGGCCATATCTCCGAAAAAGTCACCGATTCCGTTGAGCAGCTGGCGCTGGCTGGCATGGATGGGATTATTCTCTGCAACTCCGCCACCGCTGAGATGAACGCGGCGATTAACACGGCGGACGAATACGGGGTCTACCTCGCGCAGTTTTTCCGCGCAATTAACCCGGAAGCGAACCCGAACGAATATGAATTAGCCAAAAAGTCGAAATATTACGTCGGCACGGTTCATGAATCGGAAGTTGACAATGGGAAGCGCCTGGTTACGATTCTCGCCGAAAAGGGCGCGCGCAAGATCGGCCTGATGGGCTGGGAAGCGGGCGACGCGACGTTCCTCGGCCGTTGGGAAGGGTATCAGGCGGGCGTCGAAGCCTGGAACGCCGAGCATCCGGACGATCCGGTCGAACTTCTTGAACCGCAGTACGGCGGGACGACCTCGGATACCGGCCGCGCGACCGCCGAAGCGATTATCAACGCCAATCCGGACATCGACGCCTTAATCGCTGCGGGCGGCGGGGGCGATACGCTGATCGGCGGATTAGCGGCGATCGACGGGCTCGGCTTAACCGGTAAGATTCAGGTCGCCTCGACGGATTTCCTCCCCGATCTCGACGAACAGCTGGCGAAAGGCGCAATGTCGGTCGAATCCGGCGGTCACTACGCCGATCCGTTCTTCGCGTTCATGATGATCTACAATACGATTAAGGGAAAATATGAAACGCCGGAAGATAGCTTCCATGATATGGTCTTCCCGTACATGTACGTGGCCTCGACAGAGGATTACGCCAAATACGCTGAATATTTTACCGGCGACGCGCTTCCGTATAACGCGGATGAAATCCGGGCGATGGCGGATTACAGCTATGAAGAGCTGAATGAAGCCTGCGAATCCTTATCGGTTGAGGATGTCGTCTCCCGCCACAGCAATTAATAATTTCGAGCTGATTTTATAAACGAAGGACCGCAAGGCTGAAAAGAAGTCCTGTAGCTCAGTCTTGCGGTCGTACATGATCCGTCTGAATTCGCGATCCGCGAAAAGCGATCAGGGAGTCCCTTATGAGTCTAAGCCAAAGGTTCGAAACCTTACGAAAGAGATTAACGGTCGGGCCAGCGTACGGCGTTATGATCTTGTTGTTCCTTGCGGTCTTTTTCTGGGGCGTATTCAAGATCATCACCCCTGAAAATTTTGGCAGCACGTCGGCGCTGGTGAATTACTTCCTGTCCAGCATCATTTACTCCGTCGGCGGCTGCGGGTTGTTTTTTATCGTCGTCATGGGAATGTTCGATTTCAGTATCGGAGCGAACGTCATTCTGTCCTCGATCGTCGGCGTTATCGCCTCGACCTGTTTCGGCTATCCGGGGTTATTGATTGGCTGTATTGCCTGCGGAACGCTGATCGGGTTCCTGAACGGTTTTCTCTATATCAAGCTGCGGATCCCTTCCATGATCGTCACGGTCGGCCTGATGCTGATTTTCGAGAGTACGGCGTACTTCGTCGCAGGCGGAAAAAAGCAGACGCTCGATACGGCGCTCCGTGCGTTCGGGAAAGCGCCGGCGAGCCTTATCCTCGCCATTTTCGCGTTTCTCCTGATGAATTTTATCCTGCGCAACACGAAAATCGGAACTTATTGCTGCGCGATCGGAAGCAACGAGTACATCACTAAAAATATGGGCATCAACGTCGATAAATACAAGCTGATCGGTTTTGTCCTGACCCATTTCTTCGTCGGAATCATGGCGGTTCTGACGGTCAGCTACGGCTGGTCGGTGACGGCGATTACCGGAATGGAATCCATGGGGCGGAACTTCACGCCGCTAATGGGGACGTTCCTCGGGCTCGCTTTCCGAAAATATGGCATTCCGGTATTGGCGATTATCATCGGCGAGTTTATCATCTCGATCATCTTCAATGGATTTATCGCGATCGGAGCGCCGACGACGATCCAGAACGTTGTAACCGGCGCCGCGCTCCTGATCATCGTGACCCTGACCGCCCGTCCCGAAAAGGGCGCGGTCGTCAAGTAAGCGGGAGGCAGACATGACCGATTCTATTCTTCTGACTTCTGAAAATCTATGTAAATCCTTCGGAATTACGAGAGCGGTACGAGACGTTTCGTTCTCGATCCGGAAGGGCGAGATTCATGGGCTCATCGGCGAAAATGGATCCGGAAAATCGACGTTCTCTGCGATGCTGACCGGAATTTACACAATCGACTCTGGACGATTTATTTTAGACGGCGAGGAGTACCGCGCTGGGAACCAGATTGAAGCGAACCGCAAAGGCGTTTCAATTATCGTCCAGGAAACCGGGACGGTTGACAGCCTGACCGTCGCGGAGAATATCTTTCTTGGAAAGGAAGAGCAGTTCGTAAGGTTCGGCGTCAAAAATACTTCATGGATGAACCGAGAGGCACAGCGGCTCCTTAAGGAATATGGGTACGACCGAATCAAGGCTGAAGTCGTCATCGATCATTACAACTTTGAGGATCGAAAACTGATCGAAATGGTTAAAGCGACTTATTTCAACCCGAAGCTCGTCGTCGTCGACGAAACGACAACCGCGCTGAGCCAGGAAGGGCGTCTCGAACTATACGACCTGATGGATAAAATCCGCGCGGACGGACGGACCGTGATCTTTATTTCGCATGACCTCGCCGAAGTCATCGCGCATACCGATCGAATCTCGGTGCTCCGGGATGGAGCGTATATCGATACGGTCGAGACGAAAAACGTCACAGAAGACGATCTTCGTCGTCTCATGGTCGGACGCGAACTGGGAACGCATTATTATCGGACCGATTATGACGAAGCGAAACCGTCCGACGTCGTTTTACGCGTTCGGAACCTGAGCGTTCCTGGCGCGTTTTCGAACGTATCGTTCGACCTGCATCGAGGCGAGATCATCGGTTTCGGCGGTTTGAGCGAATGCGGAATGCATGAGCTCGGGAAAGCGCTCTTCGCGGGCTCGTACGGCCGGACCGGAAAGGTAACGCTCGCGGACGGGACGGAGATTAATTCAATCCCGACCGCGATTTCCAGCAGCGTCGCCTACGCGTCCAAGGACCGCGACAGCGAATCGCTCGTCAGCAACACGAGTATCCGCGACAATATCTGCCTCCCGTCTGTCAAAGATTTATCAATAAAAGGCTTGATTTTCAAAAAGAACCTCGATAAATTCGCCGATGAAAACGCAAGTCGGATCAGCGTCAAAATGACCGGCATCGCGCAGTCCGTCTCAGAGCTCTCCGGCGGCAATAAGCAGAAAGTCGTTCTTGCGCGCTGGCTGGGGAAAGGGTCCGATCTGATGATCCTGGACAGCCCGACTCGCGGGATCGACGTTAAGGTCAAAGCGGATATTTACAGCTTAATGACCGAGCTTCGGAATCAGGGAAAATCGATCATCATGATTTCCGAGGAAATTCTGGAGCTGATTGGAATGTGCGATCGGATTTTAATTATGAGGAACGGTTCGCTCAGCGGCGAGTTTCTCCGGAAACCGGAGCTGAACGAAGAAGACCTGATTGCGAAAATGGTGTAGGGGTAAGCATATGGCAAAGTATTCCATTTCAAAGGCGAGTCAAGTACGCAACGCGAATCGGGCGGCGCTGGTTCGGGAGTTCTTCCCGCTCATTGGGTTGATCGTTATTTTTATCTTTTTCGCGATCTTTACGAACGGGCGGATCCTGAAACCGGCGGCGGCAAAATTAATCCTGAGCCAGGTCTATGTCCCCATGATCGCCTCGTCCGGCGTCTTCCTGATCATGACGGTCGGCGGTTTAGATTTTTCACAGGGATCGCTTCTCGGAATCGTCTCCATCGTTATCAGCTATCTGTCGTTCTACTCGATTCCCCTTGCGGCTGTCGCGGGCGTCGCGACCGGCGCGGCAATCGGCGCATTCAACGGTTTGTTCCATGTCCGGTTCAAGATCCCGTCGTTCATCGTCACGATGTGTTCGATGTTCCTGTTTCGCGGCTTCTGCGCCTATTTTACGACGAACGCCCCGATCGCCGCTTCGACCGGGATGACGGATTTAAATCTGGACGGACTGAAAATTGCGACGGTTCTCGTCGTTCTCCTCGTCCTGTTTTTCATTTTTACGTTTACAAAAGTCGGAATCAACCTGAAAGCGATCGGCGCCGGCGAAAAAGCGGCTCGATTCGCTGGAATCCGGACTGACCTGACGAAGTTCATGGTTTTCATGTCCGCAGGCGCAATTACAGGGATCGCCGCATTCCTGAACGTTATCCGCGTCGGCTCGATCACGGCGACGGCCGGGAACCAGCTCGAAACGCAAATTCTGATTTCGCTCGTTTTAGGCGGAATGCCGATCTCCGGCGGGGCGAAAGTCCGCTTTTCTAATATTATCGTCGGCACCCTGATTTACGCGATTTTGAATAACGGGCTGGTTATGATGCGCTACGACACGGCAATTCAGCAGCTTATCAAAGGCGTCATTTTCTTAGCGGTCGTCGCGCTGACGATCGATCGAAAGGCGATTCGGGTTATCAAGTAAGGAGAAACTGATCCGCCTGTTTTCAGGCTTGAACGCTCAAAGCACCTTGAAAACCGAATAAAAATAACGAATCGCTACCGCGGTCGGGACGAACTTTCCCGAACGATCAAATTCGTTTCCAACGTGATTTGAATCGGTTGGTAAAGTTCATCCTCGTTTTCGATGATGGAAATAATCGTATTGGTCGCTAACTTCCCCATCTCGCGCAGCGGATGCGACACGGTTGTAAGCGACGGAGTCAGGAACGCGCCTTCCTTCTGATTATCGAAGCCCGCGATAGCGACGTCTTCGGGGATCCGGACTCCGTTCGAATTCGCGTACCGGATCACGCCCATCGCCATCTCATCATTGCTGACGAACAAACCGTCAAGATTCGGGTAACGCTGAAGGAGCCGCGGGAAAAGCTCGATCCCGCTCCCGCCCGTCCAGTCGCCTTCGAAGCAGCTGGCGTCATGCAGCTTGAGTCCATGCTTCCGCAGCGTGTCCTTCCACCCCTGCTTCCGTTCCCGGGCTTCGAGCCAGGAAAGCGGGCCGGAAATATGCCCGATATGCCGGCAGCCGACTTCGATCAGATGTTCAACGGCTTTACAGGCGCCGCCATAATTATCAATACTGATCGTCGTGAATTTTTCGTTCGGCTGGCTTTTGATAAAGATAATCGGCGGACAGGCGACGGGCAGATGCGCTTGAAAGAAAGCGACGTTGTCGTTCAGGTCGGGGGCCGCATAGATAATTCCTTCGACCTGTTTCTCGACCATAGTCAGAATCAGCGGGGAAATATCCGTGGATTCCGTTTCGAGAAACTCGGTTATCATCAGCGAATACCCGGCTTTTTTGCAGGCTTCATTAATGCCGTTCAGTGTATAGCCGACGCTGATATAGCGAAGCCCGCCGATAATGACCCCGAGCGTCTGGCTCCGACGGGAAACGAGAGAGCGGGCAACGGCGTTCGGCCGGTAACCCGATTTTGCGATGAAGCTCTCGATTTTCTCCCGCGTCACGGAAGAAACGTCCGGCCGATTGTTGATAACGCGGGATACGGTCTGAACTGAAACGTCGCAGCCTCTGGCAATATCGCGAATCGTTATTTTAGGTTTTGAGCGTTGTTGCATGGCTGTCATTCTCTTGGAAGTATTATACTTGATTTGTCGGTCAAGTAATGATTTATGAAGAAAGTAATCGGAGAAATAATCATGAATAATTATGAATTCTGGTTTATTGTCGGGTCGCAATTTTTATATGGCGCGGAAACGCTTCGGCAGGTCGCGGAGGACGCCCGCGTTATTACGCAAAAGCTCGAAGCTTCTGAATCGATCCCGGCGAACTGCAAAATCGTTTATAAGGACACGGTCAAAACCGCGGAAGAAATCACGCGGATCGTTAAAGAAGCCAATTACCGCGACGATTGCGCCGGGGTGATTGTCTGGATGCATACCTTCAGTCCATCGAAAATGTGGATTAACGGGCTGTCCCTGCTCCAGAAGCCATATCTGCACCTGCATACGCAGTTCGGACGCAGGATCCCGAACCTGGAAATCGATATGGACTTCATGAATTTGCACCAGTCGGCGCACGGCGACCGCGAGCATGGTTTTATCGACGCGCGGATGCGATCCGCCCGCAAGGTCGTGGCAGGTTATTGGCAGGACGCGCCGGTCCAGGCGAAAATCGCCAGCTGGATGCGTTCCGCGATCGGCTTTTGCGTCAGCAAGTCCCTTAAAGTTGTCCGTTTTGGCGATAATATGCGCGAAGTCGCCGTCACCGAAGGCGATAAGATCGAAGCACAGCTGAAGTTTGGCTGGCAGGTGAATACCTGGCCCGTCGGCGCGCTCGCGGAAGAGATCGCGAACGTGAACGACGGGGACGTCGACAATCTCATGCGCACGTATGCCCAGATTTATGAGATCGCGACGGACGACCTTGACGCTGTCCGTTACCAGGCGCGAGAGGAAATCGCAATCCGGCGCATTCTGGATCGTGAAGGCGCCTGCGCTTATACGGATACGTTTCAGGATCTTTATGGGATGGACCAGCTCCCCGGGTTGGCGACGCAGCACCTCATGGCACAGGGGTACGGTTTCGGCGCGGAGGGGGACTGGAAAACGTCCGCAATGACGCATATTATCAAGCAGATGACCGACGGAAAGGGAGGCTCTTCCTTCATCGAAGACTATACCTATGATCTCGAACCGGGAAAAGAAGTATGCTTAGGCGCGCATATGCTTGAGGTCTGCCCCACGATCGCCGCCGGCAAACCCCGTATCGAGGTCCATCCGCTCGGGATTGGCGACCGGAATCCGCCCGCGAGACTGGTTTTCGAGGGGCGCGTCGGAAAAGCGATTCTGGTTACGCTCGTCGATATGGGCGGGCGCTTCCGTCTGATTGTTCATGATATTGAAGCGGTCGATCCGGGCATGGATATGCCGAACCTGCCGGTGGCCCGCGTCATGTGGCGGCCTGAACCAAACCTGATCGACGGGACACACTGCTGGATTCTATCCGGCGGCGCGCATCATTCGGTTTTATCGTATGACGCAACAGCGGAGATGATGCGTGATTGGGCGGAGATGATGGGGATCGAATTCGTTCATATTCATAAAGATACGACGGTCGAGGGCTTGAAAAATCAGTTGTTTTTGATGGATATTGCCTGGAAGCTGCGATAAGGAAATGAGGCGAAAACATGCTAAAACGGCTTAAGCAGGACGTATTTGAAGCGAATCTTGAGCTTCAGGCGCGCGGCGTCGTTATTTATACCTGGGGCAACGTCAGCGGAATCGATCGGGAACGGAATCTGATCGTAATTAAACCGAGCGGCGTTTCCTACGCGGAAATGAAGGCGGAGGATATGGTTGTCGTCGATCTCTTAAGCGGCGAACGCGTCGAGGGCAAGCTCAAGCCTTCCTCCGATACCCCGACACACCTGGAACTCTACCGCCGCTTTCCGACGATCGGCGGAATTACGCATACGCATTCGAAAACCGCGACCGCTTTCGCGCAAGCCGGCCTTCCGATCCCCGCCTTTGGGACGACGCATGCCGATTACTTTTACGGCGATATTCCCTGCACGCGTGAACTGACGCCGGATGAGGTCGAATCCGGCTATGAACTGAATACAGGGAAAGTTATCATCGAGACGATCGGCGCCGGAGATCCGCTTTCAAATCCTGGAATTCTTGTCAGGAACCATGGCCCGTTCGCCTGGGGAACGACGGCAGCAGAATCGGTCTATCATGCGGTTGTTCTCGAAACTGTCGCCGAAATCGCGCTTTCAACGGTATTATTGAAGAAAGATTGCTCGCGCGCGCCGCAGCATATTCTCGACAAGCATTATTTCCGAAAACACGGCGCGAACGCGTATTACGGACAGAATCAGAGGACAAAGACATGATCGACAGGTCAACAGCGAAAGACGAAATCCAGCGCGGATCGACCGCGCTTGGAATTGAATTCGGCTCGACACGGATTAAAGCCGTATTGATCGGTTCGGATTACCAGCCATTAGCCTCCGGCAGTTTCGGCTGGGAGAACGCTTACGTTGATGGGGTTTGGACGTACGCGATGACGGATGTCGCCGCAGGGCTTCAGTCCTGCTATCGGGCGCTCTGCGCTGAGGTCATGACGAAGTATGGCGTTGAGCTGACGACGGTTGGCTCGATCGGCATTTCCGCGATGATGCATGGATATCTCGCGTTCGACCGGGACGGGCGGCTCCTGGCGCCATTCCGGACCTGGCGCAATACGACGACGGAAGCGGCCGCGGAGATCCTGACGAAGCGCTTCAATTTTAATATTCCGCTGCGCTGGAGCGTCGCGCATCTCTACCAGGCGATCCTGAATCAGGAACCGCACGTTTCGGATATCGCGTTCCTGACGACGCTTTCAGGGTACGTTCACTGGCTCCTGACCGGGGAGAAAGTTCTCGGCGTCGGCGACGCTTCAGGAATGTTCCCGATCCGCGGCGCGTCGAGGGACTACGACGAAGAGGATATCGCGTCGTTCGACGCGTTGATCGCCGGGAAGAGCTATCCCTGGAAGCTCGGCGAAATTCTTCCGAAGGTTCTCCGCGCCGGCGAAAACGCCGGATTCCTGACCGAAGCGGGAGCGCGGCTGATCGATCCGAGCGGAAAGCTTCGAGCCGGGATCCCGTTCTGCCCGCCGGAGGGAGACGCGGGAACCGGGATGACCGCGACGAACAGCGTCGCCGAGCGCACCGGGAACATTTCAGCGGGAACGTCGATTTTCGCCATGGTCGTATTAGAACGGGAGCTTTCGTGCGTCTATCCGGAGATCGATATCGTGACGACCCCCGCGGGCTTGCCCGTAGCAATGGTTCACTGCAACAACTGCACGTCGGATATCGACGCCTGGAGCCGGATTTTCGGCGAGTTCACGACGGCGCTGGGGCTGGAGATCGATCCGGGGCGGCTCTTTACGACGCTTTACAGCGCGGCGCTGTCCGGGGATCCGGACTGCGGTCGGATTCTGACGTATAACTACCTGTCCGGGGAGCCGATCACCGGATTCGACGAAGGGCGTCCCCTCGTCGTCCGCGCTCCGGATAGCCGCTTCACGCTGCCGAATTTCATGCGCTCGCTGATTTTCTCAGCGTTGGGAACGCTGAGAATCGGTATGGAGACGCTTCGGAAGGAAAACGTTAGAATCGACCGTCTCTACGGACATGGCGGATTTTTCAAGACGAAAGAAGTCGGTCAGCGCTATGCTGCCGCTGCGTTAGAAGCGCCTGTTTCCGTCATGGAAACGGCGGGCGAGGGTGGCGCATGGGGGATGGCGCTCCTGGCGGGGTATCTCCGCCGTGCCGGATCCGGCGTCACGCTGGACCAGTTCCTGGATCAGGAGGTCTTTGCCAGGATGGCGGCGGCGACGCGAAAACCGGAGACCGCCGACGTTGAAGCGTTCGCACGATTCCTGGAAGCGTATCAGGCCGGGCTGAAAATCGAGCGCGCGGCGATCGAAAGCCTGCGCTGAACCGACAGGGAGAAACCGCTGCCCGCGATTTACCAGGGGCCGCCGGGCCTGGGTCAGATCGGCGGGCGTGAAAAACGGCATGGGGGACGTCGCTGAAAAATGGGGCGTCCCCCGCGTTTTCGATTCCCCCCGGCGCGGCAGGCCGATCTATAGCGTTATCGCTTTGGCGCCGATTTTAGCCGCAGCGTTAATCCGGCAGCTCCGGTTATAATCCGTGGATTATTAGCCCTGAAAATGCTCGTATGCGACAATATCCTTGCCGCTGACAGCTCAGCTGAATCGCAAAAACGAAGAAACGACATGCCCATCCAACATGCCGTTTCCTGATTTTCTCTGCGTGCGCAGCGAACAGATTTACGGAAGAACCATAAACTCGACTTCAGAATACCTGCAGCGGATTCCAAAGTCTTTATTCGTTCCGGAGAACGTCACCGAAAAAAGCGCGGATTCAATATCATCGACCACGACGTCACCCCGTTCGAGCGCCGGGGCGCCGTTGATCAGGACGCCAACGTTTTTCCCGTTCGCGTAAAGGACGAACTCAATATCGCCGCGAACGGCGCTTGATCCGACGGATTCCTGTCCATATGAAAGAAGCCTGCCGTCCTTGTACCCAATGATGCGAACGTTCCCATCCATTGCGTAATAGGCTGTCAGGTGATTGTTGGTGCCTTTTCCCCGGAAGTACCATCCGCAGCCAGAATCCCCCCAATTCGGCGTATCCGACGCGGATTCATATTGAATCTTCGAACGCAGGACAAAATTCGTCATCGTTATTCCCGATCGGCGAATCCATTGATACCATTGCAGCTGCGCCCATTCGTCGGAGAAATTATCCAAATAGTAATATTCGCCGTTCACGCTGGGAATTTTCCCGCTCGCGGCTAAATCGGCGACAGCTGCGGCAAATTCAGGCGAGACATCGCGAGCCGTATCCTCAGAAACCGAGGCAGTTGGTTCAATAAACTCGATCTGCGCGGAGACCGGAGCGAAAAAGACGGCCGCGAACGTAAGGATGCCAATTAAAAGAACGAGACCTTTTTTCATTTTGAGTTCCTCCTGGATGACGTTTAATTCTTTCTGATTCAAACGACCTTCTTAATCATAACGTTAAATCGCGCCGAGGAATCAGGCGGCGCGATTCTGATCGGCGGGAATGACGCGAAAATCATAGACGCCATCGACAATCGGATATGCGTAGCCGCAGCTTTGGCAGACCTCCTGATTCAGCAGGTGTGTCAGCGAATAACTTCGGCAGTTGGGACAGATAAAAAACTGGTCAAAACGCGATTTGGTTTTTGTTTCAACTGACCTGCAGCGCAGGAAAACAGACGGACTGAGCTTAATTCCTGCGCCGAGATATTGCAGGATCGATTCCAGCTTCATCATCCAATTCAGATTCGCGGGGTTGGATTTCAGTCCGCTGACGCGAAGGCTCGATACGGAAAGCGCTTTTTCGACGGCAAACGCGTTCCTGCGCAGCACAGCTTCGATCGTTCCCGGATGGTTATCAAAATTGAGCGGAACGAACTCGACCATCTCGCGGGAAAACGGGTTCCATTTCTGTTTCCCGGTCAGCCAGCGCAGAATGGCTTTAAGGTTGCGTTTATTGGCATATTCGAGGATCAAGGTCGAATGCGTTTGCATGACGCGCTGAATTTCGGCGAAGGCAGGTTCGAGCTGACTGAGATGATGCACGACGCGGATCATGGTTGCTCCATCGAAAAGCTCATTGACAAATGGGAGCCGGTAAACGTCGGCGGCGACATAGATAAAACGAGGAGAAGCGCCTAAACGCTGCCTGGCCTGCTGAACCTGCGTCAGCGCATAATCCAATACGACGATTCGCTCATAGCCCTCATAGCGGAGCGTATTCCGACCGGCGCCGGCGCCGATTTCGAGCATGAGCTTTCCGCTTTTTGGGAGAAGCCGCGCGAGCGCCATCGCTTCCGATGCGTCTTCGTATGCCCGCTTGCCGTCGCCCCAGAAATCCTCCTGATAGGTCGAATTATCATAGTTACAGAAGGCCGGAGTCTGATTTTGCGGTTGTCTTTTGGTCATGCGAAACTCCACTGATTTAAAGAAAAAACGTCGGACAGGATTCCCGACGGCGCCCGAATGGTCCACCTTATCGCTGCTTCCTCTCGGACCTGACGAGGTTCGCTGGTATCCGCCGCGTCGGTCCCGCCCGAACGCATGTTAATCATATCATAAGGATGCGCCGGCCGTCAAATGGGGGGAGAAGAACAACAGGACGAAGAGAGACCTGATTTTCGCAACGATCTATTCGCCGCTTCTCCCTACCCCACCTTTTCCAGAAACTCACGGCTGTTTATCTTTCGTTCCAGAATATGCGTAAAATACGCGTTCAGGATATGATCCGATTCCGCACGGAGCTCCCCCGGCCAGGGAACAACTCCCGCGTCAGTGATCGAACGAGCCTGATAATAGCGAAAGAACTTCAGCGTCCGCGTCGAAATCGGAAGCGCATGGAAGTCGAGCGCAGCGCAATTCGGACAAAGCGCCCCTCCAAACGATAACGAAAAATACTGCGCCTGAGGCTGAATCGCCTCGCCGCACCCGACGCAATCCTGCAGCTGCGGACGGTAACCGGTTAAATCCAGCAGCCGGAAATCAAAAAGTCGCAGCGCCGGATAAGGGTCTTCATCAGAATGAAGCCGGCGAATCGTCCGCACGACCAGGTTAAACAAGTCGCGGCTCTCCGTGTCCTCGTCAGAAAACCGATCGGCCAGCTCGGCGACATACGCCGCGAAACAGGTTGTTTCCAGATTGCGCGCTAAATCAGGATATGCCTCCTGTGTCTCGACCTGCTGAATCGTCCAGGCAGAGCCGCGCCCCTGGACGAGCTGCGCGCTGACGACGGTAAACGGCTCGAGATGCCCCGCTTTTCGCGAATTCATCTTCCGAACCCCGCGCGCCAGCGCCGAGATCTTTCCGCGGTCCGGCGTCAGCATGCGGACGAAGCGGTCGGACTCCCCATAGTTATAATGCGCCAGGATCATCGCCTGAACGCGGATCGATTTTTCGACGAAAGGCATCGCGCTCCGACCGGCTCAGCCGCGTTCAGCAGATTTCAGGTTGAGCGGCGTAAACGCGTACGGGAGAAGCCCCGAAACCGTACTCTCGGAGACGATTTCCCCATCCCCATTCACCATCGTCACTTCCATTTCAAGCGAAAACTCGGCCATCACCTGACGGCAGGAGCCGCAAGGCGAACCGCCATCCCGCGTCGCAACGACAATCCGTTCAAACGCGCGTTCGCCAGCGAGAACCGCCTGAAAAATCGCAGTTCGCTCAGCGCAGATCGTCAATCCCAGCACGGCGTTCTCGATATTCGCGCCGGTAAAAACCGCGCCGCTCTTCGTCAGCAGCGCCGCCCCGACGGCGTATCCGGAATACGGACTGTAAGATTTTTTTCGCGCGCCAAGCGCGAGATCAATGAGCTGTTTCTTGTTCATTCGGTTCCTCCATATCGCTTTCAGGATCTTCGCTTCGGCGCTCAGCCCGGACGCGGCGAATCCGGTTCCCGGTCAGTTCCGCGATCGTAAAGCGCCAGTCCTCAACGTTAACGATCTCATCTCCCTCAGGAACCTTTCCAATCATGGTATACATGAATCCAGCGATCGTATCCGAAGATTCGCGCGAAAGATGCGTCCCCAGCGTTTCATTCACATCGGTAATATCGACGCGCCCCAGGAAACTATAAACCTCCGGGCCAAGCTCTTCAATCGGAATCTCTTCCGCGTTATCGAATTCGTCGCGAATCTCGCCGACAATTTCCTCAACAATATCTTCCATCGAAACGATCCCCGCCGTGCCGCCATATTCATCGACGACGATCACCATATGAATCCCGTCCAGCTGCATGTCGGCGAGCAGATCGCCCGCTTTTTTCGATTCAGGAACGTATACCGGCTCGCGCATCATCGATTTCAACGAGAACGGTTCAGAATGCTCCTCCGAATAATACCTGATCAGGTCCTTCGCATAAAGAATTCCAACAATATTATCGATTTCATCATCATATACGGGCAGTCGGGAATGACCCGAAGCCAAAATCGTTTCCGCGGCAGCCGCCAAATCCGTATTCAACTCGATCGCGGTCAGGTCAATCCGCGGGATCATAATCTCTCGAATCAGGGTATCGCTGAATCCCAGAATCGAACGGACCATCTTCCGCTCTTCCTCCTTAAGCTTTTTCGGCGACGGCGCGTTCTCGACCCATTCGATCAGGTTAGATTCAATCTGATCGAAAGTGACCTGCGGCGTTTTTGACCGCGGTTCGAACGAGTGATAAAAAGTATGAAAAGGACGCGCAGCCGCAACGATAAGATTCGCCGCAGGCAAGAGGACGGGCGCGAGATGATTCGCGAAGCGCGTCCCCAGCCCGTTCGTCATCCCGGATATCAGCAGCAGCGCGGCAGGGACGATCAGGCAGACCAGCGCCGGCGTCAGCTCCACAGCCGCACGCGTTAAACCGGAAAACGTCAGCAGCACACCCGCAATCGCGGTCAGCACGCTTGCGCAGGACAGCGCGAAATCGAGAATCGCGAGATTCGTCGCCCTCGCGGTAAACAGCGAAGTCATCGCTTTACGATCCGACTTCGCGCTATCGACGAGATCGTCGGAAAAATTCGCGCTGACAACCGCCGCGCGGATCAGGGTCAGGAGCTGGTCCGCAAGAAGAAGAATTAAGAAAAAAATTAACATGGACAGGAACGAATCGGGTAAAGCGGATACGGAAGAAATACAATCAGATTCCATCAGGGAGCGCTCATCGAACTTTGGCGATCGTTTTTTGGCCTTTCTCCAAATCTTAAATTTACGATATATGGTTAATTATACGCTTTAGAAAACAACCCGAAATTAATCGGCTCGCGAACCATGATAATTCGGGGAACCCGTCCCTTTCCGCGAATCCGCAGAAAACATCACTAATCTTAGATGACGATATACATTGACGCGCGCTTTACTTTCCGCTATCCTTATAACTACCTGCTTGAATCGTTAGAAACGGCGTACAGGATATTTCCTCGCCGCTGCACGTCGCCATTCGCTTGTACTGGAAAGGAACCCTGCGATACTATGGGGGATCTCGTCGCAATCAACGATTTCGTCAACGATTGGACCCATCTCCAAAAGACGAACAACCCACTTTTCTGCGCGCAGAGCTGCGTATTCGAAAATAATCGCCAAACCGCAGCCGCGCAATTCGGTTATTTTACGCTGAAAGGGGAACAGTACCCGGTTCAGGAGCTGACGCTTTTCGATATCGGCGCGATTACCCGCTACTTCACCTTTTACGCGACGAACAACGTCATCAAAAAACTTTCTTTGCCCGCGACGGCCCCGGTTCAGTCTGTCCAGCCTGAATTTTCGGGCCTGCGCCCGATTCGCGGCGAGCCGGTTCAGCGCGTCGATCTTTCTACCGTAACCATCGCACAGCTGCTTCGGCATACGTCGGGTCTTCCTGAGACGATTCAGCTCGACGACAAGGATGACCGGGAAAGCGTGCTGCGAAAAATATACGTCTCGCCGTTCGAATCCGCGCCGGGGACGCGAACGCGGAAATCTATCATCGGGTACACGCTCCTCGGCGTTGTCCTCGAAACGCTGACCGGACGTCCGCTTTCCCTCGTCTTCAGCGACCAGATCCTGAACGAAATTCCGTTGGTCGAGACCGGTTTTCGTCCGCTGATGCGCGGATCGGTCGCGGCGCTGCCGATCCCTCGCGAGGGAATCGCGCCGACGTTCAGCCTCGACAACCCGAAAGAAATGCGAATCGGGGTAACGAGCGATCCGCTCTGCGCGAAGCTGAGCGGCGTTTCGGGCGAATCCGGACTTTTCAGTACGGCGCATGAAGTCGCGGCGGGCGGAGCTTTCCTGCTGCGGAAAATTATGAAAAAAGAGTTCTCCCCCTCTGACCCGCTGTCATTCCTCGAACCGTCGCGACGCGCCCAGCCATCCGATTGGCATGTGTTCCTCAGCCGGACCGGCTGCATCCTGCTGACGAACACGACCAGCGAAACCGTGTTCGCGCTCCTCTCAAACGGTGGAGAAGACGCCGAAACGTGTTTTCTTGACGGCTGGCGGGAACGGTTCAGGAATTCCCATCTGCTGCCGACCGTTTTATAAACGGAAACCTGCGGTCCGGCAGCGCCCACGTCAGTCTTCCATTTATCGCACCCGCACGCCGCCTGTCTCAGCCTCAATTCCTCGCGTATAATAAAAAGAAACAGCAGTTCTTAAGGAGCAGCTTCATGTCAGACGAGACAACCCAGGCGAGCGTCCGCCGTTTCGAGACGCGCGTTCTTGCGAATCTCCCGCTCACGCCCACAATCTATGATCTCCGCCTTGAACATCCACGTCCCGATTTCACGCCCGGACAATTCGTCAATATCTACCTGAATCGCGGAGACTGGCTCCTCCCCCGTCCGATCAGCGTCGCGGACAGCGGCGGCGACTGGATCCGGCTCATTTACGCCGTCGTCGGGAAAGGCACGGAACGGCTCAGCAGGCTTCAGCCAGGCGATAAAATCGACGTCACGACGATTTTGGGGCACGGGTTCTCCATCGATTCCGCGTCCACGGTTATCGCTGTCGGCGGCGGCGTCGGCGTCCCGCCCGTTTATGCGGCGGCGAAAAAAGCCGCCTCTGCCGGGAAAAAGGTCGCCGCGATCATAGGCTTCCGTTCCGATCCGATCCTGCTGAACGAGTTCGCCCAATCGATCGGCGCTGAGAACGTTCGCTGCGCAATCGAGGACGCGAAGGCGATCCCGGCGCTTCGAACCGCCTTCCCTGAAATTCAGTTCGAGACGGGAACCGTCCTGACAATCCTGAAGCAGCTCCCGGTCCCGAAAGAAGGAAAAGCGCTGATCGTCAGCTGCGGGCCGGGGCCGATGATGAAAGCGATTCAGGCGTTCGCGCCGCCCGACCGCTTCGATCTTCAATTTTCGTTAGAAGAACGGATGGGATGCGGGTTCGGCTGCTGCGCAGGATGCGTCGCCGATATCCGCGACCGAGCGTCCGGCGCGATAAGCCGGATGGGCGTCTGCTCAAAGGGGCCGGTCTTCGCAGGAGAAACGGTGGTATTCAATGTCTAAGACAGCTCAAAACAACCCAGCGCCGTTCGGTTCCGCGGGGAGCGGGAAAGAATTGGACCTGAGCGTCGAAATCGCCGGGGTCCGCTGGAAAAATCCGATCACGACCGCCTCCGGAACTTTCACGCTGAACGCGCGCGCCTGCTACGATATCGGGCGGCTGGGCGCGGTAACGGCCAAGGGAATCTCGACGGTTCCCTGGCCCGGCAATAAAACGCCCCGGATCGCCGAAACCTATGGCGGGATGCTGAACGCCGTCGGTCTTCAGAACGTCGGAATGGAAGCCTGGATCCGCGACGAGCTCCCCGCGCTGCGGTCGGTTCCCAACCTCCCGATTATCGCCAATATCGTCGGGAAAACGGTCGAGGAATACGCCGCCGTCGCGGGACGCCTTTCCGAAACCGACGTCGACATGATCGAGCTGAATATCTCCTGTCCTAACGTTAAGGAAGGCGGAATCGCGTTCGGGACAACGGTCGAAGGCGTTTCCGCAGCGACCGCCGCCGTCCGAAAAGCGGCGAAAAAACCGCTGATCGTGAAGCTCAGCCCGAACGTCACCCAAATCTGCGACATGGCGAAAGCCGCGGCCGACGCAGGCGCAGACGCGCTGTCGCTGATCAATACGCTTCTGGGAATGAAAATCGACGTATACCGCCGGCAGGTCGTTCTGGCAAATAAAACCGGCGGCCTCTCCGGACCGGGGATTCATCCGATCGCCGTCCGCATGGTTTACGAGGTTCGCCGCGCGGTTCCGCTTCCGATTATCGGGATGGGCGGGGTCATGAGCGGAGAAGACGCCGCCGAGCTCATCCTTGCCGGCGCCGACGCGGTTGCGGTCGGGACCGCCGCGCTGCTGACGCCGGACGCCCCGATCCGGATTTTAGGAGAGCTGCAAACGGTCCTGCGGAAAATTGGCGTAACGTCGGTTCGCGAGCTGAAAAATTCGCTGATCGAACCGGCTTGGAAGGAGAGACTTGAAAAATGACGATTCAGCCATACAAAACAGAATTTATTGAATTCATGGTCCGGTCGGGCGCGCTGACCTTCGGCGATTTCGTGACCAAGAGCGGCAGGAAAACGCCTTACTTTATTAACACCGGAAAATATCATACCGGCGCGCAGGCCGCCGCACTCGGCGGCTACTACGCCGGAGCGCTCAAGGCCCGGCAGGCGAGCGGAGAACTCAGCGATCAAGTTAACTGCTTATTCGGCCCGGCGTATAAGGGGATCCCGCTGGCGGTCGGGACCGCGATCGCGCTCCAAACCCACTGGCAGACCTCGCTGTACTACTGTTTCGATCGGAAAGAAGAAAAGGATCATGGCGAGGGCGGCTCGCTCGTCGGCTATCAACCCGGGCCGGACGACGAAGTCGTGATCATCGAGGACGTAATTACGGCCGGAACGGCGATCCGCCAGGTCATGCCCATTTTCAAGACGCTGAACGCGCCGGTTAAAGGCGTTTTCGTCAGCGTCGACCGCATGGAACGCGGGCAGGGAGAGCTGACGGCGATCGAAGAAATCCGAAGGGACTTTCAGCTTCCGGTCTTTCCGATCGTAACGATCCGCGAGATTCTCGACGTTCTTTATAACCGCGAGCTGGATGGGAAGGTCTATATCGACGACGGGATCCGGAAGCGGATGGAAGCCTACTGGGCGCAGTACTGCGTCATGCCCTGATGGCGAAAAAAGCGGCGCTGCTCGTCAGCGCCTGCCTCCTGGGAGAACGCTGCCGCTACGACGGACAGGCATGCGAATCGCCCGGCGTACGGGCGCTCGGAAAGCGGTTTGAATTGATCCCGGTCTGTCCGGAAGTTCTCGGCGGGCTGGCAATCCCGCGGCTGCCGGCAGAGCGGCGCGGGCTTCGTGTTGTTCGCTCGGACGGGGCCGACGTCAGCTCCGCTTTCCGTCTCGGCGCGGAACGAACGCTGGCGATCGCGCTTGATCGGAACGTCGTCGCGGCAATTCTGAAAAGCAGGAGCCCTTCCTGCGGCGTTGGACGAATCTACGACGGAACCTTCAGCGGCAGGCTGTGCGACGGCGACGGGATCACTGCGGAACGGCTCCGCAGCGCCGGAATTCTTCTTTTTGATGAGAACGACGATTTCGCGGCGCTGAGCCGAAAAATCGAAACTGGAGAGGACCGATATGGATCAAGCTGAACGATTATCCGCCCTGCTAAGCGGCGAGGACGACCCCATCGCGACGCTCGCGAACGCGGCCGCCTTTCTCTATCAGGAGCTGGACGACCTGAACTGGTGCGGCTTTTACCTGTTCCGCGCGGAGACAGGCACGCTCACCGTCGGCCCGTTCCAGGGAAAGCCGGCCTGCACGCGAATCGCGGTTGGGCGCGGCGTCTGCGGGACTGCGTTCGCGCGGAACGAAAGCGTCCGCGTCGGAAACGTCCATGAATTCGCGGGCCATATCGCCTGCGACGGGGCGTCGAATTCAGAGCTGGTCGTACCGCTCCGCGACGTGAACGGCGCTCCCTTCGCCGTCCTCGATCTGGATAGCCCGACGCTGAACCGCTTCAGCGCGGAAGACCAGCGGCGCATCGAAGAATTAGCCGCAATAATCGAAAAAAAGATCCGTCCGATTCATCCCCGATAGAAAAACGATCGATCGAAAATTAGAAAGCCTCAGCGCGTTGCGATATATTCGTCGACCGCCGCTTCGCGGTCAAACGTCCGCGCGCCGTGCGAAAAAACGAAAAATGGGATCCCGACCCGCCCCAGCCCACGGATATCGTCAAAGCGCTCATCCTGATCGCGAAAGGCTAAAAAAGCTTTCAAATTCGCCATCGATTCAGTTATATTCACAAACTCATACTCAATTCCGCGTTCCTGAAAAACGCGCTCGGTCTCAACGCAATCCCCGCACAGCGGCGAACCGTATACCGTAAGCTTAACGCCCATCCGTCTGAATCCTCCTTTAGGAACAACGACATTTCATTATAAAAACACGCAATCAAGATTCCGTTTGACCGCGTGTTTTCAGATCAGCAAAATAATCTCAACTTTATTTTTCCGGTTCGTCAAAAGCGATTTGAACCATGTCCTCTAACAGAATTTCCAACGCCATCGTGTGGCTGCACCGGCCGCGCGTCTGAAAGAAACCGCAGTCGCAGCTCCAGGCCCCGTTATCATACGCAACCTGATGCGCACCGTTCGAGCCCTGAACGGACGCTTCGAATTTATCAATCGTGAACCGACCGCGGTCCTTTGCGTATGCCTTCGCTTTCTCCAACTTATTGACCATTGCGTAATCCATGGCTAAATTCCTCCTGTTCAATTTTGAAAGATTCGGTAATGAGCCTGATCATTCGGGACCGTCGAACGCGGCGACACCCTGAAAAAAAACGTTCGATCGTATCCTGAACCCCCGTTAAAAAAGGAACAGCTGACGCCTTATGGATAGTTTACCATACTCCGCGCGAAAAGCTACGCCGCTTTTTCCCAGGCCTCGCAGATCCGTTCCCAGCTCCTGTCCAACGATTCAGGAATAACACGCGAGTTCGCGACCGTCGTCAAAAAGTTTGCGTCCGCCGTCCAGCGCGGCAGCACGTGAAAATGAAGATGGTCCGCGATCCCTGCGCCGGCCGCCTGGCCCGTATTGTTGCCAATATTGATTCCATGCGGCTGGTAGACACGCTGAAGAACGAGCTGCGCCCTGTTGATCAGCTCCATCATTTCAGCGCGCGTCTCCGCCGAAACGCGATCCAGACGATCCACGTGTGCGTTCGGAATAATCAGCATATGCCCGTTATTATACGGATAGAGGTTCAGAATAACGAACGCGCCGGGACCGCGATGCACGATGTACCGCGACCGGTCGTCGGGCTGCGCCAGCGCTTCGCAGAATACGCAGCCGCTGACGATTTTCTTCGCTTCTTTTTCCATGCTTTCGTTCAAATACGCGCTCCGCCAGGGCGCCCATAAGGTTTCCATCGCTTTTCCTCCGCGTCTCAGAGCGTGATCACCTTATCCGCGAGCCGCTGCGCTTCGATAATATCGGTCATTCCGCCAACAATCCCGACGCGCAGCCGGTCCGTCAGCCCGAACCAATTCAGACACGTCCCGCATAAAATCAGGCGGACGCCCCTGGCTTCAAGCGACTGAAGCGCCTCAAGCACCGGCGATCCCTCGACGGCCAGTTTTACGCCGTCAGCGTAAAAGCAGATCGCGTTCGGAAGGAGCGTATCCGTACTGTTCATCAGCGACAAATACGACCCGATCAACTTCAGCCGCAGCTCTTCGGGCGCATCGCCCATCCCGTACCGCGTAACTAAAATAACGCTGTTTTTCATCATCTTCCTTTTACTTCGTTTTCCGGAACGCGTACCCGGCCCAGTCCTCGATCAGCAGGCGCTTCTCAAAAGTCAGTCCCCGCCTTTCCGCGGCCCGGCGGATACGCTCGTCCTGATCCGTTAAAATCCCGCTCAGCAGGATGACCCCGCCCGGCGCGACGAGGTCCGCCATCCCGACGTCGAAAAGCGCTTCCAGGATTGGCGTCAGAATATTCGCGATCACGACCGGCGCTTCGTTCAGCGCCTCGCCGTCCGCCCTGAGCTCCGGGATCGTCCGCCTCGTAAACGTAATCCGATCGGCGACGCCGTTCCGTTCCGCGTTTTCCCGTCCGGAGCGCATCGACTCTTCGTCAATATCGATTCCAAGCGCTTCTTTCGCGCCGAGAAGGATCGCCGCGATCGAGAGGATCCCCGATCCCGACCCCACGTCGATAAACGGCTCGCCCGGCCGAACGTACATCTCGGTCAGCATCAGGCTGAGCTGGGTCGTCGGATGCGTCCCTGTTCCGAAGGCCATCGTCGGTTCGATCCGGATCGCCAGCTTCTCCGGGTGTTGATTTTCGATCCAGTCCGGCAGGACCTGGAGCTTGTCGCCGACAAAAACCGGATGATAAAACCGTTTCCAGGCTTCCATCCAGTTCTGATCCTCGATCGTCCTGAACGTCGGCTCGGGAATATCCGAACGGATCCGCGACAAATACCACAGGCCTTCGCTGATTTTCCGCTTCGTCGTTTCAAGTCGGTCGTTCAGGTCCAGAAAAGCGCAGACCCGGCAGGGGCCATGCGGCGTCCCACGGTCGTCTGGATCGCGAAACTCGACCCCCTGTTCAACGACGACAGAATCGGTATACCGCGAAAAGAGCTCGGAAACCGATTCGGCGGATTCCGGACTGACAACGACCGATACCTCGACCCAGACTTGCTTATCCATTGAATTTATCCTTAAGCTTATCCCAGAAACCGCGGTCCTGCGGCTGAATCTCGCTTCCGAGCGTCTTTCCAAACGCTCCCATCAGCTCGCGCTGATCCTCGGTCAGTTCGCGGGGAATCACGACGGTAACCGTGATCCGCTGATCGCCGAATTCGTCCTTCCGCTGAAGCTTCGGGACGCCTTTCCGCTTCAACGTGATGACCTTTCCCGGCTGCGTTCCAGCGGGAATAACGATTTTCTCCATGCCATGAATCGTCGGGATTTCGATTTCGTCGCCTAACGTCGCCTGTGCGACGTTGAGGTTCAGCCCCATTACGATATCGTCGTCGTCCCGACGGAAAATCTCATGCGCCCGGACGGAGATTTCGACGTAGAGATCGCCTTTCGGTCCGCCGTTCAGCCCCGGCTGACCCTCGCCGGAAAGGCGGATCCGCGTTCCGTTATCGACGCCCGCCGGGATCGTCAGCATGCGCCGGACCGTCTTTCGGACGGTTTTCCGCCCGCCGCAAACCGCGCAAGGCGTCTGAATCGTTTCACCGCGCCCGCCGCAGCTCGGGCAGGTCTGAACCTGGACCATCTGGCCGAACATGGTATTACGCATCGTTTTAACCTCGCCCGTCCCGCCGCAGCTCGCGCAGCGGACGACTTTCGTTCCCGGTTCCGCCCCACTTCCATGACAATGATCACAGGTTTCGTCGCGAAGGAAAGAAATTTCCTTACTCACCCCGAAACAGGCTTCAAGAAATTCGATTGTAACGCGGTGCCCGATGTCCGCCCCGCGCCGCGGGCTGTTCCGCTGCCGCGAGGAAGCCCCGCCGAAGCCGAAGAGATCGCCGAAAATATCGGAGAAATCGACCGTCTGATAATCGAACGGGCCGGAGGCTCCGCCTACGCCCGCTTTTCCGAAACGATCGTACGCAGCGCGTTTATCCGGATCGGAGAGAACCTGATACGCTTCGTTAATTTCCTTGAACTTATCTTCCGCGTCCGGATCCTTGTTGATATCCGGATGATACTTCCGTGCGTTGCCACGGAATGCGTTCTTGATTTCGTCCGCCGACGCGCTCCGTCCAACTCCTAAAATTTCGTAATAATCGCGTTCCTCCGCCATAATGCCCCGTGGTCCGTACTATCCTTCGCTCTGATTAAATAATAAAATTCGCAGCCGATAACTGCCTAATTATAGAGGCAGTCACCGGCGCGAAATCTTTTTCACGCGCTAAGCGTGATTACATGCTATGAAACTCACCGTCGACAACGTCGTCGCCGCCCGACGCAGACGGTCCGCCTTCCGGATTCGAGCCGGCGCCGCCGGCAGCGTCCGGGCCTGGCTGCTGCTGGTACATGCTCGCGCCGATTTTCTGAACCGCCTGGTTCAGTTCTTCCGACCTGGCTTTCATCGCGTCATAATCAGTCCCGTTCAGCGTCGATTTGACCGCCTCGATCTTCGTCTTCAGCTCGTCCTTCATCGCGTCCGGAATCTTATCGCCGTTCTCGTTCAACAGTTTCTCAGCCGTGTAAACCATGTTGTCGGCCTGATTATGAATCTCGATCCCTTCCTTGCGCTTCTTATCTTCCTCGGCGTGCGCTTCCGCCTCCTTGCGCATGCGCTCGACCTCTGATTCCGACAGGCCGGACGAGGCGGTAATCGTAATATTCTGGCTGTTGCCGCTGGCTTTATCGATCGCCGAGACTTTCAGGATACCGTTCGCGTCGATATCGAACGTAACTTCAATCTGCGGAACGCCGCGGGGAGCCGCCGGGATTCCGTCGAGGCGGAACTGACCCAGGCTCTTGTTGTCCGCGGCCATCGGCCGTTCGCCCTGAACGATATGGATATCGACCGACGTCTGGCTGTCCGCCGCCGTCGAGTACACCTGCGTCTTCTTCGCCGGGATCGTCGTATTCCGCTCGATCATCGGCGTCGCGACGCCGCCCATCGTTTCGACCGAGAGCGTCAGCGGCGTCACGTCGAGAAGCAGGATATCGTTCACGACGTTATCAAGAACGCCGGCCTGAATCGCGGCGCCGATCGCGACGACCTCGTCCGGATTGACGCCCTTATTCGGATCCTTCCCGAATTCCTTGCGGACCGCTTCCTGAACGGCCGGCATTCGCGTCATGCCGCCGACAAGAACGACTTCATTAATATCCGCGGGCTTCAAGTCGGCGTCGCTCAACGCTTTGCGGACCGGGCCTAACGACCGCTCGATCAGATCAGCGGTCAGCTGTTCCAGCTTGGAGCGGGTCAGCGTCAGGAGCAGGTGCTTCGGGCCGGACGCGTCCGCGGTAATATACGGCAGGTTCACTTCCGTCTGCATCGTCGAGGACAGCTCGATTTTCGCTTTTTCAGCCGCTTCCTTGAGCCGCTGAAGCGCCTGGCGATCGTTTCGCAGGTCGATTCCGTTGCTCTTCCTGAACTCGTCGATCAGGTAATCCATAACGCGCTGGTCAAAATCGTCGCCGCCCAGATGGGTATCGCCGGAGGTTGAACGGACCTGGAAGACGCCGTCGCCGACGTCAAGGATCGAAACGTCGAACGTGCCGCCGCCCAGGTCGTACACGGCGATCGATTCATTGGTTTTCTTATTCAGTCCGTAAGCTAACGACGAGGCGGTCGGTTCGTTAATAATCCGCGAAACTTCCATTCCGGCGATCTTTCCGGCGTCTTTGGTCGCGTTTCGCTGGCTGTCGTTGAAATACGCGGGGACGGTAATAACCGCCTGCGTGATCTTTTCGCCGAGGTAAGCTTCCGCGTCCGTCTTCATCTTCGCTAAAATCATCGCGGAAATTTCCGGAGCTGAATATTCTTTCCCGCCAAGGATAACGCGGACGTCGCCGTTCGGCGCTTTCGTAACTTTATACGGAATCCGGCTCAGGTCGCGCTGGACTTCCGGATCGTCAAATTTCCGTCCCATGAAGCGCTTGATCGAGAAGATCGTGTTCTCCGGATTGGTAATCGCCTGGTTCCGGGCGACGCGCCCGACGAGCCGCTCGCCGTTCTTGTTGACCGCGACGACGGATGGGCAGGTGCGCTCCCCTTCCGAAGTCGGAATAACGGTCGATTCGCCGCCGACGATAACCGCCATAACAGAGTTTGTAGTCCCTAAATCAATACCGATAATCTTTGACATATTCTTTCATTTCTCCTATGCTGCGACCCGGACTAACGCCGTTTTCAGCGCCCGGTCGCCTAAAATATAACCGCTGCTTAACACTTCTAAAATCGTTCCCGACTCAACGTCAGGGTTTTCTTCCTGCGAAATCGCCTGATGAAATCTGGGATCGAACGGTTCCCCGACCGCCGCGGAGGGTTTAACCCCTTCCGCTTCGACGAGCGCACGATACTTTCGCGCGATCATCTCGATCCCCTCGGCCCAGGTATCCGGCTCAGCGCCGTCCTGAACGCGATTCCGGATCGCCAATTCGAGATCGTCCAGGATCGGAAGAATTTTCTGGAGCATATTGATCCGGTATTCATTCCCCGCGGAGTTCTTTTCATTCTCGACGAGACGCCGGTAGTTCGTGAAATCCGCCCGCTCGCGCGTCAGCGCGTTCCTGAGCGTTTCCGCTTCCTCACGCGCTTTCGCTAACTCCGCGACGAGATCGACCAATTCGACGTCGGATTCCCCCGAGCCTTCTTCCTCCGAACCCGGCGCTTCCGGGAGCTCTTCCGGTTCCTTCTCTATTTTTTCTTCATGCTTTTTTTTCATGTCTTTCTTTTTTTTTCAATCCTTTGTCAAATGGTATCGCTGACGAAAACCTGCTTTTCGCCCTCGTCCTTCTCGTCCATGAAAGCGTCGCTGACCAGATCCGATAAGATTCCGGCGATAAAGCGAACCGTCGGAATATTCATCGCATACGGCATCCGCATCGGGCCTAAAATTCCGATCGTTCCGCCAATCGCGTTCGCCCGCCCATACCGGGCTAAAACCAGCGAACAGTGATGCAGCGCCTCGATCGATCCTTCTCCGCCGATCAGGATCTGAATCCCGCCGATTTTCCGGTCCGCGTCCGTTTTCATCAGGATCGAACGAAGGACCGTTTTTTCCCCAAGAAGCTTCAGCGCGCCATGCGCTTCGCCGCTTTCGGTAAACTCCGGCTCGCCGATAACGTTATGGAGCCCGTCGGTATAGATTTCGCCGCCCCGCGACGCCTCAACTTCGGCGACCGCCGCGGCGACCTGACCGGCGAGATCGGCTTTCACCGCCGAATCCCACGTTACCGTCCCCTGACCAATTTTTTCGCGGATCTGACGCGAGTTCAGCCCTGCGAACGCTTCGTTAAATTCGTTCTCGACCATCGTCAGCTGACCCTGATTCATCGGCAGTCCCAACGAGACGAATCGCTGCTGCGCCTGACTGGTGTTGGTTACGACGATCATCAGCGCCTGCCGTTCGGATAGTCCGACCAGCGCGATATGCTTCACGGCGATATCTTTCGAATAGGGCGCGGAAACCAGCGAAATCGCCCCGGATACCGACGCCAGGATCGACGCCGACAGCTTCATCCAGCCGTCCACACCCTGATCAGACTGCATCTGATAAAACTGATGCTCAATCCTGCGGCGGGTCAATTCAGGAAGCTCCTGCAGCTTCATTAAAGTCCCAACGAAGTATCGATAGCCGCTCTCGGTCGGGGAGCGGCCGGCGGAGGTGTGCTGCTGATTCAGCAGTCCCAGCTCCGTGAGCGCCGCCAGCTCGGCGCGAACGGTCGCCGGGCTGATCTCCAGCCGATACCGCTCGACCAGCTTTTTCGATCCGATCGGCGTCGCCGTCCGAATATAATCATGGACGACCAGGCTCAGGATCATTCTCTGCCGTTCGCTCATTCTCTTCGTCATGCCTTCTTCTCCGCGGATTAGCACTCGGTAGAAATGAGTGCCAACCCGCTCAGACTGTAGTATATCGGGTTTGCGAACGAATTTCAATCTTTTTTGACGTTTCTAACGAAGTTTTAACAGGGCGTGCGCGTAAACTCAGGGTATAAGCGCGGCCGGAGACAGCGCATTCCGCCAGAGCGACTGCCCGGCTCAGTCACGCTCCGTCAGGATCAATCGCATCCAGATCAGTTCCCGCCGGTCGCTGAATCCGAACGCGCGGCAGCAGCCACAATCGTCTTCCGCGCCCGTGTTGACCGTTATCGGCTTCCCGCAGCGGAACCTCCGCAGCGCCGTTCCCATCAGCGCGACGCGGTCCGCTTCCCCGCTGTCTTCCGCCGGAAGGATCCAGACCCGGTCCGCGTAATTTCCCGTCGGCTGAAACGCGATCCAGCCGATTTTCCGCCCGTTCGCATCCCCGTTTAAATCGACGACTGTCCAGAATTCCTCCCGATATCCGGCGAACCGCTTCAGGAAACGAAGCGGCCGGGAGAAACAGTACATCCGATCGTCCCAGCCAATATTCCAGCGAAAGGCCGGCGGAACGGCCCGCGCAGCTGAGCGGATAAATTCGTCCCGTTCCGCGCGTTCCGGCGCGGCGCAGCCTGTCCGGAGCCGCCCGACGGCCGCCAGATTCTCCGCGTCCATTTTCTCTTTCAGCCAATCCGTCCGCACGGTAACGATTTCAAACCCTTGCGACTCGTATAAGCGGACGACAGAAGGATTTCCTGACCGGACCTGAAGATACAGGACCGAAGCGGCATAGTTCCGCGCATGAGCGATCGCCTTGCGCAGTAATTCCACCGCGATCCCACGGCCGCGGTATCCTTCGTCAACGCAGACATTGACGATCAGGTACCCGCCGCCTTCCGGAGGATGAATCGGGAGCAGGTGCAGGATTGCGATGGGTTTGCCATCCGCATTGACGCAGACAAACCCTTCAGCTTCCGCGCCGCCGATATCGGGGAACAGCCGGTCCAGCCAGTTGATCCGCGCCGTTTTTCGCAGCGTTTCGATAAACGCTCTCCCGTCCGGATCGAGGAATTCCCGGAAGCTCCGCTCGATCAGGTCGGCGATTGCCAGATTGTCGCGTCCGGGAAGAATTTTACGGATACGAAGTCCTGGATTCGCTGTCGTAAAGTCCATCGTAAAACGCAGGCCCAGCCTGGGTCAGGCGACCGGAGCGGTTCGCTTAGCGCGGCGCAGCGTCCATCCGAAAAGAACCGGATAGAGCGCGGTGATCCAGAACGTGATCAGAACGTAACGAACGAAGCTCCCGACGAGTTCGCCGAACGCCGCGTTCAGCGGCGCTTTCAACAGGACGCGCAGCGCCATCGTCAGCGCAATTCCGGGAATGAAAACGAGAATTTTCCCGATCCAGCTCTTCGGCGCCTCAAAGCGAAGCTTGCTCTCCTCGACCCGGAACCCGATCAGCCCTCCCAGCGCCGCGCCGACCGTTTTCATGACGTCGGAACGGAGAAACGCGCCGGTTCCTTCCGGATACGGTTTCAACAGCGCATACAGCACGCTGATCAGCAGGAGCGCGAAACCGAGAAGAAGGAAACGGTTTTTCAGCGCCGGGTTCGCCGCGAGCGACCGCGACGCGATCCGAACCGCGATCAGGATCAGCGTCCCGATGACGATTGCGGCGAGGACGTCGGTCGGGGTATGCACTCCCAGGTAGAGACGCGATATTCCGACCGCTGCGATCAGGGAAACCATAACGACCTTCAGCCAGCGTTTTTCCGTCAGCATCGCGATCATCCCATAAACGCTGATCGCCCCCGCCGTATGCCCGCTCGGGAAGGAAAAACCGCTGGCGCCGGGAAGCGCTTCGGCGACCGCGGCGAGATTCTCAAACCGCAGGAATGGACGCTGAACGCAGAACGTGATCTTGAGCAGCTGGTTGACAACCATTCCGGAGAAAAAGCTGATCCCGATCAGGATTGCGATACGCTTCTTTCCGCACCAGTATAAAAAAGCGATCAACGGGAGCTGGATCGTTTCAGCTCCGAATTCTGTCAGAAGTAAAAAGACCCCTGTCAGCGCCGGAATGCGGAGCGACTGGAACGTCATCAGTACGGGTTCGTCAAACGGCATCTTCCTCGTCCTCAATTCATCGTGTTTACCTCGCTTAATTATAGTCAGAAACGAAATAAACGCCGGATACCTCTTTTCGATCGTCAGCGCTATCCGATAGAGCAGCGAAGCGTCGGATCCTCATGCTCCTTAAGCCGGAGACGCCTTCTGTCCTTTCCGCTTCGTCCTCCAGCCGCGGATCCCGAAACCGATACAACCCGCCAGCGTTAAGATCGTAATAAAGTCGCCCAGCCGCTGAACAAGCGTCGTCCGATAAAACGCGGTGACCCGGCCCTTAGCGGCGTTCGGGATATCGACCGCGACGAAGCCATGTTCCCCAAGACGGGGCTTCAGCTCAACCGGAGCCGCGCCCGGGGCTTCGAACTCCGCGACATACCCCGTATAAAACAAGAGTGGAATCTCGAACTGAAGACCATTTTCGGGACTCGAGGTCGTTTCAAACTCAAAGCTGAAATACAGCGGCCGCCGGTCATGCTTCAATATTGTCAATTCAGGATCATTCGATAAAACCGTATCGCCATTATCCAGAATGAAATCCAGGTCAGATCCTACCGGCATGTACTCGCCGCCAATGATATCGACTGAATTCAAGTGCAGCGGGTAGCGGGTTTCTAAACGGAGCCGCGTCGCGTTAAAAAACATCGGCGCTGTCGAAACCATGCTGAGCGCGGCAAGGCCTAAAATTGCCATCTTTTTCTGATTCCGGTCGAAGATGGATTCGCTGATCAACCCGCCCGCCATCGATAAAAGCGGTACGGCGATCAGAAGAACGCGCCAGGCGAATTGAAGACGATTCCCGATCCAGGCGGCCAGCCCCCAGGGGAACCATTCCGTCGAAATAAAAGCCGCGACGCAGCCCGCAATCAGGCAGAGGATCGCCAGCCGCTTCATGGGACGCGGATCGCTTTTTTTCACCATGAAAAATGCAAACGGCAGAATGATAAAAGGGAGGCCCAGATTCGGATCGACCACCGGATACCAGCTGGGGATCGGCGTCAACGGGTGCGAGCCAGGAATGATCCCATGCATGAAATTTTCCAGGTCCAGACTCGTGGACACCAGGAGATTTGCTTTCGAAGCTGAGGTAAGGACCTGCTCCGCCATCGGAAGAAAAAAGAACGCGGACAGCCCCAGAACGAGCAGGACCGATTTTACCAATGCCATCAACACGCTTCGATCTGAAAGGATCCTGCGAATCCGAAAGAGACAAAAGACACCGACAAAGCAGGTCGCCAGTACCAGACTGAGCAGGTGGGTCCATGCCAGCCCAAGAAATCCCACAGCGAAGATATACCATTTTTCGGGACGGCCGCTGAATATTTCGTAAAGGCCCAAAATAATCACCGGCGTAAAAAGGAACGACTGCGCTTCGCCGAAACCGCAGCGGAATAGAATATCGATCAGCCGATACGACGCGAACGCATAAAATATCGCGCCTATCAGCCCGCTGTACCGCGATTTCGAAATCTTCCAGATCACGAGATAAAAACAGCCAATCGACAAGAAGTTCAGCAGGATCACAAAAATTTTAAATACTGTCGTCGGATCGAACCCCAGGATCCGCAGCATCGCGGGAAAAACGAGCGTCAGATTCGGATAAAACAGCCCATCCCCATAGCCGAATCCATGCAAAAAATATGGATTCACGCGGACCGGAAAGATCCCGTTTTCCAATCCAACTTTAATGCCTTCAATCCGAAGCAGGTGGAACATGTAATCGTCGGTCTGCAAATAAAATTTATTATAGAAGAATGGGAAAGACGTTACCGCGGAAAGACCCAAAAGGACAATAAGGATTCTTTCGTTGACCGGGGACGAAAGCTGGCCGAACCGGCCGAACCAGGAAGCAGGACTGAAAATACGCCACCCGATGAGCAAGAAGATCGCCGTTAAGAACAGCGTTGTAACGAAATGACGAAGGATTGAGTCCCGCGAGATAACGAAATCGGACGTTACAAATAACTCCAAAACGTCAAGCCTCTCACCCGCAGGGTCAAAAGAAATCCCAAAACGGACCTGCTCAGACGGTTTGTCGATTTTCAGCTGAAAAATCTCGGTATGAATTTCAGGGCGGAATTCGTCGCGAACGAGAACCTCTCCGGTTTGGTTAACAATATAATATCCATTGCCAGTTCCATTCGCGTTAACCTGAAAAGCGATCCAGTAGGAACCCTTCCTTAACGTCAGCCGCGGTTGAAGGAGGTAATCGCTCTTTTGATAAATAGATGGATCAAATTTCTGATTGATAAAATACGTGTCGGAAAACTTGAAGATGTCTTCGTTGACAGTGTACAGAATAGCCAGACAAAGAATAAGATACAGAATGATCAGGACTCGACGAGAAGAATACATATTTTATAATCTCACAAACGATATCTGATTAAGCTCATGTGATTGGTTTGTCTTTTTTTATAATAAACGAAAACAGGGAGACAGTTCACACCATCTCCCAAGATACATGATATCACGACGTTATAAACACTTTTTTCAACAAGTTATTTTACAATTCTCCATCATCATAGAGATCGGCAGGATCCACTGCATAGTGGAGCGAACCATCCCTGCGGCAGAAGTCAACTGCCAAATGCAAGTCATGGTTTTGCGTCTGCCATGGTACTGTAAGACCGCCATCAGGGCTAAACGACCACCATCCTGCAGCTACAACTTTCTGATCGCCATATGGGCAGTTATCGAATTCAATCGAACCGATCCGCTGACCGACGCGATCAAGTTCTTCCCGCGCCCAGTCGGCATGAGACGTCGCCGCCGCGCCAACGCCGCAGCTCTTTTCCTTCAAAATACTGTAGATCCGCCAGAGATTCAGCGTATTCGGCATTTTCGTATCCGCCATGGCGCTGTTCGCCTGGGCGATATAGGACGCTAATTCGGCCATCTTGGAATTGTACGCGTCGTCATCGCCATCGCAGATCGCGCCGTCAATTTCGGCGGGAAGCCGCTGCGCTTCTTCAACGCAGAATCGGATAGTTCCGATGACATGGGCTTGATCGACCGGAATCTTAATCGTTTCCTCCGAATCGTCCGGATTCTCGTAAACGTAAAACTCCTGGGCGAAGGCACCGGCTGCTAACGACAGGACGCTGACAAGCAGCAACAACACAACAACGATTTTTTTCATGATCTTACTCCTTCGAATTGAAATGTTTAAGACTTTTTGTGAGCGCTTCTTAACTATTCGTTAATATACCACGGCAAACCGCAACAAAATGTTTTGCCCTCAAATTGACAGAAAATTTTAAAAAATAAAAATAAAATTACATTTTTCACTGACCGCAAAATAGACAAAACCCTTGCTAAAAGCCTGATTCAAATTTCATCAGGATTATAGAAGTTCACCATAATAGATTATGTCTTTCAAAATGAAATAATAAAGAGGGAATATTTTCCGCGAATGGACCCATGAAATGATCCAGTCGGTATATAATTCTTATACTTTATTTCATCCAACTGGATAGCAATAATCCCGCAGCAAACTGAGAGGTTGTGTATGTGTCAATATAATGATAGTGCTTTCATAGCGCACATTCGATCGAGCGATCAATGTATTCAAACCGTGCAGGAGCATAACCAAGGCGTCGCAGCTTTAGCAAGAATCGCCGGCACGGAATATGAGATCGAAAATCTAAGCGAATGTGCAGGCGCGCACCATGACGATGGGAAAAACACGCCTGAATTTCGCCAATATATTATAGACGTAATGGATGGAGTAAGACGTCCAAAAGGTTCTGTAATCCATTCAACACACGGGGCTTGTCTGATTGACAAATTCAGAGACAATACAAAACCAGCCTCAAAGTTAGCGGCTGAGATGATCCGAACTGCGATCATGAGTCATCATGGAATTCGCGACGCGGTTTCGCCTGACGGGAAAATAACGTTCGATCAGGCAAAGATGAACATATCAAGCACATATGATCAGTTCGAAGCGTTTTTTTACTCGCAGGTCCCTAAGTCCATTGTTTCGGAGACGTTTGAACGAGCCGAGAACGACGCCCGAAAGATCCTGCAAAAGATAAATAGTATGAACCCGAAGCAAAACAAATTGGGTTCAGCGCATATCTATTTAGCCTTATATCAGCGTCTGCTGACGTCTATTTTGATTGACGCCGATCGCACGGATACAGCTTGCTTTGAGGATAACGTTTCTCATCCAAAACGGTTAAACAGGGAAGAACTTATATCGCTATGGCATCAGTATCGAACGTATTGCGATCAGGCAATCGAACAGATGACAAAGTCAAAGCTTTCTTCCCCTTTAGATCAATACAGATCTGAGATCTCGGATGCATGCGCAAATTTTGATGGCGGATCCGGCGGTATTTTTCGGCTGATTGTGCCTTGCGGGGCAGGTAAAACGTTGTCATCGCTGCGATTCGCTTTACAGACCGCAGAAAAATATGGAAAAAATCGGATTTTTTATATCGCCCCATTCAACTCGATTCTTGATCAGAATGCAGATGAAATAGGGAGGTTTATTGGAGACAACGATGCTGTCCTTCGACATCATTCAAACGTTATCATGGATGAGGATGATGCGGATTCGAGCGGGGAAATAGAACGAAAGTATCAGCTTTTAACCGAGAACTGGCTTCATTCTCCCATCATCGCTACATCTGCCGTCCAATTCCTGAACACACTATTTATTTCAAAAACCTCCGCCGTACGCCGGATGCAAGCGCTGGGAAACTCTGTCATCATTATTGATGAGATACAGGCATTACCGATCAAAGTATTGAAATTATTTAATTCAGCGATAAATTTTCTGGCATCCTTTTGCAATGTCTCGGTTCTTCTTTGCTCTGCGACCCAGCCACTGTTAGATGAGATTCAGAGCTATCGGCTGATAACTCCCCGGAACATTGTCGGCGATATTGATAAGTACATTGAAGCGTTCAGACGAGTCAAAATCGAAGATTGCTCTCAGGGAAACGGAAAGACGTTTGCGGAGGCGGCTGATTTCATCTTCGAAAAGGCACAATCGGCAAATTCAGTTCTTGCAATTGTGAATACGAAAAAAGCCGCTAAAGAAATTGCCATGCGAATCCAAAAGCTTATTCCTGACTCAGAAGAATATGAATTATTTCATCTTTCAACCAATATGTGCCCGGCGCATCGCAGCTCAGTTATTCAGAAACTTAAAGCGGCGCTTCAACGAAAAGGAAGAAAAGCAAAAGTTATCTGCGTAAGTACGACGTTAATTGAAGCTGGCGTCGACGTTTCTTTTGAAGGAGTCGTTCGCTCATTAACCGGTTTCGACAGTATTGTCCAGGCGGCCGGCCGATGTAATCGCAACCGGGAAACGGATTGCGGAGTCGTTTCTATTATCTATATCAACGAGGAGCGGGTCGAAAAAATTGAAAATCTCCAAAGCGCCCAACAAATTACGCGTGAAATTTTCTATTCAGTAAAAAAACGTCCCCTTGAATACGCCGGCGGATTCCTTTCAAAGAAAGCGATGGATCAGTACTATGAAAAATTCTATCGAGGCATAGAAGAAAAAATGGGATATCCGCTGAAGGATGACAAAGAGCATACGATCGTCGATTTATTAACCAACAAAAACCCCGGGGTCCGAAAAAATCATGAAGCCGGATCGCTTTACCTGATGCAGGCGTTTAAGAAAGCCGGAGCTGAATTCGAAGTCATCGACGATTCGGGGAAAAAAGACGTAATCGTCGAATATTCCGATGACGCAAGGCGTCATATCGCGAAGCTTCGGGCTTGCAAAACAATCGCTGAACGAAAAAAAGAAATTTGCTATTTGCAGCGGTATACATTACAATTGAATTTAAATCCTAAAAGCTTGGATGAGTCTGGAGTTTATCAGGACTCAAACCTCGGAATCTTTTTTTTATCTGATCGTTATTATGACGCTGTTTTCGGAATGATTGATGAGGACGTTTTTTTATGTTATTAAGGAGGATGCAGGCGTGGAAAAAAAACGGAATACCGTCGAGTTTGAGGTTGTTGGCGATCGGGCTTTGTTTTCAGATCCGATTACCCGTGTCGGAGGAGAAAAAACGAGCTATTATGTCCCGACGTATGAAGCGCTGAAAGGAATTATTTCTTCTGTATATTGGAAGCCCACTTTTATTTGGATTATTGACGCGCTTCGGGTGATGAATCCGATTCAAACCGCATCGGAGGGAATCCGGACGAAGAACTATAATGGCGGGAACGATCTTTCGCTTTACACCTATCTCAGAAACGTACGTTATCAGGTCCAGGCTCATTTTATCTGGAATGAAAATCGTCCCGAGCTTATCCAGGATCGAAACGAGAATAAACATCATAATATTGCGAAACGAATGATCCAGCGGGGCGGTCGGCGGGACGTTTTTTTGGGTACGCGTGAATGCCATGGCGACGTGAGTCCATGCAGTTTTGGCGAAGGAGCAGGCGCGTTCGATGATATTGAAGAGCTTGCGCAGGGTTATATGTTCCATGGGATTACGTATCCGGACGAAGCGATAACCGAGGCTGAGAAAGGGCGAATGACGCTGCGTTTCTTTCGAGCGACGATGACGCGCGGCGTGATCGAGTTTCCAGCGCCAGAAGATATTCCAGAGAAAGATAAACGATATCTGCATAAATTGAAAATCAAAAAATTTGGAGAGAATCTATCTAACTTTACCGGGTTAACAGAATTCAATGGGGAGTCGGAATCATGAGTTGGATAACAGCGCTTAGCGCCTTATATGAAGCGAATAAAGATCAAGCTGGCGAGATTAAAAGCTGGGGGAAGGATATCCTCGTTTTGATGCCGCCGGGGTATGATACGATGAAGGCTCAGATCGAGGTCACCATTAATGAAGATGGCGAATTCATAAACGCAATTCAAATCAGCTCAGAAAGCGCGCGGACGATCGTACCGTATCCGGATAGAAGGACCAGCGGGATAAAAGCGCTTCCTTTATGCGACAGTTTAGAATATGTCGCCGGGGATTATACCGAGCTCGTTAAATCGTCGAAGGGGAACAGGAAATCCCGCGAGAAATTTCAATCCTATTTCGAGAGATTATCAAGCTGGCATTTATATGATCCATCAAACGCTAAAATCAGCGCGTTGCTTCGCTACATTGAAAAGAAATCTCTGATAGCCGACCTGATTCGCTCCGGCGTTATTTCTCCCGAAGACGCAAAAAATTTATCGGATACTGTAAAAATTCAGAAAACCACGCTGGATAAAGTTTTTGTAAGGTTCCGGGTTTATACTGCGAACGCTTTGGATATGGAGACAGCGACATGGCTCGACAAAGGTATTCAGAAGTCGTTTTTAGATTTTCATTTGTCCACAGCTGAAACAACAGATCTCTGTTATTTTACTGGGGATCGGGCTCTGAGCGCAAAGACAAATCCTGTCAAGATTCGCGGAGAATGGGACACGAAAGCCAGCCTGATTTCATCGAATGACTCCTCCAATTTTTCTTATCGGGGAAGATTTTTCACCAAAGACGCTGATACCGGATATAACGAGGCTGTTTCGGTGGGTTATGAAACGTCGCAAAAAATTCATAATGCTTTGAAATGGATTATCCGTCGCCAAGGATATTCGCGCGATGGGGTATGCGTCGTCACGTGGGAAAGCAGTCTCCTTACGCTGCCAAAGTTTTATAACGGTTCGTTGGGGATCCTTGAAAATCAAGTCGAAGAAGATATTTTTGGAGAAGTCGAGGAAGAATCGACGGATACCAACTATGTAACCGCTAACGATTTTAACATGGCGTTAGATGGATACATGAAACAGATCGACGACGCTTCACGAATGGTTATTCTTGCGCTGGACAGCGCGTCGCCAGGACGATTGGCAATTACGTATTTCAAGGAGCTTGATTCCTCGGTTTATTTGTCAAATATTCAAAAATGGCAGGAAAGCTGCTGCTGGAGGCATGACAGTTTTGATAAAAACAGGAAATATTTTCAGTACGAAGGAGCGCCGTCCTTGAGGGAAATCGCCAAGGCGGTTTATGGGACGGAACAGTCGAAACGCTTGGGCTTACGATCAAGCGGCGACAAAACGCCAATGCTCGTTTCGATTTTTGAGAGGCTGCGGCCTTGCATCCTTGAAGGAAGACGGATTCCTCCTGATATTGTCAAAACGGTCGCGGCGAAGGCCGCTAATCCTGTAGCTTATGAAAATGTAATGAATTATCGGCACGTTCTTCATACGGCATGTTCGCTGGTAAAAAAATACTATTGGGACAAAGGAGTTAAATACAACATGATTCTTGATGAAAAATGCACAAATCGAAACTATCTATTCGGTCGACTTCTGGCCATCGCGGAACAGATTGAACGGAAGACGTTTGATCAAGGCGAAACCAGGGTTACGAATGCGGAACGGTACATGCGCCAGTTTTCGCAAACCCCGTTCCGGACCTGGGAACTTATTCGTAAAAGCACGCAGGTACATTTGAATCAGCTCAGGCCTGGCTCAAGAGAGTTTTATAAGAATTTATACGCAGAAGTTGAAGGGCTTTTTGATGAGGGAGCGTTTGAAGATAAGAAACCACTGGACGGAAGGTTCCTGCTTGGATACGACTGCCAACGCGAAGCGCTGAAAAAGTCCAACGATAAAAAACAGGTCGAGCCAGATACAGAAAAGTCAGAAGATATTAACTAAGGAGCATTCATAATGAACAGTTTACAAAACAAAATTGATTTCGCGGCTATTGTTTCCGTGACCCGAGCGAATATTAATGGCGATCCGTTGAATGGGAACCGTCCGCGCGAAGATTATGATGGGTTCGGGGTTATTTCGGATGTCGCGATTAAGCGAAAAATTCGGAATCGCCTTCAGGATTTCGGAGAAAACATTTTTGTCCAGAGCGACGGAAGAGAAACCGACGCCTACCGAAGTCTTCTTGACAGGGCTTCCAGCGATCCGGACTTAGCAGCTGAATTAAAAAAAGGAAAAGACGCTGACACGGAACGATTTGCAAAAACAGCATGCGAAAAATGGATCGACGTCAGAGCGTTTGGACAGGTTTTTGCATTCAAAAATAACAAGAAAAAAGCCGGCGATGAAGACGAAAGCGGCAGTCAGCTTTCGGTTGGCGTCCGCGGTCCGATTTCAATTCAGCAGGCAGTCAGCGTCGATCCGATTGAAATTATTGATCAGCAGATCACAAAAAGCGTAAACGCCGAAGGTGGAAAAAGCGGGAAAGCTTCTGATACGATGGGAATGAAACACTTCGTTCGATTCGGCCTTTATATCATCCGCGGCAGTATTAATTGCCAGCTTGCTGAAAAGACCGGCTTCAGCGATGCGGACGCAGAGAAAATCAAAAAAGCGCTCTGTACACTATTTGTAAATGATGAGTCATCGGCGCGTCCGGCGGGCACCTGCGAAGTCTGCCGCGTCTATTGGTGGAAGCATGCTGAAAAGATGCCAAAAGAAACATCCGCTATGATTCAGCGATCCCTGAAGCCTGCACCTAAGGTCGAAACGCCGCGCAGCTTCTTTGATTATGAAATTCCGACTCCTGATACTGTATGTCAGCCTGAGATCATTGATTTAATCTGACAATCTGCGCACTTTTCTAAAAAAGCCGGAGATCAGCTGTATATCAGCAGCTAACCGGCTTTTTTAGAACCTGAAAAATTTTTATTTTTATGATTTCTGATGGATCGTGTTCGGTCCAAAAAGAGGTGAAAAAATGACGTATGCGGAAGATGATTTTTTAATGATCTCAAGCATTCAGCATTTTATTTTCTGCAAGAGGCAATGGGCTTTAATCCATTTGGAAGAGCTTTGGACTGAAAATTATCACACGATTCTGGGCGAAATCATGCATGAAAACGCACATGATCCTTACCTAGCAGAGAAGCGCAATGACACAATTGTTATACGTGCGCTGCCAGTCTCTTCAAAGCGGCTTGGGCTCAGCGGCGAATGCGACGTGGTTGAATTTCAGAAATCGCCGGACGGAATTCGTCTCCATGGGCATCGCGGAACCTATTCGATTTATCCGGTTGAGTATAAAAAAGGTAAACCAAAAGTTGGGAAAGAAGACGTTATGCAGCTAATCGCGCAATCGCTCTGTCTGGAGGAGATGTTTTCCGCCCGGGTTTCAGAGGGAGCGCTTTTTTATGGTTCGACGCGACGGAGAGAGAGAATCACGATTACGGATGAGCTACGCATGGAAGCTGAAAATGTCATTGCTGAAATGCATCAATATTTCAGTCGCGGATATACGCCCAAGGTCAAGACCCACAAAAGATGCCGCGGATGTTCTCTGATCGATTTATGCATGCCGGAGCTCGAAAGAGCGAGCAGCGTAAATAAATTCATTCACGATAAGCTTCAGGAGGATGACGTTCCATGAGAAAGCTGATGAATGTCCTTTACGTCAGTTCTGAAGGAGGCTATCTTTCCCTTGACGGGGAAAATGTTGTTATCATCGACGGAGATAAAGAAATCGGCAGGGTTCCGCTTCACAACCTGGAAGAGATTATTTCGTTCGGGTACCGCGGGGCGAGCCCGGCGCTGATGGGCGCCTGTGCGGAAAGGGATATTTCTCTCTGCTTTATGACGCCGCAGGGCCGTTTTCTGGCCAGAATTATCGGAAAGACGAAAGGAAACGTCCTTCTTCGCAGGAAGCAGCATCAGATCGCCAGTTCCGAAGAAAGTCTGGGAATCGCAAAAAATTGCATTCTTGGAAAAATTTATAACGCACGTTGGGTTTTAGAACGCGCAACGCGCGACCATCCAATGCAGGTAGACGTTGAAGCGCTGAAAAAAGCGTCCGGTTTTCTAAAAGAAGCGATGAATCGCGTCATGGCCACGCAAGACAAAGATCAGCTCCGTGGAGAAGAAGGAGAAGCCGCCAGAGTTTATTTCGGAATCTTCGACGAACTGATTCTTCAGCAAAAGAAAGATTTCGTCTTCCTCGGTAGGAGCCGCCGTCCGCCGATGGATAAAGTCAACGCACTTTTATCCTTTTGCTACTCGCTGTTAACGAGCTCTGTAGCGTCGGCGCTTGAGACAGTCGGATTAGACCCATACGTTGGCATGATGCATGCAGATCGTCCCGGCAGAGCATCGCTGGCGCTGGACCTGATGGAGGAGCTGCGCCCGGCGGTCGCCGACCGATTTGTCCTGTCGTTAATCAATAAGCGAATCATCAACGGAAAAGATTTCATTCAAAAAGAGAATGGCGCTGTTCTGATGAAAGATGATTCGAGGAGAACCGTCCTTGCAGAATGGCAAAATCGAAAAAAGGACACACTGGAACACCCATTCCTGAAAGAAAAGATAGAATGGGGCCTTGTCCCTTTTGCGCAGGCGATGCTTCTCGGACGGTATCTACGCGGCGATCTTGACGCATATCCACCCTTCCTATGGAAATAGGATGAAAAGTCTTGTTAGTCCTGATTACTTATGACGTCAACACGGAAACAGCGGAGGGAAAAAAAAGGCTGCGTAAAGTTGCAAAAATGTGTGTAAACTATGGATCGAGGGTTCAGAATTCTGTTTTTGAGTGTATTCTTGACAATGCTCAGGCTGTAAAACTAAAGCATGATCTATCAAAAATTATTGATGTTAATATGGATAGTCTCCGGTTTTATTACCTGGGGAATAAATACGAGACTAAAATAGAGCATGTCGGTATTGAAAAAGGAATCCATGTCGATCGACCGCTAATCTTTTAGTGCGAACTGTAAGCGTACATTAAATTATTCATTTATTCGCACCATGCCGCTTCGGCTCATTTTTGCTGAATATAAGGAACTTGTCCCTGGTAACCTTGCTTTTTTCGTTCATTTAGCTATAATAACCGATGCGAATGTATGGTTTTTCTATACATTTGCAGTCGCGCCCCTCGTGGGCGCGTGGATTGAAATTCCGATCCTTTTTCATTTCGATTCGGTCGACGACGTCGCGCCCCTCGTGGGCGCGTGGATTGAAATGATACAGCAGGAATTTGAAGAAGCCGCGAGCCAGAGTCGCGCCCCTCGTGGGCGCGTGGATTGAAATCGGCGGAACTTGACGGTAATCCGACCTGTGGGTAGTCGCGCCCCTCGTGGGCGCGTGGATTGAAATACCGCTCGAAATGACGTTCATTCCGACGGGACAGGTCGCGCCCCTCGTGGGCGCGTGGATTGAAATCGGCCGGAAGACCCAGGTACCGCGACAGGCCGAGTCGCGCCCCGCGTGGGCGCGTGGATTGAAATCCGGACGTGACAAAAGCGATTGAGGTTGCACCGCGTCGCGCCCCGCGTGGGCGCGTGGACTGAAATTCTAAATTTGTTGACTGTACAATAACCCTGCTTGATGTCGCACCCCGCGTGGGGGTGTGAATTGAAATATGTATGCCTCATGCTTCCAGATCAGCGGCAGCGTCACGACCGGGCTGCATTTCAAATTTCCGCAGTCAAGATAAGAGTCCATCAACAATATAAAATTTGCTCGATTGCCAACAAAATAACAGGAAGTTCCTACAATAAGTTTTGACCCAGGCCGAAAGGAACTCCCTATGATAGACGATGTCCGCTTCAACATCACCCTGACCATTGAAAATGAGCAGACGCTTCATCAGCCTTTCAAATGCTTGCCAGATCAATTTGGCGAGCATTTGAACCCGTCCTTCAAGTCCTGATAAAAATGGGCCATTTCGCTTTGCTTCTGCATCTACACAATCGAATCAGGGAAACAGTCATGAGCGTCGGCAAAGCGCTCAGCACGGAGAAACGAACGATCGTCACAGAAGTCGACCCGATCGAATTCAATCGGCGCGTCTATCGGAATAAAGCATCAGAAAGGCTATTCGTTCCGCCTGTGCCGATGACACCGATCTGAAACCTGTGTTTTCGGCTTTTTCGACAGCGGGCTTCATACATCTCGAATTAGTGCAAGAGAGGCGAAGATGCGCGATTTCCTTGACCAGACGGGGCT
>CALIHP010000080.1 GCA_938020565.1 uncultured Anaerolineaceae bacterium | reverse complement strand
GCAGTCGATCGCGGAGGCGGCGAGCGGAAAAACGGGGATACAGGTCACATCGCGCAGGGAGCCGACGACGAACAGCTCGGTGCGTTTCGGAAAGACGGATTTTCGGAAGGTTCGCGAGGCGGCGGGAGCCCCATCCCGGAAGATTGGGTTCCGCTCCTTGGGAATTTTCGCGGCGGCGCTTCTGCTTGTCGGCGCCGCGCTGCTGGGCGTATTGCGCAGCCGGGTGGAACCGGAGCTCCTGTCCACGGGAACGCCGCGGGCGCAGGCCGCCAAACCTGAGATCACGCCGACGGGGCCTTCCAGCCCGACGGAAAATCGCCCGGCGACAGCGGCGGCGAGAACGGCCGCGCAAGTAACGTATCGGCAAACAGAAATCGCGGCGGCGTCTATTGAAAGGACTGAAATGGCGCGCGGGACCGCGATTCAGGGAACCGCGTCAGCGTTAGCGGATCGGGCGACTGAGCTCGCTTCGGTGTCGTTGGCGCTGACGGAACGAGCGAACGCGCCGTTAGAGACGGAGGTCGCTTCGTTGAGCCGGACGGCCACGCTGCTGGCGGGATCCGGCAGGGCGGAAAGCGAGGTATCTTCGAATTCATTAGACGAGACGGCGTCGGCTGAACTCCTGATCGAAATCGGATCGCAGGATTCGATTCATATCATCGCTTCGTCGGACGAGGCGGCGCTGACGATGATCGCTGAGTTTCAGCAGATCCGGACTCAGGCGGCGCTGATCCAAACGCCGGAGTCGGGAGCGGAAAGCGCGATCGATCTTCAAATTCAGTTCCCGACGGAGACGCCCGCCCGTACGAATCGGTTCGCGAACCTGAGCGTTCGGGATACGATCGAATTCGGGCGATATGAACAGGATAATGACTTGACGAATGGAAGCGAACCGATCGTCTGGCAGGTTCTGGAGGTTTCCGATGAAAGCGCGATGATGATTACGAGATACGGACTGGATAAAAAGGGCTATCATGAAAAGTATCTTGATGTCACCTGGGAAACGTGCTCGCTGCGGAATTGGCTGAATACGGATTTTTACGAGAGCGCTTTTAATGAAGAGGAAAAGCGGCTGATCGAGGAAACGCGCGTCCTGAACGCGGATAATCCGGTTCATGGGACGCCGGGCGGAAACAGTACGCCCGACAAGGTTTTCCTGCTCAGTCTGGACGAAGTCCGGCGCTTATTTTCCGGAAATCGGGAGCGCATCGGCCGGCCGACGTATTACGCGGAAGCCAGAGGCGCCTGGACGTCGAAGGAGGAGGGCTACGTCGGGAACGCGTGGTGGTGGCTCCGATCCGGCGGGCTTGACGCCAGGCAGGCGGCGCGCATCTTCGTTGGCGGCGCGCCGGACGTTGACGGCGCTTATGTAAACGACGACCGCGGCGTTGTTCGTCCTGTGATCCGGGTCAGGCTGAATTAGAAAGATTGGATTCCGGTCTGGTTCGGAAATATCTGATGCGGAGCGGCCGCGAAAAATCGCGGGGAATCAAGCCTGAATAGCTGAGGCTCCGGGTCATCAGCCCGTTTGAATTTCATGGCGGGCGCCCGTCCGCGCGCCGGGTAGTTTGGGGAAAACGCACTGACTTTTGCACGTGATATTAAAAAAGGCGTTGATAATAATGTTCTAAGAATGAAGATTCGTAAGGATGCGTATTATGAAAGCCGAACGTTCTTTTCGCAAATAGTAACGGAGCGCGTTTACGTGGCTCGTCGTTCTGTTTGTCAGCGGATTTCAAGAGATAGTTGAAGGTTCGCGACCGCTGGCAGGGCGATCTCCCAAGGCGTCCGCTGAAGTCGCTCTTCCCTTCGCAGTTTCCTGAAATTCATCTTCAAAAGCCTGGACCGCATCCTGATAAACCGACAGGACAACAGGCTAAAAAATCTGGCGTGAACCGCTAAAGACGGGTATAATTATTTACATGATGTTATGGCGTGGATTGCGCCGCTCTAAACGATAATCAAAAAAAGGAGTAGATGAATGAAAAAATCGTTAGTTTTGATGCTTGCTGTCTTAGCGCTCGTTTCGCTGGTATCAGGGGTTGCTGCCGCTGACGTTACGCTTGTCATGGGCTCATGGCGCGCGGATGACGTTGACGCGATGAACGAGCTGTTCGCCGCGTATGAAGCGGCGTCGGGCGTGAAAATTGAATTCAAGCCGACCAACCCGACGGACTATAACGCGACCTTACGTACGCAGCTGGAAGCTGGAACCGCGCCGGATCTGATGTACGCTCGTTCCTACGCGACCGGCGCCGATCTTTATAAAAACGGCTTCTTCGCGAAAGTGAATGACCTGAAAGGTTTGGACACGGCGTTTTCGCTCGATTATCTTGCCCCCTGGACGGCTGACGGGGACGTTTTCGCGGTTCCGATTCAGGCCGTCAACGCTGCGGTTTACTATAATAAAGACATTTTTGCCGAACTTGGACTGGAAATTCCGACGACGTTTGAAGAGCTTCTTGACGTCGCTCAAAAGCTCCAGGACGCCGGTTACGTTCCGTTCGCCAACGGTATCGCCGATAACTGGGATGTTCTCGAATGCCTGTTCTTAGGCATGGTTCCGAGTTGGATTGGCGGGTCGGACGTCCGCGCGCAATACGAAAACGGTGAAAAGCCGATGAACGATGAGGCCTGGGTAAAGGCCTACGCCGATCTTGCGAAGCTCGCTCCGTTCTTCCCGAAGGGTTTTGAGTCCGTTACCTATAACGACAGCCAGGCGCTGTTTGCGACGGGAAAAGCGGCGATGTTCGTCGACGGTTCCTGGAATATCAGTGTTTATGACGATGCTGATTTTGATCTCGGCTTCTTCGCGATCCCGGCGCCTGCGGGAATGGAGACGCGGATGCAGTTCCATCCGGACGCCGCTATCGCGATGAACCCGGCGACGAAATACCCCGAAGAAGCGCGGGCTTTTCTCGAATGGCTTTGCTCCCAGGACGGGACGGATACCCTCGCGAAATACTTGCCTGCCGGTTTCTTCCCTTATACGCTGAATAAGGTCGAGCTTGGCGATGCTCGCGCGAAAGAAATGCTCGCGCTCGGCGACGGAAAAGAGAACGACGCCCGTTTCGTATGGCCGAAGATGATCGACCTGTATACCCCGATGCTGGAAGCCTGCAACGGCGTTTTGAAAGGTTCGATGGAGCCTCAGGCCGCGGCTGACAGCGTCCAGGCCGCCTGGGAAGCGCTGACGGCGAAGTAAGCTTTTTCCGAAGCGCGATTCATTAAAGAAGAGGCTGCGCCGGACGGTCATGTATGACGTCGCCGCGCGGCCTCTTTTCTGTCGATAGTTCATGGATAAAAAAGGGAGATACGATATGGCTCAACCGGCGGGTTCCCGGCGCAGAAGAATTTTCCGGGGCGGTTCGGATATTAATCCGAGCTGGCACTATTGGATGATTTATTTGCTGCCGGGGATACTGATTTATATCTTTTTCATGGCATGGCCGTTGATCGATTCGATTCGGGTTTCGTTTTATCAGACGAACGATGGGATCCGCCAATTCGTGGGTTTTTCGAACTATATAACGCTTTTTACCGATCCGATCCTGAAGGAGAGGTTCTGGGGCGCGTTCAGGCATACCTGGATCTTTTTCGCGATTCATATGTGCGTCCAGAACGTTCTGGGAATGTTATTTGCGACGATCCTGACGAACAAGACGATGCGCGGGGTTCGAGGGTATCAGACTATCCTGTTCCTGCCGGTTACGTTGTCGATTCTGGTTACCGGCTATCTTTGGAAGTTGCTGCTGAACCCGGTTTGGACCGGCTCAGTTTTTGAAAAAATGGGGCTCGGATTTCTTTCTCAACCGTATCTGGGGATGGAAAATATTGCGCTTCCGGTTATTTCGCTGGTCAGCTGCTGGCAGTGGGTCGGAATTCCGACGATGATGTTCTTCGCCGCGCTTCAAGGCATATCCGAGGAGGTTATTGAAGCCGCTTCGCTCGAAGGGTGCAGCGGGTGGCAGATGTTCCGGTTTATTCAGCTGCCGCTGATCATGCCCATTGTCGGAATCATTGCGATCCTGACGTTCGTTAATAACTTTAACGCTTTTGATGTTGTTTACGCGATGGAGGGCCCGAACGGACCGCCGAATTATTCGACCGATATCATCGGTACCTTCTTCTATCGCTTAGGGATCGCCGGCGAACATCCGGTCGCGATTCCGAATTCAGGGTTGGGCGCGACGTTGGCGACGGTTATTTTTATCATGTTGACGATCTTCGTCGTCCCAACATTGATCAAGACGCAAAGGGAGGCATGATTCTTATGAAAATCTTTAAATCACAACGCGTGCAGAACATGCATATTCCGTCGCATATCGTATTGGTCATCTGGTCTTTTATCGTTCTGTTCCCGATTTATATCATGATCATTAATTCGTTCAAGACGAAATTTTCGATTTATGATAATCCTTTCGGGCTGCCGGAGAAATGGAATCTCAAGAATTATCAATACGTTTTCACGAACAGCGATTTCATGGGTTATTTTATGAACTCTATTTTGGTTGTTGTCATATCTCTGGCGTTAACGCTGGCGCTTGGCGCGTTCGCGGCTTACGCCTTGGCGAATTGGAAAGGGAAAGCTTCGAACCTGGTCTTTTTCTTTATCGTCGCCGGTATGATGCTGCCGATCCGGATCGCCTCGATCCGGCTGATCCAGATTGTGAAAGCGCTTGGCCTGCTGAATACGATCTGGGGCCTGATCCCGATTTATGTCGCGATGGGGTTTCCGGTTTCGGTCTTTATCATGACGGCGTTTATCCGGTCGGTTCCGGGGGAACTGACGGAATCGGCGTTTATCGACGGGGCTGGAAGGCTGAAGATCTTTTTTGTAATTATTATGCCGTTGCTGAAACCGGCGATGGCGACGGTCGCGATTTATAATCTTGTTCCGTTTTGGAACGACCTCTGGTTCCCGCTGTTATTTATCACGGATGAGAAATCGAAGACGCTGTTGCTCGGCGTGACGCGTCTTTTCGGACAGTATCAAACGGATTGGAGCCGCGTTCTGGCGGTCCTGACGCTTTCAGCGCTGCCGGTCATCATTCTTTATCTGCTGATGTCGTCCCAGTTTATCAAAGGCCTGACCGCGGGAGCGATTAAGGGATAAATCAGGCGATGAAGCGCGGGGCGCAGCCGTCATCCTGAACCAAGGTTTTGTCGGATCAGAACCGGCTGCCTTGCGGACGCAGGCGCCTCTTTTTTCCGTGGAATCAGGGGAGCCAGGATGATTGGAGATCAGAATGCGGTTTATGGCTGTACCGTTCCTGCACGGAAAAAAAGGAGCGAACGGATTCAACGGCGGTTTTTTGGTAAAATAGACGGTTAAATCGGTTGTCTTTCAGCGGAAAATCAGCTGACCCCATTCCGAGATACTGCAAAGGTAAAATCATAAATGGAAAAAGTAGTTATTACGAAAGAGATGTTCGAACAGTTCGCTCAGGTCGGCGAGGTCGAATTGACGCCCGCGGAGGCCGAATCGATAATTGCGAAGATGAACGAACAGATAAAGGTCATCGATCAGTTAAGCGCGATCCCGCTGGACGTTGACATGCCCGCGGTTGTGCATGGGAATCCATATCCGCAGGAGATTCGGATCCCGCTTCGGGAAGACGTATGGACGCCGTTTGAAAACGTTGAGGGAATTTTAGCGGAAGCGCCGCGGACGCAGGACGGTTATATTGTCGCGCCGGACGTTCCGCATCAGAAATTGAGCTGACTTATGACAGATTTAACTCATTTAACCGCCCTTGAACAGGCAAAATTGATTCGGGACCGCGAAATCAGCGCCGTCGAGCTTTTGGACGCGACGCTTGCGCAGGTCAGGAAAGTTGACGGCCGCCCGGGGCAGGCCGGCGCGACGGAGACAGCCGAGGACCTGGAAAAGGTCCACGCGTTTATCCTGCTGACCGAGCGGGAGGCGCGCGAGAAGGCTTCGGAGGTTGATCGGCGGATCGCCGCCGGCGAAGCGGTCGGTCCGCTGGCGGGCGTTCCGTATTCGGCGAAGGATGTATTCTGCACGAAGGGAATCCAGACGACAGCCGCGGCGAAAATCCTGGATGGATGGAAGCCGCCGTATAATTCGACCGTGATCGAGAAGATGGATCAGACGGATGCGGTCCTGTTCGGTAAGGTCAACTTAGACGAGTTTACGTTCGGCGGATCGAACGAAACGACGGCGTTTAAACCGACGGTCCGGAATCCATGGGACTTCACGCGCGTTCCCGGCGGGTCGTCGGGCGGATCGGCGGCGGCGGTTGCCGCGGAAGAGGGGGCGATTTCCCTCGGGACGGATACCGGTGGCTCGATCCGCGAGCCCGCGGCGTTTACCGGCACGGTGGGATTGAAGCCGACGTACGGGCGCGTATCGCGCTATGGGGTGATCCCGTTCGCTTCCTCGATGGACACAATCGGGCCTTTGACGAGGTCGGTTGCGGATGCGGCGATTGTCATGCGCGAGATTTCCGGCGCAGATCCGAAAGACGGCGTGACCGGGCGGGTTGCGATCGACGATTATGTGGCTGAAATGGTCAAAGGGGTCAAGGGAATGCGGATCGGGATTTCTCCCGATTACCTTGAAATTACGCATATTGACGCGAACGGCATGTACGCCGGGGCGCCGATCGATTCGGACGTTCTTTCGACGTTCAAAAAGGCGGTTGAAATATTCCGTGCGCTCGGGGCTGAAATTATCGAGGACGTGCCGATGAAGAATACGAAGTATTCGGTGCCGGCGTATTTCGCGATCAGCCGGATCGAAGCGTATTCAAATCTCCAGCGTTACGACGGCCTTCGCTTTGGCGTCCCGACGAAAAGAAGCGTTGCGGATATGTACGATCTGTACTATAAGACGCGCGGCGAAGGGTTCGGGTATCAGACGAAATTGCGTCTCCTGACCGGAATTTTTATCTCTCAGGAGAAATTTTATGAGAAATATTATCGCAGGGCGCAGCAGGCCCGCGGGCTTCTTCGCGCTGATTTTGATCATGCGTTTGACCCGGACGGAAAGTATCGCCTGGACGTGCTGCTGACGCCGTCGACGCCGTCTCCCGCGTTTGAGTTCGGCGGCGCGACTGCGAAGGATTCGCTGCTGATGCAGTTTGCCGATCAGTTTACCTCGCCGATGAACTTTGCCGGGACGCCGGGGATCAGCTTCCCCGCCGGCCTGTCGAAGGAAGGACTGCCGATCGGGCTTCAGGCGGCTGGTTACGATTATTGCGAATCGAAGATTCTCCGCGCGGCGTACGCGTTTGAGCGGGCGACCGCTGATGAAGAGTGGCGATCGGTAAAGCCGATGGCCTTACGATAGGGGTGCGAATGGCGACTGAATACGAAGTAACGATCGGACTCGAGACGCATATCCAGCTGAATACGGTCACGAAAGCGTTTTGCGGTTGTAAAGCGGATAGTTGGAACGACGCTCCGAATACGAATATCTGCCCGACCTGCGCCGGGCTTCCCGGATCGCTTCCGGCGACGAACCGGGCGATGGTTGAAAAGGGCCTGCGCCTTTGTCTGGCGATGAATTCCGAGGTGAACCTGACGTCTCTGTTCGATCGGAAGAATTATATGTACGCTGACCTTCCTTCGGGATATCAGGTCACGCAGGATACGCGGCCGATCGGCGTCGGCGGTTATCTGGACTTCAATATGGACGACGGACGGGAAATTCGCGTTCATATTCATAACCTGCATATGGAAGAGGACGCGGGAAAGACGAAGAACGAGGGCGGCGTTCGCCTGATCGATATGAATCGCTGCGGCGTGCCGCTGATCGAGATGGTGACGATGCCGGATCTGCATTCGGCGGACGAGGCGGCGACATACCTGATGAAGCTGCGGCAGCTGCTGCGTTGGATCGGGATTTCCGAAGCCAATATGGAGCGTGCTCATTTACGCTGCGACGCGAACGTTTCGATCGCGCCGAAGGGGTCGAAAGAGCTGGGGAAGCGCTGCGAAATTAAGAATATCAACTCGATCGAAGCGGTTCGGTCTGCGATTGCGAACGAGGTTCAGCGGCAGATTCGGGAGGTTGAGGCCGGAAATAAGATCGAGCAGTGGACGATTGAATGGGATAACGACGCGCAGGTACTGCGGAAGATGCGTTCCAAGGAAACCGCGGCGGACTATCGTTACTTCCATGAACCGAACCTGATGCCGGTTGTTATTTCGCCTGAGTTTTACGAAGAGGTCAGGAAAAGTATGCCCGAGCTTCCGCGCGCGAAACGGGCCCGCTTTATGGACGAGCTGGGGCTGCCGGCGTATGACGCGTCGATTCTGACCGCGGATCGCGAGACGTCCGAATTCTTCGAAACGGCGTGCAGGCTGTACGGCGGCGATACGAAGCGCGTTTCGAATTGGATGATGAACGAAGTGCTGCGCGTTGTTAACGAAAAGGGCGTTTCGCTGGCTGAGCTTCCGATTCGCCCTGAGGATCTTGTCGAGATTATCAAGCTCGTGGACGCAAAAACGATTAACACTTCAACCGGAAAATCACTCGTCGATAAGATTCTCGAAACCGGGAAAAAACCGGGCGATATCGTCAGGGAGCTGGGGCTGGGGCTGGTCAGCGACGAAGGCGCGATCCGGGAGGTCTGCCGGAAGATTGTTGACGGGAACCCGAAGGAAGCGGCGGCTTATCGCGGCGGGAAAGAGACGCTGATCGGCTGGTTCGTGGGTCAGGTGATGAAAGAGATGCGCGGGAAGGCTGATCCGGAAATGGCGAAGTCGATTCTGTCGGAGCTGCTCCGGGGGTAGATAGCCTTTCGATGACATCACTGCGCCGCCTTGTTCCGAAAAGAATAAGGCGGTTTTGCTTAAGGGATAAAATTTATGTACATTCACACATTTGGGCGGCAGGATTGTCCGGCGATTCTGCTGCTTCACCCGATGGGGCTTCCGGGCGAGGCGTTATTCGGTATCTTCCGGGAATTTGTGCCTGACGATTCTTTCGTAATTTTTCCCGATCAGGGCGGACATGGACAATCCGGCGGTTATGAGTCGGTTGAAGCGGAAGCTGCGGCGCTGACGGATTGGCTCCTGGAAACGGGGCATTCGCAGATTCAACTTGTTTTCGGCGCTTCAATGGGCGCGGCGTTGGCGTACGAGCTGCTGAAGCGGGATGAGATTCGGTTTGAGAGAGTGTGGCTGGAGGGGGCGTCGCTGCTGAATGGGGCGAAAGTGATGCGGCGTTTTCTGCTGGGTTTTTATTTTATGGCGCTTTGGATAGCCCGACGGAACCGAAGGGCGGTCGTTCGATTCATCAGCAAAGTGTATCCTGAAAAAATCGCGGAAATACTGGTTGAAAATTGCCTCAAAATTGACGCGGAAAGCGCGAAACGGATTTTTGCCGCATGTTCGGATTACCGGCTGGAGCCGATGCCGATCGGGCTGCAGCGGCGCGTGCATATTGAGCTGGATACGACGGAGCGCACACAGCTGAAAGCGATCCGGAGATATTTCCCGAACGTGGATTTTACCCGGCATCCGCACTGCCGGCACTGTGAAAATATGGCGCAGGATCCTGAACGCTATATCCGGCGGATGCTGGAATGGATGACGCGAGGGTGAGTTTGAGGTATGCGCCGTCGAAGATGGGAATCGTATCACGCGGTTGGTATAATTAGATGACGAGCTTGAAGGGAGTCGGCTGCGGATGAAAAAAAGGCGATTGGGGATTTTCCTGTTTTATGACGCAGATGGAGTCGTTGACGATTACGTGACCTTCCTTCTGGCCGACTTACGGCGAGTTTTAACCGAGCTGATTGTCATTGTGAACGGCGTTGTTCAGGACGAAGGCCGGGAGCGTCTTTCCCGCTTCGCCGACACGTTCGTAGTCCGCGAGAACCGCGGATTTGACGCGGGGGCATGGAAAGAAGGCGTCGTCGCGATCTGCGGCGAGGCGAAGCTCCGGACGTTCGATGAGGTCGTATTGGCTAACGATTCGTTTTTTGGTCCGTTTATTCCGTTTCAAACAATTTTCGAACGTATGGAAGAGCGAAAGCTCGATTTCTGGGGCCTGAGCGTTCATGGGGAGGCTCCGGGAGTACGCAGTCCTTACGGCTACCGGCCCCGCTATTTGCAGACGTATTTCCTGGTCTTCGGTGAAAAAACGATTCAAAGCGGGGAGTTCTTTCGTTATTGGGAGCGATTCCCTGAGATTATCGACCCGAGAGATTTAAGCGATCGGTTTTGCGCGGTGCTGACGAGATATTTTGAAGATCTGGGGTATCGCTGGGGCGCGTTTTCGGATACGGCTGACCTGGAGAGCCCGGATCGGAGAAAAAACTTCGATCCGCATTCGTTCGCGCTTTACGAACTCCTTTCGAAACGGAATTATCCGGTCCTGAAACGGCGTTCGTTTATGATCCCGCGCAGGCTGGGGCTGCGTTATAACGATGGCTTCGATTTCCAGAGGTCGCTGGCGTTTATTCAGGAAACGTATGACTATGACCTCAAACTCGTTTATGATCATCTGCTGCGGAAATATGACGCGGCGGATTTGAAGGAGATTCTGAACCTGAATTTCGTTCTCCCGGGACGCGGGAAAATCGCGGCGGCGGCCCCGTCCGGGAAAAAAGTCTGCGTCATTGCGCATTTATATTATGCAGATTTGATCGAGGATTGCGCCGCGTATCTTCGGAACGTTCCGGCCTGGATCGATCTCGTGATTACGACGGATTCGGAAGACAAAGCGGAGAAAATACGCCCGGCTGTCCGGGCTGACGCTGTTATTCGGGTTGTTCCGGCGCGCGGGCGGGAGCTGTCCGCGCTGCTGGTTGGCTGCGCCGGCTGGATCACGCGGTATGATGTGATCTGCTTCATTCATGATAAAAAAAGCTCACAGAAAGAGTTCAGCTCAGTTGGAAAAGCCTTTGCCGATTCGATCTGGGATGCGACGCTGCATAGTTCTGATTATATTGAGAATGTCCTGACCACGTTTGATCAGAACCCGCGGTTAGGATTGTTAGCTCCGCCGCCGCCGTTTTGGGGAACATATTTCTGGTCGAGCGTGGATTATTGGACGATCTGCTATGATCAGGTCGCTGCGCTTGGAAAGCGGCTCGGACTTGAAGCGAAGATCGACCGGCGGAAGCGGCTGATCGCGATCGGGTCGGTTTTCTGGGCCCGGCGCGAAGCGTTGGCGCCGATCCTGGAAGCCGGCTTTACGCTCGAAGATTTTCCGCCTGAGCCGCTTCCGAACGACGGAACGTTTCTTCACGCGATCGAGCGTATTTTCCAATTTATCGCCGCGTCTCAGCGTTATTTATCGGGCTGGGTGATGTCGGACGCATATGCGCGCGTCCTGATATCCGATTATCAGACGATGTTTGACGAGACGAAAAGCGTGCTGAAAGAATATGAGGAGGTCCGCACGAGTACGTTTGATGATTTCCTTTCCTCTATTCAAAAAATCCCACTGCCCGTTCGGTTGGTCCGGAAGCTGAAGGATCGCGTTCGGCAGATGTGCCCGGAAGGCGCGGTTAAGTTATACCGAAGGTTCAGGTTTAATCGTGGCTGAGCTTTATTCGGAAGACGATCTTTTCAGTCTGCCTCTGACGGAGGAGGAGCTGGCGCTGGTATCGATCGTTCGCGATTATGACGAACGGGATTGGAATCGGATCGTTCGCGAACGGAAAAGCGCTTTTCTTGCAGCGGAGCTTTTTTCCGAACGCCGCAACGCTGTCTCCTGGTTCGAGCTGGGTGGGGATAGCCGGGTTCTGGAAATCGGTTCTGGCTATGGAGCGCTGACTGGCGCGCTCGCCGATCGTGCAGGGGCTGTCGTCAGTTATGAAGCATCAGAGGTCCGCAGCGCAATTAATCGCTTCCGTCAGCGGCGGCGTAAGAACGTAACGATCTGTAATAGTGATTTTAAAGATATTATTGCTCTTGCGTCCGTCCGAAAATTTGATGTGATTACGCTGATGGGCGAAGAGGTAGACCTTTCCCGGCTCGCGGAGTACGCCGCCCTGCTTCAGGAGAAGGGGCGCGTGATTCTCGCGCTGCCGAATCGGTACGGGTTGAAATATTGGGCGGGATGCTCCTATGCTGATAAAAATCGGAATCTGAGCTATTTCCCGTTTGCTTCAGCGTCTTCAGATCTGCCGTCTTTTGGGGTTACGCGAAAGGAGGTTCTGCGTGCTGCGAACGCCGCGGGGCTTGCCCATGCGAAGCTGTATTATCCCTATCCGGATCATCAATTCGTGCGCGCCATTTATTCGGACGATTTCCTGCCGGACCGCGGCGCGCTGACGCTGAACTCGTTTTCATGGTCGGGCGAACGCATGCGCCTTTTTGAAGAATCGCCGGCGTATGAGCGGTTGTTGGCCGATGGCGCGTATCCTTTTTTTGCGAACGCCTTTTTCGTCGTGCTTGAACGAGCGGAGATTGATTCACCAGGAGACATGATGATCCATGTTCGGTTCTCGAGTTCAAGGGCCTCTCGGTTTCAGGTTCGAACTGAGATCCGGCTTGGAAGCGACGGACGTCGAATCGTCCGGAAACTTCCGATATTCCCGGAGGGTATTGCGCATATTGAAAACGCCTGCAAAAATGGGTCGTCCCTATGCGAGAGATTTGAGAAGGTGGGCGTAAACGTGGTATCCGGAGCCTGGAAGGACGGTTTCGCGGAGATCCCCTATCTCTCCGGCATGTCGCTTGGAGATCGATTGGCGGAGCTGGCGCTGTCCGCCGACTGGGCGGGATTTGACGGCGCGTTCTCAGCCTATTGTGAAAAAGTTCGCGGCATGGCGACGGGTCCGTTTCAGCCGACGAATCGTTTCCGGGAGATTTTCGGCGGCGCGGCGGTCCCGGTTGGGCTTTCATCCTGTGATCGGATCGATATTGATTTCATTCCGCAGAATATCCTGATCTTGGATCATTCCTGGCAGGTTGCCGATACGGAATGGACCTTCGATTTCCCGGTCCCTGTCGAGTTTATTTTGTACCGTGCGGTTTTCTATTTTGAGCTCGATTATCCGGAGGCGGCGAGAGAGATAACGGCGGCAGGGACCGATTTATTGCGTCTTGCCGGCGTGGAGAATTTTAAACAGCTGTTTGCGGCGATGGAATACTGGTTCCAGAACGAATATGTCGGAATTCGCGATCAGAATTTTACGACGCTTCAGTTCGCGGATTTTCTCGTCCCATGCCGGGAACGGCTCGGCTTGCTGAAACGCTGCCGGCGCCTGATCGGAGCGGTACGGAATCGAATTCGCAGCGTGACTCAGGCCCGCTAATCCGTCTCCAGCGCTTCCGCGTACCAGATCAGGTAGTCGCGCAGGTGCATTTTCCAATATTCCTCGTCATGCTTACCCTCGTTGAGGATAAACGTATGGGGAATTTTCAGCGTTTGCAGCTGGTTCGCAAAGACCGCCTCCTCTTCAACATAGAAATCCTCATTCCCGATATCGATTCTGATTTTCAGCGCAGGCAGGTCGCGCCGATCCTCGAAGATCCGGATCAGGCTGGACGTTGAATAATAGGCGGTCAGCAGGCTATGCTGTCCCAGGACGCCGAAAAGGTCGTAATTTTTCAGCGCGATCAGCTGCGACCAGAAGGCGCCGCGGCTGATTCCGCCGATTGCGCGCGCCGATCGAGCCTGAATAACCGGAAAATTCCGTTCGACGAACGGGATCACGTTTTCGATCAGGCGGCGTTCGAAGTCTGACTTCTCGACGTCCTGAAGATAATTCTCCTCCTGCGGCATGATCACAATGAACGGCTGGATTCGTTCGCTCAGGATCAGCTCATCGAGCGTCTCGCGGATCCCGAGACGCGTCCAGAGTGTCACGTCCTGACTTTGTCCATGCAGGAGGTAGAGAGACGGATAACTCTGGTCTGGCTCGAAATTCGGCGGCAGGTAGATATTCAGGATCATCGGCTCGTCGAACATCAGGAGCTTTCCCTCTGTTTCGCTTTGTCCCTGGGCCCTGGCGTTCAGCCTCAAAAACGCGAAGCAAAGGACCAGCAGGCAGATTCGTCGTTTCATCATAGCAAAAATTATAGTTGATTCCTGGACAGAAACAATCCGCGTCACGAATTTATAACAGTCGGACAGGAACGTTAAATTTTCCGAAGATCGCGGTTCTCGATCGATCAGCGCGCTTCCTCCCGGGTTCCCAGGCCTTCCGTCAATGGGAGAATCTCGTTCAGGAGGGCGCTCCGTTCCGCGGAAGTCATCGGAATCGGACGCGCGAACTCGGTCAGCATCGTCGTCTGAATTTCGGTTTGCAGCAGGCGCCCGTCGTAAAAAATATGGCGGTCGAGAAGCTCCTGCCGCGTTCCGACGATTGGGGTATCCATCTGATCAAAAAACAGGTTCCCCAGACCGTAATGCACAATGCGGTCCGGCGAAACTCGGTAAGATTGAGCGAAGTGGCTCTGCGAACCGCTGACGACGACGGCGCCGGCCTCAGAAATCCGGTCAAAATCGCGTTTCTGGTAGTCGCCCGGTTTTCGTGAATACGCTTCTCCATACTGAAGCGTCACGATGACGATTTTTCCCGCTTCAGCGTAGCGTCGGACGTCGGCTTCCAGCTGGTCAAAGTCGCAGCGATGAACCCCAGGGAGCGTCCCGGTCACGAAAACATGTTCCGGTCCGGCGCTGTTGCAGCCGAGAAATACGAAGTCGTTGCCGTTATGCCGGAGAACGTATGGCTGGGCGGCCGCTTCGATCGTACGGCCCGCCCCATAGTAGGGAATCCCTTCGCGTTCGAAGAGCTCGAACGTTTCGAGGAGCGGCGGCCAGTCATAATCGCGGAGATGATTCCCTGTCAGCTCGATCAGGTTAACGCCCAGGCTTTCGAATAAGCGCCAATCTTCGTATGGCGTGCAGAATTGCATCGTTCGGCTTCGGATCGGCTCCGGACATTTCGTCCAAAACGAAGATTCGTTGGAAATATGGCGAATGTCCGCGCTCTCAAATATTTCTTTGACGGCGCTTCCTGCCCAGGTCGTGCCGTTCTGCGCCATGGCGTATGACGTATTCCGTGTCAGCGCGGTCGTCCCGGTAATCAGGACACGGCTGACCAGCGAACGCTCAAAGCTTTTTTCCGCGAGTGGCTCCCTGGCTGGAACGCTCCGATTCAGCGGATCGGCCGCGGGTTCGTATGCCGCGTCCCAGGGCGCGGGAGACGCTCCCACGCGGATCCGCTTCAGATCAGGCGTCAGTTCGACCGCCGGAATCAACGCGCAGCCATGCGTCCCGTCGCGAATTCTCCCGACCGGATCGACGGCGGTGAAGATTGCGCTGGGGGCGGGCGGGCCGAAAGCGTCACTGAACAGCGCGATCGCCTCGGGCCGCAGCGTCAGGCGGGCGATTTCTTCGGTTTCAGCGAGCCCCTTTCGCCAGAGTGTCCTGAGGGCGACGAGAGACAGCTCGTCAGCGACGGTCGCGAACGGACAGGCGACGACGAACGGAACGTCGACGGTTTCGGCCGCCGTCTCGGCGAAAGCGTGCCCTCCGCTCAACAGGAGAACACAGAAGATCAGGATGCAGCGGCGGAGATAAAGACTCATGCTCCGATTATACGCGATCCCGATCGGCGGTTCCGGGAACGTGATAAAAAGACCGTGCCGGGCGGGCGGCAGACGCGGCTTTCAGTTCGCCCGCCGGCTTGTCAGCTTTGATCTGTGTTAAATCCCTTTATTTTTTCGTTATACAGCTTGAAGTCGCAGACCGGATCTCCCCGCCCGATTGTCTGCGTTCGGCCCCAGCGGACGCCGGGAATATTTCCATACGCGACGTCATCGCTTTCGCAGAAGATTTCCGTCAGCTCCGGCATCCCGTATTTCTGGAAAACGTCGGCATAGAGGCAGCGCCGGCAGTCCCAGACCAGCGCGGCCGGGTCGTCCCGGGTCCAAACGAAATCCCAGCCGGCTTCGCCGTATTTCGTCCGCAGCCCTATTTTGACCATCCAGCGCATCAGCGGAAAAAAGAACGGAATCTTTCCGATAACCTGAAACAGGCGGGCCGCCGATTTCGCCGCATCCAGAACGGAATCGCGGATCTGTTCCCTGCTGGCTCCGTTATCGACGCCATGGCTGGTTAATACGTCGTGGAACGCGACCGCGGGTAAAATCGCTTTTTCCAGATGATGCGCTATCATCTTATTCCCCAGATCGTTTTCCGATAAAAGCTGATCGAACCGCTCGATCAGCTCTGATTGCAGCGTCTCATTCTTTAATTTCTGATAAGCGTTGGCGAGATAACTGTTTTTCATGCGTTTCAGCGCGTCGTTTTTCATGATTTTTTTCCTCGCTTCGTAAATCGGTTCCAGCGTATCGCCGGGGCAATAGAGCCGCGGCGGTTAATTGAATTCCACCTGCGCCTTCATCCCCGCGGAGAAAAAAGCGACCAGCTCGTCCCCATATGCGAGCGCTTGTTCCCGCGGCATGTCCCGGGCGACGGTTTCAAAAACGGCGTTGAAAAATGCGCCGGTCATCATGCTATGCAGCTCGCGGCTGATCGAGCCGATCAGCTTTTCTTTCTGACGCAGCGTTTCCAGGTACTGTTCGGAAACGCTGATTTCCATCTCGGCCAGTTCCTGAACGTAATTCGCGTACTTCGTTCCTTCCGACCGGCAGGTGATCAGCTTGAATTCGTCAAAGTGATCGTATATGTATTGTATGAATTGCTGTAAAAACTCGCCGCTCAATCGCCAGCTCACCGCGGTGCGGCCTTCCGGAATCAGCTCGAAATGGGCCTGCTGCGCCGCTTTGAAGCGTTCCCGAAGCCCCTCGGCGGCGGCGGAAACGAGGTCGTCGAAAAGCGCGGCTTTATTCGGATAATAACCGTAAAAAGCGCCCTTCGTAAAGCCGGCCTGAGAGACGATCGACTGAAGCGAAGCGCCTTTAAAACCCTTTTGAAGGAATTCCTTTTTTGCAATCCGCAGGATCCGTTCCTGCGTGTCCGGTCGTTTCATCGCTGCCTCCGTTTCTGGTTCGCTGAATGATATACCGTTGGTATATTATAGTCCGCTGTGGCTGACTGCGTCAATTATTCCGGCAGGATCGACAATTCACGTTCCGGATCGGTTATACTTAGCTAACGCAGATAAAATTGGTACGCAGTTGCCGGAAAGAGGCAGGGAATGTCTAACTTTTTTATTAGATTTATAATGAAAAATGCGCGGAAGCCTGAAGGCTTTTTCGGTCGGATTTTCGCGAAGTCGATGGGGAATGGCCATGACCCGATGGCGAAATGGGCGCTGGAAAGCTTTCGCTTTAACGATGGCGACCGGCTGCTGGATGTCGGCTGCGGCGGGGGCCGGAATATTCAGCATTTATTTGAGATGTATCCCGGGAGCGCGGTTGACGGCGTCGATTATTCCCCGGACAGCGTCCGCGTCAGTCGTAAGCTGCATGCCGCCCGTTTGGGCGATCAGTGCCGGATTGAAGAGGGGAACGTAATGGCGCTGCCGTTTAAGGACGAGACGTACGGCGGGGTAATCGGCTGTGAAACGATTTATTTCTGGCCGGACCTGGCCGGCGGGTTGAAAGAGATCTGGCGCGTGCTGAAACCGGGCGGGCGGATCATCCTGATGAACGAGGTTAACGACCCGGAGGCCGCGAAGATCTGGATGGATAACTGTCCGGAGATGAGGGTTTATACGCCGGAGGATCAGGGCGGAGCGTTGAAACAGGCCGGTTTCAGGGATATTGAAGTGAAAACGAAGGATGTGTGGTCGGTTGTCAGCGGCGTAAAGGGACCGCGGTGACTTTGAGGCGGGTATCGCTGAAGTAAAAGGTCCTCTTCTGATCGAATCGGCGTTTTGCGCCGGTTTTTTTTAATGGAAGGCTTTTTTTGTTCCTGGGGTCCGGTATCCGCAGTTGTTGAAATCGTTTCTTGTAATTTCATAATAGTTTCGAAGTTTCTGGCTCCTCGACTTCGGGCCCTCCGGACTGCTTCGTGATTCTGAAAGAAACGTCATTCATGACTGTAAAAATCGGTTTTTTCCTTTGCGTTTATCGCGTTTCTGCGTATAATAATCCTTACCTGTAAAAACGCAGCCGCACGGCGGACCGGCCGCCGGCGCCGTTTCAGCGGTATCGCATAGGAGATTTCATGAGTAAAAAATGGCTCTTCCCGGAGGATCGCTTTTTTGACCCGGATCCGACGCAAAAGAAAAATGCGCTTGAAATTTACGCGCGCGTCCGCGATTTACCGATCGTCAGTCCGCATGGGCATGTCGATCCGGCGCTTTTTACCAACTCGGGGCCAGGCTTCGGCGATCCGGCGGAGGCGTTAATTATCCCGGATCATTACGTTTTCCGGGTCTTTTATTCGCAGGGTTTGCAGCTCGAGGATTTCGGGATTCGGCTCCGTCCCGGCGTTCCGGGTCGGAGCGAATCGGATCACCGCGTCGTCTGGCGACGGTTCTGCGAAAATTTTTACCTGCTGCGCGGGACGGCGTCGTTCAATTGGCTCAGCTATGAATTTAAGGTCGTTTTCGGGATTGACGAAATCCCTGACGCGGACAACGCGGACCGGCTTTATGACGAGCTGTCGGAGAAGCTGACTTCGCCTGAATTTCGCCCGCGCGCGCTGATGGATCGGCTGAATATCGAGACGCTTTGTACGACGGACGGCGCGGCTGATTCGTTATCGGCTCATGACGAGATTCGCCGGAGCGGCTGGGCGACGCGGGTCCGGCCGACGTTTCGTCCGGACAGTATGGTTGCGCTTCGTTCGCCGGACTTTCCTTCGGAGATCGCCCGTTTATCCGAGGCTTCCGGTGTTAAGATCCGTTCGTTCGACGGCTATATCGAGGCGCTGCGGAAGCGGCGCGCGTTTTTTAAATCGATGGGGGCGGTTTCCGCTGATCATGGCGTTTTCGCGACCGATACGGACCGGCTCCCGAAGGCGGAGATGGATAAGATCTTCCGCCGAGCGCTGTCGGGCGACGTCAACGTTTCGAAGGAACGCGATTTCACGGCGCATATGCTCTGCGAGTTCGCGGCGATGAGCTGCGAGGATGGGTTTGTCATGCAGCTTCATCCGGGCGTCCTTCGCAACCATAATCAGTTTATTTACGATCGATTTGGCGTGGATAAGGGCTGCGACATTCCGGTCGAAACCGAATTCACGAAACATCTCCTCCCGCTCCTGAACGAATTCGGCAATCATCCGAATTTCAGGCTTGTCCTCTTTACAATCGACGAGTCGACGTATTCACGTGAGCTGGCGCCGCTCGCGGGTCATTATCCCGCGCTGCGGTTGGGTCCGCCGTGGTGGTTCAACGACAGCTGGAACGGGATGACACGGTTTTTCGATTCGGTCGTTGAGACGGCGGGGCTGTATAACCTGAGTGGGTTTATCGACGATACGCGCGCGTTTCCTTCGATCCCGGCGCGGCATGACGTTTTCCGGCGCGTTCTGGCGAACTGGCTGGCGAAAATGGTTTGCCGCAGCTTTATCGATCTGGACGATGCGCATGAGTTGGCGAAGCTTCTCAGCTATGATCAGCCGAAAGCGATTTATGGGCTCTGAGGCAGGGCTCAGATATGGACGGCGGAAAGGGGCCGTTTAGCATGGGAGCCGACGGGAAGGTATTCGGATTTGGAACGGCGGATTCGGCGGAACTCCTTGGCGAGGAGGATCTCCGGCGGATTTTTTCCGAAATCATGGCGGCGTATCCGGCCGATGGGAAGCGGATTCTGGTCCTGATTCCGGATCATACGCGGACGATGCCGCTGCCGATTTTTTATCAGTTTTTCTATGAGCTGGTCTGCGAGAAAGCGGCGCGGCTGGACTTCCTGATCGCGCTGGGGACGCATCAGCCAATGAGCGACGGGGCGATCGCGAAAAGCCTCGGCGTCACGGTGGACGAGCTGCATGGGAAGTACGCGAAGATGCGCATTCTGAATCATGCGTGGGACCGTCCGGAGACGTTTATCGAAATCGGGACGATCGCGAAGGAGGAGCTGGCCCCGTTGACCCACGGGACGATCGATCGCGACGTTAAGATCGAGGTCAATAAGCTGGTCATGGAGTACGATCGCGTGATCGTGCTGGGTCCGGTTTTTCCGCATGAGGTCATGGGGTATTCCGGGGGGACGAAGTATTTCTTCCCTGGGATCAGCGGCTCGGACCTGACGAATGCGACGCATTGGGTGGCGGCGATGCAGACTTGCTTCGCGACGATCGGGAAGCCGGATACGCCGCAGCGGCGCCTGATCGAGCGGGCGGTCGAGAGGATCCCGACGGAAAGGGTGTATCTTTGCACGGTGAACCGGAAGGAGGGCGTCTACGGATTTTTCGGCGGCGCCCCGTTTTCGTCCTGGCGCGCGGCGGTTGAGCTTTCGAAGCAGGTCAACGTCGTCTATAAGCCGCGGCGTTACCGGCTGGTCGTCGCCTGCATGCCGCTCCTGTACGACGAGCTTTGGACGGCTGGAAAGGGTATGTATAAGCTGGAGCCGGTTGTCGAAGACGGCGGCGAGCTGATTATCTATGGCGATCATATTCGGGATGTGTCGCTGACGCATGACGCTTATCTGAATCGGATCGGGTATCACTGCCGTGATTATTTCCTGTCGGATTGGGAGCGCTGGAAAGACGAACCCTGGGGGGTCATCGCGCATTCGACGCACGTAACCGGGCTGGGGACGGTCGAAAACGGGGTCGAGAAAAAACGGATCCGGGTGACGCTGGCGACGTCGATCCCGAAAGAACGCTGCGCGGCGTTATCGCTCGGGTACCGCGATCCGGCGACGATCGACGTCGAATCGCTGATGGGCCGCGAGGACGAAGGAATTCTGGTCGTTCCGTACGCGGGCGAAACGCTCTTTCGGCTCGAAAGCGAACGGGGCGATTTTTAGCGGACGGACGAAACGAACGCGAGAATCAGCGCAGGGGAAAGAGAGAAACAGGGATGATTCCAAGCTTTGAGATTCAAGGGAAAGTCGTCGTCGTGACGGGCGGCGGCGGCGTGATCTGCGGCGGGCAGGCGAAAATGTGCGGCGAGCTGGGAGCGAAGGTCGCGGTACTCGACCTGTTTCAGGAGGCGGCGGACCGTGTTGCCGCGGAAATTAACGAAAATGGCGGGGAAGCGATCGCCCTTGCCTGTAACGTGCTGGAAAAGAGCGACGTCGAAGCGGCCTGTGCCAGCGTTCTGGGAAAATGGGGCCGGGTCGACGTACTGATCAACGGCGCGGGTGGAAATAAACCGGCGGCGACGACGAACGCAGAGCGAAATTTTTTCGACCTGCCCGCCGACGCGCTGCAATGGGTGCTGAATTTGAACCTGCTGGGGACGATTCTTCCGAGCCAGGTCTTCGGCAAGGCGATGGCGGAGAGCGGCGAAGGGACGATCCTGAATCTTTCGAGCATGAATGCGTTCCGGCCGCTGACGCGGATCCCGGCGTATTCGGCGGCGAAAGCGGCGATCAATAATTTTACCCAGTGGCTGGCGGTCGATATCGCGATGAATTTCTCGCCGAAGATCCGGGTTAACGCGATCGCGCCCGGGTTCTTCGTCGGGAACCAGAATCGCGACCTTCTTTACGTCCCGGGAACGACGGAGCTGACCCCGCGCGGGCGGCAGATCGTTTCGCATACGCCGATGGGCCGGTTCGGCGAATTTGAGGAGCTGCTCGGAGCGACGCTTTACCTGATCTCGCCGGCGTCGAATTTCGTGACCGGCGTCGTTCTTCCGATCGACGGCGGATTCTCTTCGTATACCGGGGTGTAAATAAGGAAGTACCGGTATAGAGGTACGGCCGGATCAGGCGCGGCCCCGGGATCCAGGAGCGGAACGTCGTCAGCGATGACGATCCGGCGGCCGGGAGAAGTTTCTGGCCTGACCGTATGATGGACTGTGAAATGGAGACGCTGATGAACCCATCCGATTCGATGGATCCCGAGACCGGGCTCCCCGTGGATCTTTCCTGTTTTGAGGTTGACCTCCCGTCTTTCCTGAAGGAATCGATCGAGGCGATGAAAGAAGGTCAGGCGAAGCTCGCAAGAGGCGAGAAATATTTTGATTGGGACTGCGACTTCTGCGACCTGCAATCCAGTATTAACGTCGCGGAGGTCGAGCAGATCATCAGCCCCGAACAAGCCTGGTACCTCAGGGAGAAGTATTTGGGCCTCCGGAGAGAATAGCTGATGACACACGTTGATTTTACGAACCTGGAGCAGAGGAAAAAGACCTATGCCGGCGCGAACGGCAACAAGATTTCCGTCATTTACATGGGCGAATTGTACATGCTGAAATTCCCCGCCAACGCTAAGCAAAACAGGGACATGAGCTATACAAACAGTTGCTTTTCGGAATATCTTGGCTGCCAAATCTATGATCGTATCGGCGTTCCCGTACAGAAAACGATTCTCGGAACGTACGTCGTTAGAGGCGAGGAAAAGATCGTCGTAGCCTGCAAGGACTTTACGGAGCCAGGCGTAACGCTTCAGGATTTTGCGTCCCTGAAAAACCGGATGATCGATTCGGCGCGGCAGGGATACGGAACGGAGCTTCCCGACATTTTGCAAACGATTGAGGAACAGCAATTAATCGAGCAGGTTAGCCTGATGGAGCGGTTCTGGGATATGTTTATCGTCGACGCCCTGATCGGAAATTGGGATCGCCATAACGGAAATTGGGGATTTCTGTATGATGTCCGGATTGACGAGATGACGCTCGCTCCGGTTTTTGACTGCGGAAGCTGCCTGAATCCGCAGGCTGATGAGACGATCATGACGGAAGTTCTCACGGTTCAGGCGCAGCTCAACAAGCGCATTTACGACATGCCGGTATCGGCTATTCGTTTGAATGGGAAGAAAATCCGTTATTTCGACTTTATCTCCTCGCTGCAATATGACGGCTGCAATGAGGCGCTGAAGCGTATTCACCCGCGAATCGACATGGTCGGGATCAGCGAAATTATTGACCAGACGCCGTTTATCAGCGATTTACAAAAGCGTTTTTATAAGACGATCCTGGCGGAAAGGAAGGCCCGGATTCTCGATTTTTCTCTCAAGCGCTTGAGGAGCCGGGAAAATGCGGCTCCGGGAGGACAGAACGACGACAGCGAAGCAAGGTAGCTTGAACTTCTATTGCTTTGGACGCCCTGGCGAGGGGGATATAAATACGATTCTTTTATGATACGAGGTTATTCCATGATACAGCTGCGTGAAAAATATAAGTATGGTTTGGTGATTCCGACGAGCATGGGCATTCGCCTGACTCCGCTCGACCGCCAGCCGGTGCATACGTCGAATCTGTACATGATGCATTCGACGAGCGCGGAATCGAATGTTGGGAATATCGCCGCCTCATTGGGCGAGAACGTGAAGCTGCTGACGGCGTTCGTGAAGGACAGCCCGATCGCCGAATTCATCAAAGGAGAGCTTCGGCGGCGCAATCTTTCATACGAGGGACCGGAGGTTGATCCGGGCGGTCCCTGGGGCTACCGGCACCAGTTTAATATCGCTGACAGCGGTTACGGACTGCGCGGGCCGCGGGTCCTGAACGACCGTGCCGGCGAAGTCGGGCGGACGCTGGATATCCGCGATTTTGATACGGAGCGGATCTTCGAAAGAGAGGGCGCTGCGATTGTGCATCTGTCAGGGCTGATCGCGGCACTGTCGCCGGAAACGGGTCAATTCTGTCTGGCGGCTGCGCGCTGTGCGGCGGCGAACGGGACGCTGATTTCGTTTGACTTGAATTATCGAGCCTCGTTCTGGGAGGGGCGATCCGAGGAGCTCCGCGCCGTGTTTCAGGAAATCGCGTCGCTCGCCGATATCCTGATCGGGAACGAAGAGGATTTCCAGTTGGCGCTGGGGATTCAGGGACCGGAAGCGGGCGGAAAAGAAATCGGCGACAAGATCGAGGGGTTTAAAGAGATGATCACGCGGGTCCGCGCCGCCTATCCGCGGGCGCGGGTTTTCGCGAATACGCTGCGCGAGGTCGTCAGCGCGAACGAGCATCTCTGGGGCGCGCTGCTGCATGTCGAGGACGACTGGTTTACGGTTGAACCGCGGCTGATTCCGGTCCTGGATCGAATCGGCGGCGGCGACGGATTCGTCGGCGGGCTGCTATACGGCGTTCTTCAGGGCTGGGAGCCGGAAAAATGGGTCCAGTTCGGTTGGGCGACCGGGGCGATGGCGACGAGCTGCCTGACCGATTATGCGCAGCCGCTCGACGAGGATCAGGTTTGGGCGATTTATCAGGGAAACGCGCGCGTCAGGCGATAAAGGCGACCGAAAGGCGTAAATAAAAGAAGGGAAAATGACGGCAATGATGAAAAAGTCGGATATCGGTTTAATTGGGCTGGCGGTCATGGGGGAGAACCTCGTGATCAACATGGAGAGCAAGGGCTTTACTGTTTCGGTTTATAACCGGACGACGGAGAAGGTTACAAAATTTATCGAAGGCCGCGCCAAAGGGAAACAGATCCGGGGCGCGTATTCGCTGGAGGAACTGGTTTATCAGCTGGAACGGCCGCGGCGGGTCATGATGATGGTCAAGGCTGGGGCGGCGGTCGACGATTTCATTGAAAAGCTGATTCCGCTTCTCGAGCCTGGGGATATCCTGATCGACGGGGGCAACGCGCATTTCCCGGATACCGAACGGCGGACGAAGTACGTCGAATCGAAGGGTCTTCTTTACGTTGGAACGGGCGTCTCGGGCGGCGAGGAGGGCGCGCTGCATGGCCCATCGATGATGCCCGGCGGGTCGCCGGCGGCCTGGCCGTTCGTGAAACCGATTTTTCAGGGGATCTGCGCCAGGGTTGAGAATGGCGCGCCGTGCTGCGACTGGGTCGGGAGCGGGGGCGCGGGGCATTTCGTCAAAATGGTCCACAATGGGATCGAGTACGGCGATATGGAGCTGATTTCAGAGGTGTATCAGGTCATGCGCGACGTGCTGAAGATGACGAACGGCGAAATGGCCGAGGTTTTTGCGGATTGGAACCGGACGGAGCTGGATAGCTACCTGATCGAGATTACGAGTAAGATTCTCGGTTATCAGAACGAAGCGGGCGAAGAGGTAATCGACGTTATCCTCGACGCCGCGGGTCAGAAGGGCACGGGAAAATGGACGGCGATTTCGGCGCTGGACGAAGGAATTTCGCTGACGCTGATTACCGAGGCGGTTTTCGCCCGCTGCCTGAGCGCGGTTAAAGAGGAACGGGTCGCCGCGTCCGCCGCTCTGGCGGGCCCGGCGGCCGGTTTCGACGGCGATCGAGCCGCGATGATCGAGGATTTACGGAGCGCGCTTTTCGCGTCCAAGATCGTTTCGTACGCGCAGGGGTACGCGCTGATGCGCGCCGCCGCCGAGAGGTACGGCTGGGACCTGAAATTCGGCGATATCGCGCTGATGTGGCGGGGCGGCTGCATTATTCGATCGGTTTTCTTAGCGGATATCAAGCGCGCGTTTGACGCGCGGCCGGGGCTGCGGAACCTGATGCTGGACGATTATTTCAGGGCTGCGCTCGAAAAGGCGCAGTCCGGCTGGCGGCGGGCGGTCGCGGCGGCGGTCATGAACGGGATCCCTGCGCCGGCGATGTCGGCGGCGCTGTCATATTACGACGGGTACCGCTGCGCCGGGCTCCCGGCGAACCTGATCCAGGCGCAGCGCGATTATTTCGGCGCGCATTCGTACGAACGGATCGACCGTCCGCGCGGCGAATTTTTCCATACGAACTGGACCGGCGAGGGCGGGACGACGTCCGCGTCGACGTACGTTGTCTGATTGAACCGGCGGAGGAAGCCGGAGAGGAAAAAACGTCGGGGCGGGTTTTGGTAAACTGAACCCGCCCCGGCTT
>CALIHP010000079.1 GCA_938020565.1 uncultured Anaerolineaceae bacterium | reverse complement strand
GCCGCCAATACGACGCTGGCGGCCTATCGGGGGCCGATCGGAATGATCCTGCTGGGGCTTCTGGGAAGCGTCGTATTTCATGAGCTCTCAACGATCCTGTCGCATAACCTCGCTTTCCACGTGATCGAAGACATGCGGAAAACGCTGGCTGAAAAACTGAGCCGGCTGTCGATGGGCGAAATCGAAGGAAAAAGCAGCGGCGAATGGACGCAGTTCATGATCGAAACGCTGGATAAGCTGGAAAAACCCATTGCGCACGTAATCCCGGAGGTCATCGCCAACGTGATGATTCCGATCGTACTGGTCGTTGTCATCTTCGCTTCAGACTGGCGGATCGGGCTGGCGAACCTGGCGACGCTTCCGCTGGGGCTTCTCTTCTCCGCTCTCATGATGGGCGGGTACGAGGAACGATCGCGGAAATATCAGCGCGCCGCGAAAAATATGAATACGACGGTCGTTGAATATATCCGCGGAATTCAGGTCATCAAAGCGTTTAATAAATCCGCCTCGTCCTACGGAAAATTCGTCGAAGCCGTCAACAAAAACCGGGACAGTATGCTGGACTGGTACCTGAGCGTCTGTTTCTACATGACGGCGGCGATGGAGATTCTTCCGTCGACGCTGCTCTTTGTGCTGCCGACGTCGCTCTTCCTGTACATGAAGGGAAGCGTCGACGTCGGAACGCTGATCAGCTGCGTTCTTCTCGCTTACGCATCATATAAACCGCTGATCAAGGCGATGAGCCATGCGGACACGATGGCGAATATCCGCGTCGTCCTTGATGAAATCCGAAGCGTCATGCAGCTTCCCGAGCTCGATCGCGGCGGCAAAGCTCAGGAAATCAGCTCTTCCGACGTCGTCTTCGAAAACGTCAGCTTCAGCTACCGGCAGGGCAAAGACGCGAAAAACGTTCTCGAAAACCTTTCGTTCCGCGCGAAGGAAGGCGAGCTGACCGCGATCGTCGGCTACAGCGGCGGCGGGAAATCGACGATCGCGAAGCTGATCGCGGGATACTGGAACCCGACCGGGGGGAAAATCACGATCGGGGACGCGAATATCCTGGATATCCCGCTGGACCAGAACATGGAGCTCGTTACCTACGTATCGCAGGAGAACTACCTCTTCCGGAAGAGCATCCTCGAAAACATGAGACTCGCCAAATCGGACGCGACCGCCGAAGAAATCGAACGCGCCTGCCGCGAGGCGAACTGCCATGATTTCATTATGACGCTTCCACAGGGGTACGACACGGTCGTCAGCGAATCGGGGAGCTCCCTCTCCGGCGGCGAAAGGCAGCGGATCACCATCGCGCGCGCCCTGCTCAAGGGCAGCCCGATCGTCCTCCTCGACGAGGCGACCGCATATTCCGACCCGGACAACGAAGCCGAGATTCAAAAATCGATCAGCGCCCTGGTCCGTTCCAGGACAGTGATCATGATTGCGCACCGGCTTTCCACAATTATGCACGCGGATAAAATTATCGTTCTGGACCGCGGGAAAATCGAAGCTGAAGGGACGCATCAGGACCTTCTCCAGCGCAGCGGGACTTACACAAAGCTCTGGAAATCGCACACGGGCGTCTATAGCGCCGCGGAGGCAAAATAAATGAGAGAGTTATTAAAAAATCTATACCGGATCTCCGGAAAAGAATCGTCAAGAATTACGAAGATGCTGCTTTTCGAGGTTTTGAAAAGCTTTTTCGAGGGCGTCGCGTTAGGCGCGACCATGCTCCTGCTGCTGAAACTGTTTGAAAATCTTTTTGAACGCCGCCCGATCGCGACAAGGGACGTTATCGAGGTATTCCTCGTCGCGCTTCTCAGCGCCGTCGGAAAAATCGTTTGCGGGTACCTCGCGGACCGGAATAAATATATTGCGTCCTACACGATGGGCGCGGAGAACCGGCTCCAGATCGGCGACCAGCTGAAACAGGTCAGCATGGGCTTCTTCAACGCCAACCGGCTCGGAGAGATCTCCAGCGGACTGACGACGATTATCGGCGACCTCGAAACTATCGGCGTGGTCATTATCGAGATGATGTTCGTCGGCGTAATCCAGACGGTCATGATGGCGCTGTTCATGGTTCCGTTCGACTGGATCACCGGCGGGATCATCCTGATCACGCTGACGCTCGCGCTGATCAGCAACGCGCTTTTCCAGAATAAAGCGGATCGATCCACAAAACGGCTTCAATCGCTCAAGATCCATTTAAACGCGGATACGCTCGAATACGTCAAAGGAATCGGCGTCGTCAAATCCTTCGGCAAGGGAAAGGAAATGCTTTCGGAACTGAGCCGGAGTATTTCCGAGAGCCGGAAAGGCTTCCTCGACGTAGAAAAAAACGTTCTGCCGGCCGCTTTCAGCCAGCTGACGATTTTCAGGCTGGGAAGCTGCGCGATCATCCTTACGGCGATCCTGCGCTATTGCGCCGGTGAGATCGCTCCGACGAAAGCGGTCATGCTCCTCGTTTCCAGCTTCATCGTCTTCGCCGGATTCGAAATGGCCGGAAGCATGCAGAACCTGAAAGGGATCGCCGTCCAGAACCTCGAAGCGATTACCCGGCTCCGGAATCTTCCCGTTATCCCCGAAGGAACGACGAACGCGATGCGTGATGCGAAAATTGAGATCAAAGACGTTGATTTTTCGTATGAAGAAAAACCGCTGTTCCGGAATATGAGCCTGTCGATTCCGGCGAAGCGGACGATGGCGATCGTCGGCAGCTCCGGAAGCGGAAAAACAACGCTTTGCAGCCTGATCGCGCGGTTCTGGGACGTCGACCGCGGCGAAATCCGGATCGGCGGCGTCGACGTCAGGGATTATCGATATGACGAACTGCTTTCGAATTTCACCTTCGTCTTCCAGGACGTTTACCTTTTCGACGACACGGTCCGGAACAATATCAAGTTCGGGAAGCCGGACGCGACCGACGAAGAAGTCGTCGCGGTCGCGAAGGAAGCGAGGTGCCATGAGTTCATCATGGAACTGCCGGACGGTTATGACACGGTCCTCCAGGAAGGAGGGTCCGATCTTTCCGGCGGCGAACGTCAGCGCATTTCCATCGCCCGCGCCATGCTGAAGCCGAGTCAGATCGTCATTCTCGACGAAGCGACGTCGAGCGTCGACCCTGAAAACGAGGAGCAGCTGATTCTGGCGCTGAGGAAGCTGCTGGCCGATAAAACCGTCCTGATCATCGCGCATAAACTGGAAACAATCCGCGGCGCGGATCAGATCCTCGTCCTGGACAGCGGGAGTATCGAGAGCGTCGGAACGCATGAGGAATTACTCGAAAAATCAGATACCTACCGGCGATTCATCGAACAGCGGGAAGCCGCGCTCCGCTGGAAGCTCGGGAACGCCGGAACGCGCTGATTCCCGAACCGTTCCTCTACGCCGGCGCTGAAAAAAAGACGACCGGCACACGCCAACAACGAAGGACGGCGCAGTCGCGCCGCCCTTCGTTCATAACGGTACCCTTTCGCGGAATCAGCCTCAGGCCGGATCCTTCGATCCGATTTTATAGTTGATCTCTGCCAGCTGCGAATACAGCAGCCAACGGCGTTCCGCTTCCGTTTCGGCGGCCTTCATCAGGCGCTCAGCGCGTTCTTCGTCCGCCTTGAGCAGCATCTTATACCTGTTCTCGCCATAAGCGTAATCCGAGATCGAAATTGTCGGTTTCTTCGAATCCATCGTCAACGGATTGACGCCCGCCTCGATTTTCTTCGGGTCGTAGCGGAAAAGCGGCCAGTGCCCCGACTCAACGGCTTTCTTCTGCTGTTCGAGGCCGTTGCGCATGTTGATCCCATGATTGATACAATGCGAATATGCGATAACGAGCGACGGACCGTCGTACGCTTCCGCTTCCAGCATCGCTTTAACCACCTGCGCATCGTTCGCGCCCATCGCGACCTTCGCGACATAGATATATCCGTAGGTCATCGCGATATAAGCGAGATCCTTTTTCGGAACGTCTTTCCCTTTGGCGGCGAATTTCGCGACCGCCCCGGTCGGGGTTGATTTCGACGCCTGACCGCCGGTATTCGAATAGACTTCGGTATCCAGGACAAGGACGTTAACGTTCTTTCCGGACGCCAGGACGTGATCCAGACCGCCGTACCCGATATCATACGCCCAACCGTCGCCGCCAAGGATCCAGACGCTCTTCTTGACGAGCGAGTCGGCTACGGAAACGAGATTCGCCGCCTTCATGTCGGACGAATTCGCGAGCTTCTTTTTAAGTTCAGCGACACGGGCGCGCTGCTGCTGAATTCCCGACTCGGTCGTCTGATCGGCGTTCAGGAGGCCGTCGACGAGCTCGTCGCCGAGCGAATCCTTCAAAACGGCCAGCAATTCCTTCGCCATCTGGTTCTGCTTATCGATCGTCAGCCGCATCCCCAGCCCGAATTCAGCGTTGTCCTCGAAGAGCGAGTTCGACCAGACCGGACCCTGTCCGCTGGCGTTGACCGCGTAAGGCGTCGTCGGCAGGTTTCCGCCGTAAATCGAGGAACAGCCGGTCGCATTCGCAACAACCATGCGGTCGCCGAACAGCTGCGTCAGGAGTTTAACGTACGGCGTCTCGCCGCAGCCGGCGCAGGCGCCCGAAAATTCAAATAACGGGCGAAGCTGCTGCGAAAGCTTGACGGTCTTTGGATCGATCTTCGTTCGATCCGGATCCGGAATCGTCATGAAGAATTTCCAGTTTTCGGATTCCGGTTCGCGCAGCGGCATCTGCGGCTCCATATTAATGGCCTTCTTCGTCGGATCCGCCTTGTTTTTCGCCGGACAGGCCTGGACGCAGAGGCCGCAGCCCGTGCAGTCCTCTACCGCAACCTGGAGCGTAAATTTCGTGCCCGGGAATTCCTTAAACGCCTTGGCGTCGACCGACTTGAACGTCGACGGCGCGCCGACGAGGAGCTTCGGATCGTAAACCTTCTGCCGGATGACCGCATGAGGACAGACAATCGAGCACTTGCCGCACTGGATACAAACCGCCGGATCCCAGACCGGAACTTCCAGTGCAATATTGCGTTTTTCCCACTGCGTCGTCGCGGTCGGGAAAGTCCCGTCGACCGGGAGCGCCGAAACCGGGAGAGAATCGCCCTTGGCGGCGATCATCGGAGCGAGCGTCTTCTGAACGAATTCGGGCGCTTCTGCCGGAACCGCCGGGAGGCGATGGAACGTTGACGTAATTTCCTTCGGATAATCGACCTGATGCAGATGCTCAAGCGATTGGTCGACGGCGGCGAAGTTCTGGTTGACGACCGCGTCGCCCTTCTTTCCGTACGTCTTCTTAATCGCCTTCTTAATTTCGGCGATCGCTTCGTCGCGCGGAAGAACGCCGGAAATCGCGAAGAAACAGGTCTGCATGATCGTGTTGATCCGCCCGCCCATGCCGGTCTTCTGTGCGACCGCGGTTGCGTCGATGACGTAGAAGCGCAAGTTCTTTTCAATAATATCCTTCTGGACCTCGATCGGAAGATGGTCCCAGACCTCGTCCGGGCCGAAGACCGAGTTCAGCAGGAAAACGCCGTCTTTCATGCAGAAGCGGGTCATATCCAGCTTCTCCAGGAAGGTGAAGTTATGAACCGCGACAAAGTTCGCGTCGTTCGAAACGATCAGGTACGGCGCCCGGATCGGATCGGGACCAAAGCGGAGGTGACTCGTCGTCGTCGAGCCGGATTTCTTCGAGTCATATTCGAAATAACCCTGCGCAAAGTTATCGGTCTCTTCACCGATGATCTTAATCGAGTTCTTGTTCGCGCCGACCGTACCGTCCGAGCCCAGCCCGAAGAACATGCAGCGGACCGTTCGCGCTTCCGGAAGCAGGAAATGCGGATCATAATCAACGCTCTTACCGGTAACGTCGTCGACAATCCCGACGGCGAAATGATTCATCGGGACCGGCTTCTCGAGGTTATCGAAAATTCCCTTGACCATCGCCGGCGTGAAATCCTTCGACCCCATCCCGTAACGGCCGCCGACAATCTTCGGCATCGCCGTAAACGGCGCGGTTCCATCGGCTAACGCTTCGCTGATCGCGGTCACGACGTCAAGATACAGCGGTTCGCCGGCCGAACCCGGTTCCTTCGTCCGGTCCATGACGGAAATTTTCTTCGTCGTTGCCGGAAGGACGGAAACGAAATGCTTGACGCTGAACGGGCGGTAAAGACGAACGGCGACGACGCCGACCTTTTTACCCTGCGAAACGAGATACTTCGCGGTCTCTTCGGCGGTTTCAACGCCGGAACACATAATCACAACAATTTCCTCGGCGTCTTTCGCTCCGTAATAATCAAACAGGTGATACGTGCGCCCGGTCAGTTCCGCGAAATGATCCATTGCGTTCTGAACGATTTCCGGGACCGCGTCGTAAAACTTGTTGCCGGCTTCGCGCCCCTGGAAGAAAACGTCCGGGTTCTGCGCCGTGCCGCGAATCGACGGCTTTTCAGGGTTCAGCCCGCGTTCGCGGTGCGCGATGACGTCCTGATCGTCGATCATGGCACGCATGTCGTCTTCGGTCAGCTGCTCGATCTTGCTGACCTCATGCGACGTGCGGAAGCCGTCGAAGAAATGCAGAAACGGGACGCGCGATTTCAGCGACGCCGCCGTCGAGATCATCGCCATATCCTGCGCTTCCTGAACCGAGGCCGAAGCCAGCATGGCGAATCCGGTCTGGCGGGCCGCCATCACGTCGCTATGATCGCCGAAAATCGACAGCGCGTGCGGCGCGAGGGCGCGCGCGGAAACATGGAAGACCGCGGCCGTCAATTCGCCGGCAATTTTGTACATGTTTGGGATCATCAGGAGCAAGCCCTGCGACGCCGTGAAGGTCGTCGACAATGCGCCGGTCGTCAGCGCGCCATGGACTGCGCCCGCCGCGCCGCCCTCAGCCTGCATCTCCATAATGCTCGGAACCGTTCCCCAAAGATTTTTAATCCCTTTTGCCGCCCACTCATCCGCATGTTCCCCCATCGGCGACGACGGCGTAATCGGGTAGATCGCGATTACCTCGTTCAGCCGATACGCAACGTAGGATACGGCTTCGTTGGCGTCGATCGTTACTTTTTTACCAGCCATGAATGTTCTCCTCTTCTTCGTTTTTCCGGAATCGATTCCCCCGATCCCTTTTCTTCTGTACAACACAAAACAGCCGAACATGTCTATTTCTCGGCGTTTGTGGACAAATGACCTGGCTATATTTTACCGCAAGACGAGGAAAAGCGATAGTTTCACGGCCGGTGACGCCGAACGACCTTCGCTGTTGTGAGCTGTAAAAGCAAATACAACGGGAAGAGATCAAAGCGGCGGCATCCTTTCAGCGCCACTGTTTTTCAGTATGTATCCACTGATTTTTGAAAGGAAGATTCTGCCTGATAGCGTCTATGACGGGAAGAAGGAACAGCTTTGTACCTGTTACTATCTCCAAAAAAGAACGGTTATCCGATACCTTTTTACTGCGAAGAAATCCTTTCCAACGCTGCTGCCTTTCATAATTCTCCGTAAAGCCATCTGCAAAGGCTGCAATTTCTTCGAAATGTGTATGACGGTTTTCAAATGTTTTGACGATCGCCTCCCTGAGCAATTCTCCATCAAAATCTTCGCGTTCTGAAAGAGTGCAAAGATCATAAAAGTCTTTATAGCGACTGTTGGCCAGACCAAGCGAAACGATCGCCTCAATTTTTTCTGCTACGATTGAATAGATAGAATACACGAAGAGACGGGGAACTTCATTTTCAAGAATGGTTGGATAGTCCATCAGAATCCGACCGGGATAAACGATATCACCGAAGCCGATATCTATGACGACGGGGATCCTTGTTCTGTCGAGATAAGCCATTGTTGTCACCTTTACGCCATGATATTTCTTAAATTCCGTAATATTGACAACTTCCAGTGTATGGATATCAAAGCGGATAGGGTCATCCGTCTCAATGGAAAGGATCTGCCTGAATACGCTTCTCAGCTTCTCCTTATCATTAGAAATATTTCCGCCGAGAAGATCGATATCGGTCGTAGCGCGGGTAAAGTCATCCGAATATAAACCATAAAGAAGAATACCACCTTTCAACGTAAAACTGTTCGCATACGCGGATTTTGAAATCCGAAAGAGGACACGCTCCAGAATATAAACGGTCAGCACATCCTGAAATATCCGTTTGCTATTCTTTGCATAATTTTTCAATCTGTCTTTTACTGAAGCAACGCTGCTCATATCAAGATGTCCACAAATTGTTTCATCGTCGTTTTAAGACGGAGCGTCTCAGCATACCGGATCAGACGGTTCAGATCCCGATTCGGCTGATTCATGTAATTTTTCATGACCTCGACAGCGGGTTCAAATCCCAGCTTATTGCGGTAAAAAACAACATCGCAGACTGTTTTTTCCATATCATAAATATAAAAGGAATTACCGTCAGCATTGACTTTCTCTATCCCAACTTTATATCTCTGATCGGAAAAAAGATAGAATTGTATCCGCGGCCAGGCAGGCGACTCTGGAATCCGCGATCTCCGCGGAATCGCAACGTCAATCTGATGCAGCCTCTCTGTCGTAAGCTCATAATATACCGCCGCGCTCATAAGGCAGATAATACCTTTTTCATCGGAATAAGCAGAAACAGCATAGAAATCATTGATTTCGCCGTTATATTCCATGTTCTCATAGTAACGGCGGTTAACCCTGCCGAGTTTTCCTGTTGAAACAAGCTGATTTATCTTATAAAGAGAATACCCATCCTCTTTCAGGCTCTTAAGTGATATAAATTGCCGCCTCTGGATTTCTGTATTCACGAAAACATCTCCCTATATAAATATTTTATCCTATGTCTGCAGTTCTGGCAATATGCAAACATTCAAAAAAAACACGGGCATGCTGACAATTCTTCCTCAGGGTCCAGGACAACCGCGGCCCCGTATGCCGAAGGATCAGATGGAGACTGCCCGCGCTATTGACATTTATAGAATGATATTCTATAATCACTCCAGAACGATATTCTACAGGAGACCGTTATGGGAAAAGACAATCCACGCAAGGACGAATACATCGAAACTGCCGCGAGATTGTTTTTGGAGAAAGGATACAACGAAACATCTGTCCGGGATATTCTGGACGCGGCCGGAGACAGCTCCCCGAGCGTCCTTTATTATTATTTCAAATCGAAAGAAGACCTGTATCGGCAGGTCATGGATACGAAAGCAAAGAAATATCTCCAGGCGATCGATACCGTGATAAACAAAGATCAGGAGCCGATGGCCATGATGGAAGACTTTCTGAAGGTTTTCCTGACCGCGTTCGTTCAAGGCGGCGCCACGGACGTCTCCGACCCGGAAAGCCATATGTTCTACCTGCATTTGCAGGAGCAGGTAACGAATCGGTACATACAGGTCTGGAAAAAATGCGTCGTTTATCTCGTACCGGAAATAACAGGGGATGATCAGGCGGAAGCGTTAGCCGGCTTTCTGGCGGGCGGCACCGGGCAGATGATCAAATCTTGTAGAGCCGTGAGCAGAGCGGATGTCCTTATCTTTTGCAAACGGTTTGTGGAATATTGCGGCCGCATACTGTGTATGGATCATCATAAGAAAAGCGAATTTGAAAATCTTATGATCAATATTTTGAACAGTCTTCAATGATAAGAAAGAGAGGATACTGATATGGTGACGTTACATGAAACAATCGACATTCCTGCGCCATTTGAAAAACTGGAGAAATGGGCGGAGAACTTCGAAGAGGAATTCGTTAAATGGAGTCCGTATCATCTGGAATGCAACCTTTACGACAAGAGCCTGGCCGTCGGCAGTAAAGTCCGCTTCTACGAGATCGTTATGGGGCTTGATTACGACGTGACCGGGACCATCATCGAAAGCGAGGCGGATAAGGATCATTTCCGCTACGTGTTCATGTCGGACTCAAAGGGCGCGGTCATCATTTTTGAAGGAGAACGCACCCCAGACGGCTGTCGTTTCAGTCACACCGAGGAATTCGGAATGCGTACGCCCGTGATCGGACCGATCCTGAATTTTGTGATCTTTAAGATCATTGCGCGGAAGAAAGCTGACTGGAACCTGGTCCGCGGCGACATGATCCTGGATAACAAGCTGTTGTCCAGAATTCTGGTCGAGGGGAAGTATCCGGAACGGCTCTCTCTGGAGGAGCTGAAAAAAGGCGCTCCGGTGAACGTATGAAAATCGCCGTTGTTACCGGAGCGGGCTCGGGAATCGGCAGCGCGTTTGCAGCCGCTCTTTCCGAACCGAAATATGGTCTCGATGAAATATGGCTTATTGATCTGAATGACGCGGGTCTCCGTAATACCGCGAAATCCATCCCGATCCATACGAGGCTGTTCTGCATGGACATCGCGATCAATGAGAAAATTGAAGCGCTCGATGCAGAGCTGCGAAAAGCCGGACCAGATATCAGAATACTTGTAAATTCCGCGGGATTCGGGCTGATCGGATGGTTCGACAAGCTGGATCTGCAGCGGCAGCTCGCTATGATCGATGTCAATTGCAAAGGACTGACCGCTATGACCTATATCTGCATTCCGTATATGGAGCGGGGCAGCGAAATCCTGCATATGTCATCCGGAGCGGCGCTGATGCCGCAGCCCCGGTTCGCCGTTTACGCGGCCTCGAAATCCTATGTATGGAGCTTTTCCCGGGCGGTCGCGCGGATTCTGAAACGCAAGGGGATCACCATGTGCGCGATCTGCGCGGGACCCGTCAGCACCAATTTTTACCACACAGCGCTTGATAAATCGCAATATAAAAAAGAAACAAGGGGCCTCAGGATGCAGACGCCCCGCGAGGTCGTGGACAGAGCGCTCGCCTGCGCTGAAAAAGGAAAGGATACATGCTATCCGTCCGGTTTCATGCGGTTCACCGCAGTGCTGACGAAAATCGCGCCTCTGTCATGGCTGTTATCGCTCGTAATGAACGCAAGCATGAAGAAATATGGGACCGACTGAAACAACGACAGGAAACAATGATGAGAACAGCAATTGTAACAGGGGCTGCCGGAGGCATGGGAAAAGCCTATGTCCGAAGCCTTCTGAAAAAAGATATGGACGAAGTCTGGTGTCTTGACAGAACGGCGGAAGCATTAAGCGGTTTTGGGCGTGAGTTCGGAGAACGCGCCGTTTCCATGGCGGTCGATCTGTCGTCTTATGACGAGCTTCAAAGCTTCAGGAAAATCGTTGAAGAAAAAAAGCCGGAAGTCCGGTATCTCGTCAACTGCGCCGGCACGGCGGATTTTATGCCGTCCGTCGACTTCAGCGATGACAAGTTGAACAGATCTGTTATGGTCAACTGCACAGCCCCGATCGTACTTTCAAATATTTGCATACCGTACATGCCGCGCGGGAGCCACATCATCAACATGTCGTCCATTGGCGCGTTCACGCCCCTTCCCTATATTAATTTATATTGCGCGGAGAAGGCTTTTTTGCGCTGCTATTCACGCGCGCTTAACGCCGAGCTGAAAGCCAAGGGAATCACCGTGACGGCCGTATGTCCGGGATGGGTCGATACCGGCATGCTCCCGAAAGAGATCAACGGAAAGCCGATGAAGTACGAGGGACTCTCGCAGCCGGAAGACGTCGTCGAAAAAGCCATCCTGGATGCGGACGCCGGAAAGGATATGTCGATTCATACGGCGTTGGTCAGGTGGAGACATATCCTGTGCAAGCTGCTGCCGCAGAAGCTATGCATCACCCTTTGGGCAAGAAGAGCTGAAAAGTATTTTTAAGGAGGAAACAGCAACGGTGGATAAATTTAAAGGAGTTGCGGACACGTTGTACATTCCGCTGACCGCGAGGATCTATGTATCGGAGCGCTTTCCGGAGTATTTCTATGATGAAAAAGCCGTTTCGCTGAAAAATGAAATCCCGTATGAAGCGATCGCGTCGAAATCCAGCGAGTATTTCCAGATGGCCGGCGCATGCAGGTTCTACAATACAGATCGAATGATCAGGGAGTTTATCGGACAGCACCCGACATGCAATATCGTCAATATCGGCTGCGGTCTGGAAACGTCGTATTTCAGGCTCGCGCCTCCGGAGGAAGTCAAGTTTTATGAAATGGACCTGCCGGAAGTCATCTCAGCCAGAAGGCGCGTCCTCGGGGAAAGCAAAAATGAGATTCTGATCGCGGGCGATATGTTTGATTTTGCATGGGCGGAAAAAATCGACAAAACGCTGCCCACGATGATAACCGCCATCGGCGTGTTCCAGTATTTTGATGAATCAAGCGTGATCGGGTTCCTCAGGAAGGCGAAAGAAATCTTCGAACGCACAGAGGTTATCTTTGACGCCATGACACAGAGAGCGATCAAATACGCGAACGATCACATCCGAAAGACCGGGAACAAGGATGCCGAACTGAAATTCTCAGCCGACAGCGGAGAAAGTATCGTCGGGAAGGCCAATATGACGCTGGTTGAAGAACGGCCGTTTTTCGGAGACGCGCGCAGCCAGCTCAGAAAAAAGCTGACGTTATATACCCGTATTGCGATGAAGGTCGTTGACGAAAGCGGCAGGCGGGGATTCCTCGTGCATCTTAAAGCGTAGCGGGGCATGTATACAAAAACGTCTTTTTACGAGCGCGAGTCAGTCATGGCAAACATAAAGGAACGTTTATCCGTTTTTGATAGGCTGCTGAAAAACTCAACCAACGAATAACGAAAAAAACGGATATATTCCTAATTCCCGCATTCGATCGAAATCGACGTAAAAACCTTCAGCAGGTCGTCGATCGAATACGCCGCCTTCTCCCCGTCCGCCGCGTCGATAATCGCCTTTCCCTCGTGCATCATCACCAACCGGTTCCCGTAATCGACGGCGTAACGCAGGTTATGCGTCACCATAATCGCGGTCAGCCCTTTTTCGCGGACGACCTGATCCGTCAGCTCCATGACCGTATCCGACGACTTCGGATCGAGCGCCGCCGTATGCTCGTCAAGAACCAGCAGGTCGATCGGCGTCATCGTCGCGATCAGCATCGCCAGCGCCTGCCGCTGGCCGCCGGATAACGATCCGACCGGGATCTCCAGCTTATCCTCCAGCCCCAGTCCCAGCCGCTCCAGCATCGCGCGATAATCGTCGATCCGTCGCCGGTTCACCCCAGGCATCAGGTTAAACGCGCTCCCCTTCCGATCGGCGAGCGACAGGTTCTCCAGAATACTCAGCGCCGCGCAGGTCCCCTTCGCCGGATTCTGAAAAACGCGGCCGATCCGCGCCGCGCGCCTGTATTCAGCCTGACCGTTGATATTCCGGCCCTCGATCAGGATATTCCCGCTGTCCTCAGGAATCGATCCGCAGATCAGATTCAACAGCGTCGTTTTCCCGCTTCCGTTCGACCCGACGACCGAAACGAACTGGCCCGGGAAAATCCTGAAATTAAAGTCCTCGAAGAGAACCGTCTCGTTAACCGAGCGCGGATTGAAGCGCTTATAAATATGCTCCAGCGTAATCAGCGCCTCAGATCCCCCGATTTCAGCCAGCGTTTTCATTCGTCACCTCTTTCCCGGTCACGTACCGTTCCTTCGCCCCGAATTCCTTCGAAATCAGCGCCAACGTCAGCAGCGCCGCCATCAGCAGCTTCAGATAATTCGGCGGCAGCCCCAGCGACAGCGCCGCCTGCAGCGCGGCTTTATACAGAATCGCGCCGAAAATCGCCATCGTCGTTCCCTTAAACCGTCCGAACCGCTCAAAAAGGCTCGTCCCGATAATGACCGCCGCCAGCGCCATGACGACCATCCCTTTCCCGGCGTTAATATCCGCGTTCTCACTGATCTGTGCCAGGACGCAGCCCGCCAGCGCGGCGCAGCCGTTCCCGATCATCAGCCCTAAAATCTTAACCGTTCCCGGATCCTTCCCTAAATTCACGACGAATTGCGGATTATTTCCGCAGGCGCGCAGCAGCAGCCCCATCCGTGTCGTCAGGAAACGATCGATAATCAGCTTCAGCGCGACCGCCAGAATCAGCGCAATAATCAGCTTCCTCCGGCTATAAAGCGGCCCGGTCAACAGCGCGCCCAACCCGGTCGTGAAAATCGTCGGACGGTTGAAAAACTGGACGACCGCCTTCCCGCCCGTCAGGATCAGGTTCACCGACCAAAGCGCCGTCATGACGAGAATCCCGGATAGCAGGTTCGTAATTTTCAACTTGACATGCAGCAGCCCGGTCGCCGATCCGGCAAGCGCGCCCGCCGCAAACGCCGCCAGAAGCGTCAGCCAGGGATCAGCGCCGGCGTTGATCAGGACCGCCGCAAGGCACCCCCCCAGCGGGAACGTCCCGTCAACCGACAAATCCGGAAAATCAAGAATTTTATACGTGATATAAACGCCGATCGCCATCAGCGCGTAAACCAGCCCCTCGCGCAGGACATTTTCCGCCAAACTGAACGCTATTCCCATCTGACTCCGCTTCCCTGTTCCATCTCAGCGCCGGCGCATCAGCCCGCCGCCGTTACCGGAGAGCGAACCCAATGGGTCCGCTCTCGATTCTTACCGTCCTGATAATAAAAGTCCCATTCCTCGCCCGGCTCAGCGCGCCCCGGCAACGTCAGTCGCGGACGCGTAATCGGCGGGAAGCTGAAGCTCAAACTTCGACATGATCTCAGAGTTGTAAACCGGGAACGAATCCTTGACAACCCGCACCGGCATCGTCATGATATCTTCCCCCTTGAGAATCTCCCCCGCCATCTCCCCGGTCAGGATCCCCAGCGCAACATAGTCGAGCGATTCCGACGCGACGCAGCCATAGCGGGCGACCTGCTCGATTTCAGAGCCGAAAACCGGAATCCCGGCGGGGTCCGTCGCGTTCGTCACGACAGAGAAATTGTTGACAACGTTATTATCGGTAACGTTATTCATGACGTCGATTTTCTCGGCGATTAACTGCGCCGCGCCCATCGCGACCTCGCTCGCGTCGGTAATCCCGACCGTTTTAATCTCGAAATCATAATCCTTCGCCGCCTCGGTCAGCGATTCGATCTGCGAAATGGAATTCGCTTCGCTCGTCGTGTATAAAACGCCGATCGTCTTCGCTTCCGGGAGGAACGCACGGATCATCTTCAGCTGCCCGTCGAAATTGAGCGTGTCCGTCGTCCCCGTCGCGCCGGTATCCGGGAAATCGAGAGAGCGGACCAGCCCGGCGCTGACCGGATCGGAAACCGCGGAAAAAACGACCGGAATCTGCGCGTCACGGGCGGCGGCGTAGGCGGCGACGGCGGAGGGCGTCGCGATCGCGATAATCATGTCATAATTCTTCGAGACGAAGCCCGCGGCGGCGAGGTTATTCGTCTCGATCTCGCCCATCCCGTTGACAAATTCTATCGTCGCGGAAATACCGTCGATAAAGCCGGTATTTTTCAAGCCCTCGATAATCCCCTCATAGCAGTTATCCAGACTCGCGTGCGGCGCGAACTGAAGAATCCCGATTTTAACGAAATTCGCTTCCGCGACCGCCGCGGCGGCGGTGTCTTCGTCCTGCGCGCTGACCAGCGATCCAGCGAAAAAGAACGACGCTAAAACGACCAAACCAACCATAATTCCAACGAAACGTTTCATCATTATCCTCCATAAAGGTCTGTCAGGCGGCTTAGCGCCGCGGCGATTCAGCGGGGATCAGCGTCTCTCGGTCGGCTCGCTCGCTTAATCAAAAAGCCCCTGCCCCCTATGGGACAAGAGCCGACTCCTGCGATACCACCCAAATTGACGTTTTCACGCCCACTCGCTTCACGCACTATCATGCGTGTCCGGCTTGGTAACGGATCGGATTCCCGTCAAGACCTACTGCGCCTCTAAGCGGTTCAGCCTGCCCTCGGAAGACCATTCATTGACTTTCGCCTGCCCCGTTTCCACCCCCCGGAGCTCTCTGTAAGACGCTTTTACGTCAAATACTCTTCTTCCTCATCGGTTTACATATATCTAATTCATTTTATTGTATGCCGCTTTTCGGTTTTGTCAAGGGGGGACCGGGAAAAACCTGCGCCATGGTCCAGGCTCAGCCCCACCCGTCACGGCGCGAATTCCTGAATATGCTCGATCTGGTCCTCGCTCAGCGTAAACCCGAACGACAATCGGTTATGCTCCTCCTGCGCGGAGGTTTTCGCGCCCGCGACCGGAATCGCCCCCTTCGCGGAGATCCAGTTTAACGCCACCTGACCGCAGTCCATCCCCTGATACTCCGAACCGATCGCGTTCAGAAGATGAATCAGCAGGTCAAGCCGGTCAAAACGGAACCGTTCCGCCAGGCTCCGCCTGACCCCGTTCGCCGGCGCGTCGTAGATATATTTCCCGGTCAGCAGACCCATCGCCAGCGGACTCTCCGCCAGGAAGGGAATATTCTGCGCCCTGCAATACGCCAGCGCGCCATTCCGTTCCGCCTCCCGGTTCAGCAGGTTATACTCCCCCGCAACCGCCGTCAGCGGAACGCCATACTGCGCCAGGCGCTCCCGGAACGGTTCAAGGTCCTCCACCCGGAAATTCGCAGCGCCTACGTTCCGAATCCTCCCCGCCTCGACCCCCTCCGCGGCGCATTCCGCCATCAGGTCCAGCCCCATCCAGCCTGTCGGACGCTCCAGCAGGTAAAGATCAATCGAATCCCGCCCCAGCCGCGCTAACGACCGGCGCAGCGCAGCGTCAAATTCCTTCCGCCCGAAACGCCAGACCCGCGGGACATACTTCGTCGCCAGAAACGCGTTCCCGTACGGCGCGGTCAGCCTCCCCAACAGCGCTTCCCCAAATCCGTCCGAAAAGCTCTCGCTCGTAAAGAAATAACGGCTCCCGTCGGAAATCGCCGTCTTGACCAGCGATTCCAGGTCCTTTTCTTCAAAATCGATCCCATAATCCCAGATCAGGCGATTCCCCCAGGCCCAGGTTCCAATCGCGATTTTAAAAAAGGGCAGCATGCTTCATCATCTCATTTCGTTGGCTCATCCGGTTTTTCTTCTCCAAATTATACAGGGAATACACCGTAAAAGCCCGCCAAACGCCCTATAATAAAAGAAGCCAGAAGAACCCGTCGGAAAACCGCCGAACCGCCAAAGGAGGAGAGACAACGATGAATCAGCTTATCGCCGCGATCGATCAGGGAACGACCAGCACCCGCGCCATGATTTTCAACCGGGACGCAGAAATCCTCGCCAATCGCCAGCTGCCGCATGAACAGATTTTTCCGAGGCCGGGCTGGGTCGAGCATGATCCGCTCGAAATTTCAGCGAAAGTCCGCGAAACGCTCGCCGCGGCGATCGCCGACAGCGGACGGACCTTAAACGACATCGCCGCGATCGGAATCACGAACCAGCGCGAAACGACGGTCGTCTGGAACCGGGAAACCGGAAAACCCTACCTGAACGCGATCGTCTGGCAGGACACGCGCACCGGAAAGCTCTGCGACCAGCTGTCGCGGCGGATCGGCGGAATCGATCGGTTCCGCGCCCGGACCGGACTTCCGATCTCGGTCTATTTTTCCGCGATCAAGCTGCGCTGGCTTTTCGACGAGGTTGAAGGACTGATCGATGAAGCCCGGGCCGGACGCCTCCTCTTCGGAACGATCGACAGCTGGCTGATCTGGAACCTGACCGGCGGCGTCGATGGCGGGAACCACCTGACCGACGTCACCAACGCTTCGCGGACGATGATGATGAATCTTGAGACGCTCGACTGGGACGACGAGATTCTCGCGGAACTGGACATTCCGCGCGCGGTTCTTCCGGAGATCCGGCCTTCGGCCTCCTTCTTCGGAACGGCAAAGCTCGACGGGCATGAAATCCCGATCCGCGCCGTCTTCGGGGATCAGCATGCCGCGCTCTTCGGCCAGAACTGTTTCCGTCCCGGCGAGGGAAAAAACACGTACGGAACCGGCTGTTTCCTGCTGATGAATACCGGTTCAACCGCGATCCGTTCCGAAAACGGCCTGATTACAACCGTTGGATATCAGCTCGACGGGCAGCCGCCAATTTACGCGCTTGAGGGCTCGATCGCGATGACCGGCGCGCTCGTCCAATGGCTCAGGGATAACCTCGGCCTGATCCAGCGGTCTGAAGAAATCGAATCCCTGGCGCGCTCGGTCGAAGATAACGGCGACGTCTATATCGTCCCCGCTTTTTCCGGTCTCTTCGCGCCATACTGGCGTTCGGACGCACGCGGCGTCTTCGCCGGGCTGACCCGATTCACGAACCGCGGCCATATCGCGCGAGCTATCCTGGAATCGACCGCGTTTCAGGTCATGGAAGTCGTCGAAGCCATGCGCAAGGATTCGGGCGTCAACCTGACCTCGTTAAAAGTCGACGGCGGAATGACCGTCAACGAACTCCTGATGCAGTTTCAGGCGGACATCCTGGACGTTCCGATCGTCCGTCCGAAAAACCGTGAGTCGACCGCGCTCGGCGCGGCCTTCGGAGCCGGCCTCTCCGCCGGAATCTGGCGCACGACCGGAGAGCTGGCCCGATTCAATGAAATCGACCGCGTCTGGGAACCGGATATCGCCGCATCAAAGCGCCTTGACCTTTGCATGAAATGGCGCAAAGCCGTGACCAAATCGTTCGGCTGGATCGATGAAACCTAAGCTGCGCGCGACGCCTCCGCGCCACCCTTCCGAAAAATCGACCTGAGCGACGCCGCCGCGGAAGAAATCGGGAAATTGAACCTTCGGGAGATTGAGAGCCTGAGAAAAAGAGGGGCCGCGGCAGCCTTCCGAAAAATCGACCTGTGCGACGCCGCCGCGGAAGAAATCGGGAAATTGAACCTTCGGGAGATTGAGAGCCTGAGAAAAAGAGGGGCCGCGGCAGCCTTCCGAAAAATCGACCTGTGCGACGCCGCCGCGGAAGAAATCGGGAAATTGAACCTTCGGGAGATTGAGAGCCT
>CALIHP010000078.1 GCA_938020565.1 uncultured Anaerolineaceae bacterium | reverse complement strand
ATATAATCAGTCCTAAGGAACTTCCTTAATCCCATGGAAATTTGAAACAGACACGACAGGATATTTCGAAGCCTCGTCCCGTTCCTTGCCGGCCGAAAACTTCCCGGTTGATCGCCCGACCTGACGATAACCTCAAGATCGATTCGTCCGGTCCCCTTCGTTTCCCGCGTCCCTGGGCGGCGCGGAATCCGCCGTAAATTGGACCTTTTACCGTGATCGTTGCGACCTCTCCCCGTTAACCCTCGCCGCGGAGAATTTGAAGCCGGCTGGCCTTCTTCCGTTCCGGCGGAACCAAGTCCGTAAGCTGCTTAACGACCGTCGATAAATTCTTTGTCATCGCTAAATGCGTCTTGACCGCCTCCGATTGCTTCGTCCCGTACTGATTCTCGCCGTTTTGATACGTATCCGTATATCCTTGCTCGTTGATAATCTCTTCCAGCTCGCGAAGCGAAACAATCATGAACGCCGCCGATTCGATCAAACTCAAAACCGTCGTCATCTTGTTTTTATCCAAGTCCCGAAAAACCCGCTTGAGCCGGTTCGTCTCCTTCCGGATAAGTTCCGCCTTCGTCGGCTCGCCAATCCTGACTGATACCTCGATCTCGTCCTTTATCGCCATTCGTCGCGCCGCCTTTCGCTAAGTCTGCCAAAATCTAAAAAAAAGAGAGCGGTATTTTCCGCCTCTCCCCCCTACCCCCTTCGTGTACACGCCTTATGCGCACACGCGCGGAGTTTTTTTAACCTCCCCCACCGATCCGAAAACCATTCGCCCATTTGTTCAAGAACCTTCATCTTTTACCTTCCTCGCGCTCGAATAACTCGTCGATCGTGCAGCCTAATGTGGTCGAGAAGCGCTGAGCATTTTCATTTTCAACAGTCATTTTTCGAGGCCCACGCTCGTACCTTGATATTATTGGTTGCGTTACGCCTATCTTCTTCGCAAGTTCTGCCGCCGTCAACGCTCGGCTCTTTCTTATTTTCGTTATCTTTGTCTTCATCTTCCCTCCTGTATTCCGAAATGGTATTATATTAAGGGTGCCATTTCGGAATACAGTCAAGCGAATCAAGGAAAAAAATGCCATGCTGGCATTTAGCAGCTTTCGCTATTGATTATTCCGCAGTGGCATATTATGATTAGTTGGAGATATGATCATGGAACAGCTAAAGCAGCTTCGAGCGACCAAAGGATTAACTCAATCAGAAATGGCAGACGTATTAGGGATAACACAGCCAGCGTACAATCGCTATGAAAGTGGGAAAAGGAAACTTGATCCTGATACCTTATCAAAACTTGCCGATTATTTCGAGGTGACAATCGATCAGCTGCTTGGGAAAGAAACGGGAATGACCCCGACCCTTTCCAGCTTCATTGACGAAAAAGTCAGAACTTTTAAACCCGTCCGGATCCAGCGCCTCCCCATGCTCCGGAATATCGCCGCCGGAAAACCCATCTTCGCCAACGAGGAACATGAAATCATGGTCGAAACCACCATCCGCGCCGATTTCTGCCTGACCGTTTGCGGCGACTCCATGATCGGCGCCGGAATCCTCGACGGCGACGTCGTCATGATCCGGAAACAGCCGATCGTTCAAAACGGCGAAATCGCCGCCGTCCTGATCGACGACGAAGCTACCCTGAAACGCTTCTATAAAACCGATACCCTCGTAACCCTGATATCCGAAAACCCCGCCTATCCGCCGATCGTCTATAAAGCCGAAGACGGCCGCGATATATTGATCCTCGGGAAAGCCGTCGGCCTGACCCGAATCTTTAAGTAACCCCGAATCGATAATCTAAGGAAAGTAAAATATGAAGAATTGCCCGCGCTGTAATGCTCCGAATAACGACGACGATGCTACCTGTCAATACTGCGGCGCTGCTTTCCCGCCCTCTTTGGTTCATGCGCAACCGACCGCGAATCCGCAAATGGTTCAAATCCATAATTACTACCAATCGCCCTCAGATGCCGTAAACTATCCAATTCCGCCAGCCGCGCAGACTCAGTATTACGCGTCGGGTTGCGCCCCTTATCCACAGCCATATCCGCCCATGATGGTTTACCCTCCGGCGCCGGATCCAGCCGCCTTAAAAAACCAGCGGAAAATCCAGAAAATAATCGCTTACTACGCCCAACGCGGATATAAAGTCGTGTCTCAGACGGATACGACCGTTCAGCTGACAAAAGATAAGTCATTTTCCTGCCTTTTAGCTGTTATTCTTCTGCTTCTTTGGATTCTTCCGTTTTTTATTTACCTGATTTATTACGCGTCTAAAAAAGAAGAGCGGCTACTGATTACCTTGAACCCTGACGGCTCGACCACCTTTGCCTTCAACGACAATAAACCGATCACAAAGTATCCCGTCAACGGCGAGACGAAACTCCCGCTGCGGGATGATAGCGCCTTATTTATCGCTTTGATAGCGATCGGGATCCTCCTGATCGTCGCTTACGCTTTGATGACCGCTCACTGAATCGCAGGAATACGTATTCAATTCATTCCCTAAATAGAATCTGCTGCGAAGGGAATTAAAAAAACGCCCGAAGGCGTCGATTAGCCAAAAGAATTAAAGAAAGAAAAGGAGGCGAACTCCGACGATACCGCTCAACGACAAAACCCAGAAAAATAAACCCGCTATAAAAAGACGCTGCTGGCAGACGATAATCTTCTCGTTTCGACCGATTGCGTCGTAAATATTGACGATTTCCTGCGCGATTCGCTGATCCTCGAAATCCCAGTAGTCCGCGACTAATTCGTCGTAATCCGTCCGGTGCGACTTATGCCAGCCTCTTGGGGCAGACGCCAAAATAAAAAGAACCGCGCTGATGAGGAAAAAGATGATAAAAGCCGCGAAGCAGATCGAATGAAACTTTGATAAATCTGGTGGAAGCGGACGATTTAACGAAATAATCGCCCCAATCGAAACTGAAATGGAGGAATAACCTAAAAATCGTAACGCTAAATCGCGATATAAATCCGCCGTTCGCTTTGTTTCCGTCTCGTCCGCTCGCGCGATCCCTAACGCCTCGCGCAGCCCGGCTAAACCTTCGCCGTCCGATAAAACGCTCTCCTGATTCATGAAAGGACCCCCATAGATGAAACCAAGCCCGCCCCCGAAACCCAAACCGCCGACCCCGCGCCCTGCTGACCAGTATGACATCGGAAAAGGCCGCCATATTCCCGAAAAATCCGGAATCCGACCGAATCCTTAACCTAAGTATAGCCGTACCGAAAAGAAAAAACGCCCGAAAGCGTTTGAAAAAATCGAAAGGAAAACCTGATGAATAAAAAAATAACCGTAGTTGTCCTTCTGATCGTTGCGCTTTGCGCCGTCCTTACCCCCGTCCTCGCACAGGAGCCGATAACCCTCGAATCGCTTCAAGCTCAAATCGATACGCTAATCGCCGAAATCGAAACGCTGAAAGCCCAGATCGCGGCCCTTACCCCGAAGGCTGCTGCCGACGCCCCGTCGCAAATCGCTCCTGTGCAACAAGCAGGTGAAACAGGAAACTATCCGTTGCTTGGGGCTGAGTATAAGAAAATATCAGATTTAACTGATTTTCAGAAGGAATCATATTTACAGAATATGGTAGGTCAAGAATATCGGGTCGTGGGAAAAATTACTGATGTAGAATCCAATGGTTCGATACAACTCGACTTAGTGGATTCGACCTTCTTCGCGATTTCTCAGGTCGAAGGATATCCTTACGATCAATTGCTGAACTTAAAGAAAGGCGATGAGATTGACTTTATCGGTCGTGTTATAAAAAGCGACACATTTTTGTATTTGATGATTACGACTGAATTTGTTAGGGATGCCAAATAAATAATAATTTCCTAAAAATATTTTAATGATTTTCCCGTCGAAATCTCAAAGTGAAGATTTCGACGGGAAGTGTAACCGATTGATATAAACCATTTTTTTTAGAATACACCAGGACCGCCGAATGTCGAAAGATAATCACGATTGTTTTTCAAAAAAGAAGGATTGGTCCGAAATAAAAGACCATCTGTTTGAAGTCTATCTGAGTGTGTGAAAGAATCTCTGTAAATAGGATTTCCTGTGATATGATTTTTGCCAAACATCCCAGATGATCAGCGGTTCCGGTCGTCCGGCAGT
>CALIHP010000077.1 GCA_938020565.1 uncultured Anaerolineaceae bacterium | reverse complement strand
CGCCGCGCGGATCAATCGTGATGACGCGCGACTTATTTTCTCTCCCGTTCCAAGCATAAGCATAATTGCGAAGCCACCAGTTCCCGCTTTGAGCGTTGTACCCGGGCAGGCCGCGAACGTAATCGGAGACGGGCGCGATCCGGTCCTGTTTTTCCGGAATGTAAGCCTGAACCTCCTCCATCGTCAAAGCAAAGACTTTGTTGGGAACATATCCTTTGTCACACCTTCTATCAAATGAATTATATATTTTAATTCTCTCCGCCTCAGCCGGCATAAACGCAGCTTCCGCAAAATCTTCATTCAGCCATTTCCGCAAGGTGCAGCTCATCCAGGATGTCTGTGAGTCCCGATAATGATAATTTTTCAGATCGAGGATCGACCGGCTCAGCAGCAGCGCGGCCTGATCCTTAATTTCCAGCACCCGCCATTCGATCGGTTCCGGCCCGTTTTCCAGATCGTTATCCTGTTCATAGCGCCCAAACTGGACGATATCGCCGACTTTGAGCCCCGGGAACGATAAATCCGGCTCGCTCGTTGGCTCGGGACCAGATACCGCAGCCTCCGTCCATTGCGCGGTCGCCGTCATCGCTGCCGCAACTGACGCCAACTTCTCCACCTGCTGCCATAGCGCTTCCGCGGTCGCCTGCTGCGCGGCGCGATCCGCTTCAACAGCGGCGGCTTCTGCGCCCAGCGTTTCGGTCATCGATCTGGATCCCGCCATTTCGGTCTGACGGCTTTGCGCTTCCGCCGTCTCCGCCGGCGCGGCCGTACTCGCCTCAAATACGGAGGGCTCCGGCCGACCCATCAACAGGCCAAAAAGCACGGACAGGATCCCCAGACCCGCTAACACGGCCATCAGCCTGAGAGCTGCCTGACCGGCGCGCTGCATCCCGGAGTTCTCCTGAGGCGCCTGATGGGCCCCGCTCGTCCCTACGGCCTGCGCAATCGGCAGGGCTTTCGCTTCCGATCGGATTTCCCGACTGCCAGTCGCCGGCTCCGCTTTTGCGACGCCGGCGCGAATCTTCCGAATATCCGTTTTGCCAAAGCGGACCGAGCTTTCCGTCCCGGCTTCCGCCTTCGGGACCGTCTGAATCCCGGTCGTTTCTCCCGATTGGGCTTTTCGCGCGGCGGCGGTCAGCGCCTGCAAGCGCAGCCCGTCCAGATCGCGCAAAAAATCTTTCATCGAGCCGTAGCGGTCGTCCGGCTTCTTCGCCAGCGCCAGATCGAAGAATTTCCTGACGGACCCGGGGAGATCGGGAACGAACTCGCGCGGGTCCGGGAACGGTTCCGTCGCCTGCTTCGTCAGGACTTCCAACGGCGTTTCGCCCTGGAACGGTTTCCGTCCGGTAATCAGCTCGTAAAATACGACCGCCAGCGAATAAATATCGGCCCGGCCGTCGATCCGCTTGCCTAACCCCTGCTCCGGCGCCATGTACTCCGGCGTCCCGATCCCGACCCCTGTCGCCGTCAGCGTATTGAAATCGTCCTGATCCTCGATCCATTTCACGATCCCGAAATCCGTCAGGATGACCTCCTGGCTCGGCGTGATCATGATATTCGACGGCTTCACGTCGCGATGCAGCAGGCCCTGCCGGTGCACATAATCGAGCGCGTCGGCGATCGGCCGGATCAGCCGCACCGCCGTCTCCACCTTCAGCGGCTTCTTCACTTCCTTCAGCGTCACCCCTTCGAGATAATCCATGACCAGATACGGCGAGCCCTCGTGTTCCCCGTAGTCATGAACGCGGACAATATTCGGATGACGCAGCTTCGCCAGCGCCTTCGCCTCGCGTTCGAACCGCTCGCGGATATGCCCGAAGATATTCGACCCGAACGCCCCCGACT
>CALIHP010000076.1 GCA_938020565.1 uncultured Anaerolineaceae bacterium | reverse complement strand
CTGGACGTTGATTTCGGCGAACTCGATCCCGTTATCCGGCGGGCTGAAGCGTGAGCCATGCGTGTAAGAATTCCGGTTCATTTGGCGTTCAGGGCTCAGTAGCAGCCGGTCGGGTCCATCAGGTAAATTTCGCCCGCGCCTCGGCCCAGGCCGAAAACGCTGTACCATCCGTAAATCATCATTTTCGCCCGTCCGACCGTCGTTTTCGCGGCCGGGTTTTCCGTATACCCGCTGCAATAAATTTCTTCAGCCGTGCCGTTGACGACGACGAGCGCATTATTGACGATCGTTTCGCCGTAAATCGCGCGGCCTCCCGCGTATACCCGGTCGACCCAGCCGTTGATAATGATAAAGACGTTATCCACGCTCGAGCTGTGCCCCTTTTGCCCGGATTGTCCGCCGCCGTAGATCCACCAGGCCTTCCCGTTTACGATAATCGTGCTGTTATTGGCATGAACATTATGACGATCGTACGTAATCGATCCGCCCATGACCATACTTTTTTCGGTGAAGACAACCTCAGGCCCGATCACGAGCGGAATCCCGTTGCAGAAGAACCAGAAGGAGCGTCCGGAGGGCCGGACATTTTTGACGCCGCCGTCGGAAGAATGAATCTGGACGTAGGCGATTCCCCGATCGATCGGGATCCCGAATCCGTCCGGCGGTTCTTGCGTGTCGCTCGTCAGGAAGATCATGACTTCGCCGGCCTTCTTCGGAATATTTTTCAGCGCTTCCGCGATGTTCGGATATTGACCATAAGTTCCGACGGTAATTTCAACGCGCCGTGTTGTCGACGGGGGTTTCCAGACCGGCGGCGTATCGTCCGGAATAAGCGGCCGAACCATCGATGGAAAATTCTGCATCGAGATCATATTTTGAGCGTTGAACGGAGTGGCGGTTGAGTAAAGCGCGGAGTCCTGCGACGCCCAGTTCATCATCCCCCCGCTGACCTGCTCTGGCGATAAGGTCGCTGTCGGCTGGGGCTGTTCCGGCGATGGGTTTGCCCCGTTTAACGCGTCGATCGTTGATTGCAGCTGCATGATCTGGATTGACAATTGCAGTGCGTCGACGGTCGCCTGTAAATCCTGCGCGGCGGCTTCCGGCGCGGCAGTCCGGATCCATAGAAACAGGGCGAACCCGGCGGCTGAAAGGAGACGGTTAAGTTTCATGAGCGGTTCCTTGTGTAAATCGTGAATCACAGGTGGGCACGAAAGACATGCAGGCCGATACGGCCTATATACAGAATATAGAGTTGTATAACGCTTTAACTGCGTAACGATAGTTTATCGCAAAAAGCGGAACCGTAAATGGGCAAAAAGTGGGCAAAACGCTTTATTGCGTCAGGTATTCCATCTCGTCGATGACGACCTGCGTTTCGTCGGATTCCAGACCCTTTTCAAGGATGACCCAGTAGTCGCGGCGATAAGAACGGACCCCATAGGCCGGATCGCTTCGGATCCAGCGGAGGACGTTTTCATACAGCCCCGGGACCTTCGAATCGCGCAAATCGATCGCGATCACGTCCGTTTCGTACATGAACGCGGTTGGGTATATTTCAGCCCTGCGGGACAGGTGCGAATAGAAATGGCTCGCGCCGGAGGCGCTGAGCTCCGCGGGAACCGCCGACAGTTCTTTTTCGAGCTCGCCGTACACGGTCCCTTCGGCGCAGTATTTATGAAAATAATCCACTTTGGGCAGGTGAGCTGACAGGACGAACAGGACAGTCGCGAGCAGCATGAAAGCGCTCAGCGCGAAGCGTCTGGAAGGCGTTCGGATCGCTTCAAGCTCGGTAATCGCAAGGATCAGGAAACAGCTGACCGGACCCATGAAGTATTGGCTGTCGATCGCCTGCCATTCGAGATCCTGGAGCAGGTTGAACGCAATAAACGGGAGCAGCAGGCTCAGGTTCTTCAAGCGGCGCGCCCCGAAAAGCGGCAGCAACGCGAGCGGCAGGAGCAGGAACGAATACAGCTTGAGCTTTTCGGGCGTGAAGATGCGGGTCAGGATTGCGAACGGCGACGTTATCAGGACCTTCGCCAGGTCGCTGATCGATCCGGTTTCCCAGGCCGGAAGCAGGCTTCGATAGCGGTATGTGAAATCAGATTCGTCGCCGAGGATGAAACCCGTGATTCCGACGAATACAAGTCCGGCGATCAGGATCACAACGATCGCTTTCTTTCTCGCTGAAACGGAGCGGAAAAGCGCGGTCAGCGCGTACGCGATGACGTAGATCGCGGCGTCTTCTTTGACCGAGAGCGTCAGGATCAGGAAAACCGTGGTCGGGACGTCGAAAAACCGCTCGCTGTCTTCGTTCCGTTCGAAAAAATAAACGAAGCTCAGGAAAAAAAAGGGAAGCAGCTTGATCTCATGAAAATCTTTCAGCTGTCCGCCGAAGTATCCCGGTTGAAGGAGGAACAGGGCGGCCAGGAGCAGCGAAGTTTTCCGATCGAGGTGATGGGCCCGGGCGAGACGATAGAGCGGGACGGCCGCCAGCGTCGCGAAAAGGCTCTGAAGGAAGAGGAGCGTTTCCGGACTGGAGCGCAGCTTATAAACCGGGACGAGGAGATAGAAAATCGGCGAAAAATGAATCTCCAGCATGTGATTCATCGCGTAGCCGACTGAGGTCGTGATTGGTGCGCCTCCGCGCGACATCAGGTAAAACATCTGGTCAAAGATGCCCAGATCAAAGTCGGATGTCAGGAAGATACGATGACGAACGATTCCGGTCGCGGCCGTCAGGCAGAACGTCAGCGCACCCGCGGCGGTCAGCAGGACTCCGGCGGAGCGGGCGCTCAGGTCGGATTTCGAACCCATGCCGCGGACGTTAAATAAATAATGACAGAGGTAAGCGGCGCCGATCCAGGCTATCAGCCGGGCTTCATCAGCGTAATCCGTTTTGACCGAAAACGCGATCCAGCCAATCAGGACGAATACCGACAACGCAGCGGTCAGAAGGTCAAGCCAACCGCGCCGGCGCAGCAGGAAAATAAACAGGATATACAGCGCGGCCGCGGACGCGAAGAAGAAAAGAAAAAACTTTGGATAACCGGCTACGATTTCGCTGGAAAGCCGGCTGAGCGGAACGCCGCGCGCTGCGCGGTAAACCGAAAAGCTCAGGATTAACAGGAAGGCGGTGAAAAGTGATTCAACGATCTCGCTGAAAATCTCTGTGAAAGATTTCGGCTGAGCTGGGGCGGGCGAAGGGTTCCTCATGGATTCAGCGCCCGGACCCAAAGCGAAAAGATTTCGTACAGGGTAAATTCAACTTATTCATTCCGCATTCGCGTCCAGTCGCCCGAAAAATAATAAAATCAGCCTGCGGTTCTCTCCGCCGCGGGAACTTCCTGAAGGATGGGGCGGAATTTATATCCGTAAAGAATCGCTCCATGACGGTCTCCGTCGTCCCGAAGCCTCCGCGTTACCATCTCGACCGGGGTGCCGATCTTGATTTCTTCGTCGCCCACGTCGGTCAGCTGAGCCGTGATAATCGGACCTTCCTGGAGCTTGATCAGAGCGACGAAATACGGAGCGTTCTGACGATAGCCGGCAGGTCCTTCGGTTAACTTCGTATAGGAATAAACTTCGCCTTTTCCGCTGAACTGATACGCGGTTTTGGCTTCCTGTCCGCAATGCGGGCATACGTCCCGCGGCGGAAAAATTTTTCCGGCACAATGCGGGCATTCTTCTCCAATCAGCGCGTATCGTTGTTTTTTTAGCCGCCAATGGCGAGGATTTTCCATACCGTTTCGCAAGTCTCCCGTTCGTTATGGTCCGCTCCGTCCGTTTTGCCGGACGAAGCCGAACCTCTTTTTTGATTCAACGGTTTGGATTATAGGCAAGTTTCCGCGTCAGAAGCTATCCTGATAGGTTTTGAAAGCTTTTTCATGACGCTAAGACATGCGATATGGCGGTCGCGGCCCGTCCGCCGAGCGCCTGGACAAAGACGGTTTTCGCAGGGCCCTGCGTTCGGAGCCAGTCGATCGCTTCGATAATCTGATAAATTCCGGCTGCTCCGGTCGGATAGCCGCGGCCCGAATTCCCGCCGCCATGGTTCAGCGGGATCCGGTTGGTCTGCCAACCCTGCCCTGGATGAGAAAGGCCGATTGCTTCCAGCGAAAGGATCAGGTCGATCGCGGTTTTATCGTCAAGCTCGAACGCGTCGATTTTCTTTAATCGGATATGGGCCTGATTCAGCGCGCGTTCAGCGGATTGCGCCGCGGCGGTATACGTCAGTATTTGGGGACGGTCGTGGATCGAGAGCTGGGCCGCGGCGTTCGCGGACGCCAGGATCCGGATCGGCGCGGCGGAAAGGTTCGCTGGAACGCAGTCCTCGCGCGTAACGACGACCGCGGCGGCGCCGTCGCCCAGCTGCGCCAGGTCGAACATGCCGAGCGGCGGCAGCGGGATAGCCTGACGGTCGTAGGCGTCGGGGCGAAGCGAACCGCGCGAGCGCGCGTACGGATTCCCAGCCGCGTTTTCGCGCGCGCGCAGCGCAATCGACCGGAAGATGTCCCGCGAATGCGTATAGGTTTCGAGATATCGGCGCGCGATTAAGGCGGCCTGACTTTCGGGGGTCATTCCCTGTGAGGATTCATATTCGTAATTCAGCGTCAAGCTGGCGGCGCCGGCGGCTTCCGAGCCGGCGACGTCGGTTATTTTTTCGACGCCGACGGCGACGGCGGTTTTAATCCAGCCCGATTTGACGGCGAGGAAAGCGGCCCGGAGCGCGGCCGCGCCGGACGCGCCGGCTGCTTCGAAGGTTGTGCTTTCCAGGTGCGGATGCGCTGCGGCTTCGGGAACAAGCGCGCCGAGGTTCGCCTGACGGGACAGGATCGAGGCGTAGGCGTTTCCGATATAGATCGCGTCGGCGGATGGGTTCCCGGCGTCACGGAGCGCCAGGCGAACGGCCTCGGAAGCAAGGCTGACGATCGAACGATCCCAATATTCTCCGACCCTGATCCGGCCGGCGCCGATTATAACGGATTCGGAAGCGGGGACTCTGACGTTTTTCATAGCTGAGCCTACGCATCCATATCGATTTTTTCACGGTAGCGCGCGTAAGTCGCATAGTCGATTTCAGTGCGCCGCTGGAGGTAGGCCTGTGTTGAAGGGGCGAGCGAACGGACATCGTCGATTTTTTCGGTCACGGTCAATGAAAACGCGTCGGCTCCCGCGCCGGAACCGAAGCTGACCGCCAGGATCCGATCGCCGGGCCGGGCGATATCGAGCGTCGCGCAAAGCCCCAGCAGCACCGCGCCGGAATACGTATTCCCGATGACAGGCGAGAGGAGACCGGGGGTCAGCTGCTCAGGCGTGAACCCGGATTCTTTTGCGATTTTCTGAGGGAATTTTGCGTTGGGCTGATGAAATACGACGTAGGTATAGTCTTTCGCGGTCGTTCCGGTTTCCTCGAAATACGTATGGAGCGCGTGTTCGATGTGATTGAAGTAAGCGGGCTCGCCGGTGAAGCGCTGCGCGTGTTCCGGGTATTTTGCCGTCTGTCGGCGCCAGAAGTCCGGCGTGTCGCTGACGAACGAATAGGCGCTTTCGATCGCAGCGCAGCTTTCGGCGGCAGCCCCAAGTATCAGCACCGCGGGGTACCCTGGTGGCGGGCCGGAAGCGCCGCGCCGCCGGCGGCGGCGGTATATTCGAGGACATCGCCGGGCTTTCCCTGCGCGGTATCCATGCCGATAACCATGACGTAATCGCCCATGCCCGATCCGACGAAGCCTATTCCCGCGACCAGGGCTTCGGTCCCGGCCTTGCAGGCGAACTCAAAATCGGCGGCGGAAATCGAATTGCCCGCGCCGAGCGCTTCGGCGACGATCGTTCCGCTGGGTTTTACGGCGTAAGGATGCGACTCTGAGCCGATCCAGACGGCGCGCAGCGAAGCGGGGTCGATTTTCGCGCGGGAAAGCGCGTTTCTTCCGGCTTCGATCGACATGGTAATCGTGTCTTCGTCGAGGCCGGGAACGGATTTTTCCTTGACGGGCCCAGCCCCTTCGCCATGCCAAACGCGGGCGATTTCAGCCGTGCGGATCCGGTAGCGGGGAACGTACGCCCCATAGCCGATCACCCCGACCGGGCGTTCAGGTTTAAGAAGTTTCATAGCGTTGAAAGGATCTCCCTGGCGGATTTTATTGATATGTTGCCCGCGGCGCGCATTTTTTCAGCGATGCGTTCGATCTGGTCCCCGACGGCTCCGGCGGCGATGGCGACCTGCCGGGCGTGAAGCGCCATATGCCCTTTTTGGATGCCGGTGGTTGCGAGCGCGCGGAGCGCTGCGAGATTTTGCGCCAGGCCGACGGCGGCGAGGATTCCGGCGAATTCGCGCGAGTCCGCCGGGTTGATCAGCTTCAGCGCGGCGCCTGCGGTCGGATGCACGCGGGTCGCGCCGCCGACCGTTCCGACCGCGATCGGTAAATCGATCTCCCCGACGAGTTCGCCCGACGCGCTTTTCCGCCATCTCACAAGCGTCTGATAAACGCCGCTGCGGGCCGCGTAGCCATGCGCTCCGGCTTCAACCGCGCGCCAATCGTTCCCCGTCGCGAGGACGACGGCGTCGATTCCGTTGAGAATGCCTTTATTCTGCGTCACGGCGCGATAAGGATCGACTTCCGCGAGCGCGGCCGCGTCGAGAATCCGGTCCCGAACCTGTTCCCCGTTGAATTCCGGGGTCGCTAACGTATTCGGATCGAGAACGCAGCGGGCGCTCGCGATCCGGCGGTCTGCAAGATTGGAAAGGATCCGCAGGCGCGCTTCTCCGCCGCTGAGCGCTTCGAGCTTCGGCGCGATGGCTTCCAACGCGCTGTTGATCGCGTTCGCGCCCATCGCGTCCGCGACGTTCAGCTCAAGATAGACGACTAAAAACGGGCCGACCGGAGAGTCTTCAAAAATTCTCGTTTTCAGCCCGACAGGCCCGCCGCCGGCGGAAACGAGAACCGGATTCAGCGCGCGTACCTGATCGAAGAGATCGTCCCGGCTCGCGCTGATCGTCTTTACGGCGCGCGGAAGCTCCGGAACGCCGACGAGCTGAATTTGTCCAATCATGATTGGATCGGCGGCCTGCGCCGTGAAGCCGTTATTCTTCGCGACGAGCTTCGCGGCGTTCGAAGCGGCGGCGACGACCGACGGTTCTTCAATGGCCATCGGGATATCGTAAGTTTTCTGGTTGACGAGAAAGCCGCGGGCGACGCCCAACGGGAGCGTAAAGGTCCCGACGACGTTTTCGATCATGAAATTCGCGGTATCAAGCCTCAGCCCGGCTTCGCCGCGGAGCCTGCGCTGATCCGTGTCGCTGATTCCATGCTCCCGCGTCAGAATCGCGAGTCGTTCGGCCGGGGTTAACTGGTAAAATTTTTTCTCAGACATCGTGTCTCCAAAGGCCTCTTTCCAACGATGAATTATGGCGGAGGAATCCTTTCAAAAGCTATCGGATTACGCTTCTCCGACGGACCTCAGCGGGCAAGCGTCATCAGCACTGGCAGCGATCCCAGCATGATTAACGTTGAGAGCGCGACCGTTTTCGACGCCAGGTTCACGTCGCAGTCATATTCGTTCGCTAAGATAACGTTCATCGCGCCGCTGGGCAGGCCGCATACCATGATCAGTACCGCGGTCAGCGTCGGATCCAGCCGCAGCGGTTTCAGGACCAGCGCCGCGATCCCCGGGAAGATCGCCAGCCGAACGGCCGTCAGGATCCAGGCGAGTCCGTCGGTAAAGAGACTCAGGAAGCGAATCGACGTCATCCGGCAGCCGATAATCAGGAGCGAAATCGGCGTCATCATGCTCCCCATCAGCTGGAAGCAGTCGGCGATCACGTTTGGAAGCTTGACCGGAGAAACGAAGAGCGGAATCGCGAGGAACGAAGCGACGATCCCCGGATCGGTCAGGATCGACCGGACGACGTTTTGCCGCTTGCCGGAGATATATGTCTGCGCGAAGCCGAGAAAAAAGAACTGGAAAACCAGGTTGAAAATAACCGTATAAATTAATCCGGTCGGGCCGAATAGTTCTTCCGTGATCGGGAATCCAAGGAAACCAACGTTTTGAAACGTTCCGAGGGTTACGAAGATTTTTTTCGTTGTCTCCTGAAGCTTCGTGAAGCGCATGATCAGGATCAGCGCGGCGATCGCGAACGCGTAAAAGGCGACCGCGAAAAGAGCCGCATGTACCAGGTTCAGCGACATGGCCGGGTCGAACGTCGTATTTACGGACCGGAGGATACTGAACGGAAGGATCACGCGCATCAGGAACGCGCCTAAATCTTTTTCCAGTCGGGAAGAAATCGTATGCGTTTTTCGCAGGATATACCCGATCAGGATCAAAAGAAAAAATTTTATCAGAAGTACAACCAGCGTCGTTTCCGTATAGCCTCCGATTTTAATCCGAACGCGGTTAAGTTTACAATAAAATCAACTTTCGAAGCCAGGGCGGGGCGGGGAACGATGATTGTTCGGGGGAACGGGCGAGAGTATAATTCGGGTATGGAGCTTCAACCGTCGTCAATGATTTTAGTCGCGCTGATGCCGAAGGCGCGCGACATGGAAATTGCGCGGTTATTCGGCTGGTACCGGATTCCGATGAAATCCGCGCCGAAGATTTTACGCGTAGACTATATCGCGTTTTATCAGACGGCGGATTTCGGCGCGGATCGGGCGGGCCGGATCGAACGGTACGCGCCGGTCAACGGCGTCGAGCTGACGACGCGGGCGGAGCTTTTTCAGAACGAACGGGACCATCCGCGCGCGAACGAGTATTACTATAAGATTCAGCTCGGCGCGCTCCGGACGCTTTCGACGCCGATTTCAGCGGGCCGATGGCGGCGGTTCCTTTTTATTTACACGAACGGGCGGCAATTTCTCTCAGCGAAAACGATTCAGGATCTGGCGGTTACCGGGGCGGAGCATAAGGTCTTCTGGCAGTCGCTCCGGGAGCGCGGGTTGAGCGGGCCTGGAACGGAATTCCCGTTTTCAACCGAGGACACGGGGGACGCTTTAACTGCGTCAGGCGAGCTGATGTACCTGCTGGGGAATTTAGCTATCTCGAATATAAACTTTTCAATAAACGATATGGAGAAAAAACCATGAGCTTAAAGATTATCAAGAACGGTACGATTGTAACGGCCGCGGAGACGTACAGCGCGGAAATCCTGATCAACGGCGAAGTTATCGAGGCGATCGGGCGTGATTTTGAACGGCTTCATCCTGAAGCCGAGGTGATCGACGCGGCGGGAAAGTACGTTTTCCCTGGCGGAATCGATCCGCATGTGCATTTGGATTTGCCGATGCCCGGGACGGTTTCAAGCGACGATCACTATACCGGGACGAAGGCGGCGGCGTTCGGCGGGACGACGACGGTGATCGATTTTGCCAACCATGATTGTCCGTCGCTGGTGGAGAGCATGCTGACGATTAAACGGAAGGCCGATCCGATCGTCGCGGTTGATTACAGTCTGCATCAGAATTACACGCGCTATAACGAAGAGACGCTGGCGGAGATTCCGAAGCTTCTCGAATACGGCGTTCCGACAATCAAACTGTTTACCGCGTATAACGGCCGTCTCCGAACGGTCGACGAGGGCGTTTTCCGCGCCCTGCGCGTTACGAAAGAAAACGGGATGATGGCGCTGGTGCATGCTGAAAACGGGGACATTATCGAGCGGCTTATCCAGGAAGCGAAGGCGGCGGGGCATACCGAACCGATTTATCACGCTGAAACGCGGCCGGACTGGACGGCGACGGAAGCGACGTTCCGGGTCTGCGCGATGTCGGAGCTGGCGGGCGGCGCGCCGGTTTATATCGTGCATATGAACGCCGGAGAGGAACCGGACGTCCTGAAATATGCGCAGTCGAAAGGTATCCCGGTCCATGGCGAAACCTGCCCGCAGTATCTTCTCTTTACCGACGATGAATTAAAAAAGCCTGACGGGGCGAAATGGGTCTTTTCGCCGCCGCTTCGGAAGGCGAAGGACAACGCCGGTCTTTGGAAGGGAATTCAGGAAGGGACGATTCAAACGGTTGCGACGGACCATTGTCCGTTCATGTTCGACGGGACGAAGACGATTTCTTACGAAGGCGAACCGTTTTCCCGCCCGGGAAAGGAATTAGGACGCGACGATTTTACGAAAATTCCGAACGGACTTCCGGGCGTCGGCGAACGGCTGATCGCGCTTTGGAATTATGGCGTTCGCGCCGGGAGAATTACGATGAACCAGTTCGTCGCCGTGACGTCGGCGAACGCGGCTAAGATTTTCGGACTGGCGCCGAAGAAGGGGGTCATTCAGCCCGGATCGGACGCGGATCTGGTGATCTGGGACGGAGCGAAAACGTTCCGTTATTCGGTCGCGTCGTCTCGCTCGCGAACGGATTACAGCTATCTGGACGGGGCGGAGATCGTCGGCGCGCCGGAAATTGTCCTGCTTCGTGGTGAACGGATTGTGGACGGGGATCGATGGCTTGGCCGGAAAGGCGGCGGACGCTTTATCCCGCGGAAGACTTCCGCTTAATTGACGATGTTTTTAGCGGTTCCATGCGGAATTTTACTGTTGACCGGGTTGGTTATTCCGGTCCAGAACCGGCTTCGGGAAAATGTAGGTCTTTCCTGGCTGATTGCGACGGTTTCGGCCGGGGCCGTTTGGGGCTGGTCGATCTATTCCGCATGGATCCCGGATCAGGAAATAACGCTGCTTCCGACGGTTACGGTCGGGTCCTATCCGCTCGTTTTCGTTTTTGACCGCTCGGTTGCGGCGTTGTTTATGACGCTGTCGTCGATCTATTTCATGACGATGGTGACGCTGGTTTCCGAGTTCAGCGTCGATCGGGGAATCGGGCAGTTCCTGTTGCTGATCGCGATCGTTGGGGTTGCGTTCCTGAGCGCGGCGTCGAAAAGTATCTGGAATTTTATTTTTTGCTGGACGCTGTATGACCTGATTACAGGGTCGCGGCAGTTCCGCACGGACGGCGAGCGGAAAGATCGGGAAGCGCGGCTGGCGTTGTACGGGCTGCGATTTTTCGCGGTTTTCCTTTTGACGGTCAGCTTCGCGATCACGACGCGGATGATCTGGCTGGCGACGGCGGCGGGCGGGGCGGCGTATATACCGGCTCTCCTCGCGGTTCTCGCCGCCGGAATCCGCAGCGGCGTTCTTCCGCCGCATCAAAGCGGGCTTTCGATTGCGGGGATGCCGCCGAAGGCAGAGACGCTCGGACGGGTTATCGGGATTCTCATCGTCGTTCCGGTTTATCTCCGCGTCGAGACGGCCGGATTCCCGCCGGCGGTTTCGTCCTGGCTGCGCTTTTTTACGGTTCTGGCGGGAATAGCGGGCTGCGTCGGGTGGCTCCTGGCCAACCGGTCGGAGGTCGGGCGGAACTTTTTCCTGCTGATCTGCGCTGTGTATCCGTTCGCGGGGGCGCTTAGCGGGAGCCCGACTGCGGCGCTGATCCCCAGCGTCGTTTATCCGATTGCGGCGATCGCGATTTATCATCATTTCGCGAATTATGGGGTGGTCCGCGTTCTGTTGGTTCTATTTTTGCTGCTGTTCAGCGGACTGCCGTATACGCCGGCGGCGGCCGGCTGGCCATATCTGATGGAAACGGGAGGGCCGTTCTTTACCGCGGGTCTTGTCCTGACGCAGGCAGTCGCTATGATCGGGTACGTGTTGTCGATCCTGCGTCCGCGCGCGTATGATCCGGGAGTGACCGACCGGTGGACGCGGACCGGCTTCCCGTTTACCTACGTGATCCTTTTCGCATCCGGCGTTTTCGCCGCTTATACCGGATGGGGTTACGCGGCGCGGGCCGGCGATTTTCGGCTGATGATTTGGACGGGCGGGACAATCTTCCTTTTCGGCGCGCTCTATTATCGCTACCGAACGTCTGAAGCCTACCATGATTTGAATCTCTGGGCCCGTGAGATCGCGGGACGGACGACGGTTCTGCTGATTCGACTGATTGATTTTTCCGGTTTTGGCGCGCTGATTCGTCCGGCTTACCGGGTTCTGACCGGAATGAACGGGCTGATCGTTTCTGCGCTGGAATCGGAGGGCGGGATGCTCTGGGAGATTCTGCTGCTGATCGTGATCCTGGTTGGAGGGGCGGGGAGGGCGGTATGATGGCGTTCGATTGGACAGCCTGGGCAGGCGTGGCGCTGACGTTGATCGGCTCATTCGCCGTCTTCCTGCTGAATTCGGAAAAGGAGGTTCAGCCGCGCCTGATCGCTTATATGATCGTTTTTGGGGGTGTTGGTCTGGTTTTTCGGCGCTCGTTCTCGACACAGCTGGTTTTCGCTACGGTCCTGACCGGAACGATCAGCGCGGTTATTCTCGGCGCGCCGAATTTCTCGCGTCCGTTCCGCTTCCCGGCCCGGATGTCGCGGAGCGTGCTGCTGATGCGGGCGTTGATCGGGCTGATATTCGCCATAGCGGCCTGGGTTTATCTTCCGCGATTTGCGAACTGGCTCCCGATCGTTACGGAGACGCTCTTGAGCTCGATGCTGATTTTTGTGTTCGGGCTGCTGACGTTCGGGCTGGGGACGCGGCTGATCGATCGCTTTTTCGGGCTCCTTTTCCTGACACAGGGATTTTTGATGATGTATGTGTCGCTGGAGAAATCGACGGCTGTTTTCGGCTTTCTTCTCTTTTTCGAGCTGGCGTTGGCGCTGTTGGGATCATATTGCCTGACGAACGCGGAGGGTGAGGGCGAAAGGGATTCGTCGGACGAAGCGGACGGGCGCGAATCGATTGGAGGCGAATGAACGCGCCGACGCTTTTTATTTACATCCCGTTTATTTTCGGTGCGCTGGAGTTTTTTTTCGCAGAAAAGCGAAAGCTGATTGCCGTGCTGAGCTTGCTGATTTGCTTTTTTTTAATCGGCGTTTCGGCGTCGGTCCCGATCAACAGCATGATTATATACGGGGAAAATTCGCTGATCTACACGTCGAGCGTCGATCTTTTCGGAAGAACGCTGGCGCTCGAACGGTCGCAGCAGCCCATCCTTTCATTTTTCTACGCAGTCGCGGCGATCGGCATTCTGCTTTCGCTCGCGATCCCGTCGAGCCGGTTTTTCGTTCCGGCGGCATTGACGACGACGGCGATGGTCGTGACGGTTATCGCGGTCAAGCCGTTTATCTTTGGGGCGATGATGGTCTTTCTGGCGACGCTGATGATGTTCCCGCTTCTCTGGAACGAGCGGCGCGGCACGGGCGACGGATTGCTGCGGCTGGTCTTCTGGCAGCTGATGGGCATGATCCTGCTTTCGCTTGGCGCGTGGCTGGCGACGCTCGTGGATATCAATCCCACGAATCAGGGGCTGATGCTGCGGGTCACGCTGATCCTTTTTCTGGGGCTGGCCTTTTGGCTCGGCTTTTTCCCGACGCATTCCTGGATAGGGATGGTTCTGGAGGAAAGCTGTCCGTTTATCAGCGGCTTTTTGGTAACGCTGCTCCAGTTCGCTTCACTGTATATCCTGCTCAATTTTATGAATTCGTTTATCTGGGTGCGGATGAACGCGACGTTCCTGATCGGATTGAAGAATCTTGGGATGATCATGATGATTCTTGGCGGGATTGAAACGCTGACGGAGCGTTCTTTTCAGCGCGTCCAGTCGGCGGTTTATCTCGCTGAGAACGGGGTGGCGCTGATGCTGCTGGGATTCAGGACGTCAGAATCGCTGACCATCTTTTTTTCGCTGCTGTTTATCCGCGTCCTGTCGGGGATATTCTGGGCGATGGCGAATAAATCCTACCTGAGCGGCGAGCGCGCGCGGGAAGCGGGGGTGGGCGCGGGGCCGAATCGCCCGGCGACGGTTTTCATGATGATCCTTGCTTATTTTTCGATAACCGGGTTCCCGTTTCTGGCCTCCTTCCCGCTCAAGGTTTCGTTTTTGTCGCTTTCATTTTCGGAATCGGAAACGATCGGGGGGCTTGCGTCGGTCGGCAGCTTGCTGTTGACGATTGGCGGATGTCGTTATGCGTATGGGCTCATGTCCAGGCTGCGCCGGTCCATTCCGGCGGCGAACGGAGACGGAACGCAAGGGGATGGAGCGGACGAACGCGAATCGGCCGACGAGAAGCCGCCTGACGAGGAGAGCCGCGGATTGAAATTCGCGCTTTACGGGGGCGGAGCTTTCCTGATTTCGATCCTGCTTTATCCGGAGCTGCTGAACGCGTTTCTCGTCGGGATCCGGAACCATTTCTCTTTGATCGTCGGCGGCTGAGAATTTGGAAAAGTCGTCGCTGAATCTTCGGATATAACGGTATAATTGCTTTATATTTTTGGGAGTAACTGACTTTTATGGCACAATCCTGGAACCGAACGGTTGATGACGGCTTCGTCGACATGGAGCAGATCATCAAGCGGCTTGAATGGCTCGATAACGAGCGCCGAAAAGATAAGAGTCGGATTACGGCGCTGGAAAGCCGGATAACCGACCTGAATACGAATCATTCTCTTTTACAGGGCGAGATCAAGGATCTTCAGGAAGAGGTCGCCAGGTTTTCGAGTATTCAGAATCGGATCGACCTGCTGGATCATCAGATTTCCCAGCTGCGGATCGACGCATTCCGACAGATCGAAGAGCGAGATAAGACGCATACGGAACGTGAAAAAGAGATCGATAATGCGCGCCGGAACGGGCTGGATTCAGCGAATCGGACGCTCAGCGAGCTGCGGAAGTCGATCGAACCGCTTCAGGAAATCCGCAAGACGCTGCTGACGCGGAACGAGGAATATTTCCGCCTGAACCGCATGATCGAAGAGGTCAATTCGCGGATCGAATCGGCCGCGCTGGATAAGGAAGAGTACAACCGATTTCAGAAGACGATCGAAGAAAACCGGAAGCAGGACGCGAAGCGCGTTACCGACGTGCATACCGAAATGGGGGCGTACCGCAAGCGGATCGACGAGATGCGCGGGCGGGTGGACCTGGTGAACGATAATCTGCGCAAGGTTGAACAGCGCATGAACGAGCTCCTCTCGTCGGAAAGCGAGCGGAAGCAATCGTCGATTTCGTTCCAGGAGAAACAGTCGCTGACGCTGCTTGAATTCGAAAAAACGTGGCAGGAATGGAAGAAAGCGTTCGACGAAATTGTCGTTAAGGCGGCGGGCCTCGAAACGCAGATGCAATCGATCGAAAATACGCAGCGATCGGTCAAGCGTTCGCAGGATACGCTGGACGAGGTGACGAATCGTTTCGACCGACGGACGAACGAGCTGGTTGAGATGGAACGACTGATGGAAGAGAAGCTGCGGCAGGAATGGTCAACGTTTAAGGAAGATAATCAGAAGCGCTGGCAGTCTTATCAGCTTGGACAGGAGGAAATCCTCAACGATCAGAAGCGGACGGCCGACGTGCTTCAGACCCGGATACAGCTGATTGAGGATAATTACGCGACGCAGATGGACGACGTCAACCTGCGGGACGAGTTATACGTTTCCCAGATGCAGGAGCTGTATACGATGGTACGCGGTTGGCTTGAAAAAATGGGCAGAACCGACTAACGGCATAAAGGAATTGATTCATTCATGAAGAAAATTACTGTTATTGGAACTGGTTATGTGGGGCTGGTTACCGGCGCGTGTTTCGCGGATCTGGGAAATTTCGTAACGTGTCTGGATATCAATGAAAAGCGGATCTCCGACCTGCGGGCCGGGGTGATGCCGATTTATGAGCCCGGGCTTGACCAGATCGTCGAACGGTCTTATCGCGCCGGTCGGCTGACGTTTTCGACGGATTACGCCGAGGCGCTGAAGGACGTCGAGATAATTTTTATTGCGGTCGGGACGCCTTCCGGCGAAAACGGCGAAGCGGATTTATCGTACGTCGAATCCGCGGTACAGCAGATCGCGGAGGTCGTCGAGGGCCCGTTTATTATCGTTGATAAATCGACGGTTCCAGTCGGAACGGGCGATTGGATCGACGACATGCTTCAGCATCACGCGAACGGAAAGACATTCGATTTCAGCGTGGTTTCGAACCCCGAGTTCTTACGCGAGGGATCGGCGATCGGCGATTTCATGCGTCCGGACCGTGTCGTTCTGGGGTCGAAGAATCCGCGCGCGGTCGACGTGATTGAAGAGCTGTACGCGCCGCTGCGCTGTCCGATCGTGAAGACCGATATCCGGACGGCTGAGATGATCAAGTATGCGTCGAACGCTTTTTTAGCGACGAAAATATCGTTTATTAACGAGATCGCGAATATCTGTGAAAAGGTTGGCGCGGACGTGATCGACGTCGCCAGGGGGATGGGGCTGGATAACCGGATCGGGCCGAAGTTTTTGAACGCCGGGATTGGCTGGGGCGGGAGCTGTTTCCCGAAGGACGTAAAAGCGCTCGCGCATATCGCGCGCGAATACGGAACCCAGCCGCAGCTTCTCGAGGCCGTTATCCGGATCAATCAGACCCAGCGCATGCGCGTCGTTGAAAAGCTGGAAACGATCTTCGGCGACGTAAAAGGGAAGCGGATCGGCGTTCTTGGACTGGCGTTTAAGGCGGATACCGACGACATGCGCGAGAGTCCGGCGGCGGATATTATCGGGATCCTTGTCAGGAAAGGCGCCGTCGTTCGAAGCTATGACCCTGAGGCAATGGAGCAGGCGCGGTCGCTGGTCCCTGCGGAGGTGACGCTCTGTGAAAATCCGTATCAGGTTGTCGAGGGCGCGGACGCACTGGTCCTGGCGACGGAATGGAACGAATTTAAGCAACTCGATTTTAAAAAGGTCTCGAAGCTCATGGCGCAGAAAATTGTACTTGACGGACGAAACCTCTGGGACCCGGAGCTGCTGACGTCGATGGGGTACCGGTATTTCGGCGTGGGGCTGGGGAAATATACGATTTAATCTCTTTATCCTGGAATCGAGAAGCGGGGCGCGGGCGCGAGGCGGTTTCCTCAGGTCAGATTCTGGCCCGAGGAAACCGACCGGCAGCTTCCCGCTTTTTTCTTTCGTGAGCTGGATGCGTTATTCCTGGCTCAGGCGAACCAGGAAGTAGTTTTTCTTTCCGCGGCGAAGGACGAGGAAAGCGCCTTCAATAAAATCCGATCGGGTGACGACCGCGGCTGCGTTGTCGGCGCGATGATTATTCAGGTAGATTCCGCCTTCGGCGATCGCCCGGCGCGCCTCGCCCTTCGATTTCAGGAAGCCGCTCGTTTCGCTCAGGAAGGCCGCGAGGTCGACCGGCGCGCCGGTCAGATCGGACGGGCGGATTGTCTTTGACGGAACGTCGGCGAAGATGTCCTGAATATCGTCGGCGGAAAGACCGTCGATATCGCCGCCGAAGAGAGCTGAGGTCGCCTGACGCGCCTTGTCGAGCGCTTCCTGCCCGTGCATCAGGTACGTCATCTCTTCCGCCAGGGCCCGCTGCGCTGCGCGTTCTTCGGGACGGTTCGCCGTTTTATCTTCCAGCTCAGCGATTTTTTCCGGTGTAAAAAACGTATAGAAACGGATAAAGTCAATGACGTCGCTGTCGTCGGCGTTGAGCCAGAACTGATAGAACTTGTACGGTGAGGTCCGTTTCGGATCGAGCCAGACGGCGCCGCCGGCGGTCTTCCCGAATTTCGTCCCGTCTTTCTTTTTGATCAGCGGGTAAACGATTCCATAGGCGGTTTGTCCGAGCTTCCGGCGGATCAGCTCAACGCCGGCGGTAATATTCCCCCATTGATCCGAGCCGCCCGCCTGAACCGTGCAGCCGTAGTTTCTGTACAGGTGATAAAAGTCATACGACTGGAGAAGGCTGTAGCTGAATTCGGTAAACGAGATCCCGTTTTCACGATCGATCCGGCTTCTAACCGCGTCCTTCGCGAGCATGGCGTTGACGGTAAAATGTTTCCCGATATCGCGGAGAAAATCGATCAGGTTCAACTGGTTGAGCCAATCTGCGTTGTTCATGATCCGCGCGGGGTTGGTCTTAACGTCGAAATCGAGGAAATGGGCTAATTGCTTCTGAATCATTTCGACGTTATGATGAATTTCGTCCGGCCCGAGCAGGTTCCGTTCGTCGGATTTTCCGCTGGGGTCGCCGATCATTCCGGTCCCTCCTCCTGCGAGCGCGATCACATGATGCCCGCAGCGCTGCCAACGCGCCAGCGCGAGCATTGGCACCATGTGTCCGACATGCAGCGAGTCGGCGGTTGGATCGAATCCATTGTACAGCGTTACGGATTGCCCGGCGAGGATTTCCGGTAAACCTTCGATGACATCGTGGACCATGCCGCGGGATTTCAGCTCGGTAAAGATATTTTTGGAAATCGTCATGGGATTGAGTCGCCTTTCGTTAACTTTCGATCGAGAATCGATAAATATTCGTTTCACGCTGAACGAAGCCGCAGCGCCGGTACAATCGGTTCGCGGCCTCGCGGGAGGGGCGGGAGGTCAGGTCGACGGTAATCGCGCCCGCGGTTCTCGCGCGTTCGATCGCGGCCTGAACCAGTTGTTCGCCGACTCCCTGTCCGCGGCGATCCTCGTCGACGACGACGTCTTCAATCCAGGCGCGGACGCCGGTCGGAATCCGGAATACCGCGAGCGTCAGCATCCCGGCTGCCGTGCCGTCCTGATCTTCCTCGATCGCCATGAGTAAAATCGATGCCTCCCCCCGGATCAGGTCTTTAATTTCCGCGGTCGTCGGTCTTTTTGCAGAAGCGGAAAGCTGCGGGAGGAGGCGGAGAATCGCTTTCTCAGCCGCTTCGGAATATTCGGTTACTTCGATTATTTTCATCTTTTCCTTCTTTTGCTTGCTTTTCCGATCGGAGCCGACCGGAATTGTCCTTGATTATACTATTCAAACGTTGCCACGATTAACAGGCTGGTCAATTTTACAGCTTTAGTCGGCATAGTTATTGCATGAGGTACAATTATAGAAGTTGGCGTATGTCAAGGTCTATAACGATTGTTGTCGGAGGACAGGATGCAAAAAGGGTTTGTTCGGTTTGTCGGGGTGATTCTGATTTTTTTCGGACTGTTTCAGCTGCTTCCGATGCTGAATATTTCGGTTGTGATTGGAAATTTTAACTTTGTGAAATGGTTCCCGATCGCGTATGTCCTGATCGGGCTGGTCGAGTTCGCGAACGGCGAAAACGGCGGCGGCTGGTTCTGGGGGTTGTTCGCGCTGCTGTTCGGTTTGATTGCGCTGCGTCCGTTGATTGAAGTGCCGCTGCTGAACGCGATCCCGTTAGAGGGGTTCTTTGCGCCGGTTCTGGTCCTGGCTTATGGAGTTAAAACGTTGACGGAAAAATAGCGGATTTCGGCGCGGGACAGGGTTTCATCCACCCGCCGCCGATTGCCGCACAGGAAAATACCTTCCCCCGCAGGTCAAAAGCGCAGGGGCTGTCATCGATCGGCAGTTCCCGGACGATTCGGAAAAAGCGCAGACCAAAAACACGGTTTCCGGCCCTTTTACGAAGCGACGCCGGGACCAGGCTGGCTTTCGTTTTTTTCCTCCGATTCCTCGAATTTCCTGACGAAATCTTTAATGCGGCTGAACGTTTCCTGGCTGATGACATGTTCGACACGGCAGGCGTCTTCGGTTGCGTTCGGTTCGGCAACCCCGAGCATCCTGAAGCACCGGGACAGCGTCGTATGCCGTTCGTAGGTGCGTTCGGCGATTTTCCGGCCCTCCGGGAGCAGTTCGATCAGGTTGTTATGGTCCATGGAGACGAGATGATTCTCGCGGAACTTCTTCATCGCGATACTGACGCTGGGCTTTGAAAACCCCAGATAATTCGCGACATCGACCGATTGGACGGAGCCGTTCTTCTTTTCCAGAATCAGGATCGCTTCCAGATAATTCTCAGCAGATTCTTTGATTTTCATAATTCTCTTGTCCTCTCATGTATTTATAATCATAGCATAATTTGCGGGGACTAACGGGAATGTTATCGAAAGGGGTTGAAGAAACGTCCGCCGTTCGCGAAGGTTATCACGATTCCGCCCAGGCTCAGCAGCGCGGCGCCGATCAGGACGGCGTAATCGGACCGGGTCATCGGCCGTTCGCGGTACCATGTCCGCCGTTCTTTTTTCCCGAACCCGCGCAGGTCCATCGCGTTGGAGATCAGCTCGATCCGCCCCAGCGACGAGAATATCAGCGGGATCGCGACCTCGGTCAGCCCGGCGATCCGTTTTCGAAGCGGCGCTTCCCGCGACAGGTCGGTGCCGCGCGCCTGCTGCGCCTGTGAAATATTGTGCAGATCGGTTTGAATGTCGTCGATATAACGGAGGGTAATCGAGACGGCGTAGCTGACCCGGTAGGAAAGTTTCAGGCGGGTTAACGAACCGGCGAATTCGCTCGGGTCGGTCGTAACGATAAACAGGAGCGCGATCGGAACGATCGTTATGTATTTCAGCGTAACGTTGAAGAGGTAAAAGAGCTGTTCCCGCGTGACGGTAAAGTTGGCCGTGAAGCGGAAGTATTCCCGCCGGGTTCCGTAGATTTCGACGCCCTGTTCCGGGGCGAAGAGATAAATCGTCAGGTCGTTCAGAAGCAGAAATATCAGGATAAAGAGAACGACGGTTCGGATTTCGCTGAATTTTATCCGCGCGATTTTCAGAACGAGGATCGACAGGATCAGCGCCAGACCTAAAACCCGCGTATCATAGCTGATCATGCAGACGACTGTCCAGAGCAGAAAGACGATCAATTTGGTTGCGCCGGTAAGGCGATGAACCGGGCTGTCTCGATCGATATAGCTTAGCAGGTTGTTTTTAGACGCCATTTCTCCCTTTCTTCCCGGTCGAAATCGATAAACCTCTGTACGAAGCGAATCGGGTCTGCGATTCCGGACGCTTTCGCGATCGTCAGCAGGCTCGTTTCCTTCAGGTTTGCCTTTCGGATAACGTCGCCGTCGGTCAGGACGCGGGACGGCAGCTCGTCGCAGATCAGCCTTCCGTCGGCGATAACGATCGCGCGTTCCGTATACTCGAGCATGAGGTGCATATCGTGCGTGACCATGACGATCGTCAGTCCGCGCCGCTGTAGATCGACCAGAAATTCCATGATTTCGGTATAGTGACGGAAATCCTGCCCGGCGGTCGGCTCGTCGAGGAGAAGGATGTCCGGCTCGAGGACGAGGATCGCGGCGATCGTGACGCGTTTTTTCTGACCGTACGAGAGCGCGGAGACGGGCCAGTTTCGGAACGGATACAATCCGCAGATTTTCAGGACCTCGTCGACGCGCCGGTCGATTTCCGGCTTTTCGACGTCGCGCAGCTTCAATCCCAGCCCGACTTCCTCGCGGATCAGGACCTTCGAGAGCATCTGGTTCGGGTTTTGCATGACGTAACCGATTGAATCGGCTCGGCGGCGGATCGATACGTCTTTCAGGCTCTTTCCGCGCAGCCGGATCTCGCCGCTCGTGGGTTTTTCGAATCCGCAGATCAGCTTGCACAGCGTGCTTTTCCCCGCGCCGTTTTTCCCGACGATCGCGGTCATTTCGCCTTTGTGGATCGTGAAGTTAATCCGTTTCAATACTTCGCGCGCGTCGTCATAAGCGAACGAAACGTCGTCGAACGTCAGGATTTCTTCTTCTTTTTCGCTCGTTTCAGGAACGTTAATCGACCGGTACCAGCGCTGGATCGGTTCGCGGATTTTTTCGATCGGAAGCTTCGCGACGGAAGCGGGGCGAAGCGCCGGCGTAACCGGAACGCCGGCGTAGCGGAGCGCGGTCAGGTAAAGCGGTTCGCGAATCCCATATTCACGGAGCATCCCTGAGGCTAAGATCCGGTCAGGCGTGTCGTCGGCGATAATCGTCCCATGATCCATCAGGAAGATCCGATCGATCCCGCGCCAGAGGACGTCTTCGAGACGGTGTTCGATAATGAGGATGGTTTTGCGCTCGTCCTGCGCGAGGCGGTCGATCAGTTCAATTGCGTATTGACCGGTCGCGGGGTCCAGGTTCGCGAGCGGTTCATCGAAAAGAAGAATATCGACGTTATCGATCAGGACGCCGGCCAACGCGACGCGCTGTTTCTGTCCGCCGGAGACTTCCTGCGGGGTGGATTTGAGGTGGTGGTCAATGTCGACGAGGCGGGCGACAGCTTCGACGCGCGGGATCATTTCGCTCTGCGGCACGCAGTCGTTTTCCAGCGAAAACGCGATATCTTCGCCGACGGTCTGACCGACGAACTGTCCGTCTGAATCCTGGAGCACGGTTCCGATCATCTTCGATCGGTCATAAATTACTGCGTCGTTCGCGACGGATCCCTGAATTTCGATCGTTCCGGTGATCTTACCTTTATAGTAATGTGGGGCGAGACCGTTGATGCAATGTCCCAGCGTGCTCTTCCCGCTTCCCGACGGACCGAGGATCAGGATTTTTTCTCCGGCGTAAACGGTTAAATTGATATCTTTGAGCGTTGGCTCTGCTTGAGCTGTGTAATGAAAGGAGAAGTTTTTAAATTGAATAACGGGCTGTTTCATCGGCTTTCCGGTCGAGGCTGCGTTTGGACGCGCGAACCGCTCGGCGGAAAGCCTGTCCAAACTTGCGTGGAAAGCGGGCGCACGATTATTCATGGCAACGGTCCGACCAGGAACTACCCCGTGGCGGAGAGGTTAATTCAGATGGGGAAGCAGAGATGCTCTCCCGCTTCCCCATCCTGCCACGCTCAGATTCGAGCGCCGCAGCGTTCCTGATTGTATTGCGTTATCGTAGATGGAAACCGGCCCCGCTTTTTCCTGCGTAGGAGCTTTTTTTTATTCTTCCCGAAGACTTCCGGACTGGGTCCGCGTTTTCGCGTAAGCGAACAGGAAGAGAGAGCCTAAGATCAGGATGGAAAGCATATTCGCGAGGCTGGCCGCAATCGCCTGACTGAATACTTTCTGTCCCGGTTCAGCGTAGATCAGCATGTCGAGGCCGGGCGCGATCAGTCCCCAGGCGATGGCGTTGCCGATGATCTGGAAGACGTTGAACGTGACGAAATCGGAGAGCTTCGTTTCACCGCGGTCGATCGAGAGCCGGTTCCAGCAGGACCCGACGATCGCGCCCACGGCGATTGAGCCGGCGACCCAGCTCCACCAGACACCGCCGTAGAAGAGCATATCGGTCAACGCATGGCCGATCAGTCCGATCAGCGCGCCGGCAATCGGGCCGAAGAGAGCCGCCATGAAGGCCAGGAACGGATACGCGGTTGAAATATTCGTGTTCGGAATCGGAGTCGGGATTGAAACGAAACGGTTCAAAACGAGGAAGATGGCAGATCCAATGCCAATCGCAACGATGGTTCGGGTGTTCAATTTCATTTTGGTACTTTTCCTTTCCGGTTTTCTGTTGCCTGAATTATACTTAGAATTATCAGAAAAAACGCAATTCTAAAAATAATAAGCTCCGGGTTCCCCGTTTCCGGATCCATTCCCGCCGCCGAGATACGCGGCCTGAACTTTCGGATTGTTGAGCAGCTCTAAACCCGTTCCGGCCAGCACGATTTCGCCTGTCTCGAGTACATAACCGCGATCGGCGACCGCCAGCGCCATTTGTGCGTTCTGCTCGACGAGGAGAATCGAGGTGCCCTGCGCGTTGATATCGACGATGATATCGAAAATCTGCTCGACGAGGATCGGCGAAAGCCCCATCGACGGTTCGTCGAGGAGCATCAGATCCGGATTCCCCATCAGACCGCGTCCGATCGCGAGCATCTGCTGTTCCCCGCCGGAGAGGGTACCGCCGGCCTGATTCCGCCGTTCTTTCATTCGTGGAAAGAGTTCGTAAACGCGGTCAAGGTCGCGGTGAATCTGCGCCGGGTCGTTCTTGAGGAACGCGCCCATCTCGAGATTTTCCTGCACGGTCATTCTTGGAAAAATATGCCGACCTTCCGGAACCTGAACGAGGCCCTTTCGAACGATCTGATCGGTGGGGATACTGGTGACGTTTTCGTCCTGATACGTAATCGATCCGCTGGTAATTTCAACGACGCCGGAAATCGAATTCAGCGTTGTGCTTTTCCCCGCGCCGTTCCCGCCGATCAGCGCGACGATTTCGCCGCGATTGACGGTCAGCGAGATTCCCTGAAGCGCGTGGATCGCGCGGTAATAAACGTTGAGGTCTCGAATCTGAAAGTACATTATGCTTCTCGCTTTCCCTGTTTTTTCCGCTGCGCATATTTTACGACGAGACTTTCGGTTCCTGACCCGAGGTATGCTTCGATGACGCGCTGGTCGCTGCGGATGACCTCCGGGGTTCCTTCGGCGATTTTTTCGCCATGGTCGAGAACGACGATATGGTCTGAAATATTCATGACGACTTTCATATCATGTTCGATGAGGATGATCGTAATTTTGAGCTCTGAACGAAGTGTGTTGATCAGCTCGATCATCGCGTCCGACTCATGCGGATTCATTCCGGCGCAGGGTTCGTCCAGGAGGAGCAGGTGCGGGTTGTTCCCCAGCGCGCGGGCGATCTCGAGGCGCCGCTGCGCTCCGTAGGGAAGGTTTTTGGATAGTTCATTCGCGTAGCCGGTTAATCCTACGAAATCGAGGAGGTTGACGGCTTTTTGGATCGACTGCTTTTCCTCCCGGCGGTTGCGGTACGTTTGGAAAATTGCGTCGACCGGATTTGAACGCAGCCGCGGCTGTTGTCCAATGAGGATGTTTTCGATGACCGACATACTGGAGAAGAGCCGGATATTCTGGTAGGTCCGCGATATTCCAAGGTTTGCGACTTCGTCGGTCGGGATGCCGTTGATTGGCCGGCCCTGGAAGAGGACGGTTCCCGAGTCGATTTTATAGAAGCCGGAGATGCAGTTGAAGAAGGTCGTTTTTCCGGCGCCGTTCGGCCCGATAATAGAAAAGATTGACTGATACGGGACTTTGACGTTGACGTTGTTGACAGCGGTCAGCCCGCCAAAATTGATAATAATATCTTCGGTTTCGAGGATATTGAGACGGCGAGAGGGGGCGGCTTCGCTCATGGCTTCAGTTCCTCCTTCAGCTTTTCCAGATTTTTATCCGGCTCCGCGTAAATTTTCTTTCGGCGAATCGGAAATAATCCTTCCGGTCGGATAATCATCATTACGATCAGCAGTACGCCAAACACGACCATCCGGTAGTTTTCAAGATCGCGGAGCAGTTCGGGAACGCCTTTGATCATGAACGCTCCGATCAGCGCGCCGGGGATCGACCCCATGCCGCCGACGACGATGACCGCGAGTGAGTTTACGGAGACCATGAAGATGAAATCCCCCGGTCCGATATACGTATTCCGCGAGGCGTAAAGCGCGCCGGCGGCTCCGGCGATGACCGCGCCGATGATGACCGCGAGGACCTTATAGCTCCCGACGGAAACGCCGCAGGCCTGCGCAACGGTTTCATCCTCGCGCATCGCTTCCCAGCTTCGCCCGACGCGTGAATATTGGAGCCTGTAAACGACGTACAGGCAGAGCGCGAACAAGAAGATTATCACATAAAGGAAGTATAGATTCTCCGGAACGGGTTTCCCGAAAAGCCGGTCGATGAATTCGAATCGTCCCGGCTGCCCGATGTCTTTGATTCCCTGCGGCCCTCCGGTAAAGTCAGCGAGCAGGTTTGAATTCACGAGCGCGCGGACGATTTCGGCGAACCCAAGCGTCACGATCGCCAGGTAATCGCCGCGCAGATTCATAATGGGCAGCCCGACGATGACGCCGCCCAGCCCGGATATGACGAGGGCGATTATGAATGCGAGCGGAAATGAGAACTCGAGTCCGAGCGGTTTCGGCGCGGTCAGCAGCGCGAACGTATACGCGCCGATCGCGTAAAAGGCGACGAAGCCGAAAACGAGCTGACCTGAGAGTCCGACGATCAGGTTCAGGCCAAGGCCCAGAATCGCGTAAATCAGGATCAGTCCGAGAACGGAAATCCCGTAGGGGCTTAGAACCAGCGGGAGCACGAGGCAAAGCAGGATAACGATTACAGGGAAAACCATCCGAACGGTTTTATTCCTGCGGATGCGGCGGATCGTTTCGTTCCCTGCGACGCTTCTCTGGAGCGCGTGCCAGGATTTCGCGGGCTGGTCGGTTGTTTTGAGGATCCAGGCGAGGACTCCGCCGCAGAGCGCGCCGGCGGCGGTCAGCCCGATATAGACGGCGACCATGCGGGGGATTTCGAGCCCGAACGCGGCGGTCCGGATGGCCTCAGGGGACATCATGTCTAAATAGGCGCGGATTTTTACTCCGTCCGCGTTTAGCCTTTCGAGAACCGCGTTCAGCGCCGCGATCAGGACGCCGGCGCAAACGCCGATCAGGAGCGACTGGCTAAGGCTGCGTCCGAGCGACGGTTTGGCTGCGCCGGGACGATAGAGGGACCGGATATAGCTGAACGCCGCGAAAAAGGCGACGAGCGCGACGGCGCCGGCGTAAAACGCCGGAGAGGACGTTTTGACTTTATCGTTCGACGTCAGCAGCTTTTCAAGCATGATCCCAAGCGCGGCGGTCATGTTAATCAATTCGAGGAAGATGAGAATGACGCCGGCGAGGATCCCTTTTATCGCTGCGTTTCCGAATGATTTTTTCATGTTAGACCTTCTCCTGTGTCGATAGGTTTCGGGTAAAGAGGCCGGATGGTTTAAGGATTAATACGAGGATCAGGATCGAGAACGCGATAACGTCTTTCAGTTGAAAATCGATGCCGAGAAAGGCCGGGCCGACCGACTCGACGATCCCCAGGATCATTCCGCCGGCCATTGCGCCGGGGATATTTCCGATTCCCCCGAGGACGGCGGCCGTAAACGCTTTAATCCCCGGGAGGAATCCGACGTAGTGATTGAAAAGGCCGTTATGGATCCCCCACATGACGCCGGCGGCTCCGGCGAGGAAGCCGCTGATAATAAACGTCTGGCTGGCGACTCGGTCGGTATTGATCCCCATCAGCTGGGCGGTGTTTTTATCCTGCGACACGGCGCGGATCGATTTTCCCAGCTTGGTTTTCTGAACGAAGAGATACAGCGCGATCATCAGGATCAGCGCCAGAACGAGGCTGAAAACGCCGGTTTTCGTAATTACGATCATGCCGTCGCCCATTTCAATATTCCAGCCGCTCCCCCGTGCGAGGATACCGGGGTTTTTATAGGTTTTCTTTGTCGCCCCGAACATCAGCTGCGCGGCTGTTTCGATAAAGATCGACGCGCCGACAGCGCTGATCAGCGGCGCTAATCGGACCGGAGAGTTTCGCAGCGGCCGATATGCGATTTTTTCGAGGAAGAACCCGCTGAGCATCGAGGCAGACGTTCCGACCAGGAAGGCGATCACGATCGCAAGGACGGGCCAGGTGTTCATGAAATTCGATTCGCCGATTTGCCATGCGTCAAGCGCTTCGAACGTAAAAAATCCCGCGAAGCATCCTAACATCATGATATCGCCATGGGCGAAGTTGATCAGCGCCATGACTCCGTAAACGAGCGTGTAGCCGATTGCGATCAGCGCGTACATTCCGCCGACGATCAGCCCGGTGTTCAGGAAACTGAGCCAAAAGACTGATCCATAAGTCGGGCGGGTAATCAGGATAATCGTCCGATAAATCAGGAACGATAAAGCGCCGAGGCCGACGATGATCCGAAGCCAGTTGATCCGGCGGACGCCGGTCTGTTTCTTTTTGCTCGAAGAAAATAAGTTGAACGCCATGGGTTTGTATGTCCTCTCTGTCAGACACAGCTTAAGTCAGCCCGGAATTTAGAAATAAAGATTACCTGAGGAGGGCGTTGTCAAATCGGATTCAGGCTGGTAACCGTTGCGGCTGAAGTAATTGGGTCCATTTTACCATTGCCGGCGGATCATTTTTCCACAGTAGCAGGATAATGTGACGTAGTTAGAATCGAATTTCGCGCCGTTATACATATTGGAAAGACCTGCCTCGCGTAGACAAGGCAGGTCTGGATAACGGATTTGCGAACGACGGTTATTCGGAGATAATTTCCCATTTGCCGTCGACGACGCGGTAGAAGGTCGGTCCTGACGCGTTGCATTCGCCGACTTCCGAGCATGTGATTTCGCCGGTGATCCCCTGGAACCCGGAGGTCGTCCGAACGGCTTTCACGAGTTCAGCGCGTGGAACATACAAGTTCCCGTCTTCGCCAACGAACGCGACGGAGCGGATCCGATCGGCGAGCACCTGAACGGTGTCATACGAGAACCAGGCGAACGAGCTCATCGATCCGGGGACGCGGCCGTATTTTTCTTCGTATTCTGCGTCGAAGGCTAATTTCGCTTCCGATTCTCCCGGAACGGTCGAGGTCCCGATCAGGCCTTCAGCGTTGGCGCCGGCTTTTTCGAGGACTTCGACGCCGAACGCGCCGTCGTCGGAGAAGATCGGCGTTCCGGCAAGACCGAACTGCGCTTTCTGGTTCAGGAGAACAGAGAGTTCAGCCGTGAAACCGCCGTAGTAGATAATCTCGGGTTTTGTTGAGGCGACGGCGGCCAGAACCGCGCCGTAGTCGGCTTCCCCGGCGGTAATCGATTCATAGGCGACCGGTTCGATTCCGGCGTCGCGAAGCGTCGACACGACGGTATCGGCGATTCCTTTTCCGTAGTCTCCGCCGTCATGGATAATCGCGACTTTCGAGAATTTCAGTGTGTTAAGGATGAACTCGGCGGCGAAAGCGCCCTGGGCCGAGTCCTGGAAGACGAGCCGGTTGAAAACGTCGTTGTCTACGGTCAGGTTCGCGCCTGTCGCGGACGGGGACATCATCGGGATAAACGCTTTCTCGAAGATCGGGATGACGGCGGCGGATTCGGCGGTGAAAACGTTTCCGGCGTCGGCGACGAAGGTCGGATCGGTAATCCATTTATTCGCGACCGCGACCGCGGTCTCGGCCGACCCTAACGTGTCTTCCGGAAGGAGCTCCCAGCCGAAGCCTTCGAGCGGTTCGAGATTCTCGATCGAAATCGCCTGAGATTCGGTAATATCCTGTCCGTACATGGCATATTCGCCAGTAATCGGGCCGGCGATGCCGATTTTGATCGTATCGCCAGGTTCAATCCTGGCGCATCCGCCTTCCGCGTCGCAGCGGGTCATATCGGCTTGAGCGGAAACGCTTAGCGCCGAGAATGCGATCGCGAGCAGTGCGATCAAGAAGACAAGGGAGGTTTTTTTATGGTTCATTTTTGATTTCTCCTGAATCTGAGGTATTCCGGTTCGGTCTCTTCAGGTAGGCTGAATCGTTCGTTTAATCACTATTAACGTCGGATATGCGTTCATGCTGCGTTATGAAATTGACGCCTAAGTTTCGAAACCGATTGGAAAAATTGTCTCATCGATAAGAATGAATGTCAAGAAGGGCAGGAAAAAACATGACATTAGCTGAGCTATTGTGAATTGAAAAGATAGATGCAACCGTCCACTTATTTACATGTTCCATCGGAAAGCTTTAAAATCCCAAGCGTGACAATTATCTCTGTTTATTTGGCCGAAAATCCTCTTTATGGAAAAAAGCATGTTGAAACGCTTGACTTATTTCTCTTACACGTTAGAATTTCAACAATAAACAACAATATGCCATAAAATGCAACGAGTTATTTTTGTTTATGAGTTGTGCATGTTTCAATATATAAAGGAGGAATGATGCTTGGTTTTGCTACAGATTATGCAGGCGAGTCGGCTTCGGTCGAAGAGATGTACAGGACGCTTTCGGATATTTCCGAAGCTGGTTTTTCTCATATTCATTGGACGCATGAATGGAGCGGCGACTATACCTATTCCATTTATGAAATGATCCAGATTCGCGAGTGGATGGACGCGTTAGGGCTTAAATCGAAAGGGCTTCATGCGACAGAGGGAAGTAATCGAAGAAATATTCAAGGAAAATATTCGCACCGTTGGTCGGAACAGGATCGGCGCGATTATACATCGGAAAATGATTTGAATCGACTGGCCGGGGTGGACCTGATCAAAAACCGGATCGATCTCGCGGCGGCTTTGGGGTCATCCGAAATTGTTCTGCATATGCAGTTGCCCTATCTGCAATTCAAGGAAAGCGAAACGTTTAAAGAAAAATACTATTCGCAGGTCTGTAAGTCGTTTGATGAGATTGAGGCTTATTCGAAGGCAAGGAAGGTTCGCGTCTGTTTGGAGAACCTGTTGGGGACGCCCAACCGTTATCAGGTTGAACAGTTCGATTTACTCTTTAAACGATACGACGCTGACTTTTTGGGTTTTTGCTTTGATACGGGGCATGGAAATATAACGGGAGATTATTCTTTTGAATTGTTAGAACGGTATCTGGATCGATTGTTCTCGGTGCATCTGTCCGATAACCATGGCCTTCGGTCGCAGGATTGCTGGAATGTCGATAGCGAAATGACAAAATGCGACGAGCATTTGATTCCATTCGAAGGGTCTTTAGATTGGGAGCGCTTTGCCGAGATTGTCGCAAGATCTCCTTATGAAATGCCGATCGTTCTTGAGGTTTCGAATAAAGGACGGGACAATAAAAGCTATTTGGCTGCATGTCTGGAGGCAGGGAACAGAATTACAGAATCTATTCTGTCATTTAGAAAAAACTAAGGAAAAGGAGTCTATATGGGCAATAAGTTAAGTAAGTTGGATTTTTCAAGGAAACAGTTGGTTCAATTTCTGCTGATCGTTTCGAATAGTCAATTGGTATACGCGTTTATTGCGATCCGAAGTGTGCTGTATGATCCGTTCCTGGAGGCGTTGGGGGTTAATAATACTCAATTCGGCGTTCTGATGGGCTTCATTGGCTTGATAACCACCTTTGGGAATATCGCGTTTGGATGGGTGCAGGATCGTTTCTCGACAAGGAAGGTGCTGGCGGTCAATTCGTTTGTCTACGGAATCTTGGCTTTATTTGTGGCAATTATGCCTCAGTCTCCTTTTTTCATATTGGCGATCGTATTTGTCGGATTCGGCTTTACCGGCGATGCGCTGTATTGGGCGAGCGTTTTGAAAAGCGTTCGGAACATTGCGCCAGAAACCAAACAGGCGACGGCATTTGGAATTATGGAATTTATTCGCGGCGGGTGGGAGTTTATTACAAACGCGTTAGCTGTCGCGGTTTATACCTGGCTTGGTTATACGATTTTTGGTATGAAAGTCGCGATGTGTATCAATGCCAGTTTAACAATATTATCAGCATTAACGATATGGTTTTTTGTCCCTGAAGAGAATCTTCTTCAGACAAACGTCAGCAGCGAAAAGACAAGGCTTGCGTTTAAAGGGTTCCTGCAAGTGCTTCGGATGCCCGCTGTTTGGATGACTGGGCTTGCAGCCTCATGCGTATATGCTACATTTGCGGCAGTGAATACATATTTTGTTCCATATCTCAAAAATGTTTATCTTTTGCCGATTGCGTGGGTAAGTATCTTCGGATTGATCAATGGGTCTATTACACGCCTGACCGCCGGACCGGTCGCCGGTTTTATTTCGGATTACGCGTTCAAATCCAGCGCGCATCTGATGAAGATTTGCTATGCAGTTTTAACCATTTTGCTGGCAGTTGCATTATTCCTTCCAAAACAGTCAAGCGTTTTTATTCCGGCTGCGATCGTGCTGATCCTGGTTTCAATAACTTGCTTCCTGATTCGAGGAGTGTATTATTCTCCAATCGGTGAAATGGGTGTCCCAAAGGAAATGGGCGCTGCTGCGATGTCGGTTGCATCGTTTATCGGTTATTCTCCTTCTTTTTGGGCTTATCCGATTTATGGGTCGGTTATCGATAGATTCCCTTCAGCAAAGGCCTATAGTATAATTTTCATTATCTTGATTGGTTTGGCAATCCTGGGCTTTACTTTGAATTTCTTTCTTGGAAAAAAGATCCTGGAACATCGAGAATCGAATAAAGCTGGCGTTTGATCGAGGCCCGCACGATCCTTTAGGAGGCAGATAATTATTGATAATATAATTTAAATTATTCGTATGGTCAATTGAGCTGTTCGGCTCAATTGACCATATCTGTGTGTCAGGTGAAAAAGGGGATAAAGATGAAAAAAAGGATTTTGCCGATATGCTTTATGGTTGTATCTTGTTTTCTTATAGGCGCGTGTAAATCGGGCAGGCCAGATTCTCAAGAAGTTGATCTGACTTCCGTTCCGTTGGCGACGATCATCCAAAACGCCCAGGAGGAAGGTATTATCGAGAGTGTTGGGATGCCGTCTAACTGGGCCAATTGGGGCGCAAGTTGGCTTGCGATGGAACGTAAATATGGAATTAATCATAATGATATAGATTTATCTTCTTCTGAAGAATTATCGACGTTTGAGGTTGAAAAGAATAGCCCTACGAAGGATATTGGCGATGTCGGATATTCCTTCGGAAAGATTGCGATTGAAAAAGATCTCGTTCAGCCTTATAAAGCTTCTGTTTGGGAGTCTATTCCTGCTTGGGCGAAAGATCCGCAGGGCCGATGGGTCGTATCCTATACGGGTACGATCTCGTTAATAACCAATACGAAATTGGTGGAAGACGCTCCTCGACAATGGGCAGATATCTTAGACGGCGATTATAAAATCACGCCGGGGGATGTGGTGCGCGGCGCATCCTCGCAAATGGCTGTTCTCAGTGCGGCTTTAGCGTTTGGCGGAAGCCTGGAGAATGTTCAACCTGGAATTGATTTCTTTGTCAATTTAGCGAAAGAAGGGCGGATCGATCCAGGAGAAATTTCGGAAGGCCGGATGGCGAAGGGGGAGGTTGCTGTCGGGCTTCATTTTGATTTCGCTGGGCTCTCCTGGCGTGAATCGATTGGCGAAATCAATCCTGATTTAATAGTCGAAACGCATATTCCTCAGGATGGGGCTGTGCAAAGCGGGTATTGCCTGATTATAAATAAATATGCGCCGCATCCGTACGCTGCTGCTTTAGCTGTAGAGTATATGTTAAGCGACGAGGGTCAAATTGATCGGGCGAATGGTTTTGCGAGGCCGATCCGTTCCGACGTGAAAATACCTGATGAGATTCAGGCGAAATTAATTCCTGACGTAGAGTATCAGAACGTGTATACGAGCTCTGATATCGACGCGATCAATAAAGCATGCAGCGAAATTTCAAGATTGTGGGAAGAAGAGGTTATTCCGAATATGAAATAATCTCCGGAGTAAATGATCATGTTTGGCATACTGCGTCAGGTAAACGAAAAAGGTAGCAGACTGGTTTTCAGATATAAAAGCGCGATTCCGTTTTTTGTGATTGTGCTTTTCTTTGAAGTCATTCCGATTGTGAATATGATTTCGCGTAGTTTTCTGGATCCGGAAATGCGCTTCACGTTGAATAATTATGTTCTTATTTTTACGAAATCTGTTTATCTTGTCGCGATCCGGAACAGTCTTTTTTTGTCGTTTGTCTCTTCATTCTTTGGTCTGATCATTTCTCTTGCTACCGCGCTATCGATTCCATTCCTATCGGTTCGACATCAAAAATTTTTTCTGTCGATGTTGAATATGCTTTCAAATTTCGCTGGGTTACCATTGGCTTTTGCATTTATTATCATCTTAGGGAGTTCTGGGGTACTAATTCTTACGGCAAAGGCGATAGGATTTTCTCATCTTGCCGATTTTCGCCTTTATACGATACAAGGTCTCGCCATTGTTTATATTTATTTTCAAATACCGTTAGGCGTTTTGCTTTTATTGCCGGCGATGGACAGTATAAAGAAGGAATGGAAAGAAGCAGCTTACCTCCTGAAAGCCAATTCGTTTCAGTTTTGGGTTAGAGTCGGCATACCCGTCCTGATGCCCAGCCTGATCGGAACTTTTTCGACGTTGTTCGCGAATGCGTTGGCGGCTTACGCTACTGCATACTTGTTGGTCGTGACAAACGTTCCGCTGCTGCCAATCCAAATTGCGAGTATGTATGTCGGTGATATGCGGCAGCGACCTGAATTGGGATCGGCCCTTTCAATTACATTACTTTTTATTATGCTAATCGTGATCTCTATATCAAACTTATTGGCAAGGCGATATGAAAAATACCTGATCCGGAAGGATAATTAACATGAAAAGAGCTTTAGCATACTTTTGGATTCTGATTGTTTCTATCGTTCTGATTTGTCCTTTATTTTTAACTTTTGTATATTCTTTCAGCCAAAGCTGGGATTCAATCTTTCCAGGAAAATTTACGTTTCTTTTTTATCAAACTGTTTTTAAGGATCCGGCCTTTATTCCCTCCGTTTTCCGAGGTTTTATTATCAGCTTTATTCCTATATTGCTGATGAATATAGCCGTAGTTTTTCCTCTTTATTATTCGATTATTTACAGTTCAGTATTAGAGAGAATCCTTCAAATTTTGTGTATTTTACCCTATTCAGTTCAGGGCGTTATTTTAGCCACGTCCATTCTTGGTCTCTATTCAGGTTCTGGTATATTTCTATCGAACCGAATACTTTTGTTGATCCTGGCATACTGTATTATTATTCTCCCGTATATTTATCAATCAATTCGGAACAGCTTCTATACTGTCAACCTTAAAAGATTGGTTGAAGCAGGAGAGATTTTAGGTGCAACAAAATTAGAAATTTTATTGAAAATCGTATTTCCTTTATTAAGACCTGGCTTGCTTGTCTCGATGTTGCTGTCAATGGCTTTGATTTTTGGAGATTTTTCAATTATTAAGATTATAGCGGGGAACCAATATCAGACCGCTCAGATGTATTTGCATAATACGCGAAATATGCCCAACCAGATTGCGAGCGCAATTGTTGTGATTATGTTTTTGATAACATTCTTCATTTCAAATGCCATATTGGCGTTTAGAGAAGACAGCCGAACCTCGATCCGGAAGGGAATGTAGAATGGACTATATTGAAATTAAAGACTTGAAAAAGCTTTATGGCCAGAATAAGGTATTGGATGGAATAAATATTTCAATTCCAAAGGGAAAATTGATTTCTTTTTTAGGCCCTTCCGGTTGTGGGAAGAGTACTTTGTTGCGTTGTGTCGCAGGGTTAGAAAAGGTATCCGGCGGAAGAATTTTCCTGGATGGTGTGGATATTACCGATATCGCTATTCAGCAGCGGGACGTTGGCATGGTTTTTCAGCATTATAGCTTGTTTCCAAATTTAACGGTTGCGGAGAATATTGGGTTTGGTCTGAAAATAAAGCATGTAGAGACGAGAATTATAAAAAAAGAAGTTGATTATATTTTGGAAATGGTCGGCTTGCAGCATAAAAAAGATCAATACCCTGCATTTCTTTCAGGCGGCGAGCAGCAAAGGGTTGCTTTGGCGCGCGCATTAATTATGAAGCCCAAGGTCTTATTGTTGGACGAACCTTTAAGCGCGCTGGATGCGCTATTGCGGCGCACGTTGCAGACTGAAATCCGTCGGATTCAGCGGCAACTGCGGATTACGACCCTGTTTGTGACGCATGATCAAAACGAAGCGATGGCGATCAGTGATCTGATTTATTTAGTCAATCGGGGAAGAATTGAGCGGTTTGGTCCCCCAATCGAAATCTATACGTCTCCGCAAACTGAGTTTGCAGCTAGATTTATCGGGAGCTATAACTTGCTTTCTTCTGCAGATTTTTTTAGCTTGACACAATGCAGAATGGACGCGACTTATGTCGCTTTCCGCCCGGAAATTGTTAAAATTTTTAGCTCAGATATTGATGATAGCTTTTATTATTTTACAGCAGCCGTTACCGATATTTCTGTTCATGGCAATTTCATTCGATATAAGCTCATGTCGGCAAATATTGAAGTTTTGATGGACAGTTTGTGTGATTTGGATGTGTCTTTAGTGACTGACGCTTCTTATACGTTCAGGCTTCGAAAAGAAGATGTATTAATGATCCAGGGAGAGGTTTAAATTCGTTATGATAAATTATATCCAGACAGAACGAATTAATGATATTGAGCGATTAATTCAGGCGCAGGGTGTCATAAAAATTTCAGACCTCACAAAAAAATTCAATGTATCTTCGGAAACGATTCGACGTGACCTGAGCGAGCTTGAAAATCGCGGTGTCTTGCGACGCGTTCATGGAGGCGCAGTCAGGGTGAATCAGTTGGCTGAAGAGCCCCCGTTCCAATCCCGGCAAGTTATTCATTTGGAAGAGAAGGGTGCGATTGCTCGTACTGTTGCTGACCTGGTAGTAGACGGGGATTCATTAATTCTCGATGTCGGTACAACGGTACAGGAGGTTGCAAAACGCCTGGTGGACAAGAGCGATTTATTTGTTGTTACGAATTCTTCTGTTGTCGCAGGAATCTTATCTCCGAATAAAAGTCATAAAATCGTGCTGTTAGGCGGCGAACTTCGTGCAGACGAACTGTCTACGCATGGGCCAATTGCGATCGAGCAGGTCCGGCGCTTTATCGTGAACAAGGCGATTTTAGGGGCCGGGGGCATAACGGAAGAGGCGATTACAGATTTTCATTTTGAACAGGCTCTGCTGCGTCGTGAGATGATTTGCCGAAGTAAGGAAACTGTTTTTGCGATTGATTCGAGTAAATTTGGCGCGACCGCGCTGCATCAGATCTGCAAACCGTCTGAGATAAATTTGATTGTTACGGATCGCGGCGTGAAGGATAACAAGTTCGGAATGAATTTAAGCGCGTTTCCGCTCATGCTCGCGGAGGAAAGATCCTGATTTTGCGTCAGGCAAAACAACCGTATTCTTAAACAAAAAGAGCGGGAGACCGGATTCGAACCGGCGCGTGTTAGCTTGGAAGGCTAATGCCTTACCACTTGGCGACTCCCGCTTAAGAACAAATCAAATTATATCAGACTCCGGCAAAATTGCAAAATCAGATAGAAGCGGGAAATGAATTCGCAGATTCCCGCTTAGCCGGCGCAATTGCATTATAATTATTTTTTCGCATACAATCGCATATTCGTTCGCATGAAAGGGGCTCGTCAGCATGAACAAGTTTCCATTTAAGATAGAATCTGAAGCCTTATCCGCCTGTTGCCGCATGTTCGCGCAGCAGCTTCCTTCCCAATCCGAAGCGTTCGCAGAAATTCTCTCCATCGCGGAAAAACTGAGCGCAGGCGAATCGGCCGGCTTGGGTCCGAACCAGAAGGCGAAGCAGGCCGCCCGGGTCGTCACGATTTTTGATCGAATCGGGGCAGGACGAAAAAAATCCTCCGCGGATCGCTTTTTACCGCTCGAATCGCTGAGCGCGTCGGAAGCCGCCGTTTTCCCATCCGAAGTCACCTCGTCGGGGCGCGGCGAGGTCGGATCGAGCGCTATTACAGGCGCTTTTCAGCGATCGGATTTGGATGACAACGAAACATATCTGGAAAAAATCCTTTCAGCGCTGCGTCAGCATGCGTGGGGCGTCCCTTCCGAATATCATGCCTGGCCTGCCGACGTTTCGCTTTACGATCACGCGCGAATCACTGCCGCGATTGCAGCTTGCCTGACTGAGGTCGATCCGGCGAAGCTGAAAGACATCGACACGGCGCTGGTTCAGGATTTTTGCGCGCCGGGTAAGCTGACCGCGGCGCAGAAGCAGCTGCTGTCCGAGCCGGTCGGCCTGCTGATCGGGGGCGACATTTCCGGAATTCAGCGCTTTATTTACACAATCAGCGGCGACGGTGCAGCGCGGGCGCTGCGCGGGCGTTCTTTTTACCTGCAAATCCTGACCGAAGTATTGGTTAGATCGATTCTGAACGAGCTGAATTTATCGTATTGCAGCGTTATTTACGCGGGCGGTGGGAATTTTTATCTTTTAGCGCCGCTTTCCGCAACGGAGAAGCTTCCGTCGATTCGTAAGCAGATCGCGAGGAAGCTGCTGCGGTATCATGGGATCGAGCTTTATCTCTCGCTGGGCTCTGCGGAGATTCCGTTTTCCGGGTTCCGAAAAGGCGCGTTTCCGACGTATTGGAACCGGATGCATCAGGATTTAGGCGTTCGAAAACAGCAGCGATACCGCGAGCTCGAGGCAGAAATGCATCCGCTCGTTTTCCAGCCTCAGCTGCATGGCGGCAATCAGGAGAAGGTATGTGCGGTCTGTGGCGAGGAAAAGGCGGACACGAAGCGTGTCGCCGATACCGATGAGAGGATTTGCCGATCCTGCGAATCGTTCGGGGATGTCCTTGGACGAAGGCTTCCCGAAACGGGGTTCATCCGTTTCACGTTCGGCGATCCGGCCGAGGGAAAGCCGGGCTCGTTCGAGGATACGTTAGCCGCGTTTGGCGTTGGTTTTGAGCTTTTCAGTAAAACCGGGAAACCGCTCGGAGAAGCGGCGGTTCAAATCTCAAACCCGAGGCGATCCGTCGTCTGGGAGATTGACGATCCGGATTCTTCATGGCGTGCGCCGGCGTCGCCGCTTCCGACCGTTCGCTGGCGTCATTACGTCGCCGCCGAGGTTCCGTACGCGACGTTTGACGAGATGCAGGACGCAATCGTGGAGGGGACAAAGCGTTTGGGCGTATTACGGATGGACGTCGATAATTTAGGCGAGGTCTTCCAGGCCGGGTTCGGAAAAGGGACGGAGAGCATCGCGACGATTTCGCGGATTTCCGCGCTGAGTTTTCAGCTTTCGCTCTTTTTCGAAGGGTACCTGAAACGGTTATGCGAAAAGTATTCGCATATCTATACCGTTTATTCCGGTGGAGACGATCTCTTTCTCGTCGGCCCATGGCAGGAGGCCCTGGAGCTCGCGTTCGAGGTCCATCGTCAGTTTACGCGGTACACGCATGAAAACCCGCTCCTTCATATCAGCGGCGGGATGTCGTTTATTCATGGGAAATATCCGATCGCGCAGGCCGCAGACGACGCGCATGACGCGGAGGAAATGGCCAAATCGGTCGAGGGGAAAAATGCGTTTGCGTTCCTGGACGAGGCGTTCCGCTGGGACGATTTCGCAAAGGTCGCCGAGAAGAAGGCGCTCCTCGTCTCGAACAGGGATCTTCCTTCCGCGCTGCTGCAAACGCTGCAGCAGTTGGATTCGCAGCGGGAAGCTTCGGGCCGGAAGCAGTTCGGACGCTGGATCTGGATGGGCGAATATCAACTGTTCCGCATGGAAGAACGGCTGAAAGGGAATCTGGCGGCTGCGGACGTTATCCGGAAGGTCCGGTCGCAGCTACGCGAATCCTATTATTCGGATTTACACCAATGGGCGAAAGCGGCCCGTTGGGCGCAGTTAGCAATTCGGAGAGATTAAGGAGATTTAACATGCCAGGAAATTATATGCAAGGAAATTATCGGAACCAGGGTTCAACGGGCGGTTCGCTGCGAGGAAATTTGTCGCAGTCGATATCTCCGGAAGATAAGGCGAGGCTCCAGGAGATTTTCAGCGCTGATCCGGAGGGAAAGAAGTTAGTCGAGTTTGCGGAAAGAATCGGGAAAAAAGTATGTGAAGAGGGGCTGACGCGGAGCCAGATCCGGACGGTTTTTTCCGAATCCCGAAATATCGATACCTCCTGGGATCCGGGCGATGAGGTCGCCTCGCTCCGCCGGCTGAACCTGCTGAAGCCCAAGCTGGCGTATCAGGCCTCCCGGGAAAGTAAAGCCGGGATGAAAAGTTTATCGGTGATCCTCCAGGAAGCAATCGGTCAAGCCGTCAATTCGAGCGATAAATCGAAAGGGTTCCGGACGTTCATGGAACTTTTCGAGGCGATTTTAGCTTATCACCGCAGCTATGGCGGACAGTAATCATTAAACAGAACAGGAGTTATGACATGAATCAGATCCGATTGGTCGGTCGAATTATCTTCAGCTGCGAAATTGAGGCGGTTACGGGGCTGCATATTGGCGGTAAGGGCGGTAATCTGGAGATCGGCGGGGTCGACAATCCGGTGATCCGCGATGTCCTGACCCAGATCCCGTATATTCCCGGATCGAGCCTGCGCGGCAAAATGCGTTCGCAGCTGGAAAGGAAGCTTGGCTGCGACATGAATAAATCGGTCGGAAAAGCAAAGATCCACGTATGCAAGGACTTGAAGAACCCCTGCCGGGTCTGCCGGCTGTTTGGGATGCCCGCGAGCGAGGACAGCGGGACGCCGACACGCCTGATCGTCCGGGACGTGAAAATGACGAAGAATTCGGTGGATCAGCTGACGAAGGCTTACACGGACCAGCCGTTTACCGAATTAAAATCAGAGGTCGCGATCGACCGGGTTACCGCGATGGCCAGTCCGCGGAATATCGAGCGCGTTCCGGCCGGAGCGGTTTTCGGACCGGCGGAAATGGTCTTCTCCGTTTTCGAACGGGACGATCTGGCGCTGCTGAACGATCTCCGCGACGGGCTGCAGCTGATCGAGGACGATTATCTCGGCGGCGGCGGTTCGCGCGGGAGCGGGAAAATCCGCTTCAGGAATTTGAAAATTACGCTGCGGACGGTCGCGGATTACAGCAGCGCGAAGGCGATAGGTCGGGATGCGTACGAAAATCTGAGTGAATTCGAAAAAGGGTTAGACGAGATTGGCCAGCAGCTCCAAAGCTCTTTGAGTTTCTGAGGAGAGTTGCGATGGAATTGGAAATTTATGATCTTGAGCTGCGCGTTTCCCATTTTGGCCGGCATGGCCGGGGTCAGGAAAGCTGTGCGGCGACGTTTTCGTCGGACAGCTTCTTCTCGGCGCTGACCAGCGTCGCGGCGCAGGCGCTTTCCGAGGAAGCGTTTAACGACTGGATCGAGCCGTTTATCGCCGGGACGCCGCCATATATTTTCACGTCCGCGTTCCCTCGCGCCGGCGCGGTCCGGTTCTTTCCGAAGCCGATGATCCCGACGCGAAGCGCGTCAGCGTCCGACGGAGATCTTCCGCTGAAACGGATCCGGAAAATTGCGTTCGTTTCCGAAGGGGTTTTTCGGAAGATGATTTCCGGAGTTCCGCTCCGCGAGGCCGCGCGGAACGGCGAGCTCCTTCAGGACGGCGTTCTTCTGGTGTCGAAGGATGAATTTTCGCGTCTCCCTGTTCCCGTTCAGGAACGGCGGATCGTTTGGGCGATGACGAAGCGTCCGCGGGTTACGATCGCGCGCGACCAAAGCTCGACGGAGCTCTTCTTTTTAGCCGAAACGCGGTTCATGTCCGACTGTGGGCTATGGGTCGGAGTTCAGAATCTTTCGCCCGATGGCACGTCTGGGCGCGATCGGTTGGAAACGCTGCTGCGAGAGACAGGCGAAGCGGGGATCGGCGCGGAGCGAAGTATCGGGCTCGGATATTTTGAAGCGCGGCGGCAGGCGCCGATCGCGTTTAATCCTGATTTGACGGCTGGCGATCGTTTTGTGACGCTGAGCCGGATGATCCCACGGACGGATGAGATCGAAAGTCTTCAAGACGACTCGTCGGCATACGCGATTGAATCGGTCGGCGGCTGGGTTTTCAGTCCGGGTCGGGCGGCGGAACGGCGGCGGACGATCCGCATGCTCGGCGAAGGCGCTTTCCTGAAGCTCAGCGCGCCGGGGCCGATCGGGACGATCGTCGACGTTCAGCCGGATTACGGCGGGGCGCGTCCGGCGGGTCATCCGGTCTGGCGCGCCGGATATGCCGTTGGGGTCCGATGCGCGCCGCCGGCGGGAGGTGATGAAAAATGACGCAGCTTAACTTTACGCTTCAGACGCTGACGCCGATTTTTATCGGAAGCGGCGAGGAGCTTCGCAAGGATTTTGATTTCGCGATTCATGACGGTGGGACGTACCGGCTGAATTCGGACGTGATTCTTGAAAAAAAGTATCAGCCGAACGGTTCTTTCGTTCCCGGCCGTCTTTTAGACGAAGACGATTTTCGCAGGCGCGAATTCTTTCGCTACGCGGTCAGGGGAACGCCGCGGTCCGAAAAAACGGACGCGCGGTTGATGGCCTGTATTAAGGACGTGTACGAATGCCCCTATATTCCCGGCTCGTCGATTAAAGGCGCGATCCGGACCGCTCTCGCGAAAGCTGAGATTCAGAAATGCAGCCTGCGCTTGTATGACCAGATCAGAGATAAAGGCAAGAAGGCGGATAACGAGATTGAATCCGCGCTCTTCGGTCCCGATCCCAACAGCGACGTTTTCCGTGCGCTGCAGGTGTCGGACGCGATGATGGCGACGGAGACGCGTCGGCCCGGCGGCGGACTTTTTATCGCCAACGCGACGCCGGTTTCGCGGACGCAGGCGCCGGACAAGTCGACGGTCCCGATTGAGATGGAATGCGTCGGTCGGAAAATCGAGTTTCTGGGTACGATCCGGTTTGACGATTTCCTGCTTAACGGAACGCTTTCCGACCGAAAAGACGTTTTTGAAAATTGGATAGCCGTCTTACGGAAGGGCGGATTCGAACGGCTCGAACGGCTGAAGGAATGGTACGCTTCGGTGGCTGGCTGCGAATCGATCGTTAATCAGCTATCCGGAATCTCGAATCTGGATTCAAAGCTTAAAGGCTTCGATTACGCCTTCCTTCAGATCGGGAACGGGAGCGGCTGGGATGGAATGACGTACGGGGAGCTTCTCCGGCGCGAAGATCCGCTGGCGTTTGAGCGGATGATCAAGGATCAGCGAATCCTGCGCACGCCGAATCATGTCCCTTCGCACCGGAAAATCGGCGATCCTTTCCCGACGTCGCGTAAAATTATTCTTAATTATGGTTCGGCTCGAACGATTTTCGGCTGGTGCCTGCTCCGGCTGGAAGAAAGGTAAGAAATGAAGCTGATTGCGTTTTTGGGAACGGGAAAATATGATGAAACGACGTACGTCTGGAACGAGCTCCGGAAGACGACGCGCTTTTCGGTTTGCGCCTGCGTCGATTTTCTGAAACCGGACGAGATCATCGTTTTCCTGACGAAGGAGGCGCGCGAAAATACATTTGCAGACTTCAAAGTGGAGATGATACCGTTTTCTGGCGTTATTAAAGATATCGATATTCCGCTTGGCGCGACGCAGGAAGAGCTCTGGGAGATTTTCAATACGATCAATGATGCGGTTGCGGAGCGCGAGGAAGTCGCGATGGATGTTACCAACGGTCAGCGTTCGCTCCCCATGCTGGCGCTGCTGACGGCGGCGTTCATGAAGACAGCGCGGGATGTCTCCGTCAAACATCTTTTATATGGCGCGTTCGACGTCGGTAAAGCGCAGGGGCAAGGGACGACGCCGATGTTCGATCTGTCGGAGATGTTGGGGCTGCTGGATTGGAGCGTCGCGGCGGATCGGTTTATCCGTTCCGGCGATTCGCGCGATATGGGATCGCTCCTGAAAGATTTCAGCGCTCAGGTTAAGAAGGATGGAAATTACGAGCGTTCGGCGATCCAGCGCGCCATCCCGCTTGAAGACGCTGCGCATAGCTTAAATCGTACTGCCGACGCGCTGTTTCTCCTCCGACCGTACAGCGCGATGCGGGAGATTGATATTCTTAAGAAGAATTTCTGGCGAATTCGTGAAGCAGGGATGCCAGAGAAGAAGATTTCTCCGCTGTATCGGCTGCTGGAAAAAATTGATCGTTCCTATTCGAAATTGGGGAATCCGGAGCCGGAAAAAGAAGACGCGGCCGCGTCCGCGAGAACGCTGGAACAGGAACGGCAGCTGATTTTCTGGTACTATGAGCATGGTCACCTGATGCAGTCGATTTCGCTGGCGCGCGAATGGCTGATCAGCTGGGTCATGTACCGCGATGGGAAGCTGAATTTACTGGACCGGAAATTGCGCGAAGACTACGAGGAGCGTATTAATGATTTCGCGCATAACGAGAAGCGCTGGCAGGGGACAGATTTTATCGGCGCGTTTATGAATGGAAAAACGTTTCATGATTTATGGCGTGAGGTTACGAATGTCCGGAACGATATTGATCATGCCGGAAAGAATTATCGTCCGAACGAGGCGGACGCGCTGATCCGGCGGATCGGGCGGCAGCTTCAGGTTATCCGGGACATGGAGATTCCGATGGAGATGGGTAACGGATGATCCTTCTCAATTTCTCCCATCCGATTTCCGCGGAACAGCGGGCGAAGATCGAACGTCTCGCCGGCCAGCCGATCGACCAGCTCGTCGATATCCCGGTTCAGTTCGACAATGACGCGCCGTTTTCAGATCAGATTCTCGATTTATCGGCGCGGATCCCGCTTGATTCGGTCGCGCTGCAAACGGAACCGATCCTGGTCAACCTGCCGTCGCTGAACTATATCGCGGCTGGATTGCTCGTCTGGCTGAACGGGCGGATGGGGTATTTTCCGGCGATTGTCCGGATGCGGAGTCGGGCGGATCGGGCGCCGTTCGTTTACGAGGTCGCCGAGCTGATTAATCTTCAGGCGCTTCGTGAGCGAGCGCGGAAGAAGCGGTAAACGGTGGGCGCGGAGCTGATCTCGGCGGTTTATCCGCTGCGTTATCTTGGGACGGCGGAGGACGCCGCGGAACGGGCGCTCCCGCGCTGGTGGGGGCGGGCGATTCAGGCGCTCTTTCTGCGGCTGGTCCGTGATCTGGACGCGGGGCTGGCTGCCGAGCTGCATGAGCCCGGGCAGGCGCGCCCCTATACGGTTTCCGGGCTGATTGGGTACCGCGGGCCGGAAAGCCTGCGCGATGGGAGCGCGTTGTCGTTTCGTGTTACCGCGCTTCGGGAAGACATTCGGGCGGTGCTGATCCGGCTGTCTGAAGCGGGCGGCGGACTTTTCGCGGGGGCAAGGCTGACGCTCGATTATTTGCCGTTCGAGGTTCTTCCCCGCGAGGCGGGGATGCCTTTGGCGGAGGAGCGTTCATACGCCGACCTGATCGCGGCGGGGATGAGCCTGGCGGCCCGGGCGCAGATCGATTTCCGTTTTCATTCACCGACGCTTTTTAAAAGCGAAGGGAAGACGCAGCCGCTGCCGCTCCCTGCCCTGGTATTCCGTTCCTTACTGGAGCGCTGGAATGCCTTTTCGCCGTTGGCGTTTCCGGAGGACACGCTGCGGTTCGCGGAGGAATGCGTCGCGGTATCCGGGTTTTCGCTCCGGACCTTTCCGGCGGAGTTGGGCGAAAACGCGCTGCGAATCGGCGCGGTTGGGAAGGTCCGCTATCGCGCGCTGAATCCGGATCGCTACTGGATCAGTATTTTACAATCACTCGCGCGCTTCTCGGCGTTTTCGGGAATCGGCGCAGGGACCGCATACGGTTTAGGACAGGCGGGCGCTGTCTTGCCCAGGCTGGAGCCGAAGCCATAGCGCGGCTCGGAAATAAACGCACATTGACAATTGAATAAAGTCTGAACAAGGAGTTAAAAGAACGCCGCTTTATTCTCATGTCCTGGGCCTTTCCGGCGGGAGGTTTTTCGTTATTGGAATTTGCCGGGCGCGGAATCCCGTGAAACTGCGCCCGGTTTTCGATTGGATGATGGTGAGGAAATATGCAGCCAATTTATATTATTGAACAGGGCGCAAAGGTAAGAGCGCGAAATCAATGCATCCTGATCGAAAGGAGCGGGGAGGATCTCTCCGCCGAGGCGGTTCAGGTTCCGATCGGTACGATTTCGCAGCTCGTTCTATTCGGAAATATCAGTATTACAACGCCGGCGATCGCGCTTCTTCTTGAAAAAGATATCGACGTCGCTTTTCTGACCGAGACCGGAAAATTTCGCGGTCGGCTTTATGGCGGCTCGGGGGCTCAGGTTTCTTTACGCAGGGCGCAGTACCGCGCGCTTGAGAACCCGGATTGCATCTTAACCGTCGCGACTCAGTTCGTCGCAGCTAAGCTTTCGCATCAGAAAGCGCTGCTTCAGCGGCATAATCGCGAGCTGGGTTCTCCGACGATCGTTAAATCGATCCAGGTGATCGATACGATGCTGAAGCGGTTGGCGCTGAAGGAAAACATGAACAGTCTTCGTGGCCTGGAAGGAAAGGCCGCCGCGGCGTATTTCGAAGGATATCGTCAGTTGTTTCAGCCTGAATGGAAATTTGAACGAAGGGCGAAGCGGCCGAGTCCGGACGCGATCAATGCGATGCTCTCGTTCGGGTATACCCTCCTGGCGCAGATTGCCGTCAGCGCGACGGAGGTTGTTGGATTGGATCCTTACGCCGGGTTCCTCCATGTACAGTCGTATAACCGCCAGTCTCTCGGGCTCGATATTATGGAGGAGTTTCGGCCGGTTGTCGACGGCGTTGTGCTTTGGTGCTGCCGCGGGGGCCAGATCGTTCCGGGCGATTTTGAGGAAATTGACGATATCGAATATCCCTGCGTCATGAACCAGAAAGCGAAAAAAAATTTTATTCAGGCGTTCGAAAAGCGCATGAAATCCAGTTTTACCCACCCTGTCACGCAGACGAAATTGTCGATGAAGCAGTGTATCATCGAGCAGACGCGGCAGTTAGCACGCTGGCTTCTCGCCCTACCGAAATCTTTCTCGTTTCAGTCGATGGGGTTTCGATGAATTCGGGGCACCGGACGTTTTACGTTCTGGCGTATGATATTACCGATAATCGTCGGCGGGCGAAGGTCGTCAAATTGTTGGAATCGTTGGGCTTTCGCGTTCAGGGGAGCGTTTTCGAGGGATATATCAATGCTCAGGAAATCGAACGGCTGGTTCGCCGGTTGTCTATGGTCATCGATCGTGATTCGGACAGTCTGCGAATTTATCCGCTTTGTGAAAGCTGCCGCGCGAAAGTGACGTTGATTGGGATTGGAAAAGTTAACGAACCGCCGGATTCGGTCGTTATTATCTGACTTGTTTGCGTACCCCCTCCTGCGGGGAGCCATTTTTTTGCAGGTTTTCAGAGGGGGTACGCGGAAACTTCCGCTCAATCCGCCCCGCCCGGTCATCATTCGCCGCGCCTGTTTTTCCAGAAAACGGCGAATATGGGTAGAATTATTCCCGGTTAGGAAAAATATAAGAGTATTTAAACTGGAAATGCCCCATCGGGCATTAAGACACAGATACGTCTTGCGCAATGGTATACGTCTCGTTATTGCAATGTATTTAAACTGGAAATGCCCCATCGGGCATTAAGACGTTTTCTCGTCGTCATCGAGGTCGTAGACCTCAGGGTCTACGGTATTTAAACTGGAAATGCCCCATCGGGCATTAAGACGGCTATCACGCGTAGCCGCGTAGCGGTCGGCGCGCATTTGCATAGTATTTAAACTGGAAATGCCCCATCGGGCATTAAGACGCAAAATCCGCGCGTACGCCAGGCGCGCCAGATAATTCATAAGTATTTAAACTGGAAATGCCCCATCGGGCATTAAGACTGATCTGATAAAAAGATATGACCTTGTAATCGTTTACAGTATTTAAACTGGAAATGCCCCATCGGGCATTAAGACTTTTTCGACAGGAACCCATATAACTTCATTTATAGGCTGAGTATTTAAACTGGAAATGCCCCATCGGGCATTAAGACGCAATTTGCGAGCTGTAGTTTCCAAGGTCAGCAGCCGGGAGCGGTATTTAAACTGGAAATGCCCCATCGGGCATTAAGACATAGGATACAGATCAACCACGTCGAACGTACGAGACATTCGTATTTAAACTGGAAATGCCCCATCGGGCATTAAGACATCCGTCATCCGTATTATTGTTCCTGTCATTTTCATAATCAGTATTTAAACTGGAAATGCCCCATCGGGCATTAAGACCAACAACATTATACATAGCCATGATAATTTTCCTCTAACCCGTAGTATTTAAACTGGAAATGCCCCATCGGGGATTAAGACTGAATTCCCATTCCCACATCCCATATTTTTCGGACAAGTCGTATTTAAACTGGAAATGCCTCATCGGGCATTAAGACCCCTCCGAGAATTACTTCTTTTTCCTCTTAAAGTTGATGTATTTAAACTGGAAATGCCCCATTGGGCATTAAGACTTGTGAACCAGCTTACTTCAAATTTGCGAAAGAAAAACTTCGTATTTAAAACAGAAATGCCCCATCGGGGGACTCGAATTACAACCTCGACCTTCGCTATTTCTCTCCCTTCACCTTTTGCGGCAGCGCCAGCAGCACAAAGCAGGATAAAAGCACGCAGCAAACGGTGAAAATCGCGAATTGCGGGCGGATCCATCGAATCATGGAAACGACGCCGCCCAGCCCGGCGCCGACGAAAAAGACAACCGTAATCAGGAAATATTGCCATGCCTGGTTCAGCGCGCCTCTCTCCCGCGTTCGAAGATAAACGCTGACCGCCTCCATCCCGTTGCGGACGTTCCCGATACACATTGTGCTCGCGTACGTATAGCCGTTAACATTCCGAAATGCCTGAACCTGCATCGCGCAGGAAAACGAGGTCAGGACGTTGGCGACTGGGTTGAAAAAATCGTTGACAGGGAGAAGCCCGACGATCGTCAGCAGGCAAATTTCGATCGCAAGCACGACATGACGCCAATCGAATATGCCGTTGAGCTGGACACGGGCGCGAAGCTGATCCGCGACGATAACGCCAGAACCGAACGCGGCAATCGGGAAAAGGTACCGGACCGCGCTGCTGAAATCTCCGGTGAAAAAATGATGACCCATGAGGACGAAATTTCCAGTCAGCGCGTTCGCGAAAACTCTTCCTCTAACGAAATAAGAGTACGCGTCCTGAAACCCGCCGGCGAGCGTCAGCGGGATCATGACTGCGGTTGTATCTGACCGTGAAAGAAGCGGCGGTTCCGGCATTCTTTTCAATGCAGTGAAGCGTTCGACCCCGATCTTTATTCCCATTCGATCGTCGCGGGCGGTTTCCCTGAGATATCGTAAACGACCCGTCCGGCGCCGCTGACTTCGTTTGAAATACGCGCTGAAATCTTCGCAAGAACGCGATGCGGAAGCTGCGCATATTCGGCCGTCATAAAATCGGTTGTGCAGACTGCACGGACGCCGATCACATAATCCTGCGACCGTTCGTCGCCGACGACGCCGACCGAACGGATTCCAGGGAGGACGGCGAAATACTGATCCGGTTTTTTCTTTAATCTCCCGATTTCTTCCCGGACGATTGCGTCGGATTCGCGAAGGATACTGAGTTTTTCCTCGGTAATTTCGCCGAGGACGCGGACAGCGAGACCGGGGCCTGGGAACGGCTGACGGTCGACGAGGCCGTCGGGCAGTCCGAGGCGTCGGCCGATCGCCCGGACTTCATCTTTAAACAGGCCGCGGAGCGGTTCGACCAGGCCTTCGAATCCGATATTTTCGGGGAGACCGCCAACGTTATGATGGCTCTTGATTGTCGCGGCGCTTGCGTCCCCCGATTCGATAACGTCAGGGTAGATCGTTCCCTGCGCGAGGAAGGGAACCTTTCCGAGTTCTTTCGCCGTGTCTTCGAAGACGCGAATAAACGTTTCTCCGATCGTTTTGCGTTTGCGTTCGGGATCGCTGACGCCGGCGAGCGCGTTCAGGAATCGGTCCTGTGCGTTGATCCGGACGAAGTCGATATTGCGTTTCGTGAAAACGGCCTCGATTTCGTCCCCCTCGTTTTTTCGCATGAGACCATGATCCACGAAGACGCAGGTCAGCTGGTTCGGGAGGGCTTTCGCGATCAGCGCGGCGCAGACCGACGAATCGACTCCGCCGGACAGCGCTAAAAGGACGCGGTTCTCGCCGACGCGGGAGCGGATTTCGGAAATTGCGGTGTCAATAACGTCGTCCATGTTATAGTCGCCCGTCAGTTCGCAGACATCGAACAGGAAATTCCGAAAGATTTCCGTACCTTGCTGCGAATGCTTGACCTCAGGGTGAAACTGAACGCCGTAGAGCTTCCGGCGATCGTCGGCGATTGCGGCGATTGGGCATCGGCTGGTTGCGGCGGTCACGCTGAATCCGTCGGGGACGGCGGTCACGGTGTCAAAATGACTCATCAACATCTTCGTTCGCGCGGGCATGTTCCGGAAAAGGACGGATTCGGACAGCGACGTCGCGGTAATCCCGTATTCGCCGCCTTTTTTAGCTGGTTCGACTTTTCCGCCGAGAACGCAGCTCATGAGCTGCATCCCGTAGCAGATCCCCAGTACCGGGATCCCAAGCTCGAATATTTCGCGGCTCGTCGTCGGCGATCCCTCTTTATAAACGCTTTTTGGTCCCCCCGTCAGCACGATCCCGCGTGGAGCGATCGACCTGATTTCTTCCGTGGTCGAGCTCCCCGGTTTGATCATTGCGTAAACGCCCAGCTTACGAATCTGCGACGCGATGAGTTCCTTGTATTGTCCGCCGAAATCGAGAACTAAAACCGTTTGATGCTTCATTCTTCGCCCTCCATGCTGACTATTGATTTTACCCGATCGGCGCGCTGAGGAAAAATCTCCCGTTCCATATTCGTTTTTTCAGAAACCGTCAAGAAAACGCGCTTCGAAATTACGAATTCCCGCGTGATTTTTCCATGATTTCCGGCCTGTTTTGCCGCGTCGGATGGCCCCGGTTTTATGACGCCGGGCATGACGGAAAGAATCTTGTTTCATCCGGCATGCATCTATAAAATTTTAATCGGGCTTGAGAACGTTTGATAGTGATTCAACGCAAAGGAGAAAAAGATGAAGAAACGTTTAAGTTTGTTGTTCAGCGTCCTGTTTATTCTGGTTTTCGCCTCCGGCGCCGGCGCGCGGACCGCGGCTTCCGGCTATGACGTCGTTCTTCGCGCGGATGCGCCGGAAATCGACGGCGACCTTTCCGACGCGGTTTGGGCGGAGGTCCCCGTCCTGAACGGCGCGTTCCGTTTTCCATGGGAAGCGGTCGAGGCCCCGGCTACGACTTTCAGGTCGTTCAGCGACGGTGAAAAGCTGTATTTCATGTTCTCTGTAACCGACGGAGCGGTTTTGGCCGCAGACGAATGGTCGGGAGAATCAACGGTCGACGACGAGGATCGGGTTGAACTGTTCTTCGCGGCGGGGCCGGTCGATTTACCCGTCGATTATGAGCTTCCGCTGTATTACTGTATCGAAGTCGATCCAAAGGGAAGGACGCATGACTATTCCGTCAAATATTACCGTGATTTCGACAGCGAGTGGAGCATGGCCGGGTTGGAAACGGCCGCGGCGCTGACTGAAACCGGATATTCCGTCGAGGGGGCGGTTCCGCTGACGACGTTCGCTGATCTGGGCCTGATCGACGAGATGGGGACGATGAAGGTCGGCGTTTTTCGCGCTGAATTTACGAAGCCGGCGGACGAAATCGTTATGCAGTGGATCTCATGGGTTGATCCGAAGACGCCGGTTCCGGATTTTCATGTCGACAGTGCGTTCGGCGAATTCCGATTCCTGAAATGATTGAACCTGGGTCTTGAAACCGTACGGGCCCGGAAGCGCGACCGCTGTAAGCATGGCCGCGCTTTTTTATATTGACTTGTCAATTGTACATTACAAGTTTAAAGGATGGATCCTGCGAAGCCGCGAAGTAGCGAGCGAGCAGGAAATCCGGCAGATTGAAAATGGTATAAATAATGAAATTTTATAATTTGAATCGTTTCCCAGCGGATGGCACAGGTAAAGGAACGAAAATCAGCCTTATAAAACAGGCTGAAATATGCTACAATATTCAGATAGATAAATCAGAGTATGTGCGAGTGTAGAAGAAAGATGACAGTTCATGAATTTGGTGAGGAAAATAAGGATCTCCTTGTTTTGTTCCACCCGCTCGGCGTGCGGTGGGATGTTTTCAATTATGTGACGCCGATCTTGAAAAAAGACTATCATCTCGTTATTCCTGCAATGCCCGGCTTTGATCCGGATGCGCCGGAGACAGATTTTACAAGCGTGGAGCAGATTGCCGACGAAATGGCTGCATGGCTGATCGATCATGGTTTCGGAAGGATTAAATGTCTTTACGGCTGTTCCATGGGCGGTGGTATCGTGGCGCGGATACTGGCGGTTGGAAAGGTCGACGCTGACTGCGCTGTGATAGACGGCGGCATGACTCCGTATCCGTTCTGGAAGCCGCTGACCTACCTCGTTGGCGTTCGTGATTTTGTAATGATGGAGATTGGCAGGCATATGAGCGTCAAGGCGCTGCGGAGCATGTTCGACCCTGAAAAATACACGGACGACGATCTCAAATATATCAGGGAGGCCATGCACAGCATGAGCGCGAAAACGATCTGGCGCTCGTTTTACTCCTGCAATAATTACTCGATGCCGGAGCCTGTCCCGCCCGTCAGCTGCAGGATAGCATATTGGTACGGCTCTGACGAGAAAAAGTCGCGGGGATGGGACATCGCCTATATCCGGAAAGCGTTTCCCAATGCGAGGATCGTCGAAAACGCAGGGCTGGATCATGCGGAGTTTTTTACGCTGCATCCGAAGGAGTTTTGCGAAAAACTGATTGCATGGATCCGTTTATCTGCATGAGACAAAGGACGATAACTACAACCTATGGCGATTGATGACAGGAAAGATTTTCAAAATAAAGGATACGGTAAGCAAGCGGTTGAAAAAGCATTGGCATACATCAGGACATTTCCCTGCGGAAAAGCGAAGTACTGCTGGCTGTCTTACGAGCGTGAAAACGCGGCGGCGGGGCATTGATATGCGTCCTTTGGCTTCAAGGAAACCGGGGATAAAGACGGCGAAGAAATCATAGCGGTTCTCGAACTGTAAAGCGAACGTTCGCTTCAAGAAGACGCTAACCATATCCTGGCTGTGCAATATAATGACGAAGTGTTGATATTAAACGAATAATCGTGTATACTGCTATCAGAAATGGAGGCGTATGCAATGGCTACCACGAACTTGAATATCAGAACAGATAAGGACGTTAAGGAACAGGCTGATCGGATTTTTTCCGAACTGGGGCTGAATATGACCACTGCTATCAACATGTTTCTCAGAACAGCCATCCGTGAAAATGGAATTCCCTTCTCACTGAAGCTGGACACGCCAAATAAGGTGACGGCAGCTGCCATTGAGGAAGGCAGACGCATCGCTTATGACAGCAGCGTAAAGGGCTATACCAATATGGATGACCTCAAGGTGGCGCTGGAAGCATGAAGTACGAAGTCAAATTCACAAATCAGTTTAAGAAAG
>CALIHP010000075.1 GCA_938020565.1 uncultured Anaerolineaceae bacterium | reverse complement strand
CGATGACATGCGTCCGCCGCCTTATTTGTAGATCATTTCGAACTGCGACAACGCGGTTACCAGCCGGTTCTTCAAAACGTCGTCCACCTTTCCGGTCGCGGAAATCCGGTACCCGATCGAGGAATACGACGTATGCATGAAGGTAAGGAACTGCCGCGACCAGTCCAGAACCCGCCGGACCGGAACGTTCGCCAGATATCCGTTCAGCCCGGCGAACAGAACCATATACTCGTCGCCCAGCGAATACGGCGCATACTGCGGCTGCTTCAGGAGCTCCTGGAGCCGTTCGCCGCGATCCAGCTGCTTCTTCGTCAGCGGATCAATATCCGAGCCGTACTGCGAAAACGACGAAATTTCATGATAAGCCGCCATGTCCAGCCTCAAGCTTCCGGCAACGCTGCGGATCGCCGGACTCTGGGCCGAGCCGCCGACCCGGGAAACCGAAATCCCAACGTTAATCGCCGGCCGGATCCCGGCGTTGAAAAGCCCCGCTTCGAGATAAATCTGCCCGTCGGTAATCGAAATAACGTTCGTTGGAACGAACGCCGAGACGTCGCCGAGCTGCGTTTCAATAATCGGGAACGCGGTCGAGCTTCCGCCGGTCCGGCTGACCGGCGCGATTTTCAGCGCCTCCCGATCCGTCATGGCTTCGTACGCCGCCTCGATCTCCTTCCGAGCCATTGGTCCGCGATAGACGGCGCCGTCGACCGCGTCGCTCCGTTCCGCCGCTTTTCCGGTAAACGACGCCGGGACGAAAACGTACTCCCTGGCCATTCGCGCCGACCGTTCGAGCAGGCGGGAATGCAGATAGAAGAGATCGCCCGGATAAGCCTCGCGCCCGGGCGGACGGCGGAGAAGGAGCGACAGCTGACGGTACGCCCAGGCATGTTTCGTCAGGTCGTCGTAAATCACCAGGACGTCCTCGCCCTGATCCATGAAATATTCGCTCATCGCGCAGCCCGCGTACGGCGCAATATACTGCATCGCGGCGTTGTCGTCCGCGCCGGCGACGATAATAATCGTATGCGCCAGCGCGTTATGCTCGGTCAGCCTGGCGATAATCTGCGCGATCGAAGACTTCTTCTGTCCGATAGCAACGTAAATGCATTTCACGCCGGAATCACGTTGATTCAGGATCGTATCGATCGCGATCGCCGTCTTTCCCGTCTGGCGATCGCCGATAATCAGCTCGCGCTGGCCCCGGCCAATCGGGATCATCGCGTCGATCGCTTTAATCCCGGTCTGAAGCGGAGTATCGACGTTCGCCCGCTGATTAATTTCGGGGGCGGGACGCTCAATCGGATAAAACGCTTCCGACTGAATCGAGCCTTTCCCGTCGATCGGCTCGCCAAGCGGATTAATAACCCGACCGAGGAAGCGCACGCCGACCGGAACCGACGCGATCCGGTTCAGCTGCTTGACGACCATCCCGGGCTTAATTGACAAATAGTTCCCCAAAATAATGACGCCGACGTGCCCCTGCTCCAGCGTAAACGCGATCCCGACCGCTCCGGTTTCAAACTCGACGAGCTCCTGGCTCCCGACGTTATCTAAGCCGCGAACGCGCGCGATCCCTTCGCCAACTTCGCTGACGATCCCGATATCGGCGATCTCATAGCTGGGTTCGAACGATTGAACCTTTTGAAAGATTTCGTTCGTTATATTCTGGAAATCAACAGTTGCCATTCCTCGCATCCATCCTATCAGCGCAAGCGCAATTTCCTCATTATTATAGGATTATCCGACGTTTTTTTCCATAGGCGAGCCAAAAACGGTGATGAGGCGGGCGGGGAGGGCCCGTTCCGGATGTGAAGAGGCCGGAGGGCAGATGCCCGCGCAAAGCAATTAGATTTATTTTTTATCTGCAAACCATTCGTCCTTCCACGGTGCAGATCGGCTAAGGCACGATTTCGATTCTTAAAGCGGGACGGACGCCGTCCTTATAGTTATAGACACTGGCGCCATTATAGATGAGCGCGCCGAACGAGCTAACTTCCGCAGCGCTCCTGCCATGATAACCCGGCGAACGAAGCCACCACCACACGGTTCCCAAGTCGCTATACACATACGCATCCCGCGCAATCGCATACTCCGTCGGAAAAGTCCTCCGATCCTCGTCGTCTTCAAAATACCTCTCCGCCTCCCCGATACTCAGCAGGAAAACCCAATCCTCCGTATCTTTCCCACCGTTCGTCCCATACATCGGATGATCCTCGTTCCCAACCTTTGTCATCGCGATCAGCGCCTTTTCCTCCATCCCAAACGCCGTATCGTAAAATTCTTCGTTCAGCCACGCCCGCAGCTTACACGTTTCCCACGTTACCGATTCATATGCCTCATTATAAACCTTCACGTCCAGCGCATACTCGCTGACCACCAGCGCGCTCCCGTCGCTCACCTCCAGTACCCGCCACTTAATCGGTTCGGATCCATTCGAAGAATCGTTGTCCTGCTCGTACGACCCGAACTCAATAATGTCCCCCACCTGTACGTCCACGTAAGAATCCCGGATTTCGGCCTGCGCCATCCCCGCCGCCGTGATTCTCACGATCGCCGCAAGCGCGCCAAACAGCCACACCTTCTTTCGTTTCAGCCCTGTCGTTTGCTGCCGTGCAGCCTGCAATAGCTTTTTTACCTCCATCTCCATCCCCCTGCGTCCGTTCGCTTGATCTTCTCGTCCATCATCTTTCCGCTCCTTCGCGTGCCTATGCGCTTTTTATATCAGATCCCGTCCGATCTTTCGAACAGCTATCATAAACTTATCTAAGAATCACCGGATCCCTTCTGCCAAACCAATATAAATTTATAATTATGTCCACCGATCCGAAGCCCAGCCCGAATAACGGACTGAACCCGGAAATCGCCCTGAGAATCGAATTTTTGATAGAATTATATCTTGGCGTTGTACCCTTCGCCAATATTGATTTATTTAACCGAAAGGGCTTGAACGTATGAAAATCTTATTGTTGAAAGATGTCTATAAGCTGGGTCATGCCGGCGACATCAAAAAGGTTGCCGACGGATACGCGCGCAACTTCCTTATCCCCCAAGGCTACGCGACGCTCGCGACGCCGTCCGCCGTCAGTCAGGCGGAAACGATCCGCGCGAACGCGAACGTCCTCCGGGAACAGCTCAAAGGCGAAATGCAGACGCTGTCCGACCGGATCCAGGGCCTGCGGATCGCTTTCCCGATGAAAGCCGGGGAGACCGGAAAGCTTTACGGCTCGATCACGTCGCAAATGATCGTCGACGAAATCAACCGGCTCGCTTCCTGCGAAATTAATCGCCATAGCCTTGAAGTCGCCCCGATCCGAACGCTCGGCGAGCACACGGTCGTCGTCCGGCTGACCGCGGATATCACGCCGACCGTTCGCGTCCTGATCCATCGCGAAGGCGAAAAAGTCGTTTTCCAGGAACTCGAAGAAGAAACGCCGGAAGCTGAAGCTGGAATCGAAAGCGAAGGCGAAACCGAACCCGAAGCCGGGAACGCCGAATAACGAACCGAACTCCTCCGGAATCAAATCCAATTTACAGGCAAACGCGGGCGTCATAACGGCGCTCGTCGTTTTTTTTAAACGCCGTTCCTGAATCGCGGGCCGCCGCCGCCTTTTTTCGCGCTGACCTTTTATAATTTTGTATATGTTTAAAGACGCGGGGAAAATAATCCGTGACGCGCGTGAACGGCAGGGAATCCGTCTGGAAAAGGTTTCGAGCGACCTGCATATCCGCATCACCTACCTTCAGGCGATCGAAAACGGGCGATCGGAAATCCTGCCCTCGCCGGTTCAGGGCCGGGGGTTTGTCCGCATGTTCGCGTACTACCTGAAACTCGATCCGGAAAGCGTCCTTGCCGTCTGGGATTCGCCGCTCCCGAATGAAACGCCGCCCGTGGAAAGCGAAACCGCGCCGGAACCGACTGCGAACGTGTCAAAGCGGCCCGGCGCAATCTGGAAAAAGCTCAGGAAGAAACCAGACGAAAGTCATATCCCGGTTCCATCCGCCGAGCCGGCCTCACCGGCACAATCGATCTACGACCAGATCGGCGCACAGCTGCGGGAACGGCGCGAGATGCTCGGATTGACGCGAGAAGACGCCGAAGCCTATACCAACGTTCGCGCCGATTATCTCGAGCGCCTTGAAGAGGGAAAATTCAACGAACTTGAATCATCGGTACAGGCGCGCGGCATCCTGAATAGCTATGCGAATTTCTTAAATCTGGATACCGAAACCGTCATGATCCAGTTCGCCAACGCGCTCCAGCTCCAGTCCGCCGCGCGGATCTTCCCCGCAAAAAATATCAAAAAAACGCCCCAGGTCCGGAAGGCTGGAAGACTCTCGCGCTTTTTTACCCCGGACCTCTTTATTGGGGCGACCGTTATCCTCGCCGTCTTTTTCCTCGCAATTTACAGCCTGATCACAATTCCGGCCTACCGCGAGAAAGAAGCGCTGAAAGAGACCGAGGTTCAGGCGTACGTGCAGCTGGCGCAGACCGGATTCGTCTCCGCGACCGTGACGCCGCCCCCTCCGACCGCGATTCCGACTGCAGAAGCGTTGAATTCGGGCGCGCTGATCGACGAGAACCTGCCTGAACCGGAATCGCTCGTCGGCGTCAGCGATCTGGACGAAGCCGAAAACGTCGAACCGGTCCTTACCGATACGCCGACGCTCGCTCCGCTTGACGGCGCGGTCCAAATCCTGATCGAGAGCAATCAGCGCGCGTTCCTGAAAGTAACGACCGACGGGACCGTCGTCTTTATCGGACGGAGCGAACCGGCCAGGACCTACGCGTTCAGCGGAAACCAGATCATTGAAGTCGAAACCGGGAACGCTTCCGCGTTCCGGATTCAGTATAACAATCGAAATTTAGGCTCGCTCGGCGGATACGGCGAAGTCAAGAAGATCGCTTTTTCTGAAGGCTTTATTCAAACGTCGACGCCCGTGCTCTCGCCGACGCCAACCGCAACGATCGAACCGACGGGCACGGCGCCGTCCAGTCCATCGACACCAACCGCAACGATTACACCATATATACCTTAGTTCTTCTTATCCACAGGAAATTCCGAAGACCATGCAAAAGAAAACCTTCTATCTCTACTCTTTAGGCTGTGCCAAGAATACCGTCGACTCGAATGTCATGGCCCAGATCCTGATCCGGTCCGGTTTCCAGTTCGAAATCAATCCGAAAAAAGCGCAGTTCCTGATCGTCAACACCTGCGGCTTTATTAAGCCCGCCCGAGACGAGGCGGTCGAATCGCTGAACGAACTCGACGGAATCCGGAAACGGGGACAGTTCCTGCTCGCGGTCGGCTGCATGGCGGAAAAATTCAGCGACGAAATCCGGGAACGCTGCCCCGGTGTCGACGGAATCCTCGGAACGCGTTCGCTCCGGAATATTCTGGCGCTGATCGGATCGCTTGATCGGAGCCTGATGCTGAAAAAAACGCCGGGGGATATCCCGGAGGCCGCCGTCGCGCCGCAGGGACCCTCGGCTTACCTGAAAATTGCCGACGGCTGTTCGCGGAACTGCGCGTTCTGCGCGATTCCCTTAATCAAAGGAAAATGGCAGAGCCGGTCCGTCGCTGAAATCTGCCGCGACGCGCAGGAGCTCGAGAAATCCGGGACCCGTGAGATTATCCTCATCGCGCAGGATTCGACCGCATACGGACGCGACCGAGGCGAAAGCGACGCGCTTCCGGGCCTGATCGAAAAAATCAGCGCCGCCGCCCCTGCCGTTTCCTGGATCCGGATCCTTTACGCCTTTCCGGGGATCGTATCCGATCGCCTGATCGACTTAATGGCGGAGAACGAACGCCTTCTCCCGTACCTGGATATCCCGCTCCAGCACGCCGATCCTCAGATTCTGAAAGCCATGAACCGGCCGGACGACGTCGAATGGGTCCGGCGGACGGTTGAAAAGCTGCGGAGGCGTGTCCCGGGGATCGCGATCCGGTCGACGTTCATTACCGGCTTCCCGGGCGAAACCGACGCCTCGTTCAATACGCTTCTCGATTTTATTGAAGAAATGCAATTTGACCGCGTTGGCGTGTTCCCGTATTATCAGGAAGCAGGAACACCGAGCGCAGCCTTTCCCGACAACGTCCCTGCGGACGTCAAACAGGCGCGCGCGGATCAGCTCATGTCCATTCAGCAGAAAATCAGCCGCAAGATCAATCGTGCATTTGTCGGGAAGACGATCGATGTCCTGATCGAAGGACAGGAACGCGGTATGTACGTGGGACGCTCGTATCGCGACGCGCCGGAGATCGACGGCTTCGTTTTCGCCGAAGGCGTCGCCGAAATCGGGGACATCGTCCCAGTCAGGGTCCACAGCGCGCTGGATTACGACCTGAGCGGAAAAATCGTCTGACCCGCCGGCACCGTTCCGCAGCCTCCCGGGTCCGCGTCCAGGCAGCCTGCGACGCCGTCAGGCCCTTCCTCGCGGCATATACAAAAATCAGCGCGAAAGACACTGGCCAATCCAAGCCGCATGCTCTTCGCGCCGATTCTCATGCGCAAAATATTAACGCTGTTTTCTTCAAGCCAGAATAACCCGACCTGGCTCCACGCCGTTCCGTCCGTTGTTTACGGCGTGACCGGGGCCGCCTCGGCCGGCGGAGCCTCCGGCGGCGCAGGCGGGATAATCGGTTCTTCCGTCGGAACTTCGGCTGGAGCTTCTCCAAGAAGCGTCGGCGTCTCGATCATCGCCGGCGGAGCAGAAGGAACCTCCGGAATCGCCGTCGGCGGTTCGCAGGCCAGCTGCACCGCTGTAGCCGTCGCCGCAACCGCGTCATTCATCGAAATGGAAAGACTATTGACATAATATTCCCGCGCCGAGCAGTATAACTCTGAACCGCTTTCGTTTGTCTCAATAAGCTGGTCCGCGTAACGATAAGAAGCCTCAACATAGCGCTGCTGCGCTGTTTTTCCCGAGCTCCGATCGTACATGTAAGGGTTCGACTGATACGCGTTTGAGTAATAATTCAGCGCTTTTTCCCAGTTGATTTCCCAGAAGCCCGCGCCGGCGAGATAACTCCGCGCCGCCAGCCGCGAATTGTTCGCCTCAAAATCGATCGGACCGAACGCCTCCGCCAGCGTAATCTTATAGATTCCCGGTTCGAGGTACCCGTCGCCAATCTCCTGAATCCCCAGATAGCGCAGCGAAATATAATACATTCCGTCGACCGTCAGCGATTCAAATTCCAGATTCTTATCGCGAAGCGCGTTCAGCGAATCGATCGCCCCCTTCCAGTCCTTCGCGGCCATCAACGAACGAGCTGAATTGAGCATGTCGGCTTCGCCGCGAAGATCCGGCGTCGCCGTCGGTTCGGGCGTGAACGTCATCATTGGCGTAGGCGTCGCTTTTGGAAAGAGCGCGACCTGCACTTCCATAAATTTTTCGCTCGCGCCGGGGTAATTCGGATCGACGCCGATAACCCATTCCAGACGCTTGCTGGCGTTTTCATATTTCTCGTTTGCAATATCCTGAAGCGCTAATTGATACTGTTGCGAAGCGGCCTGAATTTTCTGCCTGTTTTCCTCCGCCTGCCGTGCGCTGATCGCCGTGTTATAGCCGAGAACCGCCCCGCCAACGATCAGGAGCACGAAAATTATAATACCCAGAAAAACCCAGCGGCCAAACGCGTCACCGCGCGGCTTTTTCGCCTTCGGCGCTTTCTGTTGCCGCGCGCCTTGGGGATAAGGCTGCTGCGGAACTGCGCCCGGCTGCGGTCGGGGATGCAAGGGATTCTGCCCGCCCTGAGGCGCCTGACCGCTCTGCGGAGCCCGATAATTGGGGACGCCCTGAGGATACCCGGGACGACCGGCGCCGCTCTGCGGCTGCGGATAGGGCTGCTGACCGCCCGGATAATATCCCTGTCCCGGGTTTGCCTGCGGCTGAGCGCCCTGAGGATAAGGCTGGCCTGGGTTCGGCGTCATTCCTGCGTTCGGGTTCGGGTTCTGATTCGATTGATTTTCATTCATCGTTTTCGTCCTGTCTTTCTATTCATATTTCAAGGAACCGCGCCTCAAAATTGACTACAGTGTCTTCAAAAACCTCAATTCGGGAAGAATAAAGAACGTGTACACGACCAGCGCCCCCGCCATTCCCAAAATCGATTTTACCAGATTTAGCATCTCGCCGCTCAAACTCAGGCCTGAAAGAACCGTACCGCCATGCGACATGAACACCCAGAGAAGCGCCCCGGTGACGAGCGCGCCCAGCGCTGAACGGAGGATCGTCCCGCCCGGCCGTTCAACGCGAACCGAAACCGCCCCAACCCCGTCCGCGCCGCCATGATTCAACGCCCGAAACGGATTCAGCCGCACGAGGCGGCGGTTCCGTTCGGACGGATCGACGCGGAGCCAGATGATCAGGACGAGCGCCTGAACCGTAAACGCCATCGAATCGGAAAAGCTGATCCCTGCGACGCCGATCGTCCGTGACAGAAGATACCCCAACGCAATAAACAGCCCGAAATTCAGGACAGTCGCGAAGAACGGCGACGCCGCGTCCTGCTGTGCGTAGAACGAACGGTTCGCAACCTCAAGAAGGCAGTGCCCTGTCAGCCCGGCCAGAAAACCCGTCAGCGTCCACATGAACATCCCGGTCGTTTCTCCGTCTAATTTCAGCGCGAACGCGACGACCGGAGCCAGTCCGACGCTCATGATCACGGCGATCCCGAACGTCAGCGCAATAATAAGCCGGACCGTCTTTGAAAACGCGGCCGCGAATCGCTCTGCGTCGCGCTCCGCGATAAACAGGGAAAGCGACGGCAGCAGCGCGGTCCCCAAAGCCGTCCCAATCAGCGTCTCTGGCAGCTGCTGGAACATGTAACTATACGAAAGCGCTGAAACCGCCCCCGGCTGGAGCCGGGAGGCGAAGTTGTCGCGAAAGATGAAAATCAGCTGAACGAAAAAAACCGTCAGGACGCGCGGAACGAAAATCCGGAGCATGCGCCGGACGTTTTCATCTCGCAGCTCAAAACGCGGCGACCAGCGGAACCCCAGGCGCAGCAGCCCCGGCAGCTGGATCAGAAAATACATCGCAGCGCCGATAATCACGCCGTAAGCCAGCCCGTCGATCCCCAGCCCGAGCGCCGGAAGCGAGACGCTCCCCATCGAAAGCCCGGTTTCAGGGGCGAGGACAACCGCACCGAAAATCTGACCGATGTTATAGAAAAGCGGCGCGATCGCCGGAAGAAGAAAGCGGCGGTTCGCCTGAAGCGCGCCCATGAACAGCCCGCTCACCGAAAAAATCAGCGTCGAAATCAGGTTCAGCCGCATCAAGCGGATGACGCTCGTTCGCGACTCTGGCCCAAACCCGGGCGCGATCCCGAATTCCGAAGTCACGATCGGTTCGGCGAAAATCCAAATCAGCGCCGCCAGGACGAACGACACGGCGAACGTCAGGTTCAGAATCGTCGAAAAAACGCGCCAGCTGTCCGCGATCGTCTTCTTTTCAATCACGTCAGTCAGAACGGGAATCACGACCATCGCCATCGCTCCGCCACTGATCAATATAAACAGCATATCCGGCAGATTATTCGCGATATTAAAGATGTCAAGCTCATCCGACAGGCCAAACTGCCGCGCGATGATCAGCTGCCGCAGGATCGCCAGCACCTTATCCGCCGCAAAACACACCACAAGCAGCAACGACGTTTTCGATAGGGATGAAAGTTTCATGCACAAATTTTATCCGAACTCAGCGCGGGAAATTCGAAAGAAGCGATGAAAATGATAAAATAGCCTCATGATCCATCGCATATCTTCTGACCTTTCCCCGCTCGATCCGGATAAAACGTCCGGTGCGCGCCGACTCCCGTCCGCGCTGTACGTCGTGTCGACGCCGATCGGGAACCCCGACGATTTTACGCTGCGCGCGATAAACGTTATCCGCGACGCCGACGTTCTCGTCTGCGAAGAATTTCGCAACGGGATGCGGCTGTTAAAAAAGCTGGGGATCGAACCGAAAGAAATTCTGACGCTTAACGAGCATAACGAAAGCGAGCAGCTCGACCAATGCCTGCTGAAAATCGCGAACGGCGCCAGCCTCGCGCTTGTTTCTGACTGCGGAACGCCGCTTTTCTCCGACCCAGGCGCGCAGCTCGTTAAAGTCATCAGCGACGCCGGCTTCCGCGTCATTCCGGTCCCCGGCGTTTCTTCGCTGATGGCGGCGCTCTCGGCTACCCCGGCGCAGCTCAAGAAATTCTACTTCGCCGGATTCCTTCCGCGCGCCGATTCGGAGCGAACCACCGAGCTAAAACGGCTGAACCTTCTTCGAGTTCCGGTTATCCTGATGGACACGCCGTACCGGATGAACGCGATCCTGCGAGCCGTCGGCGCGACGTTTGGAAAGAACCGGTTGGCGACGCTGGCGATGAACCTGACGCAGCCGGATGAAACGATCCTGACCGGGACCGTCGCTTCGATTCAGGCCAAAGTACAGAACCGTAAAGCGGAATTCATTCTGATCCTGCATAGCTGAGACTGCATTTACTTTGTCAACTTAGGTCGCCGCACAGAAAATCACGAGATTTCTGCGATCGCTTGACAGCGCTCGGAAGCACTGCTAAAATTCTGTTCGTTATTCAGCGAAAGGCACAAAAAAAGCCGGCCGCTCGGTACGCCTCCATCGTCTAGGGGACCAGGACGCAACCCTTTCAAGGTTAAAACGGGAGTTCGAATCTCCCTGGAGGTGCATCAGAACCGCTCGATCCATGAGCGTTTTTTTTATCGATTCGGGACCGCTTGCAGCGCCAACCCGCTCCGGCGGTCCGCCTGATCCGCCATGAACAACGGAATATTCAGCAAATCATCACCAAGTTTCAGGTTCGCCAACGAAAAACGAACGCGAAGTCTGACTGATCTCCATTCAGACCCTTATTTTTTTTCAGGCTCCGGCCCTGCAGGTTTCTTTCAGCTTTAACCTCCGTCGGAATAGCATCGTTTTCACGCTGAATCAAAAAGTCAGCCTCATCCGGCGGGCTTGCCTGCGGCCAGTAGCGCGGCGTGACTTCAAACTGATTCATCAGCGACTGAAGCACGTAATTTTCCATAGCGCGCCTTTAAATTCGGTAAACAGCCGTTTTCCTTCTCCGAACGCGGACTGTAGGAGCTGAGCCATACGCAGAAATCGGTCTGCATCTTTCGGTTTCGAAAAACTGCTGATATTCCTCGTGCGCATCAAAGGTAAAATACGCAGCGTTCTCATAAGAACGTCGGCCATATTCTTTAAGCAGCCAGGTCTTCCCGATTTGTCGGCTCCCGGCCAGAAGCACCGGCTGATATAATCCTCTGGTATAACGCCATTAATATAAGCACAAAAAGCAGGCTTCTCCCAAGTTATTATTTTATAAGTAAGGCTGTCAATTACAAGGAAATTCTTATGTTTTCCGCCCCCTTGCACCTGAAGTTTCTGGCGAGAACTACCAAAGACGGGAATATCACAAACGAACCAAAGACTTTTTTAATCTGATATTCAGCATTGACAAAAGGAATTTGGCCTGATAGAATCATCATATAAGATAAAAGCTAAATCATAAGTGATAAAGGTTCCGACAGGGGATCTTTTCCTGATAAGCTGATTTATCGCTGACACGCGTTATTCATCTTTATTCGAAATATTTTTATTACTAAGTTGTTTATAGATTTTAAATTAAATGAGGCAGGTCAAAAATCTTATGAACAATTCTTTAGCATTCGAAAACCAACGTTTTTTAATCGGCCCAGACTTTGGAGCCTTGTGCAACCGTGAGGGCATCATCACTGCGCGAACTAACAATATGCTATGCTGCTCTGAATCCGCTACACCGCTTATGTCAGAAATCAATCCCTGAACCGGAGCCGGCCATGTGGCGACGTTAAGCTTTCGACTTCGCCAAATGAATTTCAATGTATTAGCCACTCGGAGCATATTATAGAAAGGAGGTAAAGAAGTTTTTCGAGAGGGCTACTGCACAGAAATAATGTTATTTGAAAATTTTGAAAACAAAAGGAGAATTAGAAAAATGAAAAAGTCTTTAGCGTTAATTTTAGTCATTGTTATGCTTTTTTCAGCTTTAAGTGGGGTTGTGTCTGCGCAAGAGAAGCATTACAAAATCGCATACGTGCCAACGACAATGAATAACGCGTTCTGGCTCGCACTGGAAGGGCCGATCAAAGAGGAAGTCGAAAAAAGAGGCGATGAATATATCTCTGTAGACGCGCAAAGCGATCAAGCCCGCATGAACGACATGATCGGTGATCTGATTGCGCAGAAAATCGATATCCTGTTAGTTGCGCCGCAAGACTCATCCGGAATCGAAAGCGCATTAGTCGCCTGCAAAGATGCTGGAATAAAGGTCGTCAACTTTGACACACCGGTCGCAAACACCGATTTAGTCGAGACGATCATTGCTTCGGATAATTATAACGCCGGCGTCGTCGTCGCAAAAGACATGATGGAAAAGCTCGAAGAGGGTTCGAAAATTGCAGTCATGCATTCACCCGCAGGAGGCGCATGTATCGATCGCGCCAACGGCTTTTACGATACGATCAAAGATTACTTTGAAGTCGTGATCGAATTAGACGGTAAGGGCGATACCGGCGTGACGCTTCCTTTGGCCGAAGATGTGCTCCAAAGTACGCCTGATCTCAAGGCTTTCTTCTGCGTCAACGACCCTTCGGCAATGGGAGCTGTTAACGCTCTTGCAGCCCATCCGGAAATGAAAGACGTCCTGATTTACGGCGTCGATGGCAATCCTGATGCGAAAAAACTTATTCTGGATAAAAAAATGACCGGAACCGCGGCCCAATCGCCTGAAACGATCGGAAAAGAAACGATCAAGGCTGCGTATGAAATACTCGCCGGGAAAGAAGTTGAAAAAAATATCGTAGTCGACACGTTCCTTATCACAAATAAGAATGTAGAAGAATATGGAACCGACGGTTGGCAGTAAGACATCGGAACCTCAGTCTCTTGTCATATAGCTATAACTAAATAATTGATGTTGGGAACGGCGGAATGAATCAGGACATAACATCCGCCGTTCTCAAATCGCAAATCGCAAGTGATTATATTCACAGCGACGATCTTTACCCGGAGGTTATAAGGATGCCTGAGCCATTATTACGTATGACAGATATCAAAAAGAAATTTCCAGGCGTACAGGCGTTATCGAACGCTTCTTTAGAATTATTTGCAGGGGAAATTCTCGGCTTAATGGGCGAAAACGGCGCTGGAAAATCAACGCTGATGAATATCCTCGGCGGCGTTTATCATCCCGACGAAGGTAAGATTCAGATTGACGGCAGCGAAGTAGTAGTCCACTCCGTCTTAGATGCACAAAACTTGGGAATCGCGTTTATCCATCAAGAATTAGCAATGGTTCAGCATTTAAACGTCGCCGAAAATATCTTCTTAGGACGGGAGAAGATAGACAGCTTCCACATGGTCAGCCAAAACGAAATGAATAAACAGGCGAAGCCCATTCTTGAAACCGTCGGATTAGAAATCGATCCGAAAGAAAAAGTATCGCGCCTCAGCACCGGACAACAACAGCTTCTCGAAATCGCAAAAGCGTTCTCCCTGAACGCCCGGATTATCGTGATGGACGAACCAACCTCATCCCTGTCCGAAAAGGAAGTCGAAATCCTCTTCAAGACCATTCGTCAATTAAAAGAAAAAAACATTGGAATTATTTATATTTCCCATAAAATGCAGGAGATTTTTGATTTGACTGATCGAGTTACCGTCATGCGCGATGGCTCATACATAGGGACGAGGATAACAAATGAAACAAACCCTGACGAATTAGTAGAATTGATGGTTGGACGTGAATTAGAAAAATATTATATTCGAACGTTCAACGCGCCAGGAGACGTTATCCTGGACGTTCAAGATATCCATACTGACTCCGGTGTGCATGATTGTTCCTTTCAGCTTCACCAACGCGAAATATTGGGATTCTACGGTTTAGTAGGCGCGGGACGATCTGAATTGATGAATGCTGTGATGGGGCTTGATCCGATAATTCGAGGAAATATTTCTGCCTTTGGGAAAGAAATCAAAAAGATCAATCCAGGGAATATGTTAAAAAACCGATTAGCCCTTGTTCCTGAAAGTCGAAAAACTCAGGGGCTTATTCTCGAAAACAGCATCCGATTCAACACAACGATCGCAATTCTTGACAAGTTTATCAACAAATTTCGGGTTGACTCAAAAAAAGAAAAAGAACTATCGAAAGAAGCGATTGAGAAGTTCTCGATTCGATGTTCCTCTTCTTTGCAGAAATGCATCAATCTTTCCGGGGGAAACCAACAAAAAGTAGTTTTGGCAAAATGGTTATTAACCAATCCAGGAATCCTGATCATGGATGAACCGACCCGTGGAATCGACGTAGGCGCGAAAGCCGAAATATACGCGATCATGAATAAATTGGTCGCCGATGGAAACGCAATTATTATGGTCTCTTCAGAACTTACAGAAATCATTAATATGTGCGACCGGCTTTTTATCATGCGCGGCGGAACGATTGTCGCGGAGCTTTCTTCGGAACAATTCGATCAAGACGTTATTTTACGCTACGCCTTAGGAGGCATCTAAATGAAAGAAACAACAGCCAAAAAATCAAGTTTCTTTGAAACGTTGGAGCATGTTCCTGGATTAGGCAGTATCGCATCATTTGCCAGATTGAATCTGGGAATCCTGATCGCTTTTCTTCTGCTCTTTATTTTCATGAGCTTAACCGCTGAAAATTTTTTCAGTAAAGCGAATTTCTTAAATGTCATGCGGAACGTGTCTACTAACGCTTTCTTAGCCATGGGCGTAATGCTTTGCTTGATGTTAGGAGGTATTGACTTAGTCGGCGGAGCTATGATTGCGATGTCCGGTTGTATCTGCGTTGTCGGTATGACCCGGTACGGTTTATCGATTCCCCTCGCAATCAGCCTGGGTATTCTAAGCGGCGTAGTAATAGGAGTTTTGAACGGCTGGATTATCGCGTTCTCAGGAATTCACCCATTCATTGTTACGCTCGCAACCCAAAGCATCTGTCGAGGAATAGCCTATCTAATCGCAGGCGGTCAGCCTGTTACGATTTATGGGAGAGATGATTTTTCACTGATCGGGAATGGAACGCTTTTTGGCATCCCTTTTCCAGTAATTTATATGGTCTTCGCATTACTGCTCCTTTCATTTCTTCTTAACAGAACCAAATCCGGGCGGCATATTTATGCGGTTGGAGGGAACGAAATCGCGGCGCGATATAGCGGGATCAATATTTATAAAACAAAAATTATCGTCTGGACAATCAGCGGAACACTCTCGGCAATTGCAGGCATTATTTTAGCAACCCGGATGACCTCTGGCCAGCCTGCCGTCGGGCTGGGCTATGAAACAGACGCTATTGCCGCAGCAGTCGTCGGAGGGACGAGCATGTACGGAGGCGTCGGAAGCGTCGGCGGCATGGTAATCGGCGTATTGATCATCGGTATTATTTCGAACGGTCTCAATCTGCTGCACGTAAATTCGTATTGGCAATACGTTGCAAAAGGACTGATCATTCTTTTCGCAGTCTATATCGATATGGTCCGAAAAAGCCGAACGCTCCATGGGAAAGGTTAAGGACAATACACGATTTCGCTGAGTCCAACAATAAAGCAGGATTCCTACAAGCCATGCCGCTCAGGTAAAAAGCAGAAATCTGAACGCCCACTGCTTTTTTATCGCCGAATCAGAATCAGAGTCATCAGCGAGGTCCGAAAAAGAGACCTCGCTGATGGTACAGTCATTCTCCGCACCCCCATTCTGTCAATCTCCAGATATTTCTACCTATCGCCCATTTATAAGATCGCCTTTCTCATGATAGACAGCAGGTCATTCCAAAATTATTCATTGAGACAATATCACCAGCTAATCACAGAATCAGAGTGAATTTCATATTGTTGACTGGCTCTTATCTTGACTGCGGAAATTTAAAACGCAGACCATTTCCCGGCCGCGAAACGTCAGGTCCCGTAAAAAAGGTATAATAAAAAAACTCTGACATATCAGACCACGTTTTACTGTGCACTTATCAGGAGTTGATTCATGACGTACGACTACAGCCATAACCCGCAAAAAAAACCTTTCTTCGCCCTGGTCCTGACAGCCGTGATCCTCGCCAGTTCGCTGACCGCTGGATGCGCGCCGGATGAAAAACTGACACTTCAAATCGTCGAGACTTCGGTTCAATCCACCCTCGAAAAAATCCCGACCCAGACCGCATATCCAACGTACACGCTGATCCCCACGAATCAGCCGGCGAACACGTACACGCCGCAGCCGACCTACACGCTTCCGCTCACGCAAACCGCTTATCCGACGAATACGCCATATCCGACCTACACCTTCATTCCAACGAATACGGCCTACCCAACCTATACCCCCGCCCCAACAGCTACGAAAACGCCGGTGAGGTCTGTTCAGCCGACAAAGAAAGCTACGCCCCTGCCAACGCAGACCGCGTATCCAACCTACACGCCTCTCCCGACCTACACGCCCGCTCCAACGCAGCAGCCACAGACGGTTTTCCAAATCGTCACTGCGACAAAGGATCCCGACCAGCTGAAAGCGGACAAAAAAGACGGATTCTATCTTGTCGGAAAAGATATCGCCGTCGGAACCTGGCAAATCGTTCAGGACGACGCTTATCAGAAATGTTACTGGAAATTAACCGATCGTAATAACCAGATCCTCAATAATTATATCGGCCCATCCGGCGGCGCGTTCACTTTGAACGATTCAATTTTCCAGCTCGAAATCCGCAACTGCGGCGTAGCGCAGTATGTCGGCGAGTAACAGCCCCTGAAACACAGAACGCGAATTTAATCTTTAATCGCGCTGTGGAAAAATCTTTCCGCCCCCGAAACCGGGCAGGCGAACTTCTCGAAAGGATAATCCGTATGAAAAATAAACTTCTTATTCCGTTAATTGTTCTCGTCCTGATCGCTGTTTTCTGCGGATCCGGGCCCGCGCCGCAGGATAACGCGTATGAAGAAACCGCCGTTTCGTTTCCGTCAAGAGGCGTCAAAGTCCCAGCGGTCGTTACGCTCCCAGCCGCGGGTGAAGCGTCGCAGTTCGTCGTCCTCGTGCATGGCCACGGCGGAAACAAAGACGAAAATATCGGATTTTCAGCCATCGCGCGGGAACTGGCCAAACGAGGGATCGGTTCGATCCGAATGGACTTTCCCGGCTGCGGCGAATCAGGAGAAGAATTCGCGATGAATACGCAGTCGAATATGAAAGCGGATGTCCTCGCAGCGGTGGATTTCGTTATAGATTCGTACGGTGCGGACCCTGATTCGATCGGAATTTTTGGCTACTCCATGGGCGGTCGGATCGCTTTGGAGCTGATCGCCGATCAGGCGTACAATTTTCTGGGCGTCGCGCTCCTCGCGCCCGCGGCGGACACAGACGACCTGAAAAATTTATTCGGTGGGGAAGACGGATGGGAGGACCTGAAAGAAACCGCAAACACTTCGCCGGAAGGTTACGCGCCTTTCACGACAATCTACGGGCAGGAGCAGCAATTATCAAAAGAATGGTTCGCAGATCTGGAGAAATATCCCGGAAATACGCTGATCGACGCAGCCGCAAATCAATACGCCGGACCGTCGCTCGTCGTTTACGCGGTTGACGACGAAGCCGTCAGCCCGAGCGTCAGTCAGGCCGTTGCCGAAAAATTCGGCGCCCAGACAGTTGTGATCCCGGAAGACGGTCATAGCTACGGATTCTACAGCGATAAAACCGAAATTTTAGCCAAAGTCGCTAACGCGGTTGCGGATTTCTTCGCGAATTTACTGAAATAAGTCATCGCCCAGATAACGGCCTCAACCATCAGAGGGCCGGACCTGGTTTCAGGCCTGGCCCTCTTTTTCATCCCGATAGGCGCTCTCGGTTACGGGAAAACCAGGAGCGGTTCCGCCGTCGGTAAAAAATCATACAGATCTGGATCGCGCGTCGGGATCGCGTAAGGATCCGGATACGGCGTCTCAGATGTGTAAACCGTAATCGGCGTTTCAAAAAAGCGAATTTCTTCGAAAACCTCGGCCGGCGGTCGGTCGATCCGAACGCGGACCCGCGTCTCCGCCGTCCCCCCGTTCGAATTCATCGCAATCAACCGCACCGTATATTCCCCGTTTTCCAACCCTGCAATATGCCAGGTCGCTAACGGCTGAACCGACTGGATCATCAGGTCGTTCCAACTCTGAACCACGTACCATTCGCCCGGCTCCGCGCCGCGCCCGAACTCGATCGAGGCCATGCGGATACCGTCCGGCGCAGAAAAGACACCCTGAATTTCAACAGAATCCTGACTGAGAATCATTCCGTCGTTCAGATTTGTCAGCGCCAAAGATGCCCCGCTCTGGCCCGGAGCACAACTCTCCGTCGGAGTAAAATAAACCGGCTTCCCGTCCTGGATCAGGCCGTACCGCTTCGCCCACGCGTTCCCTTCCGCCGACGTCAGGAGCCATCGCCGCGCCGCTTCGTCGCGAACGTTCAGCGTCTCGATCTCCTGCGTATTCTCCGGGCAATACTCGTTCGCCCGCAGCCCATTCCAGGGATTAATCCACGTTTTCTGAAGCAGGTCCTCTGACGCAGGGAGCGGCGCCTGATACGCGGCAAAAAGCTCCAGCTTCCGCGCACCGCAGCTTTCAGACGGGACCGTCCCCGACAGCGCGCAAACCTGATAATCGACAATCCCAGCCGGACGGCGAAAAACGCCAGAAAATCCGCCGGGCCAGGCCGCTTCCGCCCCGATCATGAACTCATGCCAGATCGGCGCAGCGCCGCTGACTCCGGTCGTTGAAACCATCGGCGTATAATCCGGATTCCCGACCCAGACGCCGACCGTCATTTTCGGCGTGTACCCGATCGTCAGGTTATCCCGGAAATCGTTTGTTGTCCCGGTCTTCACGGCCGCCTCGAACGGCAAATCCAACATCGACGACGCCCCGAACATCGGCGCGCGCGCCGCGCGATCGGATAGAATTGAGGTCAGCTGATAAGCGTATTCCTCCGCCAGAACCGAAACAAGCTCCGGCTGGTCAGCCTCAAAAACCGTCACACCGTTCTGATCAACAATCCGCAGGATCGTCTGCGGCCTGACATATACACCCTGATTCGCTAAAACGTTATACGCCGTCGTCATTTCGACCAGCGACGTCTCAGCCCCGCCCAGCGCAATCGACAATCCGAAATCCGGTCGATCGAGAGAGGACAGCCCGAACCGCTGCGCAAAGGAGACAAACCCCTCCCGGCTCGGATCCTCCGGATCCTCATAAATCCCGACCCGTTCAAGCGCTTTAACTGCTGGAATATTATAGGAGTTCGCAAGGGCATCTCGCGCCAGAACCAGGCCATGAAAACTTCCGTCATAATTGACCGGCGAGTACGGAGCAGAATAGAGAAGATCCTCCGCCTTTCCTGTCGGCGAAAAATCGGTCGGAACGTCCCAGAGCTGCGTCGCCGGCGTCCAGCCCTTTTCAAAAGCCGCCGCGTAAATCAGCGGTTTAAGCGTACTGCCGGGCTGACGCGGCGCCGTCGCCATATTAACCTGGCCGCTGTTCTCTTCGCTGTGAAAATCCGGCGAACCGACCATCGCCACGATCTGGCCCGTTTCAACCTCCATCGCGACCAGCGCGCCGCCATGCGCATTATTCGCCGCCAGACCCGCGACCTGCCGCGTAACGATTTCCTGCGCTAACTCCTGGAGATCCGGATCGATCGTCGTATAAACCGTCAGCCCCATACGGTATAACGCCTGCGCCCCATACGTCTCTTCGAGCTGGCTGCGAACCAGCGTCACCCAATGCGGATATGTAATCGAAAAAGTCGCCTCCCGAAAATTCGTCGATTCAATCTCCCGAATTGCGTCCGAAACGTCCGTTTCCCGAACGCAGACGCGCGAACTCGAGTTCCCCACCGCAATACAGTTTTTCTCACGGCTGACCAGATACATCAGCGTTATAACCGTTTTCTGCCGGGCCATCGTCGCCTCATAATTGGTATACACGTCGTAAATCGACGGCGCCTGGGGGAGACCGGCGAGAAAAGACGCCTGAGCCAGATTCATGAACTTCGCCGGAACGCCGAAATACGTCTGCGACGCCGCTTCGATCCCGTATGCGAAATTCCCAAAATAACTCTCGTTAAGGTAAAGTTCGAGAATCTGATCCTTGCTGTACCGGCGGGTAATCTCAGCCGAAAGGATAATCTCCTTAACCTTGCGCTCGATCGTCCGCTGGTTCCGTTCGCCTGAATCGAGAAGAAGGTTCCGCGCTAACTGCTGCGTAATCGTCGAAGCGCCGGATACCGTTTCTCCAGCGCTCAGGTTCTGAATCGCGGCGCGGACAATCGCGACGAGATCGAAACCCGGATGCGAATAAAAATCCTTATCCTCCGTCGCGATAATCGCGGCGATCATGAATGGCGAAATATCGTCGATCCGGATATACTCGCGCCGCCCCGCGTTTGGATCGATAATCTCATAAAGCAAATTCCCGTCGCGATCGAGAATCCGCGTCGTTTCGAACTGCGACGCGTGCGACTGCAAATCGTCAACGCCGGGCAGCGACGCGGTAATCCGCAGGTAATAAAAAATTCCGGCGCCAGCCCCGGACAGAAAAAAGAATAAAAGAACGAAAAAGAAACCGCGAAGAACCCGCCGCCAGCCCGATTTCCGCGGCTTTCCGGGACGGCGCTGCGCGTTCTGGCCGGAAGGCACGTTGGATGGAGCGGATTGCGGCGCGGTTCCCGTGGGATACGGAACCGCCGGATAAGGGGAATAATCGTTCGAGGGACCCATAAGTTTGCCCAAGTTTCCTTTATAATCTATTACAATTTATAAACGCTGACGCCCGCGTCTCTGGACGCGGTCTGACAGCCGCCAAATCAAGTATAATAAATTAAAGAAAATCTTGACAGCAAGACACATTCTCGGGAGAAAAAAGATGAACGCCAAACCCGAACAGAAAATTCTATTTGCAATTATTCAGAGCCAGGATCTGGACTGCTGCGCGGATGCGCTGACCGAAGCGAAGCTCGAAGTCAATCGCCTTCCGAGTATCGGCGGATTCCTTGGAAAACGCAACGCGACCATCCTGATCCGCGTCGACGAGGAAAAAGTCGATCTGGCGACACAAATTTTGCAAAATACCTGCAAGGAGCGCATCGAGTATATCGTCGTACCGTTAGAAACCGCTTCAATCCCACTGGCGACCCCGACCCCGGTAACGGTCGGAGGCGCAACCGTTTTCGGATTGGATATAGACCGCTACGAGGAGCTGTAATCATGAAACTAATTATCGCCATTATTCCAGATACCGTTACCGACGATTCATCATTGGCGCTGACCGGTCAGGGATACCGGGTTACGCGAATCGCGTCCACTGGCGGCTTCCTTCGCCGGGGAAACTCGACGCTCCTGATCGGAGTTGAAGAGGATCAGGTCGATAACGCGGTCGCAACGCTCAGGACGCTCGTCAACGCCAGCGATTCAAATTCCAAAGGCGTTTTATTCGTCCTGAACGTCACGAAATTTTTGCATTTTTAATCGGCGCCAGTCCGCGGAAAACGTCAGTTTGAACCGAAATCAAAAAAGAACCGTACATGATAGATGACGGAACAAAACGCCGTATCGAATACGAAAAAACATGGAGGAAAAATGGATATCGCCAAAACGTTTGATTTTATAAAAGAAGATAAGGACTGGATCGTCAAGCTTCTTATCGCCGGGTTAATCTTCCTGATCCCGGTCGTCGGTCAGATTTACGCCTGGGGTTGGATGATGGAAATCTCGAAGCGGACGGAACTCGGGAAAGGCGGAACGCTTCCGGACGTCGATTTCGGGACCTTCCTGAAATACGGGTTCCGGTATACCGTTCTGGAGATCATTTATTCGGTTCTGCCCTCGATCGTATTGGTTGCAATGATGTTTATCGGATCGGTCCTTCTCGGAGTCGATAACGGCTTCCTTAACTTCATCGGCACGATTTTCATGCTCGTCCTGTTTATCATCATGATCGTCGTCATCGTCGCGCTTTACGCGCTGACGTTCGCCGGATATCTTCGGGTCATGGACACCGGGACAATCTCGGGCGGCCTTGATTTTGACCTGATCCTCAACATGGTTCGGAACAATCCGCGCGAATTCCTGATCGTTATCGGCATGTCGATCGTTTACAGTATGCTCGCGTGCCTGGGATTCGTCGTCTGCTGTGTCGGGATTGTCTTCACAATGCCGCTTGCCACCGCTGGACTAGCGGTCCTGCTGGGTCAGCTGTCTCTGGTAGCCAAAAACACGCCCTCGGCCGGAACCAGCGCCGGATCGTTCTTCAACCGCCCGGCTCAGTCCGCAAAGCCCGAGACAGTCGTTCCGCCCGCGCCCGTGACGATTCCGGTCGAAATTAATCCTGAGCCGATGCGCGGGACGACCGCCGGCGCCGTCGAAAAAGCCGGAGAAGCATCCGCCGAAGCCAAAGACGCCGCGCCCAGCGAGATCGTCGACACGACCGCTCCGAAGACTGATTCGGACAGCACGGAAGAGAATCCGCAGCAGTAAGAATCGCGCAGCGTATCCTGACGGGTACGCTGCGAAACGCAGAAAAAAAAGATCTAATAAAAGGAGCGCCCTGAATCAGGAAAACGCTCCTTTCGCCTTTTTCAGGACGGTTCGGAACAAATCTTATACGGACGCAACGACTACACGCAATCTTAAAAGGGCGACTCGTCAAAATCCAGATACCCTATCTCTCCAATCGCGCGATACGCTTCTGGATAACGCCGTTCGGCCAACTCGCGCGCCGCCTCGTTCAGCAGGATATACACCGCGCCCTCCTCAAATTCGCCGCTTTCAAGCCGCGTCTCGACCGGAACCTGATCGCCGCCTAATACCGGACGCACCCCGCGCGCAGCTGAGCCCTTGTTGATCGTCAGCCCCAGATCAGCCGCCAGCATCGCGAATGCGTCTTTAAGTTCCGACGCGCCTTCCGTCAGCTCCAATGAATCTGCCGCCGCGAGGATCTCCGACCAGGCCGTCGCGTCAATTCGTTCAGGCGCTTCACGCGTCATGACCTGACGAACCCGGTCGGATACCGAGCGGTAAAACCCGCTCAGGTCATAAAGCTGCAGCGCGAACGCAGCAATCAGGAGAGCCCAGCCTCCCACCGCCCGCCATCTTCCGACAGGCTCCATCTTCCTTCGCGCAAACGCGCGGAAAACCCAGATCAGGCAAAGATAAAACAGCGGCCAGACCAGCCGCCCAGACGAACGGAAAATCGAAAAAATCGACTCAAGCTCCGCCGGAAGCCGGATATCAACGAGAACAACCCGATCAAACGCAATCCGATTCGAAACCGCGAATAAAATCAACCCCACCGTCGGAATCGAAAACGGGAGCCAACGCCGGAACGCCCTGAACTCCGCAAACGCCAGCGAGAGAACCGCCAGCAGCAAAGCGCCCAGACCCCAGTAATTGAACCCTTCATATTGAAGCGGGAACGTTGGGCGCGCCGGCAGGATTCGGGACGCGCCGTCAGGATTAAAGAACGCGTTCAGGTTCAGCGATAGTTCGCCGAAGCTCGCCGTTCCGCCCTCGATCAGGCCGTAGCCAAAAACAAGATATCCAAGCCCCACCGCCCCAGCGCAGGCGACTGCCAGACCGCAGACGTACCGCCACGAGGCTTTTTCACCGCGCAGGGCAATCAGCTCCAGCGTCAGGATAAACAGCAGCATCGGCAAAAAATAAACGTGGATCCCCAGCGCGGCGAAAACCAGTCCGAACCAGGCATAAATCGTCCGCCGGTCCCTCCGGTTCAGCGCCAGCCAGATCGCAGCCAGAATCAGCCAATGCCCCGCCAGAGAATCATGGATCAGCGCCCGCTGGATCGGGACCGGATTCGAAAGCGCAAAACCGGTAAAAAGGAACGCGCCCCAGCTTCGCCCCGTCAGTCGATATCCGATACAACCCGCGAAAAATCCCGAAAGCGCGAACGACAGCAGCAACCAAATTCCATTATACTGAAATTCCTTCGGAAGCGTCCGGCGGAAAACCTTGAAGATCATCGCCGCCAACGGATTCGAGTCCGTCGCAACCGTCGTTGACCCGATCGGATAATTTAGATTTCGATAAAACGTCAGGTAGCGAATCCAGGGCGCGTTCCTATAAAACCGCCAGCCGATATAATGCTGAAAGTTATCGCCGCCGCCGAACCGAACCCAGCGCGTCTCGGTCGGATTCAGCACCCCGCCGCCGAAAAGAAGAAAAAACAGCGCCACGCCCAGCAGCGCGCAGCAAACGACGGTCAGATAAAAACCTTTATTTAAGCCCGATACAACGGTTGTCAGTCTCTTTTTTTCCATGCCGTTTCTATTATAATTAATTCGTTCATCGTTCGTCTTTTTTTACTCGCGGCGTTCGGAAAGGAAAACTTCATGAATATCAAATCATATTTTACTGAGATCTGGCAGGAAAAAGACTGGTGGAAATCGATCCTGCTGACCGGGTTGATTTCGCTGATCCCGATCCTTGGACAAATTTACCTCCTCGGCTGGCTGTTCGAGATTTACAGCTTGAACCACACCCCGAAACGCGCCATGCTCCCTTTTACCCCGACGGTCAAAATCTTCCTTAACGGCTTATGGCTCGCGATCGGCGTCCTGATTTATTTTATACCGTTCCTGATTCTCTCCGGAGCGCTCGGGCTTTTAGCGAACTTTTTCTACTGGACGGAGATCGGCTGGTTCTCGACCCTGATTTTCAACCTGCTCGTGTTTATCCGGAATATTTCGTTCCTCGTCGGCATCCTCACTTTGCTGCTGATTCTTCCGATATTGATTATCACGTATGATCAGCGAAAATCGATCGCGGACTTCTTCCGCGTCAACCATATCCTGAAATCGATTGCGCAAAACCTGCAAACGCTGGCGACCTTTTTCGTCTTATCGGTCCTCGCGATCTTTATTGCCTCTCTGGGCGGATCGTTCCTGATGATCGGGTTTATTTTTACGGTTCCGTTCGCGGCAGCGTTCTACGGCAACGCGCTCAGCGACCTCAGCCTGATTACCGTATCCGAGCCATGACTGGCTCTGGTTGAGCCGTTTCCGCCGGAACGACAGCTTCATCATTAACACCTGCGCCGTCCGCAGGGAAACGAATCGGCGCCGAGGAATCCACCGAAACGGGGACCTCGGCGCTGAGCCGTCTGCGCAGGTGCCCGTTTCAGCGAAAACCGATCCAAAACGTCGCTGACCGCGGCCCGGCGCAGGGATCCGGGCAAAATACTTATTATTTTCTAATACGGATCGTTTATACTTTACAGCAGAAGAGACGATGAAAAAAAAGATTTCGGTTTTCAGGGCGATATCCATGATCCTCAGCACGGCTGCTTTTGCCGCGCTGTTCCTGCTGTTTTTCTCTGCCGACCGGAATCAGAATTTCATTTTTCTCCGGGATTCGTCCAGCGCGCAGCCGGTTCATCCGACCCTGCTTCCTAACGAGCGGAGCCGGATCGGGATCGTCGCGGGCCACTGGGGTTTCGATTCCGGACATACCTGCGGGCCGGAACTGAATTCGCTCCGCGAAGTCGACGTCAATCTTCGCATCGCGACCTACCTCCGTGACATCCTGACCGAACGTGGTTATCAGGCCGACCTGCTCCGCGAGTTCGATCCGAAGCTGAACGATTATGTCGGAATCGCTCTGATCGCGATCCATAACGACGGCTGCGAATATATCAACGGAAATGCGTCAGGCTACAAAATCGCGTCGATCGGGAACGTCGCGTACCCAGCGGAAGCGCAGAAGCTCCTCAGCTGCCTCGACGATCGCTTTTCGCATATTACATCTCAGCCATCCGCTGGAAATATTATCGCTTCCGATCCCGATATTTTTTATGACTACAGCATGGTTAACGATTACACCACAGCGGCGATGATCGAAACCGGCTACATGAACCTCGACTATCGCTTTCTGACCGAGAAAACCGAACTGATCGCGCGTGGAATTGCCGACGGCCTGATCTGCTACGTGCGAAACGAATCGACTCGGCCGCAAGCCGGACAGGTTTATATTCAAAATGAGCTATCGACGCATTTCTTCGAATCGCCGGCAGCCGTCCGCTACGTTCTTCCGGGTATTCCCGGAATTACGCCATAAACGAAAGGAAAATCATGGCGCAGCATCCTCTTTTTCCAGGCTTGATTTTTGATGAAAACGACCAGCCGCTCGAAACCGAAACCATCGGGCAGGAATCTTTCTACATCGTCGACGACAACGGTTTCCGGCGTTACGTACCCTCGGCTGAGGTCGACCGACAGATATGGGAAGTCTTTACAAAAGGCGTCGAGGGAAACGAAGACCTGCTGTCGACGAAGACAGCAGAGATGATCGGGAAAGACGACCTTCTGACGGTTGCGCTGATCAAGTCGGCGATGAAAGATTTCGGGAACCAGCTTGACGAGCTGATGCGCGTCGGGATTCCCAAAGACGCGTTGAAAATGTTCGGCATGATGGGATATAAATTCGTGGTCAACGTACACGGCGAGCTCATCCATATCGATACGCCGTCGGAAAGCTGCGAGGACGAATGACCGCGCGCCCCGACATTATCGAAATCGACGAGTTTAATTTACAGGAGGAAGTCATCGACTTTTCCGTGTCCTCGATCGTCATGCTGGCGTTCTGGGCTCCATGGTCAAAAGAAAGCCTGAAAGTAAAGAAGACGCTCGAAGACCTGATGGATCGGATCGCCGGTTCGGTCCGACTCGCGCTCGTCAATATCGAAACCAGCCCGGTCGTCACGTCGCAGTTCGCCGTTTTCAGCGTTCCCTGCGTCAAGTTCGTTTTTCAGGGCCAAATCGAAAACCAGATTCTCGGGCTGCATTCGACCGCGGTCTATCTGACCGCCCTGAAACAGATCAACGCAATCGATCCGATGACGCTGACGCTCGAAAAAGCCGAAGCGAGCCTGAATTCGGGCGACGTTGTCGAAGCCGAAAATCTATACGAAGAATTCCTCGACGAGCGCCCGGAAAATCCGCGCGCTTTATTCGGATTAGCGGTCGCATATCTGAACGATCGCCGCTGGGAAGACGCCGCCAGACTTCTCAGTAACTTTCCTCCAAGCCCGTTTTACGTCGCGGCGGAACGGCTGCTCCCGCTCGCGGACACCATGTCCGCGTTTGACGAAGGGCGGCTGACCTTTGACGAAGGAAGTGAAGAAGGGCTGCAGTTTCGTTCCTCGATCCGCTTCCTGTCGCAGGGCAAAAAAGAACTGGCAATCGAATCGCTCTTCGAGCTGTTAAAAATGAACCGCGCGTACGGAAACGGTTCAGTCCGCAAAATCGTCGTAGCCGTGCTGGAAACGCTTCCACCCGACGATCCGGCCCGCGAAGCCTACCGGGCCGAGCTGGCGAAAATCCTTTTCTGATCGGACGCACTCCCGTTCCTTCTCCGGTTGAAATAAAAAAGGATTCGGTCACCCGCTCAATCAGCAAGCGCCGAATCCTTTTCCTTCGATCTCCTCAGATTTACAGCTCGCGAAGCAGCTCGCAAAGCTCTTTGAAGTCCTCTTCGTAAAGATAAATCGTTGCGCCGGTCACGTCGATCGTGTACAGCGTATCCTCATTCTCAGACGTTTCCACGCCGGCGTAATAAGCCTCCGTCTCAGCAATAACGCCATCCGCGTCCGCCTTTGGATTTTTCGCAAACTTCGCAGCGAACGTCTTAAACTCTTCCCATTCTTCTGTAAAGAATCGGACAACAAGATTGTTAATATCCAGGTGATACAGCGGTTCGCCGTCAGCGTCCTGAACCGTCCAGATCACAAAATTCTCAGTTTGAGCGATTACTTCCGGCTCTGAATTCGAGGGCATCATCATTTTCATTTTCTCCTAATGAACGGCCGGCGGATAATTCTGGCAGGCTTCCGCACTCCACAGGAACGAGAACCAGTCGCACCACAAATAATTAGCATCAACATAAACAATCAATGCAACGATAATCAGGATCACCGCCAAAACGATTCCCAGAATTATAAACAGCGTCTTCTTAGACCTCAGCCCATCTGCGCCCTGTTCGTCGCCGGCGGGATTGTAATTCGGGTCAGCGTAACCGTAACCCGGCTGCTGCCCGTATGGATTCTGGCCATAGGGATTGGGCTGCTGTCCATAACCATAAGCTGCCTGCGGCTGGGCATACGGGTTATTCGGATCAAACCCGGGCTGCTGCGGCTGCGCGTAGGGGTTCGCAATTCCCGGCTGCGCCTGTGCGTAAGGATTCTGCTGTGGCTGGGCATACGGGTTATTCGGATCGAACCCGGGCTGCTGCGGCTGCGCGTATGGATTCGCAATTCCCGGCTGCGCCTGTGCATAAGGACTCTGCTGTGATTGGGCATACGGGTTATTCGGATCAAAACCGGGCTGCTGCGGCTGGCCATAGGGGTTCATTGGATCCAGACCCTGCGGCGGGATGGCCCGATATCCGCTGTATTGTGAAACCGACTGAGAAGGGGACTGCGGATAGGCGCTCCGGCCCGGCGGAACCATTCCGGGGGCAGGCATCGGATTCATCGGGTCAGCTCCCCCGTTCGGCGCGCTGATTCCACCCACGAACGGTTGAGAAGAAGATGGATACGCGCTCGCTCCGGGGATTCCCTGCGGTTCCTGAAGGCTCGGCTGAATCGTATCCGGATTCATGCCCTGCGGGGCAGACGCCGGCTCAGGCTGCTGCGGCTGTGGATAACCGGCGGGCGCCGATGGGTCTCCGTATGGATTCGCAGCCGGCTGCGCATATGGATAAGCGGACGCGGGCGGCTGACCGTATTGGTTCTGCCCGTAAGGATTCGCAAGATTCATCGCCGGATTATAATTTGACGCCATAGGATTCGGATACGCGCCTTGCGGGGATTGCGCGAAAGGATAATTTGCGCCCTGCGCCGCGAAAGGATCGGACGCCGGCGGGACCGGCGCTGCGCCCGGCTGCTGTAACTGGTTGGGGTCATACGGAGCGGCGAACGGTGGAACCGGCGCCGCCGCGGCGTTTTCGTTCATCGGCCTCGGCTGAGCCTGCTGACCGCCGCCGTCGACGGCGGCGTTAACCCCGGCTGGAACCCGCTCAACAGCCAGCGCGACTTCTCCGCCCAGCATGATCACGTCGTTTTCGGATATTTGAACCGGAGACGTCACCTGCAAATTATTAATCGTCGTTCCGTTCGTCGAATTATTATCTGCCAGAACGAGCGTATTGACGCCCTGATTAAAGATAATCGCGTGAACGCGGGAAACCGCGGTTTCGGTCAGCGCGATATCGCAGGACGGATCGCGCCCAATCTTGAATTCCGGCTTGTCAACGACGAACGCCTGCCCGCGCAAACCGCCCGAATGAACTCGGATTTGAAACTGATTATTCATTATTTTCTACTCCAATCCAAACGCCTAAAACGCATCCATGTACATTTCCGTAAAATTATATCATAGCATTTCATCAGAAAATCCGCTTCATCCCGCGCAGAGATGAAGGGCGGGATATTTTCCCCATGAACCAGACGTCAATCAACGCACGACTGCGCGCAGCCATGGATAAGAAAAGAGACTGACAGGTTATCAGCCTCTCTCCATTTTCAAATGATTCTACTGATTTGAACCAAATTACGCTTTCGCCGCTTTTTCGGTAATGAATTTATGGATCCCTTCGGCGGCTGTCTTTCCCGCGCCCATCGCCAGAATAACCGTCGCCGCGCCGGTAACCGCGTCGCCGCCGGCGAAAACCTCCTGCCGGGACGTCTGCCCGTTTTCCTCGTTAATAATGATCCCGCCCCATTTCTGCGTTTCAAGTCCGTCGGTCGTCATCTTGATCAGCGGGTTCGGCGTCGTCCCGATCGACATAATCACCGTATCGACCGGCAGGAAATATTCAGACCCCGGAATCGGCTCCGGACGGCGGCGTCCCGACGCATCGGGTTCTCCCAGCGCCATCCGCTGAACCTTCATCCCGGCGACGAACCGTTTTTCATCGGCTAAAATCTCGACCGGGTTGACGAGCGTCCGAAAAATAATTTCCTCTTCTTTCGCGTGATGAACTTCTTCGATCCGCGCCGGAAGCTCCTCCTCCGAACGGCGGTACACGATATACACTTCCTCCGCGCCCAACCGCTTCGCGCAGCGGGCTGCGTCCATCGCGACGTTCCCGCCGCCGACGACGGCGACGCGCTTTGAATGCACAATCGGGGTCGCCGAATCGTTCTGATACGATTTCATCAGGTTCACACGGGTCAGGAACTCGTTCGCCGAGAAGACCCCGTTCAGGTTCTCGCCCGGAATATTCATGAATTTCGGGAGCCCGGCGCCGGAGCCGACGAAAACGGCTTCATATCCATCGGCAATCAGGTCGTCGATCGAAACCGAACGTCCGACGACGACGTTGACATGAATCTTGACGCCGATCGCTTCGAGCCGATCGATTTCGCGCTGAACGATCGATTTCGGAAGACGGAATTCAGGAATCCCATAAACGAGTACGCCGCCGGCTAAATGCAGCGCTTCGAAGATCGTAACCTCGTACCCCATTTTCGCCAAATCGCTCGCACAGGTCAGACCGGCAGGACCGGAACCGACGATCGCGACTTTATGCCCATTCGGAACCGGTTTTTCCGCCGGCGCTTCCGGAAGACTGTTATGATAATCGGCGACAAAGCGTTCAAGCCGGCCGATCGCAACCGGCTCGCCGCGGATCCCGCGGACGCAGCGCTGTTCGCACTGCGATTCCTGCGGACAGACACGCCCCGAAATCGCCGGCAGGCCGTTCGTCTCGTAAATTTTCTGATAGGCGGCCTCGAATTCGCCTTCGGTAATCAGCTTGAGAAAATCAGGAATCTTAATATTCACGGGGCACCCGGCGACGCAGGGCCGGTGTTTGCACTGCAGACAGCGCTTCGCTTCGTCGATCGCCAGCTCCGGCGTATAACCGAGCGTCACTTCTTTAAAATTATGGTTGCGGACGAGCGCCGGCTGCTCCGGCATTTCATTCTTGGTTGGTCGCATGTTAGCCATGATTATTTAACCTCCTGTTTGAAGAGATTGCAGGATTCTTCGTACGCGTGACGTTCAAAGCCTTTATAAATACTGGAGCGCGAAATCGCTTCGTCGAAATCCACCTGATGCGCGTCGAATTCCGGACCGTCGACGCAGGCAAACAGCGTTTTTCCGCCGACCGTCAGCCGGCAACAGCCGCACATCCCGGTTCCATCAACCATAATCGGGTTCATTGATACGACCGTATGCAGCCCGTATTCTTTCGTCAGCTTCGCAATAAATTTCATCATGATCAATGGTCCGATCGCAACGACCTCGTCATATTTTTCTCCGCTTTCGATCAGCGAACGCAGCGCGTCGGTCACCAGCCCTTTCTCACCGTAGCTCCCATCATCGGTCATCAGGACCATCTTCTCGCTGACTGCGCGGAATTCGTCCTCCAAGATAACCAGGTCCTGACTCCGAAAACCCGCGATCGTATGCACGATTGCGCCGGCATTATGAAACGCCTTCGCGACCGGATACGCGATCGCGGACCCGACGCCACCGCCAACAACCGCAACCTTCTTGAAACCTTCAACTTTCGAAGGCGTCCCCAACGGGCCGACAAAATCCTGAATAAAGTCACCCTCGTTCAGCATGTTCAGCTTCTGCGTCGCCGCCCCGACGATTTGGAAAATGATCGTAACGCTCCCCGTTTCCGGATCAGCGTCCGCGATCGTCAATGGCACGCGCTCACCATACTCGTCGACCCGAAAAATAATAAACTGTCCGGCTTTCGCCTTTCGGGCGACAAACGGCGCCTCCACTTCCATCAGCGTGACAGTCGGGTTCAATGATTTCTTTCGTAAAATTTTATACATGCGCAATCCCTTTCGTTTTTCGAGGCTTTTCGCCCGTTTCCCCAATTTTCCCTGACGTTCTTTTTCAGGCAGTTAAAAACAACTGCACAATCCCTTGTACTTTCCTCTCACAATCATACCGCAATTCCCTCCCTTTTTAATGCATTCAGTCGGAATTGCTTTCAGATTTCCCGGTCCGCTGCGCCGGCGCGGCAGGGCCGATCACGGCAGAAACACGGACCTTCTCCGCCCGGTAGGCGCGCGGCGTCCGGCCGGTATACCTCCGGAACAGCTTCGTAAAATAGTTGTAATCCAGAATACCGACCTGCGCGCCGATTTCCCGGACTGGAGCGGACGAGGTTTTCAGGAGCCGCTTCGCCGCATAAACACGCTCCTCCGTAATTAACGTATTCAGCGATTTCCCGCCGCCAGACTCCTGTACGACACGGTACAGCCGGCTTTTCGACATCGCCAGCTCGCCGGCAATCGTCTCCGCGTCAAGCGCCTTTGCGTAATTCGATTTCAGGTAGAGCGTCAGCCGCTCATAATCGCTCATCTGCTCAATCGAGAGCAGCTGTGATAAACGGACTTCGCTGACGCAGGTATTGATAATCTCGTAGGCCGCGCGGATCGCCCGACTCGACAGCCGCGGCAGCTCATAAAACGCCTTCTCCAAATTGTACATTTCAGTATGCCATTCGCAGCTCTGCGCCGAACGGCGCCACTGGACCTCGATTGGCGAATCGTCAAGAATCTGACCAAAGAGGATAATCGCGGCGAGCTCGCCCCGGTTATAAATCGGGATCGTCGTATCGATCAGCCCGGCATGGCAACGATACTGATACGGCTTTTCGAGGAGCTTCGCCGTTTCGATTCCTTTCAGGTCCGAATTGAAACATTTCTGGTACCCGTACTGCGTCTCGCAAATCAGATTACAAAAGTCCGACCTCCGGTTGACCGTGATAATCTCCTGCGCGCCGGTCGTATGCAGCGAGAAGCGTAAATTCGTCAGCTCCTGCAAATTTGTCAGCAACTCGCGAATACGATTAATATCTAAACGAATTTCATCGGTTCTCCTCATCATTCCTGCTTTCTCCAGCGACCTTAATCGATAAAAAAGGAAACAGCGTCACAACAATTTTACTATTTCCCATACTTTTTTTGCTATTGTAAAGCGGTTCGTTTTCAATATAATAGGAAGTAACAGGTCAAGCTCAAAGGAATTTGAGAGGAACGTTGTAACCGAGCGCAACGCCGGGCTGGGCGCGGCGGTCGGCGTCGTCCTGAGCCTGATCGTTGTCGCCGTGTTTATCCTGACGACGGCGATCATCCGTGAAGAAGAAATCGAATTCTAAGAGGCTGAACGATGACTCGAAAATCTTTTCTGAATATCAATTGGCGTAAAGAGGCTTCGCTCCTCCCGGGCTACCTGATCCTGACGATCTGGGTCGTCTTTACCTTCGCCCTGATCGGCTGGATCCTGGCCACGTCGTTCGCAACGACGAAAGAGATCTTCAAAGGGACCTCGCTGCAGTTCCCGTCGGGGCTGCATTTTGAAAACTACGTAAAGGCCTGGAATTCGCAGAACGTTTCCGTCTTTTTTACCAACTCACTCTTCTACTCGATCATATCAGCCACGATCCTGATCCTCGTCAGCGCGCCGGCGGCGTACGCGCTTTCGCGCTTCAGATTCTTCCTGAATAAGCCGATTCAATCAAGCTTTGTCGCCGCGCTGGGCGTCCCGATGGTCATGATCATCCTGCCGCTCTTCGGCGTCGTCTCCCAGATGCAGCTGCTCAAGCAGGATTGGACGGTACGGATTTTGATGATCTTCCTGTACGTCGGGATCAATATTCCGTATACGACGATTTTCCTGCTGACTTTTTTTTCGAACCTGTCCGCGAGCTACGAGGAAGCGGCCGCGATCGACGGATGCTCCCAGATTTCGATCTTCTGGAAAATTATGCTTCCCCTGGCGCAGCCGGGAATAATCACCGTCAGCATCTTTAATTTCATCAATATATGGAACGAATATTTTATGTCGCTGATTTTCGCGAATAACGACCGGGTCAAGCCGGTCGCGGTTGGATTATACTCGATGATCGACGCGATGAAGTACACGGGCGACTGGGCGGGAATGTTCGCGGCGGTCATTATCGTCTTCCTGCCGACGTTCGTCCTGTATCTCTTCCTGTCAGAAAAAATTATCGCCGGGATTACCGCCGGCGGCGTCAAAGGATAACGCAGCCACCCAGTTCGCTGGATGGCGAAACGAAACTGATTCATGAATAAGGAAATCGATCAGAACATGAACGAAAAACCGGTACTGATTATCATGGCAGCGGGCATGGGCAGCCGCTACGGCAGCCTCAAACAGCTTGACCAGCTTGACGAACATGGAAACGTGATGATGGATTACGCGCTGTACGACGCGTACGCGGCAGGGTTCCGCCGCGTTATTTTCGTGATCAAGCCCGAAATGGAAACCGATTTCGAGGCCCGGATCGGATCGCGGATTCGCGGCCATTACCAGGTCGACTATGCGTTTCAGCTTCTTGAGAACCTCCCCGCCGGATTCTCCGTCCCGGAAGGCAGGACGAAGCCTTGGGGCACGGCGCACGCGACGCTGAGCGCAAAGGACCTGGTTCATGGACCGTTCGCCGTCATTAACGCTGACGACTATTACGGGCGGACGGCGTTTCGTTCCGTCTATGATTTCCTGTCCTCCGAAACCGACCCGACGCGGCACGCGATGGTCGGGTACCGGATCGAGAATACGCTGACCGAAAATGGGAGCGTTTCCAGAGGCGTCTGCGAGCTGGACGCAAACGGAAATTTAACCGGGATCGTCGAACGGGTCAAAATCGTCAAAGCCGGCGGCGGCGCAATGATCCAGGATAACGGAGCCGATCTTTTCGTCCCGAACGGAACGTACGTATCGATGAACCTCTGGGGATTTCAGCGTTCGCTGATGAAAGAAATTAACGATACGTTTGCGGAGTTCCTGCGAGCGAACCTGCCGGTCAACCCGCTTAAATGCGAATACTTTCTGCCAATGATCCCGAACAAGCTGATCCAGGAGAGACGGGCGACCTTCAGGGTTCTCCCGACGCAGGAAAAATGGTACGGGGTTACGTATAAAGAAGACAAACCCGCGGTTATGGCGGCGCTGAAAGAGATGCGCCAGAGCGGAATGTATCCCAACGCTTTATGGGGCTGAGTATGGAAGCGATCCAGGCCGTTGAGCTGTTTAAACTGAATGGGAAAATCGTCAGCTGCGAACCGTATGGGAACGGGCATATTAACACGACGTATAAAGTTGTTACCGACGATGGCGGCTGGTACATCCTGCAAAAAATCAATACGTTCGCTTTCCGCAACTATAAAAGCCTGATGCAGAATATTATCAGCGTCACGCGGCACCTGGCGAAGAAAGCGAAGGATCCGCGGGAGGTTTTAACGCTGATCGGGACGAAGGACGGAGACGACTATCTCGTAACCGAAGACGAAGAGGTCTGGCGTCTATACGTTTTTGTCAAGGACAGTATCTGCTTTGATCAGCCGGACGACCCGGCGCATTTCGCTGAATCCGCCGTTGCGTTCGGGCAGTTTCAGAACCTGCTGTCCGATTTTCCCGCGGCGGAACTGGCCGAGACGATCCCGGGATTCCATCATACGGTCAGACGTTATGAAGCGCTCGACCGTGCGATCGAAACGAATTATCAGGGACGGCTGGAATCCGTCCGCCCGGAAATCGAATATGTCATGTCGGTCCGGCCGTTCGCGTCGACGCTCTTAGACTTACTCGACGAGGGAAAAATTCCGCTGCGCGTGACGCATAACGATACGAAGCTGAATAACGTTTTATTCGATAAAACGACGAAACGCGGAATCTGCGTCATCGATCTGGACACCGTCATGCCGGGCGTGTCGGCCAATGACTTCGGCGACTCGATCCGTTTCGGAGCGGTCCGCGCGGCGGAAAACGAAAGGGATCTATCGAAAATCTATCTTCATCGCGACTACTATGAAGCCTATACGAAGGCCTTCATCGCCGAAACGCGGGGGAAGCTGACCGAACTCGAGCTGCGCCTGCTCCCGGTTGGAGCGAAGATGATGACGCTGGAATGCGGCGTACGGTTCCTGGCGGATTATCTCGTCGGCGATAAGTATTTCCATATTCAATATCCGGACCAGAATCTGGACCGCTGCCGAACGCAGTTCCAGTATGTTCGCAACATGGACGCGAACTGGGATTATATGAACGAGGTCGTCGATCAGGCGATCGCTGCACGATAGATTTTCGGCCTCCCGCTGGTTTCGCCCTGGAACCGTCGGCCGTTTCAGGGCGATTTCAGTAAATCACAGAATATCTGATCCGCGTTGTTTTTGTAGACTGAGAGAAAGAAACTTGCCAAATATTTCAATCGCATTATATAATTGAATCTGTATTATCCTACGACGTAAGAACTGCTTTTAATAAAGGATCGGATCTTAGATGAGTTTTTTCAGACTGTTATTTCGCAAATTGAAGCAAAAAAATAAATCCACAAAAAACAAGAATTCCGGAAATCTTCTTCATCGCCTGAAAAATCTTTGGAAGACGCTTTCTGGCGCAAATCGCGCTAAAACGAAGCCCCGCCGTAAAAAAAAGAGCAGCCTGCCGAGGGTTTCCGGCGTACAAATTGAATCACAATCTGAATTGAAGTATATTCAATGCTCAAATGAAACAGGGTCAGACATAGAAAATCAACCGACCAAAGCCTCATCCGCAAACGAGCCAGAGCCTGTCACGTTGCAGCCGGGCGAATCGATCCAACCAGCGGAACCGATCGAGCCGTCAGACCCCGTCTCTCAACCCGTAGAAATTCCTCCTGCGAAAGAAATAACTCCGACCGTTCCGGCGATCGAGCCCGAAGCTTCCGCGCAGGAGCTGCCTCCGCCTGGTCCCAATGCCATGAACCCGCTGAAAGACGCGCTGCCCTCCGTCAGCAAACTCGCTTCAACCCCAGCAGAAATCGAAGCCAGAAATGATGGAGAAGAAGAAAATCCGATCGTGAAGACAACTGAAACGAATCATCCAGCTGCCTCATTCACTCAACAGGCTCCTCACAATGAACCAGCCGCCTCGACAGATCTTAAAGAACGCTTTACTGCCTGGCTCCATGAGCAACAGAACTGTTCCGAGATTAGCGCAAGATGGACCGCGACGATTCTAAGAAATTTACCCGCGGAATTTAGTTTTCCTGTCCCGACTTACGATTTCTATCAATGCGCATCCATCGCTGAACTGGATCAGATCATCGACGCGTACAAACAGTCAGATCATTTCAACGCACACGACAATAGATTAAAAGGGGAAGTCACACATGCTATTTCGAAGTATCGCGAATATATCCGGACGATCAACCCGGAAGCAGATAGAATAACGCCCTATCCCGGCGGGAAAACGTATCGACCGCACTCTCTATTCAATCTATCGCAGGAAACAACAGCACAACATATCGCGGAGCTGCAAAAATATATCGTTCAGGATAACGTCGTTTATCTCCCGGCGGATTCTTCCACTTATCGAAATCTGAATTCTTTTGTATACGGAAAAGGGATCAGCTTAGAAAAATATATTGAAAAATTAGGCTTTGTACGGACGCAGCAGCGGCCTGTCCCCCAGGACGATGGAACAGAATCGGATATGGAAATTCGGACAAGCGAGGGAGATTTTATCGCCCGCGCGTTCGCGGAAAATCCTCTGATCGGAAGCGCGATCCTGACAGGAGAAGAAACCCAAACCATCCTTCAGGAAGCCGAAAAGATTCTCAAAAAAAGATTATCGGGTTCAATCAAACGGCTCTTACGCAGGGATCAGGCAATTCTTACGCTCGCCTTAACTCACTACACAAAAAACTGGGATCCGGATGCCCAGCCAAAATTCTGGGAATATGCGGCTAAGCAATTCGGTTACCTTGATAAAGATAAAATTGTTGAAAATATCCTGAAAGGCGCCTTGGAAGGCACGCTCGATCGAAATCACAGGTTTTTTATCGAAAACGAAAGAAAACGGTCCTTCCGCAGTACCGTTACGATGCACGCTTTCTCGCCCCGTGAATCCTGGATGGCCTTTTTTGATTTTCTTTTTGACTTCTATAAAGAAAACCTGGGTTGGACGATCGATCCGGACGAACCGCTGATCGCGGACATGCTCCAGGTTCTGAGCCAGCGATTCAGCGACGAACAGGGCGTTCAATCGGAAGATCTCAACATCTCGATCAGTTCCCGAAGTTATTCGTTCCGAGAAGGGATCCGGAAACTGATTTTACTTCGGCCGAAATTTACCCGCAGCCTCGTTGTGCGAATGCTCCAGAAAATCGACTCGCTCATCAACAATAACATTGAAGAAATAAAACATTATGAGGAAAAGCTCTGCGAAGATTGGTTCGAGAGAAAACTCACGGAAATATCCGATTCAAGAAAATCCGAAAAAGATCGAGCGAGCGAGCGGCGGGAAATCGTCTGGGACTATTCAAAAATCCGAGCCAGATTTTATTTGAAAAATGAAGACGAACTTCAAATTGGATTGCCTGAAATCCGTCTTCAGCGAACGACCGAACCAAACCTGACGCTCGAAGTTTACAGCGCGGACAGGCTTATTTCAACTTGCCCAATGGCATGGTACGGGAACGAACTGGGCAAGACGCTGAAAAGTAAAACGATCGATCTTCATTCGCTGATAAAGAATGAATTTCCTGGTCAGCTTCGCCTGCGGCTGGCCAGCGAGGAGGAAGCGATTTACGATTCTGAGGAAAGACTCTATCGGACCCGGTTCCTGTTTTCCGGGAAAAACGAACTGACCGGTTCGATCCTTCCGCCGGGAGATTACACGCTGATCCTCCCGTCTGACAAACGGGTTCAGGTCGAACGCGGAGAGCAATCGCCGATCCAGCCGCTGAAAGTCCCAGCGGCGAACGGGTATTTCGTTGAGTTAGAGCCCGGATTTATCGTCAGGATCGATTCAAAAATCGCTTATTACGACCGCGGCGAAACCGAAACTGAGTTCCGGATTCTTTCGCCTCAAGAATCGGAATCGCTTCCGACTTATATCGAGGACGAGGAAGAATTCGAATTCGCGGATCGAAAAAGCGCCTGCCATCTTGTTCTAAGCCGGCCCGAGGTTTCAACCCGATACGTTATCCGGAAAGATGAGGAACGAATCGATTTATCAGCGTTGGACTGCAACGAGGAAAAAACGCTCTACGCCTTGCCGCTGGATAACGGAAAAGACGTCTGCAGAATTCGCATCCTGGACCTCGGCGAAGAAAAGCTCCTTTTCAAGCGGGATTATCTCCTGATCGACCAGGCAAGCTGCAAATTTTCGCGCGAGTTTTACTATTCCAGCGAAGATTATCGAGACGCGAAAGTGGAAATTCAGTTGGATGAGCTGTCGGAATCGATCGATTTTTCCGCGGGTGACGAATTCATATCGTTCCCATATCGGAACGGCGACGTTCAGATCGCGATTCCCAAAATCACGCTTTCCGAGTCCACCGGTAAATGGCTGAACCCGCCGGCTTCCGCCTGGTATTATCGGGATATTCCGCAGGACAGTCGATTACAGATTACGGCTCCAAAGGGCGCTTCAGCGTCATTGCTGATTGACGGAGAGCCAACCCAGTTTGATAAAAATGGCTCGATGCTGATCGGGAACAAGCTCCATTCGATGACGCTGCCGAGCGCCAGGGTCCATCTCGATTTAAAGATCGAAAGAAATCAAACTGCAGAGACATACCCGCTTGGCTCCGTCTTCTTCAAAGAAGGGTTCCTTCGCAGGCCGAAGCTTTGGGAAGAGAACGGATTCGTATTCTGGGATCTGGGCGGCGCTTTTATCGGAAGTCCGAATCAAAAGTTTATATTGACACTGAAACTCGGATCGAACGCACCAATGACGCTCGATTTAGACGAATCCACGGACAGCCTCCTGCTTCCGGAGAACGTACCGGAAGGCGAATATCAGTATAAAATCGCGATCCGATCGAAGAGCCTTTTCAGTCAGCCCGAAATTGAACTCGCGCAGGGCGAATGCATTATTGGCGATAAGAATCTGCTGCGTTTCCAGAACCGCCGGATCCGGATTCCGTCCATTACCAACGGTGAAAAAACGATCGAGATCCATCCATGTTATATCGATCAGATTAAATTCGAGGGAATTCAGCACACGTCCGAAGGCAACTGCCCTGTATACAGCGGAATCCTCTTTCGCTATAAAGATGGAAATAATCGAAATAAAGATAGAATTATTCGAAAGAATTTCTCATCCGAAGCGTTTACCGATGAGCGTGGGATTACGCGCTATCAGGTTAACCCGGTCCTCGTGATCTATATCGGGGAAAGGACAATGAGTATTACCAATTCGCATGGAGACGGCTTTTACTATCGGAAAATATTCGATGAGATGACGAAAACCGAGTATAGTCTGACAGATCGAGAGCCAAATCAAAAAAATAAAAATCGTTACGATTCTGTTGATTTATTTTTTTACACGACTGAAAGGCCATAGCTGATGTTTGACCCGATCCAAGCCTCACAAAATATTAAAGACGAATTTATCAGTTATATTACGACATCCTTTAATATCGCCGACCCGGATTATTCGGAACAATTCCGAAAGGCACTTCAGAAAGAAGGCGCAGTCACAAAAGGTCCTTTCCTGGAGATCAGCGATTCCTTTAAAAAGGGCGCCAGCCTCACCGCGCTGATCAAAGAAGGCGTCATATCCGATTTGTTCAACGAATTAGAAGGCGATCTTCCGGACGGCGAAAAGGAAATCCAGCTTAACCGCGGCTTATATCTGCATCAGGAGCAGGCAATTCGAAAAGCCAATCAAGGAAAAAACCTGATCGTCACGACCGGGACCGGCTCCGGGAAAACGGAGTGCTTCCTGATTCCGATTATCCACCACCTGCTGCATGAGGCCGAAGATGGGGAACTTGATTCGGGCGTCCGTGCGATCCTGATCTATCCGATGAACGCGCTGGCGAATGATCAGATGAAAAGACTTCGCAAACTATTCAGATACTATCCAAAAATTACGTTCGGCGTCTACAACAGCAGCACGAAAGAAAAAGAAGAGCAAGGGCGAATCGAGTACGGAAAAATATTTAAAGACGCGACTGGAAAGCCGATGACGCCTTTGAAAAACGAAGTCATCTCGCGCGATCAGATGCGCGCGACCCCGCCGCATATCCTGATCACGAATTACGCAATGCTTGAATATATGATGCTGCGGCCAAAAGACGATCTGGTCTTTTCTGGGGCAAAGCTGCGATTCCTCGTTCTGGACGAGGCGCATATCTACCGCGGCGCAACCGGAATGGAAACTGCGATGCTCCTGAAACGTCTCAAGGCGCGGATCAGCAATCCGGACAACGTTTTGCATATCCTGACGAGCGCGACCCTCGGAAAGAAAGACGTAAACCCGGAGATTGTCAAGTTTGCAGAAACGCTTTGCGGCGCAAAGTTTCGGACGTCCGATATTATTCGCTCCGAACGAATTCCGCCGGATTTCTCCGACGCTCCGCTCGATATCCCGGCGAAGCTTTTCGCGGATCTGTCCGATCCGAAAAAGCCGCTGAACAACATTGTCGCAGATTACGGGTTAGCGATTCCGGAAGGGCAGGCGGACGCAGAATATTTGTATGATCTCTGCACGCGGGCGACGCTTTATCGGGAGCTGCGAAAAATCCTGACGGAGCCGATGACGATTCCGGAGATCACGAAGGCTCTTCAAAAAGATCACGAAATAACCGATCAAGACGTTATTCATATTATCCATATCGCAGCGCAGGCTGTCAAAAACATGACGCCCCTGATCAAAGCCAGGTACCATCTGTTCGCCAAAGCGCCGGAAGGCATGTACATTACCTTGGATTCATCAAAAAAGCTGATGCTGACGCGGAAAAGTACGATCAAGCTGCAAGGAGAAGACAGGAAAGTTTTCGAATGTGCGGTTTGCGATGATTGCGGACGCGTCGCGGTCGTCGGGAAAAATTTCCAGGATAAGATTGAATTTGGGTCAGGCATGTTCGATCAGGATATCAGCTTTTATCTCATTCGCGATCCGAAAGATTCGGACCTGGACGAGTACGACGAAGAAGACGAAGCCGACGGCAAATCTCAAAGCGACAGTATCGAAATAGAAGATTATCTGATCTGCGCGGCCTGCGGATCGATCTGCGATGAAAGCCTGCGCGGGAGAAAACCGTGCGACTGCGGAAAGAATCAATATATTCAGGTCCGAAAAGCGAAGCCTTCGTCCGGAACGAATCATTCCCCCAAATGCCCAGTCTGTAAACAGGGCTCCCTCAAAATGTTCTACCTGGGGCAGGAGGCGGCGACGTCCGTCCTGGGAACGTCGCTTTTCGAAGAGCTTCCTGAAAGCGAAAAAAGGCTGAAAAGCGAAATCGACGAAGCCCGCCCCGCGAAGAGCGGCTTATTCGGAGCCGCCAACCGAACCCAGCCAGTCGAAAGAATTCAGCGTGCAAAACAATTCCTGACCTTTTCAGACAGCCGCGGAGAAGCTGCTTTTTTCGCTTCCTACATGCAGGCGTCCTACGGAGAATTCCTGCGTCGCCGAGGAATCTGGCATGTCGTCGAGAAAAATCGCCGGAACATGGCGAATCATCCCTGGGAAATTCAAGCCTTCGTAGAAGAATTGACTGCATATTTTGATTCATGCCGGACGTTCGCGGATCCCGGAGACGACGGTTCGAGCAACCTCACTGCAATCAGTCGGAAACACGCCTGGATCGCGGTATTGAACGAGATGGTCAACGCCCGCCGGTCGACCAGTCTCGTCAGCCTGGGACTCATAAAGTTCAATTACAAAGGCAACAGTCAGGATATGATCCAAAACGCTGCGAGGGAGCTTGGCCAAAAAGCTGAAGATACGCAGGCGTTATTCGACCTTCTCGTCATGGATATCGTTTATCATGGCGCGCTGGAAGGAGACTGCGAATTGACAGATTCCGATCGCGATTATATTTTTTACTCGACGCGCCCGAAACGCTTCAAAATATTGAAAGACCGCGATCAGGATACAAAGAAAACGCACCTGCGCGGATGGGCCTGCGCGATTCGAGACAACGGCTCGCTCATTTCCAACAGCCGGCTGAAGCGGGTCATGAAAGCGCTTGACAAGAATGAAGCCGCTGCGAACGAGCTTTTAAAGGATTATTGGAATGGGGTACTCTGCGGCACGGAGGGACTGTCCTCGGCGGATAATCAGGAATTTTATATCCATACCAATCGATTCACGATTCAGGCCGGAACCGAAGCGACCCCGCTCTTCCGCTGCGACACATGCGGAAAAGTTACCATGCATAATTGCAAAAACTTTTGTCAGAACGTACGCTGCGGCGGGCGGCTGCAGCCGATTTCACGCGAAGCGATTCTCGCAGAAGATCACTATGCAAAACTCTATCAGTCGGAAGAAATGAAGCCGCTGCATATCAAGGAGCATACGGCGCAGCTGGGCCGCGAACAGCAGCAAAAGTATCAGGAGATGTTCATCAATAAAAAGATCAACGCGCTGAGCTGTTCGACGACGTTCGAAATGGGCGTCGACGTCGGCGATCTGGAAACGGTCTTTCTGCGGAATATGCCGCCGTCCCCGGCGAATTACGTTCAGCGCGCCGGCCGCGCCGGTCGGGGTCTCAACACGGCATCATTCTCGCTAACCTACGCGAAACTCAGCTCGCATGATTACACGTTTTATAGCCAGCCGACGAACATGATCACAGGGAAAATCGGCGTCCCACTTTTCGCCGTCCGGAACGAAAAAATTATCCTGCGCCATATCTTCGCGGTCGCACTCAGCGCCTTTTTCGCGAAGAACCCGGACGTATATAACCTGAATGATGCAGACGTATTTCTCAACGGCGATGGCTGGGAAAAGTTCCGCGAATATCTCGCGGGAAAGCCGGCAGATTTAAAGCGCGTTTTACTGCGGTCCATACCAGAAAACATGCACGCTCCAATGGGCCTCGCGGATTACGCCTGGACGGAGAGACTGATCGGCGCGGACGGCGTACTGAAAATCGCGGTTGAGGATTATCGAAAAACGATCGAGTTTTACGAAGCGGAGGTTGGCCGCTTTTTCAAAGAAGGAAACGTCCAAAAAGCCGCGGCGATTGAAAACAAACTGAAATCGTTCCGCCGGGGAAAAGAAGATCAACGGGGCAGGAATGAACTGATTGAATTCTTAGTCCGGAATAACGTCCTTCCCAAATATGGGTTCCCGGTCGATACGGTTGAACTTCACCAAAACGCCAACGCCCAGTCTGATAAAAAGCTGCAGATGGTTCGCGATTTGCAGCTGGCAGTTTCGGAATACGCGCCGGATTCGCAGGTTGTCGCCGACGGGAAGCTGTATACGAGCCGATACATCCGGAAATTGCCGCTGAAAACGGGGCAGGATTGGGAAATCGCCTATATCGCGCAATGCAAAAATTCAGCCTGTATGACCTGGAACTATCGAACGATTCAACCGAATGAGAACGAAGAACTCTTCTGCATCGCATGTCATGAACCGATCAGCCGCGGGCAGTGGCAGCAGGCGATTGAGCCGCGGAAGGGCTTCATCGCCAGCGCAAATCCAACCGACGTCCCGATGCATAAACCGGAAAAAGCCTATCGCAGCGAAGACTGCTACATTGGCGACACGCAGCGCCAGGTTATTGAACAATTCAAATTTATTTTGAAAAATGGGAATCAGGTTCAGATGGAAACCTCCGTCAATGATTCTTTGATGGTTGTCTGCACGGATGATTTTTATGTCTGTTCGCATTGCGGCTACGCGGAAAGTCTGAGCGAACAGAAAAAGAAGGAAAATTCAAATTCGCACAAGAAAACGCTTGAGAAAAAACATTCAACGCCCTGGGACACAAAATGCGAGAATAAACTCTTTAAAAATAAGCTCATCCATGTATTCAGGACAGACGTCGTTCGAATAATCTTCGACCATCCGCAAGCGGGAGACTATAGCGTCATGGTATCTGCGATGTACGCGCTGCTTGAAGCGTTATCGGCAACCCTGGATATCGAGCGGAACGATATTAAAGCGTGCCTGCAAAAAATCCACTCAGGGAAAAATCTGATCTACGCGATTGTATTGTACGACGCCGTAGCGGGCGGCGCCGGGCACGTCCGAAGGATCGCGACGAGTGACGGCGCGGTCTTTCGCCGGATCATCAAAAAAGCGATAAAAATCACGACGGAATGCATCTGCTCGCCGTCCTGTTATAACTGCCTGCGCAACTATTACAATCAGAAAATCCACGATATCCTGAACCGCGAATACGCGGCTGATTTCCTGAAAAAATATGACGACGCGATCGAGGCAACGGAATCCCATGAAAAAGACGGCGCCTGATCGTGACGCCGTCTTCTGAATCCACCCGTCTAAACCAGCTTGAACCGCTCCGGAACAGGGTACTTTGAGACATTCCGGCGCGCGATTTCGTTATGCCGCGCGATAAAGCGTTCCAGATCGATCGTCCGCAGCTCTCCGCCCTCGACAACGATCTTCCCATTGATGACCGACAGATCGACCTTTGGAACGGAACAAAGGAACAGCGACGCCAGCGGGTCATGCACAGCGCCGCCGGCCAGGCCGATCGTATTCAGCGGCACGCCGATAAAGTCCGCCGCCATCCCGGGACGCAGCACGCCGATATCGTCGCGGCCCAGGACCGAAGCTCCGCCCGTCGTCTCCATCCTGAAAACCTCGCGAATCTTGAGCGCGTTCGCCCCTTTCGCAACCCGCTGTAGAAGAAGCGCCTGCCGCCCTTCGTTGATCATGTGACTGCAATCGTTCGAAGCCGAACCGTCGACCGCCAGCGACACGCGCACGCCCGCGTCCAGCATCTCGCGAATCGGCGCGACGCCCGAGCCTAAGCGCATGTTCGACGACGGACAATGCGCCACGCCGGTACCGGTGTCCGCCATCAGCTGAATCTCGTCCGGCTGAAGGAAGATACAATGCGCCCACCAGACATCTTCACCGACCCAGCCCAGTTTCTCCATATAGCGCGCCGGGCGCATATGATGCGTCCGGGCGCACCAGGTCTCCTCATCCTTCGTTTCCGCAACGTGCGAATGCAGCCGGACGCCTTCATACGACCGCGCCATCCGCGCCGATTCGACGAGGATCCGCTCCGTAACGTTAAACGGCGCGCACGGGGCCAGAACCAGCCGGCACATCGAGTAGCGCGACGGATCATGATACGTTTCGATCAGCCGCTGACTGTCGGCCAGAATTTCATCCTCGCTCTGGATCACGTGATCCGGCGGTAAGCCTCCCTGACTTCGTCCCAGCGTCATCGATCCGCGAACGGCATGGAACCGCATCCCGATCTCGGACGCAGCGCGAATCTGATCGTCGAGCTTCGAATCGCCGGGCCAGAGATACTGATGATCGCTGGACGTCGTACAGCCTGAAAGGATCAGCTCCGCCATCGCGATCGTCGATGAAACGTAGGTCGCTTCCGAATCGAGTTCGCTGAAAATCGGATAAAGCCGAACCAGCCAATCGAATAGCTCCTCGTCCTGCGCGCCCGGGACCGCCCGCGTCAGCGTCTGGAAAAAGTGATGATGGGTGTTAACGAACCCCGGTAAAATAAATTTTCCCCGCGCGTCGATAACGCGGTCCGCGGTCGCCGGCAGCTCAGACGTTAACCCGATTTGTTCAATTACGTTATCGCGGACGAAGATTGCGCCGTCTTTAATATCGCCCAAATCGGTGTCGTTTGTGTACAAAGTGTCAATATTTTTTACGAGTAGCGTTGCCATTTTCTGCTCCTTTTCAGATATAGAGCGTTTCCCATCCTGATTTTACTATACTTGTCCGACATGACAATCCGTCAAAAATCACCTTTTCCCCGGACGTTTCACCGGGTTATATATAACCGGAACATCACGAAAAAACACGCGATCGACACGATCAGGAAGCTCCGATAACAGAACTGCCGAATCGCACGGACGCGCTCCAAATCGATCGACGCAGCGTCCAGATCATTCATCCTGCGCTTGAACAGGACGAAAATCAGCGGCAGCAGCGTAAAATAATACCGTCCCAAAAGCCCGCGGATCACCGGCGCCCCGACCGGCGTTTCTTTCAGAACCATAATCGGCGTCAATACCAGCGATATGACAACGACAAACCCAAACAAAGCACGGATCCGCCGCCGAAGCCGAACCGCGTCACGCTCCAATAAAGACTGCGTCCCAATGATCAGGAGAAGCGCCAGAATCAGAAAATCCGGAATCGTATTCTCCGTCCAGCAGAGCTTCGATCCGGCCGCCTCGATAAAACTCAGGATCCCGGTTGCACGATACGTATTCCAGGCCATAGTCAGAAAGCGGATCGGATCGGTAAACGCGAAAGAAGCCGTCAGCTTTCCGTCATCGCCCATTCCCAGCTGAAAATGGCTTCCGCTCAGGATCGCCGGATTGAAAACGAAGAAGGATAAAAGGCCAACCGCGACGATCGACGCCATGACCCAAAGCGTTCGCTTCGCTTTTCGATCCGGGATCGCCAAAACGATCGGAAGCAGGAGCAGCGCGCTCCCGCCTTTAACCGCGCCAGCCAACGCCGTCCAAACGAGCGTCTCCGCCCAGGCCTTCTTTGAACCGCTATCGTAAGCCAACCGCAGGACATTCGCAATCCAACAGAACCCAACAACCAGAACGACGCCGTCGTACGAAATCGAGCTGCAAACATATAACGCGCGCGGAAGCAGCGCCGTCAACGCGAATACATTCTTCCCGATCGGCACAATCCGGATCGCATGGTAACACGCCAACAGGTACGTCAGAATCATCATCAGCCTCGCCATGCGCGCCGTAAAAAATCCGTTCAGGTTCAGGAGCCTTCCCAGCGCATATCCAGGGATCTGCGGAAAATAGCTGAGCGGCGAATAACTTGACAGGCTGTCGGTCACATAGCGGTAATTTCTCATTTCACCGCCAAAATCAAATTCCGCCGCGTTCTTGATTTCCATCAGATAGACCTGTCCCGACGGGTAAAGCAGCAGGCCCTCTGCGTTGTTACCATAGTAATGCGCGTCGGTATCGCGTACGAGCCACGCATGGGCCCCATCTCCGATCAGCAGGTTCGCCCAATGATACCCCGATGAATAATGAAAATAGGCGTCGTCAACGCAGAACGTCGGCAGGATCAGGAAATACGAAAAAACCAGCGGGACCGCCGCAAACAGGAAGAACCGCTCCGGCGTAAACGCCGCTCCTCGATTAAAAAAGACGGCGGCGGCAAACGCCCCAAAAACGAAAAGAATTACAGCGACGGCAAAGCGATACCCATTATAGGAATCCCGATGAAGAAAGATATGCGGCGTGCGAGTTCCGTTCCCATCCTGAAGGACCTCGATTTCCAACGGTCTCTCCGCGTCTGCGTTCGTAATATAAAGAATATATTGAATATCCGGGAAATAACCGCCTTCTAACCCAATCGCGTCCGCCGCGTTCAGCGAAACGCTCGCCTTTCCCGGGTACGGACTTTCAAAAAAGTCCTCGCCGGTCATAATCTGGTCGTAATAAACGACATGATCCTCTTTCCCGATCAATTGAACCTCGATCAGTTCGGACTGTCCGCTCGTGATAAAGAACTCAAGCGACGTGAACCCCATCTTGTTGGCGTCGACGCGGCCCTCCCAGATCGTAATCGGATCGATCGTTTCGGAAACGCGCGCCGCGCCCCGTTCACGCAGTGCGTCCCAATTTATCGTCGGCGCTGGATCGATCTTTTGAAAAAGCTCGGTCGAAACAAGCCGCAGCGCGGTCAGCAAAACGACAAACACCAGGATCAGCTGATATCCTTTTACGCGGGCCGGATCAAAGGCCAGCACGACGATTCCCAGCAGGATGATGAACGGAACCGCGAACAGGGGCAGCGTCTTCTTCCGATTCGCCATGTCCAAACCTCCGAGCCGATAGGCGGCCGTTTTTTCCGCGATCCGATTCCCGTTGGCAAAAAATCGGTCGCCGCCGCCCGACGTCCAAAGCGCCATGCCGGATTCTGAATCGAAATGCGGTTGAATTGTAAAACTGGGAGACTCCTCCGGCCGAATCGAAACGGTTCGATCAAACGAAAAAGACGTATATCCCGAATCGCTGATCTTCGAAGCCGGGACCGTCCATTCCTGAAGCTTCGTCCCGTTCGCGTAAAACGCAACGTCAATCGATCCGGAGACGTCCGGAGACATCGCGCCAAAGCGAATCTCGATCCTCCGGAGCCATACATCCTCGGTCAGCGCCAGCTGCTGTTCATAGACGTGTCCGCTCTCCAGCGGCAGCAGCTCGGTCAGGTCAGGCCCGGGACTCAGCTCGAAAAAAGCCGTCGTCGGGAAAAAAACGAAAAGATAAACCGCGACGAGTCCCCAGAGTCCCAAAGCGGCGAGCCGTTTCCAGCTCTTCAACAATTTCAACTTCCGAGCCCAGTCAGTCATACAGCCTCCACAGGAAATTCATCATTTACCCCGCTCGCAGGCTTCCGCCTCCAGGAATTCAGAGAACCCGCGCAGCTCCGCTCTCAGCCCATAGTCCCGCCGGCGGATCATGAAAATATCGCGCTGAACCGTCGGATCGTCGCCGCCAAACGCGAGAAGCCGCCCATCTTCGAGCTCCTTCTTCACCGCCAGATCGGAAATCATCGCAATTCCCAGGCCGAGGGCGACCATGCGCTTAATCGCCTCGGTATCATCAACGCGCGCGACAATATTAAGCTCACCTTCCGTTAAGCCGGCGCGCGTCAGGAAACGCTCAGCGCTCTGAAGACTGCCGCTCCCCTGCTCCCGGAAAATAAGCGGTTCGCGAAGCAGTTCCAGAACTGGATTCGCCCGGCTCCGCAGAAGCTCCCGATATTTTTCAACCGGCGGCACAATGAAAACGAGCCGATCAGACCATAGCCGGACGCAGACGAAGGCGCTATCCTGATAAGGCAGACTGACAAACCCGACATCATACCGGCTTTCGATAACGCCGTCAATAATCTTCTGACTTCCGGATTGATGCAGCTCGAAGCTGAAATCCGGTACCCGCCGCCGATATGCTGTCAGAAGATCCGGAAGCAGGTAAGCCGAGGGGATCGTCGAAGCGCCGATACAAACCGGCACATGCCGACCGCTCGAACAGCGTCGGTAAATCTTCTCACGGACCGCTAAAATTCCGGAAGCATATTCGAACAGCTCTTCACCCGCGGGAGTCAGCCGGAGCGATTTCGTCGTCCGTTCCAGGAGCTTCGTCTGCAGTTCCTCTTCGAGCTGGCTGATCTGGGCGCTGACGCTCGGCTGCGTCAGGAATAACGCTCTGGCAGCCTTGGTAAAGCTTTGATAGCGGACAACCGCGGCAAACGCGGCTAAATGCTTAAACTCCATGGCTGAGTTTTTCCAACGCCTTGACGGCGAAACCGACCTCGTCGAGCGTATTCCGCCAGCCAAACGAGAAGCGGATCGTTCCGTCTGGGAACGTCCCTAACGCCTTGTGCGCACCGGGAGCGCAGTGCAGCCCCACGCGCGTCATAACGCCATACGCCTCCGCCAGACGATCGGCGGCTTCCGCCTGATCCGCGTGGAGAAGCTGAACCGAGACGACGCCCGTCCTTCCGGAAAGATCGGACCGTCCAACGACCCGAAGCCTTCGATCGTCGGCGAGCGGCCGAAGCCCATTCAGAAAAGCCTCGGTCAGCGCCATTTCATGCGCGTAAATCGCGTCGATCCCGCGTTCGCGGATCCAACCAAGCGCTGCATGAAGCCCCATGATGCCGGGAAGGTTCAGCGTTCCCGCCTCGAACCGATCCGGCATGAACTCCGGAACGCTTTCGGAATAACTGACGCTTCCGGTTCCGCCGGAGATCAGCGGCTCGATCGCCATCTCCAGCCCCGAACGCAGCAGGAAACCGCCGACGCCCTGGGGACCGAGCAATCCTTTATGCCCCGTAAACGCCAGCGCATCGATTCGCATCTCCCGCATATCGATCGGAAGAACGCCGGCGCTCTGCGCTGAATCGACGATAAACGTCAGCCCATGATCAGCGCAGAACCTCCCGACCTGTGCGATCGGCAGCACCGTTCCGCAGACGTTGCTCGCGTGCGTCATCACCACCGCCCTCGTCCGCCCGGTCAGGAGCGCCGTCATCTCCTCCGGATTGAGCGATCCGTCCGAACGCGCCGGTATCCGCGAAAAAGCGACGTTCTCTCTGCTCAGCTGCGTCAGAGGGCGCATAACGGCGTTATGTTCCATGGATGAAACCAGGACATGGTCCCCCGATCGGAGAAAGCCCTTCAGGAGAACGTTAAGGCTCTCGGTCACGCTCCGGGTAAAGACGACGGAGCGCGCGTCCTCGCCATGAAACAGCTCGCAGAGCAGCTCCCGCGTTTCGTAAACCGTCTCTTCTACGTCGTACGCTCCCGGATACCCGCCGCGATTAATGTTGCAGCCCTGTTCAGAAATATAGCGATAAACCGCTTCGGCGACCGACTCCGGCTTCGGATAACTCGTCGCCGCGTTGTCGAAGTAAATTCTGTCCATACCGATCCCTTATTGACGCATGATTCCTGATTATAGTCGCTGCTTATAATATAAGCAAATAAATCCACACTGTCAGCCGATAAATCCTATTTGAAGTTTTCAAGCCGGAATGGTAGGATAAAGTTTGCCACGATTCATTTTATGAATGGAGTCAGATTGATATGATCAAGAAAAAAGAGAATCAGTTTATTATCCTCGCCGGAATTCTGATCGGCATCGTCGCGTCCTTGCTTGTGTATTTTGGGAACCCCAAAAATATGGGGTTGTGCATCGCGTGTTTCGTTCGCGATACAGCGGGCGGAATCGGTTTGCACCGTGCCGCACCGGTTCAGTATATTCGTCCTGAAATCATCGGAATTATTTTCGCCGCTTTCGTTGCGGCTATTTTCGGAAAGGAATATAAACCCCACGGCGGCAGCTCGCCGATTACGCGATTTGTCTTGGGTATGTTCGTCGTGATCGGGGCGTTAGTGTTCCTCGGCTGTCCAATG
>CALIHP010000074.1 GCA_938020565.1 uncultured Anaerolineaceae bacterium | reverse complement strand
CCCATTCCTTTTCGTCCGCTTAATTTTTACTGTCCAACTTTTGGGGTGCAGTTCATATTTTGAGACACCCTCTTTTTTTGCTCGGAACCAGTCTTTTTGACTTTTATTGAGCGTCGGTGAAATATTTGTCGAAGAGTTTCTGATATTCGCCGCTTTCCTTTAATTTCGCGACGCCTTCGTTGATCAGCTTGACGAGGTCTTCATGTTCCGGGGCGACGGCGAAGCCAAGATCTTCGCCTGAATACGGTTCGCCGACCGTCTTCAATCCGCCGAGCGATTTGATGTACCCGGCCGCCATCGTGTCGTCGGCTAATACACCGTCGATCTGACCGTTTTTCAGGTCCAGATAAGCCAGGTCGATCGTATCATATTTCTTAACTTCCGCCGGGCCGTCGCCAGCGTCGACCCATTCCTGAGCCAGGATCGCGCCTGTCGTACCGAGCTGCGCGCCGATAATCTTTCCGGTGAAGTCTGCTTTTTCGACCAGTTCAGAATCTTCGCGGACGGTCATGATCTGTCCGATCGAAATATACGGCTCAGAGAAGAGCATCTGCGCCTTGCGCTCTTCGGTAATCGTAATCGCGGAAGCGCCGATGTCGAACGTTCCGTTCGCGATCCCGGTGATCAGGCCGTCGAAACTCGTGCTTTCAATTTCGATTTTGAATCCCTGCGTATCGGCGATCGCTTTGATCAGCTCGATATCAAACCCGGTTTCTTCCTTCGTCGTTTCGTCGATCATTTCGAACGGCGGCCAGGTCGGCTCCGTTCCAACGCGATAGACGGTTTCCTTCGGGTGCGTGAAGAACCAGATCCCAGCGATAACCGCTATGACGACAAGGATAATCAGCGTCGTAATTAAACCTTTTTTCATTTCTAAATCTCCTGCGTGATTCGTTTCCGTGTTTTATTATAACGAGAAACCGCCTGGCTTTCGGACTGAGCCGAAGATTCCGTACACCCGTGCTACCCGTGTCAGTGTCCCTCGGCTCGATTATTCCTCTTCAGCGTCGAAATACTTACGATAGATTTCGTCAAATTTCCCGTTTTCATGAAGTTTTTTCAGCGCTTCGTTGATCTTTTCCGCGATTTCCGGCTTACTTCGGCAGACCGCAATCGCAATTTCCTCTTCGGAGTAGAGCGGTCCGACGATTTTCAGTCCGCCCAACGTCTTGACGTAGCTTTCCGCCATCGTATTATCCGAGAGGACGCCGTCGAGCTGCCCGTTCTTGACGTCAAGGAACGCCAGATCGATCGAATCATATCCACGATAGGCGCTCACGCCTTCAGCTTCCCATTCCTGCGCCATGATCGCGCCGGTCGTTCCAGTCTGGCCGCCGACGATTTTCCCGGCGAAATCGTCTTTTTCCACGAGATCGGAACCGTCGCTAACCGTCATGACCTGCCCGAGTTTGACGAGCGGATCTGAGAACAGCGTCGTTTTCTTTCGCTCTTCCGTGATCGTGATCGTCGAGGCGGCGATATCGTACTGGCAGGCGGAAATACCGGCGATCAGCGCGTCAAAACTGACGTTAACGAATTCGACGTCGAATCCGGCGGTCGCGCCGATTTCCCGGATGAGATCGGTCTCGAATCCGATAATTTCTTTCGTCTCCTCGTCGATCATCTGGAATGGGGGCCAGACGGGATCGGTCGCGACTCGGTAGGTAGCCTTTTCAGCGCCTTTTTCCCCGGCGCAGCCCGCGATTGAAAGAACGGATAAGATAACCAGGATAACCGCCCATAGGGTTGACTTTTTCATATGAACTCCTCTTGTTTATTGTGCTAACGAACTAAAGCGATAAAATAATTTTACCGGCATTCCGTTTCTTTCGTTCCGGAAGCGCGAAAAGTCATGACCATTGACGAAAAAGAGGCGTTCGGAACGAAAAAATCGACCGGTTTTCAGGTACACTTAAACTCAGGAATGTTTTTTATTCCGAAGGAGGTCAATATGAACGAAAGAAAAAAATCTGCCTTGACCGGACGCGTCCTGATCGGAGTCCTGATTGCGGGCGTGTCCTTCGTCGGGCTCATTCGCCATTCAACGGTCTATTCACAGACGGACGCAGCGACGAATTCAATCCCGTTATTAAGGACTCCAACGGTTCCGACGTTCGCTGAGCCGGGCCTGGACGTGATCGAGCCGCTGTCAATCGATCTGGATAAAATCGTGGAACAGGCGGCATTGCTGCTCGAAGATCGCCTGAAGGCGTTGGAGGAGGAAAACGCGGCGCTGCGGACGGAAATTGCCGGGCTGTCGGAGCGGTTGGACGCCCTCGAGGCTTTAGCTCGGTTCCCAACCGTGACCCCGATCCCGGAGGGCACGCAGCAGCCGACCCCGACGCCGACGCGGACGCCGAATCCGTCCGGATATGACTGCGAAACGACGCTTCTGAGCCCATATTATTACGGCGAATTCAGTCGCGGCGCCGAATTTAACTTTACGGTTCGAATTCGGAATACCGGATCAAAGGAGTGGGGGAATGAAGTCATGATGGAATGGGTCTCCGGGCTGAAAGCGGAAAAAACGCCGATTTATGCCTACGCCCTTCCGCAGGGGACCGTCGCGATCGATGACGAAATCCAATATTCGATCGTCATGGTCGCTCCGGACGAGGTCGGGGGCGACGGGAAGTTTACTTCGGTTTATGCGCTGAAAAATGATCAGGAGATATTCTGCGAATTTGAGTACAATATCTTCGTCCCGTAGCGCTCCGGAGCTTCAGGGAAGCGTCCCAACGAATAGCCGGTTCCCGGCCGCCCATATCGGCGTCGCCCGGTCGAAGAACGTAAAAGCGGTCGCGGTTTCGTCCGTGGCGTCGCTCTTAAAGCGGTCGGGAACGAGGTAACGAACGAGGTTAAGCTTCAGCGTCAGATTGATCATCGATTGCCGGTCGCGGTCGAAGAGATAAAGCGACGTGTCCGGCGCGTTGTTGATCTGGATATCGAAGAAGCCGCGGCCGGCGATCCGGAACGTCCGGAGCCCGTCGGCTGAGCTGACCGTTTCGACGAAATTGCAGTCCGGCGCGTATCCCTTATAGTCGCAGGCGTCGATCTCGCCGTTTTTTCGGAGCAGGAAAACGTCTGTCTTGATGATCTTAAAATCGATTGTATCGTACAGCGGCGGTCCTTTTGAGCCGAAGTATGATTCCGTGTCTGATCCGACGCCGCTTTTTCCAAGGTAAGGAACGCTTAGAATCGCGTTTTTCCCGGCGTCAAGCAGGTACAGCCGCCTGTTTTCGAATTGAATTGCGCTGATTTCGCCCCACCCGCCGGCAGGGGGATGGATCGTACCAGCCGCGCCCTGGAGATTCTGCGAACAGTAGAGAACGTTCGCCGCCCGGTCAACGCCGATCAGGATTCGATCGAGCGCGTTCTCGATCGGAAGAACGGTAAAATCGACGAGCTTCCCAACCGTAATCGGGTCGTTTTCTTCGGGATCAGCGTATGAAGGGTACGTTCCGGGGACGCAGCGGAACGTATCATCTACGAGAAAGCCTTTGTCGCTTCGGGCGAAGCGTAAAATCCCGCCGCTTGTCCCGTCGAGCCCATAGAGGAAATCGCCGGCGGCTTCTAATTGAATCAGGTTGGTTTCGGCGGGAAGAAACGCCGCCAGCGCGTAATAGTAGCGAACCGGAACGCCGTTATCGAGCTGGTCGATCGATTCGTTCGCCTGAGCGCGAAGCTCGGACGCCGCGTTCGACGAACCGAATTTCTGCGCCTCGTCTAAAAACTCGAGAACCTTTTCCCAGGCGGCTCGTTTCAGCGCCGGATCATCGTAGGCGAGCGCAATTTTAGCGGAGGATACCGCGCCGCTTAAGTTGACGCGGTAGGAACTCTGATTTGAATTCGACACGTACCACCCGATCACGACGATCCCGACAATCGCGGGGATCAGGATCGTCAGCGCGAGAACGAACAGGACGTTTTTCAGCGGGACGCGTTTTCTTTTCGGCCTGGGGCTGCGGGCGGCGGGCGGGGCGGCGGGACGCTTTCCGCGCTTGCTCCGTTCGGCCCGGACGCGTTCGCGCGCGCTCTGGAATGACGCTGCGGCTTCTTCGGCCGGCGTTTCGCTCGGGCCGGTTTCGTCGAGGCGCGTTTCCGGTCCGCTGATTCCCGATTGGCGGCGCGCTTCGCTTTCGCCGATGAACGTCGGAATCTCGACTTTCCCCATCGCTTCAAGGCGCGTTCGGCGGTTTTCTTCTTCGGACGCTGCGTTCTTTTCGGGAAGGGGTCTTTTTTGAACCGTAAATGGGAACGGGTCGGCGGGGACGCGAAGACGGAAGAGCGGCCGGTTGGAGAACGCAGGGGCGGCGGAGGCGTTTCCTTCCGCTTTAGACGGTTCTTCGGCGGCGCGAATCCGCTCCTCGATTTCGCTGATCTCTTCTGGGGTCGGCTCATAATCGTCGTCTTCGTCCGGACCGGCGCCGCCGAGTTCAACCTTGGCGACGATCGGCGATTTGTACCGATAGCTGATTTCTCCGTGCCCGACTTTAACCTGAATGACGGCGCATTGCAGATTCCCGTTCGCCTGATTCAGCAGGTATCGGATGACGTTGACCGGCGACGAACTCATCGCTTCCAGGATTGACTGATTCGTCCAGCCGCTTGGGACGAACGGGGACAGGAAAATAATATCGCCGGAATGAAGTTCGATTTGAAAAAAACGGAGACCTTCCGTCGCCTGGCGAACGCCTTCCGACGATGTGTCCTGAAAATTTTGAACGTGATCCGAGCAGACCACAGTTGTCGTTACCGGGCCTGAATGCCCGATGAGCATTGTTCGATCGCGGATGACGGCTAAATTCAGGAGAACGTTGGGCGCTTCGCGATCGCGGAATTCTTTTTGCAGAGTGTCCGCGAATAACCTGACCGCGGCGGTGAACCCCATTGTAAACGAACCGCGAGCGGTAAAATAGGATTCAGCGATCAACTCGTTCCATCCGGCGAGCGTTTCCATGCCGACTTTCCCGTTTTCAATCGATATCAGGACGATCAGAAGATCGCTCGCCCGCGATCTCACGGCGTTTTTCGGCGCGGGATGAACCTTGAGCCCGGGGAGTTCGCCTAAGTTGCGTCCATATACGAGATGTATCGGGAGAATGTTGATATTGAACAACAGATCGTCAGTGCCTCCAACTAACTTAAGCTTCAGCCTCGGAACAGGGATCCACGCGAGCCGGCTGATTCATCCTCATTTGTGCAAGGTTTACGCCAACGCGCCGCTTCCGGCGGAACGGCCGTCCGGAATGACGGGAAAGCGGTTGAGGAGTTTTGGATTAAGGCGGATTCGCGGGTTATAATCAAAAGGGAAGATGTGTGTAAGAAAAGCGTCAAAAAATAGTTGGATAAGAAGAGGAAATGAATGTCATGATCGATTTTAACGCTATCCGGTTTCCTGTTGAAGGAACGGTGAATCGGATCGTCCATTTCTCGGATACATTTCATCAATACGCTTTCTCGTTTGTCAGCCCTTTCGTCTATCATCAGCCCGAGGAATATCAGAAAAAAGGCGCGTTTCTGGTCGCGAAATATAATCCGTTCAATCCGGATATCGATGCCCCGGAGGAGATCTACGGATTCTTTATCCCGGAAGATGAGTCCAGGAAGGTTCTTCTCGATAAAAAACGGAACCTGACCGCGCGGCGGGTCCACCTGTATTCGGCTGACGAGGAGCCGCTCGGGGCGGTCGAAGTTCTCTACCCGAACCATCGCCTTTTTCGCTTCGTAACGACGTATCCGAATCGGATTTTCGACGCGGCAGGGAATCGGATTGGCGTTGCGCATTTTCAGCCGGCGCGGCATCGGAAATGCGTATATTCCTGCGCGAAGGATTTTGACTGGGAGCGGTCATACTCGTTTGACGAGATGGTCGATGCGGAGAAAGCCGGGAAGGTGGAGCTGCGGTTTTCGTACGGACTCCAGCAGAAAGAAATGGACCTTCGCAGCCGTCTGGAAGCCATGTTTTCGCCGAGTAAGAAATCGGAATCGATCCTGAACCAGATCGATATGCCGGTCGCCTCGACGGACGATCGGGAGAACCTGCGCTATCTGCTGGCGATGATCGCGTTTTTCTGGACGACTGTGATTGATCTGCCGATTTTTGACAGTTGATTTTGATATTTCCGCGCTGACGATGATCGCGGCGCAGGGACGCGCCGTATAAATCGTTCAGGCGGATCCGGCCTGGACTGACCTGTGGGAGCCTGCGATGAACCTGACGACGAAGAAACCGGATCATTCAATGGCCGAGGGCGCGCCGCTTCGGCATATTATTCATTTCTGTCTCCCGCTTATCGTCGGTAATGTCTTTCAGCAGCTGTATAACACGGTTAACGCTATTATTCTGGGAAATCGCGTCGGGAGCGAAGCGCTTGCGGCGATTGGCGTCTATAACCCGATCAATAACCTGCTGATCGGGCTGTTCACGGGGATTTCGACCGGCGCGACCGTCGTCGTGTCGCAGAATTTCGGCGCTGGCGATCGGAAAAAGCTGAACGAGTCGATTCTGATATCGCTTGTGCTGACGGTCAGCGGTGGAATCTTTGCGACGATTTTCGGCGCTTTATTTTCAAAAACACTGCTGATTTGGACCGGGACGCCGGAAAATATTATGGAGATGGCGACGACGTATACGCGGATCATGTTCATGGGTCTGCTGCCGATGTTCCTGTTTAATATTCTTTCGGGAATTTTCCGTGGAATCGGCGATTCGTCTTCGCCTGTTATTTATTTAATTATTTCGAACGTTGTGAATATTGGGCTGCTGGTCCTTTTTGTGTTCGGGCTGAAGATGGGAATCGAGGGAGCGGCCTGGGCGACCGTCAGCGCACAGCTGATCGCTGCGGTTACGACGTTGATTCATCTCATAATTAAACAAAAGGATTACGATATTCAGCTCCGCGGCTGTCGGCTGAACTGGACGCTGGGGCGGCGGATTCTGGATATCGGAATGCCGGCGGGACTGCAAACGTCGATTTTTTCAGTTGGCTTCCTCCTTCAGCAGAACCTGATCAATCAATTCGGTTCGGCGGTTATCGCCGCCTATTCCGCCGTCACGCGCATGGATCAATTCGTCATGCTGCCGATGAACTCGTTCGCAATCGCGATTACGACGTTCGTGGGTCAGAATATCGGTGCGAAACGGCTCGACCGCGCGAAGCGTGGCATTCAAATGACGCTGATCCTCAGCCAGAGCGTGACGCTGGTCCTGGCGCTCCTGATTTTCTTCTTCGGCGATAATCTGATGTACATGTTTACCAGCGATCAGGAGGTCATTCAGGTCGGGCTGGAAATCCTGCGCGTCCTGTCGATCGGTTACGTCCTCGTCAATACCTACACCGTGCTGAGCGGCGCTGTCCGCGGAATGGGCGATTCGGTCGCGCCGCTGATGGCGAGTTTTACCTGCAACGTCATTATTCGTGTTTCGATGGCGTATACGCTGGTCAGGATTCATCGGGATTATCGAATGGTCTTTTTATCGATCGTGATCGCCTGGACGCTTTGCAGCGTTTTTGTCGGCGCGTATTATAAGATGGGCTTCTGGCGGCGTTTCCTGCGGTTCCGAGCGGATTGATGCGAAAGCTTTGGCATGATCAAGCATGGGAGGAATACCTGTATTGCCAGGCGCAGGATCGGAAGACGCTGAAACGGATTAATAAGCTCATCCTGGATATCGAGCGGAACGGGACGCATTACGGCGATCGGTAACGTGCGGCAGTTATAAAAAATGGGCAATCCGGACATTCCGGATGAGGGGGTCACCCGAGAAGCCGCTGCCCAGTTGAATTGTAAATGATCTGGGGATTCCGCGCAAGGCAGAGTCCCCGCTTTTTATATATCGGGAATCGTCTCCGTCCCGTGGCGCAGGATACCGTCTTTGGTACAATAAACGGCGAGAGCTATTGAGAAAAATATCGGAAAGCAGAGATAAATCGGCTTGTTTGAATTGACGTTTTTAGGCACATCGGCCTCCGCGCCTTCGATTCAGCGGTCCTTGCCGGCGTTGATGATCCGCTATGCGGAGAATCGTTTTTTGGTGGATTGCGGCGAGGGGACGCAGCGGCAAATCCTGACGTCCGGGCTGGGATTCCGCAGCCTGAATAAAATTTTACTGACGCATGGGCATCTGGATCATATTCTGGGCGTCGCGGGGCTGCTCTCGACGATGATCCGCTGGGAATCGATGGATGGGATTCATCTGTACGGCGGACGCGAGACGCTGGCCCGGGTGAATGACCTGGTGACGAAAATCGTCTGCCGCGGGACGCGCGTCCCGTCGACGATTCATTTCAACGAGGTTGACCCGGATCGTCCGATCCTGGAGACGGCGGATTTCCGCCTGTCCTGTTTCCCGGTGGTGCATCGCGGTACGGATTCGTTCGGCTATATTTTCGAACGCAAGAGCCGGCGCCCGTTTTTACCCGAACGGGCGGAAGCGCTTGCGATTCCGCCGGGACCCTGGCGGCGCGAATTGGCGCTGGGAAACTCGGTTACGCTTCCGGACGGACGGATCATCTCCGGATCGGAGGTTTTAGGCGACGAGATCCCGGGGACGCGGCTGGTCGTTGTCGGCGACTGCGGCGAGCCGCGTCGGCTCGTCGATATCGTCCGCGGCGCGGACGCGCTCGTTATCGAGGCGACCTATCTTGAAGAAGACGCGGACATGGCAAAACACTATTCGCATATGACGGCGCGCATGAGCGCGCAGCTGGCGAAGGAAGCCGGGGTCGGTCAGCTTTTCCTGACGCACGTTTCGCGGCGGTACCGCGACCGCAATATCCTTCGGGAAGCGGCGGCGGTTTTTCCGAATACGGTTGTCGCGCGCGATTTCGATACGTTTCGGGTTCCGAAGGGCGCGGAAGCCAGCGACAAATTGTCCGAATCGGGCCGACCTTCCCCGGCGATTTCAAATAATCAATAAACCGTATCCGCGGCGTCGAGTATCTCCTGCGGATACGTGTAGCCGATTTCGTCGGCGTAAGCCTGATTGATAACCAGGTCGGTATCCTCGAGCTTTTCGACGGGAAGGTCCGCCGGAGACGCCCCGTCTTTCAGGATCCTGACCGCCATTTCCGCCGTTTGCAGGCCTAATTTATAGTAGCTGATACTGATCGTCGCGGCGGCGCCGGATTCAACCTGGCCTTCTTCGCCGCCGACGATTAGGAGTCCTTTTTCCTGTGCGACCTGGACGAGGTTGGGAATCGCTGAGGCGATCGTATTATCGGTCGGTACGTAGAAGATATCCGATTTCGCGGCTAACGAAGTCGCGACCTGCTCGATGTCGTTGACCGAAGTTACGGTCCCGAATTCGACTTTGAAGCCCGCTTCTTTCGCGTACTTTTCGGCCTCTTTGGCCTGGACCTCCGAATTGACTTCGGACGAGTTATAGATAATTCCGATCGTTTTCGCTTCCGGAAGGAGCCGTCGGCAGAGGTTAATCTGATCTTTAATTGGACCAATATCGGAAACGCCGGTCACGTTCAACCCCGGCTTTTCCCAGCTCTCGACGAGGCGCGCCGCGACCGGATCGGTGACAGCGGTGAACAGGATCGGAATCGTGCTGGTCGCGGAGGCGACGGACTGCGTCGCGGGCGTCGCGATCGCAAGGATCAGATCAACGTTATTCTTAACGAAACGATCGCTCATCGTCATCAGATTCGACTGGTCGGCTTGCGCGTTGCGGAAGTCGATTTCGATATTTTCGCCGTCGACGAATCCGGCTTTGGATAACCCGTCGACGAATCCTTTATATGCGGCGTCCAGCGCCGGATGCTCAACGAGCTGGAGAACGCCGATTTGAATCGGGTCGGTCTGGGCGAACGATGCGAGCGGGGTCAGGATCGCGAGACAGAACGCGAGAATCAGGGTAAAGACAGCTTTTTTCATAACGTAGCTCCTAAAAAGATGATCTTGTAAAAGGCGGAAGCGGGAAGCGTTTCCGCCTGACGATTCGTTTTCCTTATTTTACTACCATAAAGCGTTACAGTGTAAAGCGCTAAAGCAAATCGGCGGATTTTAATTTTGTTGACCGCACGGCCGCTTCCTGTTCGACTATTCTTTCCCGATTTTAATCGTGGCTTCCGCGAGAATTTCGGGCGGGAAAGTATAGCCGATCGCTTTCGCGGTATCAAAATTGATCATCAGATCGGTATCCTGAAGCGTCTCAACCGGCGTCGTCGCGGGTTCGCTTTCACCGTTCAGGATCTTCGCCGCCATTGCGCCTGTCTGCAGGCCCAGTTTATAGTAATCCAGCCCGATCGTGGCGAGCCCGCCTTCTTCGACCATGCTCTGCGCCCCGGCGACGACCGGGAGCTTTTTCGCTTCTGTGACCTTGGCGACATTCGCCATCGCCGAGGCGAAGGTATTATCGGTCGGCAGGTAGATCGCTTCGACGTCGTCCGCAATTGACGTTAGGACCTGCTCAATATCGTTGACCGAGGCGACCGTCCCGAACTTTACTTCCAACCCGATCCGCTTGGCGGCCGCTTCCGCCTGTTTGGCCTGGATTTCTGAATTGACTTCCGACGAATTGTACAAAATTCCGATCGTTTTAGCCTCGGGAACGAGCGCGGCGATGAGTTCGATTTGCTCTTCGATCGGCCCCGCGTCGCTGACACCCGTGATATTCGTTCCCGGCGCTTCAAGCGATTCAACGAGACGGGCTTCGACCGGATCGGTTACGGCCGTGAAGACGATCGGGATTTCGGTCGTCGCCGCGGCGACCGCCTGGGCGGCCGGGGTCGCGATCGCGAGAATCAGGTCGACTTTATTCTTGACGAAACGTTCGCTGATCGTGACCATGTTGGATTGGTCGGCCTGGGCGTTCTGGAAATCGATCGTCAGGTTTTCACCTTCGACAAATCCGGCATCCGCCAATCCTGCGATGAAGCCTTCGTAGGCGGCGTCCAGAGACGCATGCTCAACGAGCTGCAGAACGCCGACGTTGAAACGGGTTCCAGCGTCCTGCGCGCTGGCAAGGCAGACGGTCAATGAAAGCGTCAAAACGACAATCAACACAGATAAAATTCTCTTCTTTAACATGGTTCACTCCTATCTTTATTGAATAGAATCGGTTCCCGGAATAAAAAAACCTCCTGCCTGTGCAGGAGGTCGCTTTTCCGGGTGGACGAGCAAATCTATCCGCGCTGCACAGGTTTCAGCCGGCGATCAAAGCCAAAAAAGAAAAAGAAATGTGCAAAGGCGATCGATTTGTTCATGTCTCCGTTTATATCACTTTATTCCGATAAATGATTTCTCCCTGCGGAAAGAATATGACAGGCAATTTTTCTCTGAATAAATCGGCTATTGAATTTCGTTCAGGTTAAACGGAATTTCGGTTACGACGATTTTCGGGAACCCGATCAACGCCTTTCGCAGCACGTCCGCATTATTCGCGTGGAGAAGCGAGCCGCCGACGGCGTCGCTGATAAAACGTGGGACGAGAACCGTAAGGACTTCGTCGGGAGCTAACGCATTGGCGCGGTCGGTTATAAATTTCAGGATCGGCGTGAGCAGGTGCCGATACGGGGAGGGGAGCACGATCAGCGGATCGCCGTCGCTCCATTTCTCCCAGCTTTGGCGCATTTTTTCGGTTTTTTCCGGGTCGATTTCGACATGAACGACTTCCAGCTCCGGCGCTAAGGTTTTCGCGTAATGATACGCTTTCAGCGAAGACTGATGCACGCCGCTCAGGAGCAGGATCATATGATTCTTATTAATCTCGACCGATCGCGATACCCCATGGCTCAGGGACAGGCTGCGCGCGACCCAGTCATAATGACGCTTGATCTGCGCAAAGAGGAGAACGAGGAGCGGCGTCAGGATCAGGATCACCCATGCGCCCGAGGTAAATTTTGTAATGGCGAAAACGAGCGCGATCGCTGCGGAGGCGGCCGCGCCGACACCGTTGGCGATCATTTTGAACGCCCATTTTGGATCGTAGGTCAGTGGGTTCCCGTGCGTCTCGATCGATTCGCCGCTGGAAAGCTGTCCGCTCTTTCGCCATCGTTTTGCCATGCCGAACTGCGAAAGCGTGAACGAGAAGAAAACGCCGACCGCGTACAGCGGGATCAGGCGGTTGACGCTGGCCTGAAAGAAGAGGATCAGCGCGATCGCGACGATCGACAGGAAGATAATTCCGGACGTGAAGACGAGGCGCGTTCCTTTCCAGGCGAACCGGCGCGGGAGGAATCCGTCCTGCGCGAGGATCGCGCTCAACCGCGGAAACCCGGCGAACGCCGTATTCGCCGCCATGACCAGAATAATCATCGTGGCCCCGACGGTAATCAGGTAGAGCAGGTTTTTTGAGCCGTAGACCGTGCGCGCGAGCTGCGAAATATTTCCTTCCAATTCGGAAGGAACGGCCTGCGCGCGGAAACTCAGGAAGGAAACCGCGATCAGCAGCACGCCTAAAATCGTCGACATCATCATCAGCGTCTGGCCTGCGTTTTTCGTCCGCGGTTCTTTAAACGCGGTGATCCCGTTCGAAATCGCTTCAACGCCGGTCAGCGCGGTCGTTCCGGTCGCGAACGCCTTCAGGATCAGGAAAAGGCTGACCGCCTGAAACCCGCCGTCGATTTCCAGCCGCGGCGGATCGACGACCGTCCCCAGCGATCCGGTAAAAAATCGGAAGAATCCGATCAGGACCATCAGGGCAATCGCGCCTAAAAAGATATACGTCGGGATCGCGAAGACGATTCCGGCTTCCTTGACTCCGCGTAAATTGATGAGCATGACGATCAGGACGAAGACAACGGCGATCCAGACGCGGTACGCGTAATATTCGGGAAAGATCGAAGTAATTTGCGAGACGCCGGAGGAGATCGAGACCGCGACGGTCAGAATATAATCGGTCAGCAGCGCGGCCGCGGCGATCATCGCCGGAACGTCGCCCAGGTTATCGCGGGAAACGATATAGGCGCCGCCTCCGTTCGGATAGGCGTGGATCGTCTGTTCATACGAAATTGTCAACAGCGCCAGCAGCGCGACGGTCAGCAGTGTCAGCGGCATGATGAAATTGAATCCCGCCGTTCCCGCCGCCGCCAGCACGAACATCATCTCCTGCGTCGAATACGCCATGGACGATAACGCGTCGGAAGCGAAGACGGCCAGGCCGACGCCTTTCCCGATCGTCTCATGCGCCAACGCTTCGGTCGCTAACGGCTTCCCGATGAGGAGCCGTTCGATGATCGCGAACGGGCGCGGTTTTTCCGCTGTCGCTTCTGACAGCTGATTTTCGGTTTTATTCATGTTTTTACCCCGGAATGCCGGGAAAAAGCCCTTTCTTTTTCGCTTTTTTTTCAATTTCCGGCGGATTTTCGCGGTTTTTTCCCTTTTTCGCCGGATTTCAACCTGTTCTTTCAATCCATTATAAATCCGACCGGAGCGTGCAGAACCGCGATTATGATTCGATCGCCCGGTCTTTTCCGGATAAAAGCGAGTATGAAAACGAGTGAAAAGAAACGGCTATAATTGGGAGCATGGAATATCTGTTGAATTTCTTCGTAAAACGTTGGTGGCTGACGGCGCTGCTGATCGCGGTTGGCGGGATCGCCGGCGTCTTTCTTTCAGATTTATCCGCTCCGGTTTATCTCGCGAGCGCGGCGCAGTCGCTTTCGGTCGATTTTTCGGCGACTGGGGCGCTTTCCGATCTGGACGTCGATCGTATGATCGCCGCCTGTGAAGATGTCGCGGTTTCGGCGGAGGTTTTGAATGGCGTGTCCGCGAAAACGGGGCTCCAGCCGGCCGCTTTTCGGGCGATCGCCTCGGTTCAGCGTACGAACGACCGCATGATCCTGTCAGTTCGAGGCTCGTCCGAGGTTGAAGCGTTGGTTCGGGCGCAGCTCTGGCTGGAATCGACGTCGGCGGTGCTGGCGGCGAAGGTTCGCTCTGCGCTTCAAGCCGACGCGGTCCATTCGGCTTTGGCGGGGATGGTCCGTTGCGGGCTGGATTTAGCCGCGGAACCCTCCTCGAAACGCTGCGAGTTGAGCGGCGCAGCGTTGGACCGGGAGATCGAACGGCTGGGCGCGGAGGCGGCGAGGTATGAACGGCTGAGCGCGGGGGTTTCATCGGCGCTTCGGTTTGGAACGCCGGATTTTGACGGGATTCGAATACGGCGGCTGACGGGAACGCGCGCGGTCTTCGCGCTTTGCGGCGCGATTCTCGGCGCGGCGGCTGCGGTTGCGGTCGCCTGGATCGTGTCGCGGATCCGACGCGGACGGGAGCTGCGGACGGGCGCATGAACGGTCGAGCCTTTGCTGTTCGCTGGAGCCGGCTGTGGCCGATCGTCTGGGCGTCTTTTTTCCTGCTGTTGCCGGTGACCTCCATGCCGCTGATCGTTCGGCTGGTTGGGTCGGACGTTGTCGCCGCGCCTTCCGGGCTGATCGCGGGGGTGTTGCTGATTGGGTGGCTGTTTCCGCGTTGGATCAACGGGCGCTTGAAATTCGCTTCAACCGCGGCGCCGATTTTCCTGTTTGCGCTCGTCGCCGTGGCGCTGACGTTCGCGCGGTTCCCCGGCTCGGAAGGAGTTTTTTATAAAAACGCTTCCCCGCTGCGCAGCGCGCTGAACGCGTCGCTGACGTTAGCGATTGGATTGATCTTTTTTCTGACGGCAATGGCATATTGCCAGACGCCGGATCGGATTCGCGCTGCGATGCGTTGGATCAATTGGTGCGGGGTCATCGTCCTGATCTGGACGCTGCTTCAGGCGGCTTTCTGGTATACGCGTCAGGGCTATCCGGATTGGATGCGCCGGGCGCAGTCGGTTATTTCGGTCGGGACCCTCTTCCGCCAGCGTTTCGTCGGATTTACGCTGGAGCCGTCCTGGCTGGCGCATCAGCTGAACCTGCTGTACCTGCCTTGGTGGCTGGCGGCGACGGTTCAGGGAACAACCGCGCATGACTGGCGGCGCGGGCGGATGACGATTGAAACGATCCTGCTGGGCCTCGGCGCGGTGGTGCTGTACCTGACGTTGTCGCGGGTCGGACTGGCGGCGTTTGCGCTGGTCCTGAGCGCGCTCGCGATTGGACGGAGCTCTTTTTCGTCCGGTCGGGTTCCCGATCTGGCGGCGAGAAGACGGCGGCGGCTGCGCGTCCTGGCGTTGATCGTCCTGCTTCCGGCCGTTGGCTTTCTTGTGCTTTGGACGCTGACGCGGCTCGATTATCGAATGCGCGAGCTGTTTACGCTGAACTTGAGCGGGCGGTCCGACGCGGCGGCGTATTTGGCTGAGAAGCTGAGCCTGGCTTCGCGCTTCGTGTATTGGGAAGCTGGCTGGAACGTTTTCTCGGAAAAACCGATCATGGGCGCAGGGCTGGGACAGGCGGGGTTCTATATTCCGGACGTGCTTTCGCCGACTGCGCTGCGGCTTGTTGAAGTTCGGGACCTGCTTTTTCGATCTGAAACGCTGCTGAATATCAAGAGCTTCTGGATCCGGCTGCTGGCGGAAACGGGCGTGATCGGGTTCGCCTTGTTTGCGAGCTGGCTGATCTCGTCGTTCGCGGCGGCGCGGCGGCTGTCCAGGAACGCGGCGCCCATTTTGCGGTCTGTGGGATTGGCCGCCTGTTTTACGCTGATCGCATTTTTAATCGAGGGGTTCAGCGTCGATACGTTCGCGCTCCCGTACCTTTGGGTCAGCGTCGGGATCAGCGCCGGGGCGTCGCTCGCCGCTTGTCCCGCCCTGGATCGGAGGGACGACGCATGAAGCTTCGGCGTGGCGCGGCGGTTCTGATGGCGCTGATTTGCTGCCGGGCCCTGGGACTGACGGAGGGCCGGTCTGTTTCGGCCGCATGGGATCGTCCCGCCGCGGTTTTTCCGGCGGCGTCGGAGAGCGACGGGGCGTTTGATTGGGAAGAGCTTGCGCTTCGTTATGGGAAAACGACGGTCCCGCTGCGGACGCTCGTTCCGCCGGACTGGAAAATCGGAGACCGGCGCATTTTCTACATTATCGACTCTGATAACTCGGAAACGGTCGAGGCTGACGGCGAGATTGTCTGGATCGGCGATTCGCTCGTCGTCTGGCTCGATCGGGATTTGAGCCGGAAGCTTCCGGAAACGATTGTGGAGGGGCTGCGCGATTTTGACGAGCGGGTAGTTCCGCTGATGCATCAGGTTTTTGGGTCGGAAGCGTCTCCCGGAATTGACGGCGATCGGCGAATTCATGCGCTGATTACGAATAAGCTCGGGCGCGGGATCTTAGGCTATTTCTCTTCGCGCGACACGGTTCATCCGGATATCGTCCCGAAATCGAACGGGATGGAGATGTTCATGCTGAGCGACGAGCTTCTCCGTTATGACGGAGCGCGAATCGTGAATACGCTGAGCCATGAGTTCCAGCACATGATCCATTTTTTTCAGGATGCGAACGAAGGCTCGAATATCGACGAGGGCTTTTCCGGCTTCGCCGAAGCGTTTACGGGCGAACGGTTCAGCGACATGTACGAAAACGCGTTCTTCCGCAATCCGGATACGTCGATGACGCTCTGGCGGACGGAACCGTCGGCGATCCCCAACTATGGAGCGTCGTACCTGTTCGTTAAATACGTGAGCGAACGATTCGGCGTTGAATTCCTGCGCCCCTGGGCCCTGGCGCAGGGGAATAACCTGGACGGTCTGGACGAAGCGCTGTCGGCGGTTGGTTCGGAGCTAAGCGCCGACGACGTCTATCTGGACTGGGTCAAGGCGAATCTGGCGCTGCTCTTCGAAGAGCGGACGGAGAACGGCTATCTTTCGCTCGATCGCGCGCCGGTTCCCGACCGTGCGGCGTCGATAACGGAGCTGAGCTGTGAAAACGGGACGATTTCGGGCGAGACGCTTCCGTATGGAACCCGTTTTTTCAGCGTGGGCTGCCGCGATGGCGGCGCGCGGATCAGCGTTGCGTTCGAGCCGACGGTTCCTCTGACTTCGATCGCCGAACCGAACGATGGGCCTTTCTTCTGGTCAGGAGCTGAGAGCAATTCGGTTGCGTCGCTGGAACGCGTCTTCAATCTTCCGGGGGACGCCGTGCCGATCCGCTTCTCGTTCTCGATCCGTTATGACCTGGAACCGGATTATGATTATTTATACCTGTTAGCGTCGATTGACGATGGGGCGAACTGGCGGGTTCTTCCGCTTCCGGGCGGACAGGAGGACCGGACTGCCGAATTCAGTTTGGGGAACGGATTGAGCGGACGGAACGGAGACTGGGAACGGATGGAGCTCGATATCAGCGAGTTTGCCGGGGAGCGGCTGACGCTTCGATTCGACGTTATCACGGACCAGGCGGTCAGCTGCGACGGGGTTCTTCTGGACGATTTTCGGATCGATGCGATTGGCTATGTGGATCCGGTCGACACGGTTGAAACCGGGGAAACGGGCTGGAAGACGTCGCGGAATGGATTCTTCGTTATGGAAAACCGGCTCCCGCTTCCGTTTGGCGTGGTGGGCCGCGTCCTGCCTGCCGGAGCGGCGGATCCGGCGACTGAACCGAGCGAAAAGAAAAAAGATCCGCTGTATTGGGCGGAAAAATCCGCTCCCGGCGTTCCGTTTCGATTCAACTGTTCGTTTGCAGCTTCCGATGGCGAAGCGGAGCGCTGCGTCTTCGGGGTGACATCGATGAACCGTGCGTCGCGCGCGGCGGGAAAATTCACGATTGAAATCTCCCGCGAAGCGGATAATTCTGATTGAGGCGAAAATTCCCCGCGAAGCGGGTCGTCAATTCTGCCGGCGTTCGGCTAAATCATTCTGCATTTCAGTTTTATAAGCTTCTGCGGCTTTGTTAAATTCGGTTAAAACGTCCTGGGTCCGGTCCTGAATCTCGTCGAACCATTCCGTCCGTTTTTTCGGCGAGAAAATGATCGTTGCTGCGATTCCGGCGATCGATCCGATGACAATTCCGGAAAAAAGTTTCGCGAGTTGTTTCATGTCGTAAGGGCTCCTTTTTCTTTTTTTTTAAGCGAATTGATTTTCGATCTTTTTATAACCTTATTTAGGGGAAACTAAAAATTTTTTCAAGTCTCTGTAATGATTTTAATCGATTCTTCCGGTTTCATGAACCGCGCGGGACGAAACGGTGAAGGGCGCCGTTGATCAGCGCGTTAGGCTCCGACGCCATTTCCGCGGGGGCCTGACCGGAACGACTTTTTCCACTGAGGAAAGGAGGTGCTTCGCGCGCGCGTCGAAAAGACCGGGGATCGATTCGAACGCGAAAAGCGGATCCGGCGATTCAGCGACGATCGAAGCCGCCGCCGCGCCGCCGGCGAGCGCCGGAGCGAACTGATACGTTTTCGCGAGAACCCCGACCATCCCGCCGCAGAACGCGTCTTTCAGCCCGGTCCGGTTCTCCGCCTTTGCAAAGCCCGTCGGGATCTTGAGCGCTTCGCCGCGTCTCTGATCATGGAAATAAACGTCGTCATTTCGGAAAACGGCGGCCGCGTCGACGCCAAAGTCGCAGATCGTTCGAAGCTGGTCGGGGAGCTCCTGTATGGGCGAGCTGCTGAAAAGCGATTGGAGGTCTCCCTCGTCGCAGAAGAGCACATGCAGTCCGCCGACCAGCGATTCAATCTTCGGGAGGAACTGCGGGATCATGTAATCCGGATTGACCCGCAGTGTGATGCGCTTGGGGCCTTGATGACGGAACTCCTGCGGGATGATGGTATGCGTCAGGAAATCCTGCGGGCAGAGATGAATCATCATCGCGTCCAGATAATCCGATGGAATATCGCGGGGAATGATCGTTTCGTCGCTGCGGAGGGTGAGCTGCGAAAAGGTTGGCTGCTTGAATTCATATCCGAGCAGCGCTTTTGGGAGCGGAAGGCGTTCGGATGCGAAGTGGGCTAACGGATGCGCATAGTCTTTCTCATGATTCGCGTCATAATGAATAAAAAAGCGCTGGTCAAACGCTTCAACAGCGCGTTTGACGCCGCGGATATCGATCCCGAGCGCTGAAAGCGAGGCAAGAAACGCTTCCGGATAATTACGCCCGACGCGGGATATGAGGCCGAACTGGCGGTCGGAGAACTGCTGTCCGATGGCGCTGTAAAAAAGATGTCCGCCGGGAACGTGGCTGAACGCTTCGCCTTTCGGCGAAATAATATAATCGATCCGGAATCCGCCGATCAGGATAACCGGTAAGAACGGCGCGACCGTCACGGAACTTCCGCCCGGGTTCTCAGGAAAGACGGCTGATCAGGTCGAAAATCGCGGCGCCGAGCCGAACCGAATCCTTCGATGAGAACGAAAGGATCTGACCTTTTTCTTCGGCGTGCCTGACCTTGATAAACGCGGAAACGAGGCCGACGATCATGCCGATCAAGCCTCCGTAAAGAATCGTTTTCAATCTCAGATTATCGTCTTTCATGGCTTTCCTTCTGGCGTTGAGTCGGCAGGGGCGTTTTTGCGCTTGAACAACGCGGCGACGGCGCTGTAATTCGCGATGAGCTTAATGAGCGGTTCGGTGAGCCGGTTCATCGCTTCAAGGACGATTGGTTCCATGCTTTGAACCTTTTCGTTTGCCGTCCCGAGCTTTTCGGGCAGCGTTCGGCGGAGCTCGGCGGTCAACGATATCAGCACGACGTTCAGGATCGTCATCGTCAGCGTCAGCAGCGTCGCGGCGATGAAGAAGAGCGTGACCAGACTGTCGCTCAGGCGGCCGAAAGCGTCCGGATAGACGGATCCAGCCCAGATCAGCGCGGCACAGCCAAGGATACAGCCCGCTCCGATGAACGTCATCGGGATATCAATTTCGCGCTTTCGCGCGGATTCGGCCTGCGTCCGGATTTCGGCGGCGCTTTTGAATTGCTGCGTCATCTGCTTTGATCGACTCCCTTCTTTCGTTTCAGCCGTCTCAAATTATACCTTAGATCGCTCGGGACGAAGAACGGGGAGATCGGGCTCTCGCTCGGACTCCCCGCGTCCCAGATTAATCGCGGCCTGATTACATTTTCCCGAGCCGCGCCTGATATTCGTCCATATCGATTGGACTTTGGGCGACGCCGCTTGATATCGCGGCCTGGGCGACCGCCGACGAGACCATCCATTTCGCGCGTGGGTCGAACGCTTTCGGGACGATATAATCGCGTCCGAACGATAAGCTATCCAGCGCGTAGGATTTCAGGACGGAATCCGGAACCGGAAGCTTTGTCAGCTCCGCCAGCGCGTATGACGCCGCCAGTTTCATTTCTTCATTGATCCGTTTCGCGCGGACGTCGAGCGCTCCGCGGAAAATATACGGGAAGCCGAGGACGTTATTGATCTGGTTCGCGTAATCCGACCGTCCGGTCGCGATTATCGCGTCAGGGCGGACGCGCTTCGCCGTTTCAACCTTGATTTCCGGGTCGGGGTTCGCCAGCGCGAAAATAAACGGGTTCTCCGCCATGCTTTTAATCATTTCTTCGGTCAGGATATCCGCGATTGACAGTCCGATAAAGACATCTGCTCCGGGGAGGACGTCGGCCAACGCCGCCGGGCCCGCGCCGTTCATGAACTCGCGCTTCTCCGGGGTCATCTTCTCCGTTCGTCCCTGATAAATCAGTCCGGCCGAGTCGCAAAGGTAAATATTCTTTGGATCGGCGCCAATCCGGATCAGGTGCCTTGCGCAGGAGATCCCGGCCGCGCCCGCGCCGTTCATCACGACTTTCAGCTCGCTGATTTTCTTTCCGGCGATTTCGGCCGCGTTCAAGAGCCCGGCGGCGAGGATGATCGCCGTCCCATGCTGGTCGTCATGGAAAACCGGGATATCGAGCGTTTCCTGAAGCGTTTTTTCGATCAGGAAGCATTCCGGCGCTTTGATATCCTCAAGATTGATGCCGCCGAACGTGTTCCCGATCGCGGCGACAGCGTCGATGAATCGCTGCGGATCGGTCGTGTCGACTTCGATATCGAAAACGTCGACGCCGGCGAACTTCTTGAAGAGAACGCCTTTGCCTTCCATGACCGGTTTCGAAGCCAGCGCGCCGCGATTGCCCAGGCCTAAGATCGCCGTCCCGTTGGAAATAACGGCAACCAGATTCCCCTTATTGGTATACCGGTACGCGTCGGCGGGGTCCTTTTCGATTTCGAGAACCGGATAGGCGACGCCCGGCGAGTAAGCGAGACTGAGGTCGACAAACGTGTCGAGCGGTTTGGTCGGCGTGACGGAGAGTTTCCCCGGGACGCCGTTGAGATGATGATATTCGAGTGCTGATTCTTTGTTAATTGCCATGGTACCCTTCTTTCTTCTTTAAAATGAAGCTGTTTCATTGTGCGGTGTTTCAGAAATCATCCGGCGTTTGGCCGCCGCGGTTATTCCCGGGAACCGCGTTATATCGTCCGAGTTTTTCCTGGAAGACGAAAACCCCGTACATCGCGGCGACGCAGATCGGAACCGTAATAATACAGGTGTAATGCTGCCATTTCGTTCCCCAGACGAACATGAACGCGACGCCGGCGGCGAGCCAGGCGATAAAAATCGGGGACCGTTTCCAAAGCCGCGGCAGTCCGGCTATCGCCAGCATCAGAATCAGCTCGTCCGCGGCGAAAATCAGGCCGAACGGGTTGCGCTGGACCGGGCTCAGGATCCCTCCTCCCGGCTTCGCCAGCGGGACGGAGCGGAAAATCCAGATCAGCGGCTGATACGCCGGGTGGAGGCTGTTATGATCGGTTTGGTAATTCCTGTGAAAATTGAACATGTCGGCGATTCGTCCGAGCGGGTCATACCATAGCGACGGGTTCAGCGCGAAGAACGCAGCGAGCGCGATCAGCGCGTAAAGAACCGACATCCAAAGGAGCTCGGCGCGGCGGCCCGGCGCACGGAAAAAAGCGGACAGGAGCGCGATCCCGATCGCGAACGCGACGACGCAGTAGATGATTTTCGACGCCGCGGTTGCGCCTGCGCAGGCAGCCGAAAGCAGCCAGCTCTTCCGATCGAAATCCGCGTCCTCGTACGGACGCGCGCAGATCTGTTTCCTGAGCGCCCGCCAGGCAAAAATAACGGAAAGGAACGAGAAGAACGCCGGGATCGCTTCCAGCCGCGCTGTCGATCCCATCTCTGACATCATCGAATGAATCATGAAAAAGAACGCCGCGACCGGATGGATCAGGCAGCTCAGCGCCTGCGTCGTCAGGACGTTGAAAAAGGCGCTGATAAAACGGGAAGTGAAAATCGCGTGATCCTCCCGCTGGAGCTGCGCTTTTTCGTTCAACGGCAGTCCGATCCGTTCGAACGATTCGCGCCCGTCAAGAACGATCGGGACAGAAAACGCGAGCTTTACCAGCGCGGGGTGTTCATGGTTGTATTCGATCGCGGGAATATCCGCGAGCTTCAGCGCCAGAACCTTGTCCGCGTACCGCATCGCGGCGCGGGAGTACGTTCCTTCGTCCCAGTCGAGCGGCAGGTTGAAAATATTAAAAATCCGCATGGCGACGGCGGCAGCGCTGATCAGGAGAAAGACGGCGCGGAAAGACGGGCTCCGCCGCGCGACGAAAGAAAGCGTCAGCGCGAAATAGAGCGCGAAAAACGCACTGATCAGGACGATCGCGGACAGCAGGTTCAATCCGAAATCGACCCGCTCGAAAAAGAGCGTTTCGCTCCCGTAGCGATGCGCGACGCGGATCGGCTCAGCGCCGCCGGGCGCGTCGGACAAATCGATCTCCTGCGCGAGTCCGTCCCCCCAGTCGACGGTCAGGATACCGCTGTCCGGGCGCTGTTCCGCGAAAATCGCGATTTCATGACCGACTTTGCCGGTGAACCGGAGCGCGGCGCTTTCCGTCGCCGGTATTTCCAGCGTCAGCCGGTCGTTTTCGCGCCGCCATGCGCCGTTGGCGCTGAACGCGGAAAGCGGGACGCCCTGGAATCCGTCGTGCAGCGAGAGGAAGACGTAGCGGCGGTTCGATCGCTGCGGAATTCCCGACGCATCGATCGAGAGCGTGATCGTTTTTTCGGGCAGCGTAAATTTTTTATGCGGCAGGCTGAGGCCGAACCAGAAAACGAGAAGGATCGTCAGCGCGACCGACGCGCCAATTGCGAAGAACCATTGAGCGCGGGAGAGCCGGAGCCGTTCGATCAGCTCCCGAATCAGGAACGTCAGCGCGAGCGTGGAAATTACAACGGCCCCGGTCAGCGAAATTTTCAGCTTCAGCGTCAGCTCGCTCCCGGGCGTCAGCTGATAAAACGCGAGCCCGATTCCCGCCGCCAGAATCAGCGCAGGCAGCGCCGCGGCGCGGATCGAGGTTCGGGGTTGGCGGAGCCGTTTCATACGAAAGAATTATACTATTTTTCTTTGTTATAATTTCCTGTGGCTGCCGCTGAAAACCGTTCAGCGGGAACCTTTTTTCGAACTTCTGAACCGAGGCAGAGCAGAAAAGCTGATGAACTCCAATTCTTCCAACCTGAATCAACCGGACGCGAACCCCGGTTCGGACGCGCGGCGCACGGGCGGCGCGGGGTATCCGATAAGCCGGAGTATCCCGCCCGGCGGGTCGCAGCCGTATCCGGCGCAGGGCCGCTCCGCCGCCGCTCCGCGCCCCCCCTATGTTCCGCCGGTCCCGCCGGCTGGAATGACCGCGCCGCAGGGCTCTTCGCCGCAGGCTCCGGCCCCGGCTCAGCCGTCCAGGCCGCGCCGAACAATCGACTGGTACAACCTGATCGGGCGGACGATTACTTCCATGCTGGCCGCTTTTCTGGCGGTTTATTTTGCCTGGTTATACGCTCCGGCGGTCCGGAACCAGATGGTCTGGTGGCCGACGAATACGCCGACGCCGGTTACGCCGTCGCCGACCCTGGCCGCGACGCCGACGATTACGCCGCTGGCGACGAATACGGTAACGCCGATCCCGACGAATACGCCGGAGCCGCTTTCAACCTGGTGGATCGCGGACGGCGGCGAGATCGATCCGGCCGTTCCGGATTCCCCGGACGGCGTTATCGAGCTGCATGTCGATTCGAGCGCGGAGATCAATCCGCCTCTCGACAGCGAGGTCTGGACCAGTTCAAAGCAGATTGCGGCCGATTTAGGGAAAGCGCTGTATCAGGAGGAATGGTACGCGACGTACTCGGCCGGCTGGGTCCGCTGGTTCATGGACCGGCCGCTGCGCGCGGGGCTGTACGAGCTGTATATGATGGATACGGTTTTCTCGTCTGGCGGGACGCTCTCGTTCACGGTCCAGCTCGGCGACCAGCCGCTGACGCCGCTGGCGGGATCGTCCAATGTCGTTTACATGACGAGTCAATACGATCCGGTTCAGGCGTACGATACCTGGCGGAGCCTGGGCCTTTACTACATCCAGCCGTCCGATTCGGTTCTGACGGTAACGACGTCCTGGGAAGAGCGCGACGAATATACGATCGTTTCGATGGACCGGCTCCTGATCGTCCCGCGCAAGTCGGCGGATATTGCCATGCTGAACGCGCTGCCTTCCGGCTCGACGCGTTACGTCCGCGACGATTTAGCCGGCGACACGATCGGAAAGGATTACGCGATGCGCGAGCGGAGCGACGACGCCTGGGACGGGTCTTTTCAGCGGGTCCTGAACCCGAAGGAAAAGGTGAAATTTACGCTGCCCGGGGTCGAGCCCTGGCCGATCGGGACGTACCGGCTGTATGCCTGGATGCCGACGACGAAGGGCGGTATCACCGGAAATTATTCGCTGACCGTCGATCGGCAGCTGATCGCGTCGGACGCCGGAACCGAGACCGTTTCGGTTACCGCGCCGGCGAATCTCCCGGCGCAGTGGGTCGAGATCGGCTCCTGGACGACGGATAAATACTACGAACGGCCGCGGAAGATCGGGTTGACGCTGGAAATCGAGGCGGGGGTCGTCGGCGAATTTCCGATCGACGCGATCGGCTTCGTGTATACGCCGTTCAGCGAGAGCGAATGAGGCCGGTTTGGGCGTGATGAAATCGTATCCGGAGCAGGTGAAAGCGTACAGGGACCTGATTCCGATCGGACCGCTGTCGGTCGCGGAGCTGGTTGAGAAATTGAAATCCAGATTGGATATCGAGGAAATTGGCGAAAAGGATATCACGGCCGGGCAGATGAACGCGGCGCGGTTCAACGCTTTTCATTGTGTTTATAACCAGAAAGCGATATGGAAGCCGGAAGAAATGTCGTTCGTGCTGTATAAGATTGTACAGAACGAAAAGAGCCGGGCCTATTATGATGAACCGGATCTTTCGTGGGGAGTAGACGGATTTATTCACGTTCTTTTCGAAGAGAAAACCGGTTTCTACGCTTCTAATTCGCAGCGGCTCAGCATTGAGATCGGCCTTGCGCGCGGGGTTTCGGAAGAATCGATCGAGACGGAAGACAATGCCTTCAAAAGTATTCTTGGCAGCCTGGTGATTGCTGAATCGGAGGGGAGAAGGATCGACCCGTTGTAAGCGATCGTTCCGGACGGTTGAAAATGATCGGGAAGGATCTCCGGAATGGATGGAATGGCAGGAAGGAATCTGGGCAAGCTCCTGATTCCTTCTTAATGGATTGTGATTTGGTTGTGCGGATGACTGCTTTGCAAAAGATTCGGAGAATGAAATCTCACAGATTGTTCCGGTTGATGGTACAATGATATACGCAAAACTGAATATGATTACCGCCGGAAACCGTGGCAGCCGATCGCATAGAGGCACGTTTCGGACGTTCGATGGATATTTTTGAGCGAGAACGCTCGCTTAGCTCGCTTTTTATGAGAAAATAAACCCTTTAAGCCGCATGGCAAAGACGGATTTTCAGCTTTCCGCTCGCGGCTCCGCCCGAATTCCCTTTTTTTCGCTCGATCCAACCGCCGCGCTTTCCGGACGTGAAGCTGGATGGTTGTTTTAATTTATGAGCATGAGGCGAATCACGCGGATCCAGCCGCAGAAGTACGATCCCTCCCGCGTCAGCGTCGATATCGACGGCGAATTCGCTTTCGGACTTTCGATGCGTGCGGCGGCGGAACTGTCGGTGGGTCAGGAACTCAGCGAAGCGGAGCTTGAACGAATTCGCGACGGGGCTCAGGATGAGTCGGCGTTAAAAAAAGCGTTCGAATATTTAGCCCGCCGCGATTATTCGGAAGCGGAGCTTCGCGGGAAGCTGGCGCTGAAAGGGTATTCCGAAGAGCGGATAACGCGGGCGATCGATCGGGTCAGGGAGCTCGGCTATCTCAACGATCGCGCGTTCGCGGAGAATTGGATCCGGGATCGGAACGAGTTCAGGCCGCGCGGCGTGCGGATGCTCCGGTATGAATTAAAACGAAAAGGCGTAGACGAAACGGTAATCAGGGAATCGTTGGCGGACGTTGACGATCGGGAGGCTGCTTTCGCATGTGCGGAACGGTATTCGCGCCGGTTGCGCGGATTAGATCGCGAGACCTTTCGGAACCGGTTAAGCGGATATTTGGCCCGGCGCGGTTTTACGTACGACGTAATTCGCAGCGCAGTTCGGGCGGCCTGGAACGGGATCAACGCCGACGGCGAAACCGGAATTTAAACAGAGAACAGGGAATTTGAGAAATGGAAATTTTGTCGAAAGGGATGGAGAGCGTTTCCTTCTCGCTCTACCGTTCGCAAGCATTAGCGCAGTCCATCATAATCGGCGGCGAAGGCCTCCCGGAAGTTCCGGATCCTTCGGTTGGTTTGACATGGTGGATGATTGTTCTGTCCGTTATTGTTGTCGTCGCGGTGATCGTGTTGGCGGTCTTTTTATTTACGCGCATGCTGAACAGCCGTTTCGTCCGCGAACAGCAGCTGGACGCGGAAAATATTATTCTCGTCGCGAAACAGCGCGCTCAGCAGATCGAAACGGAAGCGATGGATAAAGCGCTTAAGACGATCAACGAAGGCGAAGAAGAGCTTCAGAAGCGCCGGAACGAAGTTTCGCGCGAGTCCGACCGCGTTCAGAAGCGCCGGAACGAGCTCGAAACGCGCGTTGAAAAAATCGAACAGCGCGAATCGGCGCTCAGCAAACGGCAGAGCAATCTCGATAAGCGCTCGAACGAAATCGATAAGATGGCGTCCAAACAGCTCGACGAGCTCCAGCGGGTGGCCTCGATGACGGTCGAGGAGGCCAAGGCGGAGCTGATGGCGGCCGTTGAAAAGGATTCCCGGAACGAAATGGCGCGGATTATCCGGCAGGTCGAACAGGAGGCCCGATCCGAAGGCGAAAAGAAAGCGCGCGAAATTATTGTCACGGCGATCCAGCGCGTCGCGTCGGATCAGGTCGCTGAAGTGACGACGTCGACGGTGAATCTTCCCGGCGAAGAGATGAAAGGGCGGATCGTCGGACGGAACGGTCGGAATATCCGCGCGTTTGAGCAGGCCGCCGGGGTTGACGTCATCGTTGACGATACGCCGGAAGCGGTCATGATTTCCTGTTTTGATCCCGTTCGCCGTGAGATCGCGAAACGGGCGCTCGATCGGTTGATCCTGGACGGGAGGATTCATCCAGCGAATATCGAGAAAATCCTTCGGGACGAGGAAAAAGAGGTCCAGAAGCTGATCGTTGAGGCCGGCGAGGAGGCCGCGTTCCAGGCGGGCGTCGTGGGGCTGCATCCGGAAATTATCAAGGTCCTTGGACGGCTCAAGTACCGTACTTCGTTTGGCCAGAACCAGCTGGCGCATTCGGTTGAGACGGCGAAGCTGGCTTCCGTTATCGCTTCTGAATTGGGTGCGGACGTTGAGACGGCGCGGAAGGGCGCGCTGCTTCATGATATCGGAAAGGCCATGGACCATAATACCGAGGGAACGCACGCGAAGATCGGCGCGGATTTCTGTAAACGGTATGGTACGAATATGAAGGTCGTCAATATTATTGAAGCGCATCATCATGAAGTCGATCAGGATTCGATCGAAGCCGTCGTCGTCGAGGCCGCGGACGCGATCTCAGGCGCTCGTCCCGGCGCGCGGCGCGAGGACCTTGAATTTTATATTAAACGGCTCCGGACGCTCGAGGAAATCGCGAATTCCTATAAAGGCGTCGAGAACTCGTTCGCGATTCAGGCGGGACGCGAGGTTCGGATTATCGTAACGCCGGAGGAGGTCGACGATCTGGCGGCGACGTATATGGCGCGCGACATCGCTCATCAGATTGAAGAAACGATGCAGTACCCGGGTCAGATTAAAGTCACGGTCATCCGCGAGAGCCGTGCGATCGAATACGCAAAATAGAAGAAGCGATATTGAAGAAGCTCCGCCCGTTCCTATCCGGATCGGCTCCGGGGCTTTTCCGACAGGCGCGGCGACGAGGACGGTTCGCAGATCGGAGCGGCTGACTCGTCGCCGATTTAACTGCCGCTGTTTAAGCGCGGTCCGGGGAGAATTGTCTTTGCCCCTGTTCCCGGGGGGCGAGAATGAGCTGATCGCATGAACGCACCTGCAAGAAAAACTGATCTGACCGACGGGGTCGTATGGGTAAAAATGCTGAAATATGCGGCGCCGATCTTTTCAGGGACGCTCTTCCAGTCGTTCTACACGACTGCTGACGCGATGATCGTTGGCCGATACGGGGGAAAAGCGGCGCTCGCGGCGATCGAATCGGTTTTTACGCTGACGCGGCTCCCGGCTAATTTATTTATGGGAATCGCGACGGGAGCGACGATCCTCCTTTCCCAAAGCTATGGCGCGAAGAAGTATCGGGAGGTCTCGGACGCGAGCCATACTGCGATCCTGTTTGCGGTGCTCGGCGGAATCGTGCTTGCGATTCTGGGCTGTGTGATGGCGCCGGTTTCAATACGTTGGGTTCAGGTTCCGGCGGCGATTGCCGGAGATGCGCGGCGGTATTTGCTGGTCTATTACGCGGGGATAGCCGCGTCGCTCGTTTTCAACGTGGCTTCGGGAATTCTCCGCGCGTTAGGAAATTCGCGGCAGCCTTTCCTGTATCTTGTGGCTGCGAATTTCCTGAACGTTGGGTTGGATCTGCTGTTCGTCGCCGCGCTGCGGCTGGGGGTCGTGGGAGCGGCGATCGCTACCGTGCTTTCGCAGCTCGTCTGCGCGGTCCTGCTGCTGATGGAATTGACCCGGACGGAACTGCCCTGCCGGATCGCGTTGAACCGGCTCCGGTTCCATCGCAGCCAGATAGCGTCGATATTCAGGCTGGGACTGCCGATCGGGATTCAATCTGCGCTGTATCCGATTTCGAATACCGTCGTTCAGACCGGGATCAACGTCTTTGGCGTCAACAGCATTGCCGCCTGGGGGATTTCCGGAAAGTTGGATTTCCTGATCTGGACGATTTCAGACGCGTTCGGGATCGCCGTTTCGACCTTCGTCGCGCAGAACGTCGGCGCGGAAAAGTTCGGCCGCGCGCGGTCGGCGACTCGCGCCGGCTTAGGAATGGCATGCCTGTTGATCCTGACGATCAGCGCGGTTCTTTACCTCTGGGGCGAACCGTTAGCCACTTTTCTGGTTGACGATCTCGATGTGATCGAATTGACAGGGCGGATTTTACGCTTCATCTCGCCGTTATACGTCGCGTATGTCTTTTGCGACGTTCTCGCCGGCGCGATCCGTGGTCAGGGGGATACGGTTTTGCCGATGATGGTGAGTTTGTTGGGGATCTGTCTCTTTCGCGTTCTTTGGATTTTTTTCGTAGCTCCGATTCGTCCGACGCTGATGACGGCTTTGGCCTGCTATCCGATATCCTGGGTCGTGACCGGTCTGATGTTCATCGGGCTGTTCCTGTATAAAGAAAAAGCTACCGAACGGGCTGAGAAAAAGATCGCCTGACCCCGGCCCGGCCCGTTCGGAATTGTCGATCCGCCTGAGCCTCTGGAGCTAAAGCGGTTCGGAAAGAGCGGCTTTAGCCAACAGGATCCCTTCCCGGACACGCGCCGGCGCGGTCCCGCCGAATGCGGACCTTGCGGCGACGGCGGCTTCCGGCGTAAAGATTGAAAATACGTCGGCTTCGAAACGTTCGGATTCGGTTCGCCAGTCCGCCAGCGGGAGCCGTTCCAGCGTCGTTCCGGCGAGTTCAGCCCGTCTGACGAGCTTCCCGATGATATGATGCGCCTCGCGGAAGGGGACGCCTTTTCGGACGAGGTAATCGGCGGCGTCGGTCGCGTAGGCGTCCGGACGCAGCGCGGCTCGGGTGCGGTCCGCGTTGACAGTCAGCGTTGCGATCGCGCCGCGCATGACTTTCAGCGTCAGGACCGCGGTATCGAATGCCTCGAACGTCAGCCGCTTATCTTCCTGAAGGTCTTTATCATATGCAGACGGCAGTCCCTTCAATACCGCCATCAGCGCGGTTAATCGTCCCTGCTGAATTCCGGCCTGCGCGCGGACGAGCTCGAGCGAATCGGGGTTCTTCTTCTGCGGCATGAGACTGGACCCGGTCGAAAAGCGGTCGGAGAGCGTCAGGTATCCATATTCGACGGTTGTGTACAGGATGAGCGCTTCGGCGAGTCGGCTGAGATGCGTCGCGATCATCGCGCAGCTATACAGGAAATCGACGGCGAAATCGCGGTCGGAAACGGCGTCGAGACTGTTCTCCGCGGGCTGACGGAAGCCAAGGTCGGCGGCGAGCGCGAAACGATCGATCGGGACGGTCGTTCCCGCGAGCGCCCCGGACCCCAGCGGACAGACGTCGAGCCGTTCAAGCGTTTCAATGAAGCGGCGGCGGTCGCGTTCGAATGCCCAGAAATGCGCGAGCCACCAATGGCTGAGCAGGATCGGCTGGGCCTGTTGGAAGTGCGTGTAGCCCGGGAGAATGATCCCCTGGTCGGACTCGGCGCGATCGACGAGGACGCTTTCCAGCCGCAGGATTTCCGAGATGAGATCGGGGATCTGATCCTTTAACCATAACCTGAAATCGGTCGCGACCTGATCGTTGCGGCTGCGTCCGGTATGAAGCTTTCCCGCGACAGGTCCGATTTCTTCGCTGAGCTGACGCTCGACGGCGGTATGGATATCTTCGTCGTCCGGGCGGAACGGGAAGGTCCCGTCGGCTAAATCGGCGCCTGATTTCGCTAAGCCGGCGTCGATCCGGCGTGATTCTTCCTCCGTAAGGATTCCGGCCTGCGCGATTGCCCTGCACCAGGCGCGGCTTCCCTGAATATCCTGCTGCGCCATGCGCTGGTCGATCGATAAGGACTGATTCAGCGCTGAAAGATCGATGTCGAGATCGGCGCTGAGCCGTCCGCCTGACCAGAGTGTTTTTTCCTGCATGTTTACCCCTTGTCTCTGCTGACTGTCGTTCGGTTTTCGCCGGAAAGCCCGTGAGCTTCAGTTTAGATCGGCTGAAATCGCTTTACCCTGACCTTTTTCCATTGCGGAGCGGACGCGGCTCGGAAGCGTGAAACAGCGGATAAAGCCGGTCGCGTCTTTGTGGTCGTAGAGGGTGACGTCCCCGAAGGACGCGATTTTTTCGGAATAAAGGGAGAAGGGCGACGAGATGCCGACCGGGATGATATTGCCTTTGTACAGCTTGAGCTTTACCATGCCGGTAACGCTGCGGTTGCTTTCCGCGAAAAAAGCGTTCAGCGAATCGCAGAGCGGCGAAAACCACTGGCCGTTGTAGATCAGCTCGCTATAGCGGACGGCGGCCATCTCCTTAAAATGCTGCGTGTCGCGGTCGAGCGTAATCGATTCAAGCTGTGTATGCGCCTCGTAGAGGATCGAGCCGCCCGGATTTTCGTACAGGCCATGCGATTTCATTCCGACAAGCCGGTTCTCGACGATATTCGTGCGTCCGATCCCGTGCCGTCCGCCGATTCGATTCAGCTCGCGGAGGAGCTCGGCGGGTTTCATTTTCTTCCCATTCAGCGCGACGGCTTCTCCGGCGACGAACTCGATCCCGACGGTTTCGGCCTGATCCGGCGCGGCTTCCGGCGACACGGTCAGCACGTACCAGGCTTCGTCCGGTTCGGCGTCGATCGCTTCGATCGGCCCGCCTTCATGCGAAATGTGCCAGATGTTGCGGTCGCGGCTGAACAGCTTCGGGTTGCGCGCCGTGTCCGGATAGGGGAGGTTTTTCGATTCGATATACGCGATCAGGTCCTCGCGCGAAGTAAAATTCCAGACGCGCCACGGCGCGATGACGTCTAAATTCGGATTGAGCGCCTGAATCGTGTTTTCGAAGCGGACCTGATCGTTGCCTTTTCCGGTACAGCCATGCGCAATCGCGTCGGCGTTTTCTTTTTCAGCGATTTCAACCAGCCATTTCGCGACGATCGGGCGCGCGATCGACGTCCCGAGCAGGTAGTTTTTCTCGTAGACCGCTCCCGACTTGATCATCGGCCAGATATACGATTCGCAGAGCTCGTCCGTCAGGTCCTGAACGTACAGCTTCGAGGCGCCCGAGGCTTTCGCGCGCTCTTCCAGTCCGGCGAGTTCTTCTTCCTGTCCGACGTTGGCGCAGGCGCAAACCACTTCGCAGCCGTACGTTTCGATCAGCCAGGGAATAATTGCGGAAGTGTCTAATCCGCCCGAATACGCTAAAACAACTTTGTTCAATTTCTGCGACATGTTCAATGGCTCCTGTTTTTTTATATAAAAAGACCTCCTGCGGAATTCAGGAGGTCTTTGATAACCAGATAGATTAAACGAACCCGTTAACTCCGCGGATGATTTTGAATTCGGATTCGTCGTCGGATGCTGTGGTGGATCTGCTCTTGATTCATGGAGCTAATTATAGGGCTGTTTGGAAAGCTGTCAAGTTTGGCGGGTGAAATCGTCTGCGTTTCAATTTTCCGTAGTCAAGGGAAAAGAGGATAGAAGAAAAGAAAG
>CALIHP010000073.1 GCA_938020565.1 uncultured Anaerolineaceae bacterium | reverse complement strand
ATTGTAATAGAAGCAGTTACCTGTCCATCTTTATATTTGAATACAAATGGGCGTAAATTTCTTGCGGTAGGTGCAAGATAAACGGCATCCATCCCTTTCTTAAACCACTCCGGCACAGGCTCTTCTGCTTCTGTTAAAGTTTTATTAGCTTTATTCTGCCTGTGCATACCATATTCCATCATTCGTTCTTTAAGCGAACGTTTTTTATCTGAATATCCGACAGTTATAACACAATCCAGTACTTCATCGCTTTCGCACAAGTCCATCGCTGCATGTTTGTCATAACTTGTTCCAACCCAGCATGTGGATAGACCCATTGCAGTTGCTTCAAGAATTAGCTTTTCGCCAAAACGACCTACTTTTTCCAAACGATTGGGAAGTGTTTTGCTTCCAATCATGGCAATGTAATTCTGAACACCTACAAACAGACCATAGCTTTTTCGAAACCCGTCAAAAAGCTCCCCTCCATTTCCAATTATCAATTTCATATTAAGTCCGGATTCTCCATTGTACAAAGCGATGCTGTCTTCGAGTTCTCTTACATACTTTAAATCAATTAGCCTATCTATATACTTTCTGCGGGAGCATCTTTTTTTCATGGCAGAAAGATACTTTTTGATTTCCATTTTTTCTCCTCCTTCCCACAAAAATCTTGAAAACTTGCTTTGTTTAATATATAATCGTGTTAGTTTTATCTAACTTGTTTTTTATTTTACTTATTCATACCTTTAGCGTCAATGAAAAAAAGACAGTGATTGGCTATTAGCATAAATTATTTATCGAACGGAGAAAATGGAATTTTATGAGCAAACAGTTAGAAAAAATGTATAGGGATATTTTTGCGGGCAGGGGTGTTATTCCATGTAAACCCGTTCCAGGATTTAATCTGAATGGCGAATTTTATAAAATGAATCCTGAGTTTGGCAAAGGATATTGTTGGGTTTATCAATGCAATCCATATGTGACCATTACCATTATGGATCAGATTCACTATGAGGATACATGTTGTGTTTTTGAACAACCGGAATATATCTGTGTCGGCTATTTCTACTCCATCTCCGGTGAAATACTGACACCTTATCATCGCTTAACATCCGGAGCAATCCAGGCATATTTAGGGAAAAAGAGTGAATATCGTATGATACTTCACAAAAATATTCCTATCAATAGTGTAAGTATTACTCTTATGCCCGAATATTATAAGAAATATTTAAATGAACAATACCCTGACATTTATGAAAATCCTTCAGAAGCATTCAGGCAGATAGACGGCTGTTCCGATTTTCCTGAACTGGTCACGATTTTCAATCAGCTCAAAAATTATATGGGAGACGGCATATCGGCAAAGCTGTTTTATGAAAGCAAGGTGAATGAAGCTCTCTCAGTAATTCTCGAAAAAGCAAAAAAACAAAACAAAGAACATGGTCAACGGCGTTTTTTAATACCTAATGATGATTTAGATGCCATAATATCCGTGTCTAATTATATTGATGATCACTATGCTGAAGATATCAGGATAGATTTCCTTGCTCAAATTGCATACATGAGTCAGGCTAAGCTGAAATATGTATTCAAAGATGCGTACCATATGAGTATTCAGCAGTATATTGTTACGCGCCGTATTACACATGCTGAGCATCTCCTTAAGGACACAGCTTTACCGGTATCTCAAATTGCAAAGATGGTAGGTTATAAATATATCAGCAGTTTATCCAATATGTTCAGACAGCATACAGGAATGAAGCCTACCGAATACAGAGATAAAATGCAATTACTAATAAAAGATTGATTAAACTATTTGACGATAAGAGCAGTCAGAAATAATGAATAACTCCTTTTACATTAAAAAATACAACAGTAGTTAAAAAATAATATATAATATGTAAAACAATAAATTAAACGGTGTTATGAAATAAGCGTTGCAGCTATAAATTATTAAATTTTTTTCCAGAAACCCCCGAATCACTGCCAAATAAGTCATCCAAATTGTAAACTTTTCGCTAAGCCGCGCGGCAAAGCTCCAGAATTTTTTCAACAGCCGGCCGATTCGAAAAAACGGAGACGTCGGGAAACATCTTATAGTTGGGGAGCATCTCCAACGTCAGGTAATCGTCGTACCCGATTTCCTTCAGCGCCGCCGCTACCGCCATAAAATCGACGTCGCCGGCGAAAAGATCGACGAACGCGCCCAATCCCGCCTGGCCGCTGCGGTAATCGGAAAGATGAATTTTCTTAATCGCGGGGCCAAGGATCCGGATCCAATCCTCCGGATAGCCGGTATACAGAATATTTCCGACGTCAAAATATACGCCGACAGACGACGAACCGGTATCGGAAATAAACCGCTTCATTTCCAGCGGCGAAAGCAGAAACTTATTCCAGACGTTCTCGATCCCGATCGAGACGCCGAGCGCTTCCGCGGTCTTCGCCAGATCCGAAAACAGCTTCACGCACCGCTCATACGCAATATCGTAACGGATCCGTTCCGGCCGGGCCGCAAATTCACAGCCGACATACCCCGGAACAGCCAAAACGGTATCCGCGCCGAGAATCTTCGCCGCCTCAAGAAGCCGTATCAGGATCGCCTTCGCTTTTTCCCGGATCGCCGGATCGTCGGACAGCGGGTTGTTTTCCCAAAGCGACCAGACGCCGACGCTGGGAATTTCCAGTCCGTTATCCGCCGCGACATTCCCAATCGTCCGAATCTCGGCCTCGCTTGACAAATGCGTCAGGTAGCCCGCCTCGCTCATGACCGGCTCCACGCCGTCGTACCCCGCGCGCCGGATCAGCGCAAATTTTTCGCGGAGATCGGCGTCCTGCGCGAACGAAAACATGCTGACCGCGGTTTTCATCCTTTCCGCCTTCCGTAATTCACGGGAACCTTCTCCCCGCTTTCCAGCGACAGCCGCAGCGCTTCGATCGTGCAGAGGACTTTCCGGACGTCCTCGTTCCGGACCCATCCGGATTCCCGGTTTTCCGCGACGCAGCCGACAAAATCCTCAAGCTCGACCGTATACGCGTCCCTCGCTTCCAGCGACGGAACGGTTACAGCTCCATCGTCATAAATCCGCGTTACCCGAAGCGCGGAATCCCGGCTCCGGAGATTATCCCCGGTCCGCATCACATAATCAAACGTCTTTTCCGACCCGACAAGCCGGAGCTCCATCGTAAACGGGTACCCTTTTTCCATTTCGATAACCCCCTGAACCGTCGCCGAGGCCCCGTTCCGGAAGTTAAGGATACTGCTGACATAGTTCCAGCAGCCGGATGCGTTCTTTTTCCCGACCGCGTAGACGCTCTCGACCTCCCCGAACGTCCAGATCATGAAATCAACGTCATGCAGGTGCAGATCGAAAAGGCCGCCGCCGCTGTTCTCCGGACGCCGGTACCAGTCGCCCCAGTTCGGATGTTCCGAGAGGCGGGCGGCGTAGGCATAGCGAATTTCCCCCAGCTCGCCATCGTCGATCATCCGCTTCGCCAGGACGTACTCCTGCCAGAAATGCAGGACCTGACCAACGAAGAGCCTGACCTGATTCTCCCGGACGATCTCGAGCATGCGGTCCAGCGAAGCAACGCTCAGCGTAAACGGCTTTTCACAGAAAATATCCTTCTTCGCCCGCGCCGCCAGACCGACATATTCCTCATGCAGAAACGTCGGCAGGCAGATATCGACGACGTCGAATTCAGCCCCCGCCAACATCGTCTCAAAATCCGTAAACGCGGGACAGCCGAATTTTTCCGCGAACGCTTCGCGGCCCTCCTGCGACCGGTCGCAGATCGCCGTCAGCTTCGCATTCTCAATTTCCCCGTACGCCGCTGCGTGCGTCTGGCCCATGAAACCAGCGCCGATAATCGCTATTTTTACCATGTCAGCCTTTCCTCCTTATTTCCTGCGAATATTGTTGACGTTGCTGAGAACGACGGCGACAACGATGATCAGACCGGTAATAATCGTCTGAACGTATGAGTTAACCTTCAATATATTCATCGCGTTGCTGATAACGCCCATCAGGACGCAGCCGAGGAACGCGCCGAATACCGTTCCCTTCCCGCCGTCGAAGGTCACTCCGCCGATAATCGCCGCCGTCAGCGCGCTCGTTTCGTACCCTATCCCGGCGTTCGCGGTAATCGAGTCGATCCGAGAGGAGAAAATAACCGCCGCGACCGAACAATAAAAACCGGCGATCGAATAGATCATGATTTTATATCGGTCAACGTTAATCCCGGAAAGAAAGGCGTTCTTCTCGTTTCCGCCGATCGCGACGATCCGCCGCCCGAACTTCGTCCTATTCATCAGCACAAACGAAAGCAGGACCATGAAGATCAGGAACAGCAGCATCACCGGAAAGACGCCGAAAAGCTTCGTTTTTCCGATCGCGTTGAACGCTCCGTTAAAGCTCAGGATCCGCCCGCCGGAAATCGTCAGCGAAAGTCCGTAAAAAATCTGGCTCGTCCCTAACGAGATAATCAGCGGGATCGCTTTGCTCTTCGAAATAATCGCACCGTTCAGGAAGCCGCAAAGGACCCCAACCACGACCCCGGCCGCCGTCGCGGTCAGGACGCTCTGCCCGCCGCCGATCATTCGCGCCATAACGACGCCGGATAACGCCATGATATTTCCGATCGAGAGGTCGATTCCCCCGCCGATCAGGAGCACGCTCATCGCCATCGTCAGAATCCCGATCACGGAAATTTGCTGAAAGATCGTGATCAGGTTTTTAATTCCGATGAATTTCGGGTTGATCGTCGAAACGACGCCGATAATGATCAGGATCACCAGAGCCAGCAGGGCGCGCTGGTCTTTAAATATCTTCCGGACTTCCATACTTTATTTCACTCCTAACGCCATTTCAAGAATCATATGCTCAGTGATTTCACCATCCCGCAGCTCGCCATGAATTTTCCCGTCGCGAATAACCAGCACCCGATCGCTCATCGAAATCAGCTCCGGCATGTCCGAACTGATCATGATGATGCATTTGCCCTGCCGGGTCAGATTCGACATCTGCTTATAGAATTCAGCCTTCGCGTTGACGTCGATCCCGCGCGTCGGTTCGTCGAAAATGTAAATCTCCTGATCCGCGAAAAGCCATTTCGCCAGAACGACCTTCTGCTGGTTCCCGCCGGAAAGATAAATTGCCTCCGTCCAGAGCGAAGGCGTCTTAACGCGAAGATCGCGGAAAAGTCCTTCGAAATAAGGCGGTAATTTCGCTAAATTGATAAAAAAGCCCCTGATTCTTTCCCTGAGACCGACGATCGCCGCGTTTTCCAGTACGCTGATTCCCAGCATGAGTCCAAGCTTCTGGCGATCTTCCGTAATATGCGCGAAGCCGGCGCGGATACTGTCCTCGGGACTGTGAATCTCGACCGCTTTACCATGAATATAAATATCCCCGCTGTATTTCGGGTCGGCCCCGGTCAGCGCGCGGACGATCTCGGTCCGCCCCGATCCGACCATTCCCGAAAATCCAAGGATTTCGCCCTGACGAACGGTAAAATCGATCGACGGCGAGTCTTTTTTTATTTTCAGGCCGCGCACCTCGAGCATCACGCCGCCGATTTCATGCCGCTCTTTTTCGTAGAACGTCTCGACCGGACGCCCGACCATGTCGCGCGTCAGCTTCGTCAGCGCGATATCCCGGCCCGGATTTTCGTACGTATTCACGACGCAGCCGTCGCGGATCACGGTAATTCGATCGGCGATCCGGCGGACTTCTTCGAGAAAATGCGAGATGTAGATAATTCCAATCCCGCGGGCCGCGACCGCCTCGGTCAGCGCTAAAACCTTATGCGCATCGCGAACGTTGAACATCGAGGTCGGCTCATCCATGATCAGGATCTTCGGTTCGGTTGACAGCGCTTTCAGAATCTTGACGAACTGCTGGTCGGCGACGGACAGGCTCTCAACCGGCGAGGTCAGGTCAAGCTCGACGCCCAGATCTGTCATCTGCGCCCTGGTCCGCGCGAGCATCTCATCGAACCTGACGAAGCCGAACGAATTTACGAGTTCGTTCCCGACAAAGATATTTTCCACGACATTCATCGTCGGGACCAGGTCGTTTTCCTGATAGATGATATTAATTCCACGCTCTTTCGATAGCGTCGGGGTCAGCGAATCGAACGTCTCGCCGAATAAGCGAATCTGCCCGCCGTCGGGCGTATACGCGCCGCTCAGGACTTTCATCAGCGTGGATTTCCCGGCGCCGTTCTCCCCGACGAGACAATGGATCTCCCCCTCGCGCAGATCAAACGTGATCCCCGACAACGCGGACACGCCCGAGAATTCCTTTCGAATTCCCGCCATTTCCAGAATAACAGGCTTCTCCAACCTTTTTTCTTCCACGCGAACCTCTCGAACTTTCAGCTTTGCCTGATAGAGAAGGGCCGCCGATATCGGCGTACGACGGCGGCAGCCCTTCAGCTAACTGTTTGATGGAGCCGGCTCATTCCGCCGACAGACAGACGTTCCTATTTTCCGTAAACGAAATTGTACGCGCCTTCATAGTCGTCCCAGGCGATGAACTCATCGAGCTTATCCGCCGAAACCGGGACGATCGGAAGCGCCGTGAACTTTTCGCCCTTGACGCCGTCGACGACAAAGTCGTACAGGTTCTTGAACGTTTTGACGCCCTGGATCGAAACCGGCGCGGTCATGTTCGCGGCCTCGATGCCTTCCTGCAGCATTTTATAATCGTCCGGTGAACCGCCGGTCGAAACGATCGGAATATCCTTAAGCCCCGCGTCTTCGAGCGCGCGGTAACAGCCCTGCGCCATCATTCCGTTATTGGCGAAAATATAATCGAATTCCGTCCCCGAGGAGATCAGGTCCGTCGTAACGTTATACGCCTTATCGGTCAGCCAGTCGCCATGCAGCGTGGCGACGATTTCGACCTGATCGCCGAATTCAGCGAGTCCGCGGTCGACGCCTTCCTGATACTTTTCGTAAACGCCTGCTCCTTCCTGCCCGGCGCAGAAGAATACCTTCGCGCCCGGTTTCTGCTCGGCGATGTACTTAATCGCGGCGTAGCCAATATCGTCATATTCGCAGGCGACCGAAGCGATATAGTCGCCCGGATCGTCAACTTCCATCGCGAAGTTTTCAACGGTGACCGGGATATCGGCTTCGTTGGCGATTTTGACCAGCTGCGCGCCCTGTTCGTTCGAGATCGGGAAAATCGAAATCCCGTCGACGCCCTGCTGAATCAGCGATTCCATCGCGGTCACCGACTCCTCGAGGCTGTTCTTCGAGTCGAGGACGACGGTCTTGACTTCGACGTCGGCTTTCGTTGCGGCGAATTCGAACGCACGCGCGGAATACTCGTTCCAGATATCGGTCATGTCATAAGCGATATAACCGAACGTATAGGCGTCTTTCTTTGGCTTTTCGCTCTGCCAGGCGGTCAGAACCAAAGCCAATAAAACGAAAACAACGCCGACAACTGCTAATTTACGATTTTTCATCCTTTTTTACTCCTCAAATTTTTCCGTTCCGAAACCGGGACGGAGGATAGCAACGCCGAAAAGGCGTTACAACACGAATCCATGGCTTTTCAGGTACGCCGCCGAAGTCCGAACGGCTTCGTTGACGGCCTCGAGCGACCCCGCTCCCTCCGGCGTGAATTCCAGCTCAATACTGAACGGGCTGGAATTCTTCGCCGCGCTGAGATTGCTGAAGATCGCGGGAAAGTTAACAACGCCCTTTCCCAACGCCGGAAAATTCCATTCTTTAACCCCGCCGATTTTATCTTTCAGGTGAAGGTAGGCGATCTGGTCGATCGCGTCCAGCATGTCGACTTCGGGAAGGACGCCCGCGTAATAGATAACGTTCGCCGTATCGTAGTTGATCGCGACGAGATCCGATCCGACGCGGCCGACGATCTCCTTTAGAATTCCAGCGGTCGAATGGTCCCCGTGAGTTTCGAGGACCAGCTTGATTCCATGCGCGCGCAGGCAGGGGAGAAGACGAACGATATTTTCGGTAATCCCGCCGAGGTCTTCTTTATTCTTATCTTCGAGATGCGCCTCGCCGACGGAAGAAACGATATAATCGGAGCCCAAAAAAGCCGCCAGCTCGATATTCAGGATAAAGTCCTGGATCCGCTCCGGATCCATCAGGTTGCAGTGCCCGCTCAGCGCAAACGGGGTCAGCCCAAGCTCCGCCATCAGCTTTTTCACTCGGATCAGGGAAGCGAATGAGTGTGTCGGGAAAACGTGTTCGGTCCAGCCCTTCGTCGCAGTAAGTTCGACGTAGCGGAACCCGGCGGCTGAAATTCCCCTGAGCGCGTCTTCGACGCTGTAGCCATGATACGTATTTGAGTTAACCGCGATAATTCGATCCATGATTTGCTCCTGATTTAATCCTGAACTCAGATATAGAGCCCGCCCTCCGGGACTCCGTTAAACTCGTAGCACTGATCCATATAATATTTGGCCGCGCCGGTAAAAAGTGCGTCTTCGTTCAGCCTGGTGAACTCGATATCGACGAGCTGGGTGAAATGACGGAAACCGAAAAGCCTGACCTGCCGCCGGACTTCGTCAAGGTAGAGCTTCCCGAGGTTCCGTCCCATCCCGCCAATCACGACTTTTTCCAGATGAAATAACGTCAGCAAATTTCCCAACCCGTAGCTCAGGTCTTCCGCGAGCGTCGTGATCAGCTTTAAAGCGCCTTCCGACCCAGCTTCGGCAACACGGCCGACATCCTTGAAAAGAATGCGCTCCGGATTGGCGAATTCGCCGAGAATTCCGAGTTCAATGATCCTGGACTTCAGGACGCTCTCCCCGATATAATTTTCCAGACAGCCATGGTTGCCGCAGACGCAAGGGACACCGTCCCTGCGGATCGAAAGATGTCCGAACTGCGTCCCCATCCCCGACGCGCCGGTAACGAGATTGCCGTCCTGAACGAAGCTGGCGCCGACGCCCTCGTTGATATTAATATAGATATAATCATGAAAACCGATATCGCCGAATGCGTTTTCCGCATACGCGAAGCAGGACGTATCATTAAAAATCGCGACCGGATATAAATCGCTGAGATTCCGCCTGAATTCGCCGATCAGGTCTTTCGCGTCGCGAACCGGAAGAACGACCGAAATAATCTCTTCGCGCTTGCTGTCGATAATCCCGGGGATAATCATGCAGACTCCGGCGACCCGCCGATTCGCGGATTCAGCCAGAATAAACTCGCGAACCGGCGCGATAATTGCTGTCAAGGCGACGGAACCTTCGGGCAGCGCAATTTCGATAATCGTTTCGACCTCGTATGCCGTCGAGACGACCGCCAGCTGGAGAACCTTTTTCCGCAGGTTGCAGACAACGACGCAATTTCTTTCCGCGTCAACATGGAGGTCGTTTGGGCTTCTGCCCTGGATCCCCCTTTTGCTGCATCCTGCGTCAACGATGTATTCGTCCTGAATAAGCTGCTCGACTAAGGAGGAGACGGTGGTCTTGCTGAGATGCGTTCCAACGGCAAGCTCCGCGCGGGAGATTCCCGGATTCTCAGAAATCATTCGATAAAGACATTTCTTATTGCTGAGCTGTATCTTTTTCTGATGAAGCATGCCGCATCGCCTCCGATCCTGCCAGATTTAGTTAGTCCGGTGAACTAACTAAATGGAGTTTATCGGTTTATCTGCGCGCTGTCAAGCGAGTTGTAGAGATGAGACTAAGCGAAAACAATTCTGCGCCGTTCCGGCTTCACGCCTCCTCTCCCGCGCGCAGACAATTTTTCTTCGCGCGCGCCAGCGCTTTCGCGACCGTCTTTAACGTTTTTTCGTCCAGACCGGCGAAGGCTTCCTCCAGGTCCTCCAGTCGCTGGGCAGAAGCCTGCGCGATTGCGTTCCTTCCGCTCTCCGTTATTCCGATCCGCAGGATTCGTTGATCCCTTTCATCCTTCTGAACTCGGATCCATCCGCCCCTTTCCAAGAGAAGCGTCATCTTTTTGATATTCTGCCGGGTGCTCCCCGCCGCCTCCGCCAAAGCCGAGAGCGTCAGCCGGTCCGCCGAAAACGAAGCAATCGTTTCCAACAATCGGAGCTGTTTCGGCGTGATACCGGACATGCCGCGGTTCCCGAACGTCTCGAAGAATCCCGAAAGCAGGAGAATATCCTCCCGTATTCCCGCCTCGCGTTCCCTGAGTTTCATCGCGCCTCCTTTTCCCGAACCGAAAACACTTCGAACAGGATAAGCGTACCGAATTTCGAGCCCGACGGCCAGTGAGACTTTTCCCGTTTATGGAGTTATTTTCGTATGCGGTCAGCTCGTTTTTCTCTCAACCGCGCGAAGAATATCCAGAACCGTCCGCAGCTCGACCGCCTCCGAAACCGTAAACTTGATCTGGAACGCCTCTTCGACCGCCGCTAAAAGCTGAATATTCGCGAATGAATCCCAGTCCGCGACCGTTTCCGGCGAAGAAGCTTCGTCAATCAACAGCTCCGGATCATCCAGGACCGTTCGGAAAACCGCTTCGATTCTTTTCAGATTCGCTTCACGCATGTTCCGCCTTTCCTGTCTCGCTCTGATTTCCCGCTGCCGACGCGCCCGCCTCTTTCGCCCTGACGCACTCGGTATACATCATCGTCACCCGCGCCGGCATTACTTCGCTGCTGACGACCTGCCAGCCGTTTTCCGCCAGAAACGCCGGATACGTTTCCGCCGTCCATTGACGTTCAAACCTGATTCCGAACAATTTCAGCAGCCCCGTCCAGATTCGGGTTTTTCCTCCGACGCCGGAATGAATAAAATTCGGCGCGATCAGTATTCCACCCGGCTTCAAAACGCGGTCGATTTCTTTCAGCGCGCTGACAGGATCGGGCATCACATGAAGCGCGTTCGCGATTATGACTACGTCAAATTCCCCTTCCCGATACGGCAGCTCGGTCGCGTCGGCGATTTCAAACGTCAGGTTCGGGGCATATTCCCCTTTTCTCGCCGTTTTGATCATGCCTTCGGAATAGTCCGTTGCGATAAATTTCCCGGCCGCCGGCGCGATCCGCTTCGCCAGCGTTCCCGGCCCCGTCGCGATTTCCAGCACGTTTTTTCCGCGAATGACTTCCGGAAGGCGCGCGTACATCTCCGGAAAAACCTTTTCGTCCATGGGCATGAAGATTTCATATACCGGCGCGTACCAGTCCCAAATCCGTTTACTCATCGTTTTCTCATCCTTCTTCCAATCCAGTAAATCCGGGATGACGCTCTTTTTCATCCTCATCTTCGATCGTCGTCTCCGGTTCCTCTTCCCTCTGGCAGTCGTACGCATACCGCGTCATCCCGTCGAGCTCGCCCGTCGTCTCAAATCCCAGCGCTGGAAGGACCCGCTTCAGGTAATCGTTTTTCGCCGTCGGACGGAACAGCGCCGTAATATAACGGATTCCGGCCGCTAACGCGATTTTCCGGAGCCGGGCGAGGATAAACGCTTCCAGACCGCGATTAAACACGCGACAGCTCATCACCCAGCCGTCAATGCTTAACGTTTTTCCGTCAAAAACAGGGGCGCCGTCCGTTTCATCGCCCATTCGAACGATCAGAGCGGAAATTATCCCATAATCGCTGAACCGGTCCTTCAGCCGCACGGCGAGCAGCGACGTTCCCGGCTCGCTGCTGAACCGGTCATAATCTTCCGGCTGAATCCGCTCCGTTCGCAGGTTGAACTGGTTCGTTTTATTGAAAAGCTGGATAAACCGCTCCCGTGCCGGGCCCACAGCCGGACCGAACCCGGCGCGCATTTCCAGATCGCGGAGATACGCCTGATAATCGTTCGCGGACGATTTAAGCGCCGCGCGCTTCCGATCCGCGGCGAACGTTTCGTTCCGAACAAGATCCTCCTTCGTCAGCGTCACCCAGTCAAACAGCCGCGCCTGATCGAGCGCGACGCTGTATTCCGCCGGATCGTCCGGAACGTCGACGACCGACACCTCCGGAAGCGCGCGTCGAACGAGCTCCCGTTCAACCGGATGATCGTCAAAAAAGACGATCGCGTCCATCCCGATATTCAAATCGGCGGCGATCCGTTTCAGGTTTTCCGCTTTTGGATCCCAATTCGCGTAAAACGCGGTGAAATGGTCCAGCTTGAGGAGGCAGTGCGGGTGTTTTTCGAAAACCTCCCGCGCGGTTGCGTCGTTATTCTTAGAGCAGACCGCCAGCAGGACCCCGCGCTGATAATATTTCAGGATCGTTCGCTGAAAATCGAGGTAAGCTTCGCCGATCGCGTCGTTCGGTTCGAGCCGGATCCCGAAAAGTCCGTCGTCCCCGATGACCCCACCCCAGAGCGTCTGGTCCAGGTCGAGAACCAGGCATTTCCGGACGACGCCAAACGCGTTCAGAATCGGAGCGCTCAGCGCCCACGCGGCGGCTGGGAGCGCTGATAAAGCCAACGGCTGTTTCGATAAGAACCATGCCGCGTCGTCGAACCAGCCTTTCTTTCCGAACGCCGCGGCGGCCTCGTCCAAATCGATCATCCGAATCACGCCCGGTTTTCGTTCCGCCGTCAGCCGGTTAATCTCGCGCAAAAACCGCGTCAGGCCTGCCGGCCGGTTCAGCGCGAAAAATCCATCGGGGCGCCGGTCCGGCGTTACGATCTCGCTCAGGAAAACCAGCGCGCCGGTTCGTTCCTGAAGCCTTGATAAATTCGCGATCCGCCCGGCAACGATCCGTTCGATACTTTCGGCGGTTTCCGACGCCGGAGCGTTCAGGTCAGGCTGAAATACGGCGGTATCGCGCCAATATTCAACGACGAGAACGACGTCGGGCGCAAACTGAACGAGCGGAGACGCGTCGTCGTAAACCTCGCGATGAAATCCGCCGTAGGGACTGACGTAAAGACAGGGATCGAAACCGGCGCTGATAAAAAAAGGCGTCAGCGCCAGTCCAAGATAGGAAAGATTCCCCCCGCCGGTCAGCGCGATCCGGATCGGTCGCCCGCCGGGAACCGGCGTCCCATGCTTTGAAAGCTTTCGTCCCAGGCTTAAAAGCTCCGTCGCGTTTAATGCGCGAAGGGTATCGATGGTCGGGAAAGCCGCCCTGCCGCTTGTCATGTCAGACTCTCTATGGAACGACGATCGTCCCGACCGTCTCGCCATGAACCGCGCGAATCAGCGCGCCGTCGTCCCAGAAATTGAGAATCATCATCGGCATCTTATAATCCATGCACATCGAAATTGCGGTCGAATCCATCACGCCCAGCCTTTTCGACAGCACGTCCATATAGCTGATCCGTTCGTATCTTTTCGCGTCCGGATTTCGCTTCGGGTCGGAATCGTAAACCCCGTCGACCTTGGTCGCCTTGATGAGCAGGTCAGCGTTGATTTCGATCGCCCGCTGCGCCGCGGCCGTATCCGTCGTGCAGAGAGGGTTCCCGGTCCCGCCGCCGAAAATAACGACCCGCCCTTTTTCGATATGCCGGATCGCACGGCGGCGGATATAGGGTTCCGCAATTGTCGGCATCGAAATAGCCGTCTGAACGCGGGTCATAACGCCGATCTTCTCCAGCGAATCCATCAGAACGAGCGAGTTCATCACCGTCGCCAGCATTCCCATATAATCGGCTGTCGGCTGGTCCATCCCGACTTCGATCCCGATCCTTCCGCGCCAGAGATTGCCGCCGCCAATCACGACCGCGATCTGCGCTCCTGTCTCGTAGAGCTGTTTAATCTTCGTCGCGATTTCCAACGCCGACGGCGGGTCGATCCCCAGCTTACCATTGGTAGAGAGCGCTTCTCCACTGAGCTTGATCAGGACGCGTTGATACTGTAACCCTGTCATCCGAATCCCCTTCCGACTTAATTTGATACGTTGATTATAAGCGAACGCGGGAAAGCGGAGAAGATCCGTTTCATTCCCACAAGAAACCGCCTCCGCGCCAAATATCCCAGCAGAAGTTCCCGGCCATAAAAAAATCCGCCCTTATTCAGAGCGGATTCGCATCGTAAAAGACAGCCTTACGCTTCTTCCTCAGCTGTCTCCGTCGTCTCCCCCAACCCGAAGCGGGCGAAGCGGCGGACGATGACGTTCTCTCCCATCGACGCAATATTCTGATTGATCAGGTCCTGAATCGTGACGCTCTCGTCGCGGACGTACGTCTGGTTCAGCAACACGAACTCATCCTTATATTTTTTGATCGAGCCCTCGACGATCTTCGGAATAATCGCTTCCTTCTTTCCCTCTTCCCGGGCCTTCGCCGTGGCAATCTTTTCCTCGTGCTCCAGGACGTCGGCGGGAATATCCTCTTCCGAAATATACAGCGGCGACGTCGCGGCAACCTGAAGCGCGATTTCATGCGCCAGCGTTCGGAACGCTTCCGACCGGCCGACAAAGTCGGTTTCGCAATTCAGCTCAACCAGAACGCCGACCCGTCCGCCGCCATGTGAATAAACTTCGACAACGCCTTCCGACGCGACGCGCGCGGAGCGCTTTTTCGCTGTCGCCAACCCTTTTTCGCGTAAAAAGTCCAGCGCCGCTTTCATGTCGCCGTTCGCGTTCTCCAACGCCTTGCGGCACTCTAAAATCCCCGCCCCCGTGCTTTCACGTAATTCCTTGATCATATCAATCGAAATCGCCATTTTACTCTTCCCCTTCGCTTTCGTCAGATTCTTCGCTGGTTTTCTTCTCGCTGATCTTTGCAAGCAGGTTATCGCTCAAAAGGTCCTCTTCCGCCAGCTCTTCGCCCGACATGAAAGACTCTTTTTCATACGCGGCACTCGGCGCAAATCCGAAATCGCCCATGTCGCCTTCGTCGCGCAGCGCTTTGCCTTCGATAACCGCGTCGGCGAGACGTCCGATAATCAGCTTGATCGCGCGGATCGCGTCGTCGTTCGACGGGATCACGTAATCGACGTTCCCCGGATCGCAGTTCGTATCAACGAGCGCGACGACCGGGATTCCCGTCAGGTTCGCTTCATGAATCGCGGTATCCTCGCGCATCACGTCAACCACGATCAGCATTCCGGGAATGCTGTGAATCGTCCGCAGGCCGCCCAGCCGCAGGTTCAGCCGCTGGATTTCACGCTCGATCAGCAGTCCTTCCTTCTTCGTCAGCTTATTGACCTCGCCGCTCGAAACCAGCTTCTCAAGCCGGTCGAGCTCGCCGATCCGGGATGAAATCGTGTCCCAGTTCGTCAGCGTACCGCCCAGCCAGCGTTCGGTAACGTAAGGCATCCCGCAGCGCATCGCTTCATCTTTAATCGTTTCCTGCGCCTGGCGCTTCGTTCCGACGAAAAGAACGTTCTGACCGCTTTTGACAGTATCGCGAACGAGCGCATACGCCGTGTTGATACTCTTCGCCGTCTGCTGTAAATCGAGAATATGGATACCGTTGCGTTCCGTAAAAATATACGGTTTCATCGCCGGATTCCATTTATTCGTGCGGTGCCCGAAATGGACGCCGCTTTCCAGTAAAGCCTTCATTGAAATGACGTTCGACATAAAAACTGACTCCTTAGCGTTTTTTCCTCTGCCCCCTTCGCTTCGTCCGGCGACGGCGGGAGACCCCGCCGCACGCTGCCGTTCGATTCAGGGGCATGCGTTTTATAACCGGTTTATTCTATCATGCCTTGCCGTTTCCCGATAGGGATACGCCGATTAATGGGAGCCGTCCCATAAAAAAGGCGGGCCCCGAAGCGCTCCGCCTTTGAACCCGAATCCAATGCCCGGTTTATATACTTAGCGCCTCGATCTGATCAACCATATCGGAAAGGATATCGAATCCACCCTGCCAGAACGCAGGATCGCGGAAATCAAAGCCCGCGTTTTTCAGTACCGCTTCCGGCGCAAGCGACCCGCCCGTCGCCAGCAGCTGCTTCATGCGCGGGATAAACGATTTTCCTTCTTCCTTATACGCCTTGAACAGGCTCAGCACCAGCAGCTGGCCAAACGAGTAAGCGTAAACGTAGAACGGCGTATAGAAAATATGCGGAATGACGGCCCACTCGCCCTTAAACTCCGGATTCACATCGAGAGAATCGCCAAACTGATCCTGTAAATTCTTCATGTACAGCTCGTTCAGCGCGTCGGTGTCCGCGCCCTCACGGATCAGCTCATGCGCGTCGCGTTCGAAAAGCGCGAAATACGCCTGACGCTGGATCGTCGCATAATTCCCGTCCATCGACGTCATCAGCATCGTCCGCCGGACCAGCTTATCCGTCTCATTCGCCATGAGATAATCCGAAAGCACCATCTCGCAAAACGTCGACGCCGTTTCCGCCAGCGGCAGGCACGCATGCTGCTGGAAAACATTCTGCTTTTCGGCCATCATCGAATGAATCGCATGTCCGAGCTCATGCGCCAGCGTCGAAACGTCGTACAGCTTTCCCTGGAAATTAACCTGAACGTACGGCGTCAGCTCCGGACAGACCGTCCAGCAGAACGCTCCGTCCCGTTTCCCGGCGCGGATTTCGCTGTCGATATGATCGTCGTTAAACACGCGCATCGCTTTCTGCGTGAATTCCGGATCAAAGCCATCGAACGCCGCCCGAACCATGCGAACCGCCTCGTCAAAGCTGCACCGCTTCTTCGTTTCTTCGGACGGAGCGTAGAGATCCGACCGGCGCATCCCTTCCAGCCCGAGCAGCTTCGCCTTCAGCCGGAAATAACGCTGGAAAACCCCTTTATTCTCCTGCGCCTTCGCGAGCAGCAGATCAACCACCTCGCCCGGGATGTCGTTTTCAACGTTGCGGACCCCCATCGCCGTTTCATACCCGCGGATCGTCAGCCCTTCGCTGTCCCAGTCGCGAACGAGCGCCTGATAAATCTGCGTCAGAATCGCGCTGTCCTTCGCGTAAACCCGGTACAGCTCCTCGTACGCGCGCCGTCGAACGTCCGGATCCGGATCGCGGAAATACTGTGTAATTTCGCCGCGGGTCATCGTCTTCTTCTCGCCGTCGATCTCCAGCTCAAACGTATAGCGATTGGTAATCATGCTGTACAGGTTCTGCATCGCGCCCGCGCCGGAGACATTCTTCATCGCGATAATTTTTTCTTCGCTTTCGCTGAGCGTGTACGGCTTCGTCTGGCGCATTTTAGTCAGATAATAACGATACTCTGGGAGCGCAGCCAGATGATCCGCGGCGACGTCGTCGGGAAGATTCTTCCACCAGAGCGACATGAAAACCGTCTTATTCTGAATCTCCGCGAGGAGCGCGTCGATCCGCCCAACCATCGCGATAATCTTCTGATCCTGCGAATCGGCCGTGAACATCAGGTTCACAAACGAATAAATCCGCATCATCAGCGTTTCCATCGCCTCGATCTTCCGCAGCAGCTCGCGAAACGCCGCGCTCGTCGTCGAATCGTCCAGCTTCCCGCGCCATTCCGCGATCTCCTCGACGCGATCGTCGACCTCCTTCAGCGCATTCTTAAAGTCGTCCGCTTCAAGCCCGCTGAATAAATCGCCTAAGTTCCATTTTCCAAGCTCATAAACCGACATTGTTTTCGATCCTTTCTTAAATCGTTCATAGCCTCCCGAAATTATAGCATTCCGAACCAAAAACATGCGGTTTTCGAGACCGGCAGTCGGGGGAAATCCAGCGCGCTTCGGGATTCAAAACAACATCCCGGCCTCAAAAAATAAACCCCATCAGCAGGTCGTTCACGTTCGACCCGGTCGATCCGATTCGGATCAGACCGCCGACCGCTTCAAAATACCGATATGAATCGTTTCTTTCCAGCGCCTCCGAAAGCTTCAGTCCCGCCGCGACCCCAAACCGGGCCGTATCGCCGGTCACGATCGCGCCGGCGGCGTCGGTCGGACCGTCTTCCCCATCGGTCGCGAACGTGACGAGCGCGACGCCGGAAAGCCCGGAAAGCGTCTCGACCGCGCCCAGCGCCGTTTCCAGATTCCGCCCTCCGAACCCATCCCCGCGCAGCGTCACCGTCGATTCGCCGCCGCGCAGGATCAGGACCGGTCTCGAACCCGGTTCGCGTTCCGACCGAACGGAGCGGATCCGCTCGGCGAACGCTTTCCCGACCTCGCGCGCTTCGCCTGATATCGGCTCGTCGACGCGAACGATTTCGAAACCGAATCCGAGAGCGGTTTTCGCCGCCGCGTCGATCGCCGTTCCGACGTCCCCGATCATCAGCGATTCGATCCTCGCCCCGCCGTCTTCCTTCGCTAAAACTGTCGGGCCGGAAGCGATCGTCGCAAGATCGTTCCCGATCACGTCCGAAAGAATCAGGTTGAGGATCCGCGCCCCGCCTGCGGCGCGGGCAACGCCGCCGCCCTTAAGCCGGTCGACCCGTTTCCGCGCTTCGTTGATTTCATGAATCGACGCTCCCGACGCAAGCAGCCTACGGTTCAGCTCGCGAATTTCCGCGAGCGATACCCCTTTCGCCGGCGCGACCGCCAGCGACGACCCGCCGCCGGAAATCAGGACAATCAGGAGGTCCTTCTCGTTCAGCGCTCCCGCGAATTCGAGAACAGCCTCTCCCGCAAGGACCGACGCTTCCGTCGGATCGGGATGGCTCCCGACGAAACAGCGGTATTTCGGCGGGAATTCGCCCATTTCGAACGGCGTTTTCGATACGATCAGTCCGGCGTCGATTCGCTCTTCGATCAGGTTCCCCAGCGCCGACGCCATGCGCCGCGCCGCTTTTCCGATCGCCAGGACGTTAACCGTCCGGTACAGAGAAAAATCAACCAGGAGATCGCCGAAGCGGAAGCCGGCTTCCGTTTCCTGAGCGATTCGGTAAAGCAGCTGATCCGGGGCAATCGCGAGACGGACCTGATCTAGGATCGAATCGATAACGACGCGCCAGCCGCGCCCCGGGGCCCCGGCGCCGCTCCCGTCAGTCACCCCCTCCGGCAGACAGAAGCCGTCATTCGCGTCCTGGGGGAGATCGAGAACGCTCAGGACCTGATCCATCGGAAGCGGGCCGTAATAATGCGGAAAGGCCTGATCGCTGTCCGGAACGGCTTCAAATTTAACCTTTCCGGAATTTTCCGCGTTCGTATCGTCGACGGTCAGCAGGACCAGATCGGATACCGCGGCATAGAAACGATTGGCGACGCCGACGACCTGCGCGGCGGTCGAAAAATGAATAAATCCTTCGGATTGAAGCGAATCCGGCGCGTAGACGCCGGCGGCGAACGCCTTTTCCGCTTCCCCCCTGCGGCAGATATGATAAATCATGACGAGGCATACCTCCTTATATAACGCAAAGATTTTCCCGTAAACGATCCGCAAGGATGTACCCTGAAAATAAAGCGGGCGGCGCAGGGTCAATCGACAAAACCTGAGTACAATTTTAGAAACAAACCGCAATTTTCGAAAGGGGAACGCATGCAAAACGAGACGCTCAGCGCCGCGATCCGGACGCAGCTCGACCAGCTCGACAGCGCGTACACATTTTATTACCGGGAACGGGACGGCGAACCCGTTCGGTTTTCCAACCGCGGTCCCGATTTCCGCTTCCGAACCGCGTCGATCATTAAAGTTCCGATCGCGCTGAGCTGGTTCGTCCTCGAACGCGGCGGCGCGCTCGACCGCCGCGAAATCGCGGAGCTCGACCGGGAGGCGCGCGTCGAAGGCGCGGGGTTCGCCTGCGCCCTGGCGACCCGGGCGTTTCCGTACGCCGACGCGCTGCTGCACATGCTGGCGACGTCCGATAATCTCTGTACCAACGTCGTGATCGAAAAAATCGGGATGGAGCGGCTGAATCAGGTCTGGCATGAGACGTTCGGGCTGACCGGTACGTGCCTCGGCCGGAAAATGATGCAGCCGGCGGACCCCGGATCCGGACGGGACAACTGGACGATCAGCGCGGATCTGGAAAAGTGGTACGACGCGATCGACGCGCTTCCGGAAGACGATTGGAACGAGCTCCGGCGGCTGATGTCTTATTGTCAGGACGACAGCCTGTTTTTCCGCGATTTTGAAATCGATCCGACCGGCTTTTATCATAAAACCGGCGGGCTCCCCGGCGTCGTCAACGACTGGGGCTTTTCGGACGGGAAACGCTTCTTCCTGATCACGAACGAGGTCAGGTCAAAATCGGAAACACGCCGGATTTTCGGGGCCCTCGGAAAAAGCCTGCTGGAAAATTGAAATGATCCCCGTTCGTATTTTTATCCTTCCCGGAATCATCCTTCATACGCGGCGGCCCAAATATTAAGGGTATCCGCTTTACCGGAAACAAAGGAGGAAGCAGATGAACTCGAAACTCTGGACACGGAATTTCACTCAGTTACGTCTCGTTCGCAAGCGGAATCAACGACGGAACCGCCCCCAATCATCGTCGCCTTTTCCTGAACCGCGTCCGGGTTTTCGATCGCGATGTATTCATTTTTCAACGTATCCGCATTCGTCGGCCGGACGGCCGGCAGCTTCGTTCAAATACGATGCTAAATCCCCGCAAAACGCCGATTCTTGACGGCCTTCACGATTTATCAGATTTACGATTTTCTGGACACAATTCTGCTATGGATCCCGTATCCCGCGATGCTGATCAACCGGGCGATCGCCGGGTTTTCAGGCATGAACAGCGCCGCCATGCGCCGCAGGGCGGTCCAAACCGCTTTTCCCGATAACCTGCGCGCGAGGATCAACGCGGCGCAAAACATCCTGAGCAACGCATTCGCGCTTGCGCTGACCGTTTCCGTCGGCTGGATAGGCGAACGGATCGATTACCGCTGGTGAGTGACGGGCTGTTCGCTGATCACGATCGCGCTCGGCTGGATTCTGATCTGGGGGAACCGGGACGTCGTGGGCCCGATTTATAACCGCGAGAGTTAAAAATATATCTTTCCTTTCGGATTAACGTTCGATCTACGGATTCATGACCGCCCCAACTCAGAAGCCCAGATCCTCGTTGACGAGAATGACCTTGATCCGGTTCGCAGGCTTCGATAGCCGGGTAATCGCGACCGTAGCGCAGATCGAATCCGCCGAAAAGCAATGACCGCAGACGCCGCTGACCCGGCAGGGCGTCTTTCCGGGAAACCGGCCTGCGTTAATCGGCGCGGCGACCGTCTCCGCCCGCGCCATTGCCAAATCCAGCGTCGCTTCCACCTTGTTCATTCCGGCGACAACAATCACCGATTCCGGACCGTAGACCAACGCTGCAACGCGATTGCCGTTTGCGTCAATATTGACAAGCTGCCCGTCCGCCGAAACCGCGTTCGAACTCATCAAAAATACGTCCGCCGTCAGCGCGGAACGCATGATCCTGACGCGCTCCTCCGGCGTCTTCGCCAGATCACGGTCAAAAAGACAGTAATTCCCGCCCCGGAGCGCGTCTTTTATCCCGATTGCGTCGATCGTCGCCGAACCGCCCCAGCCGATCGTCGATCCCACCGGAATCAGCGATATGGCCAGATCCCTGGCTTCCGCCGCTGTCGCGCAGCTATACGCATCGAAAAAATGCTTCTTCAAGTTGCCAACGACGACATCCGCCAGCTTTTCTTTCCGAAGCCTGACAAACTCGTTCATTTTTCTCCCTCTCCCGATTCGATTTTTCCAAAAAGCCCGTCCCGTTCCGCCGATCCCGAGCCGCGGCACGTCGAATCTCCCGATAAAGAAGACCATCGCGATCAGGTATAATTCAGAAGGATATGGGACGTCTCGATCAACTATCATTATACATCGTCCGTGCGCTGACGCTCGTTGTCGCGTTCTCGGTTCACGAGTATTCGCACGCCCGCGTCGCCACCGCGCTCGGGGACGACACGGCGAAAAACGCCGGACGGCTGACGCTGAACCCGCTGGCGCACCTGGACATCGCCGGAACGCTGATGCTGATGCTCGTGGGGTTCGGTTGGGCGAAACCGGTTCCGGTTCGCGCCGATATCGTCAACCGCCGCAGCCGCGTCGGGCTGGCGCTCGTTTCGATCGCGGGACCGCTTTCAAACCTCCTGCTGGCGCTGATCTCCGGGATGATCATCCGGCTGCGCCTTCCGGCGGCGAGTTCCGGATGGCCCGCTTATTTCTTAGCGAATTTCACGTTCATCAATATCAGTCTGGCGATTTTCAACCTGATCCCGCTCGCCCCGCTCGACGGGTCAAAGATTCTCGATCCGTTCGTCCCTGAAAAATTCAGAGGCGGCTGGACCCGGGTTCAGGCGATCGGGCCGCAGCTGCTCCTCGTCCTGATTCTCGTGCTGCCGTACCTGCGAATCGACCTGTTTTCGCGGGTCCTGAACCCGATCGTATCCTCCCTCTTTCGCTTCATGACAGGAGTTTAACCGCGCATATGCAGCTTCAATTGACACTTATCGGACTCGGCGAAATCGGCGCCTCCGTCGGTTTAGCGCTTCGCTATCAGAAAAAAGATATTTTTCGTGTTGGCCTCGACAGCCGTAAAAGCGCGGAGGAGGCCACGAAACGCGTAGACGCGGTGGACAAAATCGAGCATTCCTACGCGGACGCGGTAAAAAAAGCTCATCTGATCGTGATTGCCGTTCCGGATGGCGAACTGGAACCGGTATTGGACGCGATCGCGCCGAACCTGCCGGAAGATATCGGCATCCTCGATTTCAGTCTGAATAAGGTTCGGGCGAATCGGCTCGCGCGGAAATATCTCCCCAACCCGGATCAGTTCGTCGGTCTGCACGCGGCCTTGAGCCCGGCGCGGCTTGCCGAGGCGCAGGAAGGCTGGCGCAGCGCGCGCGAAGACCTGTTCAAGGACGGGACGCTGACGATCGCAGCGACGGAAACGACCGATCCGGACCTTTTGCGTTTAGCGCAAGACTTCGCGATCCTGCTGGGGGCGCATAGCGCGTTTTTCGCGCCGGCGGAAATCGACGCGCTGACGGCGCGGTCGGAGCTTGCGCCGAAAATCGCCGCGGCCGCGTTTTCAGCCGCCGCTTTCCGCGGTCAGGGCTGGAGCGACCAACGCAAGCTCGGCGGGAAACCGTTCCATGCGCTGAGCGGGATCGGGAACCAGGACGAGACAGGGCTCAACCGCGCGCTGGAACTGCTGGCGAACCGGGAAAACGCGCTGCTGGCGATCCATGAGGCGACCGCGGCGCTGAAGGAACTCCGCGACGCGCTCCGCGACGAAGACGCGGAAAGGCTGAGCCGTTTTTTTGACGAAACGAGCGCCAGCCGTCGGACCTGGATCGAGCAGTATGAAAAAGCCGCCTGGCGCTCCGAAGCGGAGGTCAAACCGGAACGGACTTCGATGAGCGAAACGCTGAGCCAGTTCTTTTTAGGCGGCCTCCTGTCCGGAAAAAAAAAGAATTGAGCGAGGGCGGCGCGTCCGAGGCCCCGCGGCCGGCGAAGCGCTATTACTGCTATATGGTCCGCTGCGCTGACGGAAGCTTTTATACCGGCTGGACGGGGGATCCTGTTCGCCGCGTCAGGCAGCATAACAGCGGCGCCGGCGGAGCCTACACGCGGACGCACCGGCCGGTGGAGCTCGTTTATTTAGAAGAAGTCGCCTCGAAGACCGACGCGCTCCGGCGCGAAATCGAAATTAAACGCTATCCGCACGCAAAAAAAGAGAAAATGGCATGGACAGCGCCCATCGAGGCGCGCCCGTCCGAACCGAAGGAGAATCCAGATGACCGAAACGCTGCTGAATTCGAACGATGAGATCCCCCACGCGGCGGAGCCGTTTAAATCGGGCTACGTCGCCGTCGTCGGCCGACCGAACGTCGGGAAATCGACGCTGACGAACCGCCTTTTAGGCCAGAAAATCGCCGCCGTCTCCCCCCGTCCTCAGACGACGCAGCGGAACCAGCTCAGTATTATCACGACCGACAGCGCGCAGCTGATCCTGATCGACACGCCGGGAATCCACCGCGCGAAGAATAAGCTGGGCGAGATCATGAACGACGCGGCCAAAGGAACGTTTACCGACGCGGACTGGATCCTCTGGATCGTCGACGCGTCCGAACGGATCAGCGCCGACGACGCGGCGATCGCGGAAACGTTTCGAAAATTGAACCTGTCCGGGAGCGTTATCGTCGCGCTGAATAAAATCGACCTCCTCCGCGGGAAGAGCCGCGAGAATCCCGGTGCGGACTTCCGAAGCGCGCTTCCCGGCGCGTCGTTTATTGAGATTTCAGCGCAAACCGGCATGGGCTGCGCCGAGCTGCTGAAAACGCTGATCGAACGGCTCCCGGAAGGTCCGCGCTTCTTCGACCCGGACCAGATCACCGACCTGTACGAGCGCGAGATCGCCCGCGACCTGATCCGCGAAGCGCTGCTGATGAACCTTGACGAAGAAATCCCACATTCGATCGGCGTCCGGATCGACGAATTTGTCGACCGAAGCGATACGCAGTCGTACATTCAGGCGACGCTCCTCCTCGACCGCGAAGCGCATAAAAGCATCGTCATCGGTCGGAACGGATCGATGTTGAAAAAAATCGGGACCGACGCGCGCGTCGAGATCGAGAAGCTTCTCGATCGGAAGGCGTACCTGGAGCTGCGGGTGAAGACGGCGAAGAACTGGATGAATAATCCGGCTGTGCTGAAAACGATGGGGTTCCAGCCGGATCGAGGCGGGAGGCGATAATCAACGGCGCCGGGCTCCCAGAGCTTTCCTGAGCCCGTAAGGAAATCCCGCGCGGAACCTTCCCTGTTTGTTTCGCCCTACTCCCCACCGAAATAGGCGCGGATCGCGTCAGCGTTCGACTGCGTAATGCCGGAGACACGCGTCAGCTCAAAGGCAGTCGCTTTGGCGATTCCCTCGGTCGATCCGAACTTTTTCATCAGCGCCTTGCGCTTGACCGGGCCGATTCCGGGAATTTTCTCCAATTCGGACGTCAGTCCGGATCTGGTCCGGCGGTTGCGATGCGCTGTGATTGCGAAGCGATGGGCCTCGTCTCGAACCCGCTGAACGAGGTAAAGCCCCTCCGATCGGCGCGGAAGCAGGATCGGATCCGATTCGAACGGACGGAAAAGTTCTTCCTCCCGCTTCGCCAGTCCGACGACGGAAATCCGCCCGAAGAGGTCGAACTCACGGAGGACCTCGACCGCGCGTCCGAGCTGTCCCTTACCGCCGTCCATGATAATCAGGTCGGGAAGGAGCGCGAACGACTCGTCGATCCTCCCGCCGGTCCTGTTATCCTTTTCCTGAGCCGACTGCCAGCGTTTCAGCCGCCTCGTCAGCACCTCTGTCATCGATTCGAAGTCATTCGGTCCTTCGACCGTTTTGATATTAAAACGCCGGTAATGGGCCTTGCGCGGAATACCCTGCTCAAAAACGACCATCGATCCGACCGAGAGCGTCCCCTGTGTATTCGAAATATCGTAGCATTCGATCCGATTCGGGGTCCGCGGAAGCTCCAGCGCGGTTTCCAACTCCGCAAGAGACTGACTCTGCTTATGGGTATCGTTGGCCCACTGCGTCTTCAGCGCGCGCAGCGTCTCGATCGCGTTCTCGGTCGCCATGCTGACGAGCTCTTTCGGGTTCCCGCTTTTCGGGACCTGGAGCTGAACCTTCGGATTGCGCCGATCCTGCCGAAGCCATTGCTGAATAATCCGCCGTTCTTCAATCTCGATCGGCAGGTACATCCGGTCGGGAACGTTTACCGATTTTGAGTAGAATTGCTTAATAAAGCCGGAAAGGATTTCTTCGTCGTTCTCGTCCTCGGTTTCGTTCATGATGAAATAGTCCTGACCGATGAGCTTCCCCTTTCGGATAAAGAAAACCTGAACGCAGGCTTCGTTCTCGATCCGCGCCATGGCGAGCACGTCCGAATTCAGCTCATCGGTCGTCACGATCCGCTGGCGCTCGACGACGCGCTCGATCGCGCGAATCTGATCCCTGCGAATCGCCGCCACTTCGTAACGAAGCGCCTCCGCGTCATCGTTCATCTTCGCCGTCAACGAATCGATAATTTCGTCGGTATCGCCGGACAGGAACGACGCGATATTCTCCATCGACGCGCGGTAATCGTCACGGCTGATCTTCCCGGTACATGGGGCGGGACAGAGCTTGATATCGTAGTACAGGCAGGCGCGCTGATCCGCGCCGGTCAGATCGCGATCGCAGGTATGATACGGGAAAATCCGCCGCAGCAGGTCGAGCGTCTGATTGACCGCCCAGACCGAAGTATACGGGCCGAAGTAGCGCGCCCCGTCGGATTCGAGCTGGCGGGTCACGCTGATTTTAGGGTAGGGGTCCTGAAACGAAATTTTAATATACGGATAACGTTTATCGTCTTTAAGCTGAACGTTGAACGGCGGGCGGTTCTTCTTAATCAGGTTCATTTCGAGGATCAGCGCCTCGAGCTCCGAATCGACGACGATCCATTCGATATGATCGATGAGGCTGACCATGCGCCGTGTCTTCTGCGTCTGCTGCCCTGGAGAATGAAAATAAGAGCGGACGCGATTTTTCAAATTGACCGCTTTCCCGACGTAGAGGAGCTGGTCCTCCCGGTCCTTCATCAGGTAGCAGCCCGGACGATCCGGGAGCGTTGCCAGAATATTCGCGATTTTTTCTGAAACCGCCATAGGGGACCTGTCTTCCGGACGGAGAGCCTTAGCTTTCCAAAACGATCGTTACCGGACCGTCGTTCAGCAGTTCAACCTGCATCGACGCGCCAAATTTTCCGGTTTGCGTCGGGACGCCGAGCCGGCGAAGCTCGTCCGCGAAATCGTTCACCAGGCCTTCCGCCCGCTCCGGTTTTTCAGCCTCGACGAACGAGGGACGGTTCCCCTTCCGGGTATTGGCGCAGAGGGTAAACTGCGACACGACGAGCGCCGCGCCGGCGATATCGAGAACCGATAAGTTCATTTTCCCTTCCGCGTCGGTAAAAATCCGCAATGCGGCAATCTTCCGCGCCATCGCTGAAACCTGCTCGGCGCTGTCTCCCTGGCGGATCCCCAACAGGATCAGCAGGCCTGCGTCGATCCTGGATAGAAGCGCTCCGCCGACGCTGACGGACGCATGCGATACACGTTGGATAACTACTTTCATGGGGGTAATTATAAAAGAAATGACCGCGCGTCAGTTCGGATATACGTGGATTTCAGCGAAACGGTACCTCTAATCATACCCCGGCGGCTCGACATGAATATAAACCCGTTCGATATCCTTACTCAGCGCGTACACCCGCCGTTCGATTTCACTGATCATCTCATGCACATCGCAAAGCCTCATCTCCTCGTCGGCGTTGATATGTATGTCGATGACATGCCTGGAACCGATATGCTCGCCGATAATCTGATGCACGTCGAGGACGCCGGGCACGCTTCTCGCGGCAGCATAAATCGCCTCTCGCTCCGCGTCCTCGATTCCGGCCCCAGTCAGAAAGCCCAGATTCTCGTTCAGCAAGCCGAGAACTGCCCGAAAAATCCAGAGCGCGACCAGAATCGCCGCGATCGGATCGGCCATCGGAAATCCGACCCGGCTTAAAACGATCCCGACCGCCGCGGTAAACGACGTCACCGTATCCGCGAGATTATCCGCCGCGCTCGCCTTCAGCGTCGCGCTTTGAACCTGATCGGCGATCCGCTTAATGAGCAGGTACATCACCCCCTTGATCGCCGTGGAAAACGCCAGCGCCGCGATCGGCAGCGCAATCGCGAACGGTTCGGCCCCCTTCCGGATCTTCTCGATCGCGTTAAGAAGCGCCCCGACTCCCGCCCAGCCCATCGAAAAACTGATCACAATCGCGAGCAGCGGTTCAAAACGGGTATGGCCCTGCGGATGATCGCTGTCGGGCGGACGAATCGCCAGAATCAAACCCAGAATGACCATCAGCGAATAAATAACATCCGAAATCGAGTTCAGCGCGTCCGAATACAGCGCCGAGGAAGGCGACAACCGCGAAAGATAGAATTTAAGCCCGGCGAGAAGCAAATTCCCCGAAAAGGTGATCCAAATCGCCCGATAGATAAATACACGATCCTCCGCGTTCCCGCGCGGTTTTGAAATCGTTCTCATCAATGATAAATCTCCGACACGGACAGCGTTTATCCCTTAAACGACGCCATCATGTCCGCGTAACGATATATTTCCATGACTGTCCGGCAGAAAACCGAAATAGTCCGTCCGCTTTCGCGTTTTACGAACGGGAGCTCGGCCGCCTTTTCGGCGGAAAACGGTTCGGCGTAGCTGACCTCAAGCGTCGCTGGAACGCTGACTTGAAACGGCTTCGGGCCGCACCCGGCGCCGAAGCGCTCGACCGCCGCCTTCGCGCCGGCTTCGATCGCAACCTGATTCTTCTCCGGCGCAAAGCAGATCCCGGAATAATAACCAGTCGCGAGCTTGACCGTCACAGTCTCGATTCCCGGAACCAGCTCGCCGGCCTCGGCGGCGAACGCCTGATCGCCGCTCCCGAAAAGAACCGGCGCCTCGAACCAGCCCGCGAGAATCGCGCTCAGCCCGAATTCGCCGACTTCGAGCCCGTTAACCTTATACGACAGGATATGATCGTCCATCGAATGCGCCAGGATCGCCGGCGCGCTCCCGGATCTCGCGTGGTAACCTACGGTAAAAACGGCGTCGACGCCCGTTTCGATCCCGGTCATCATGCAAAACGGCGAACTCGTCCCACGGCTGAGTTCGGCGCGGGCGTCGAGCGCGTCGGGGAGGAGATTCTGACCGCGGTGATGCCCGTCATGAACGATGACCTCCGACGCCCCGCCGGAGAACGCCCCGCGGATCGCGGCGTTAACCTCCGCGGTCATAAGCTTCTGATACGTTGGATACTCGGGACTGCCGGGCGCGACCTGCTCCCAGCGGCAGACGCCGCTGATCCCTTCCATGTCCGCGCTGATTAAGATTCGCATGGCATATTTCCTCGTTTCATGCAGGATGTCTCAACTGCGGATGATTATATCAAAGCGCGCCGGGATAGAACCCATGTCTATGGATCCGAAAGCGTAAACGCCCCGATCCAATAAAAACAGAGCGCAGCGTCAGATTTTATCCACATCTGACGCTGCGCTATTTTAGCGGCAGCTAAAATCATTTCCGCAGTGAACAGGATTTCAACCAATCAGTACGCCTTCTATAAATCAGCACACTGATCCGCCTCATTCCTCTCTCGCAGCCGGCTCAATTCACAATAATCCGCGTAATGCGACTTGATCTCGAAAATCAGCGGCTGGATATGCGTTTTCGCCGCCTGAAAAAGACTTTCGTATCGCGGATATCGCTTTCTGCACTGTTTAAAGAACGGAATGAAGTACGTTTCTGTCTCGATCGCCTTCCGATAGCGTTTCTCGATCCCGGCTTCAAAAAGCGTCGACATGTTATGCATCCGATCGGCAGTCTTAATCGCGGCAGCGTAAACGTCCGCGGATATTTCGTCCAAATACCCGGTAAGAACGGCAGGGTCGTGATAATCGCAGTCCGGTTTCTTACTGACCAGCGACACATAGCGCGCCGGTTTCTCACCGAAGAGAACCGCCAGACCTTCCTCAGTATAGCCGGGGACGTCCTCGATCATGTCATGAAGCAGCGCGCCAACGATCGCGTCCCGATCCGTAATCCCGTATGAGATTAAAAAGTTAGCGACGTCGACGCAATGCATATAAAAATCGCTTCCATCGAACCGCCGAAATCCACGAATCGCGCACATCTCTTTCATGACCAAATCGAGCGCCGCCATTGGGAGCGACTCCGCCCCATAAAGGAGCGCGATTCGTCTTTCGAGTAATAAGCGTGAACTCTGATACAAATTTTTACCACCTTTCTCACAATAAGAACCGCTTTCCCTGAAAACCGCGGGATCGAAAAGCAGGGAAACTTTCCCGCCAAAATTTCATGAGACTTTACCTTCTGCTTTTTTAACTCAGGCCCTTACGGATCGGCCTCCGTAACGCCCCTGCTATCATTCTACCAAAGCCCGTCCTGCTTTCAGTGCGCAGCCAGCACACATTCCAAATTCATCCCTACAATCTGAAATCAGGATGTTCATAAAAAAAGCCGCCCCAGCGATTCACGTGGACCGCATGAGGCAGCCATAAAGCCAGAATTCCGACCCGCGTCAGAAAAACATGATCTGCGGCATGCTATTCATATCGTCCGAGCCGCTTTTATCAAACGTCTCGACCTCCTGTCCCTCGGAGAGCTCGTCAGACTTCACTTCGACATGCAAGCCGCTCATAACGCCCAATTCGACAGGAATCTTCGTCGTCGAGCCGTCGGCTTCGATCCGATTCACATACGCCTGCCCATCTTCCATGTACACCGCCTGAATCGGCAGGTAATTCACGTCCGTCGCGCTTGCAATCGGAATTTGAATATCCGCCGTTAATCCCGGAACGACCGCGGCGTCCGCGTCCGTCAGCCGGATCGTGACGGTAAAGCTTACCGAGTTATTATTCGTATCCGTTTTCCCGGTATCCGCGACCGAAGACACGACGCCATGATAAACGCGGCCCGGAATCGAAATGAACTGGACGGTCGCTTCCTGACCCACTTTCACCTGCGATATTTCCAATTCCGATACCGCAATATCGACAAAGAGCTGCGACAAATCGTCGATCTGAGCCGCGGTCGTTACGTCAACCTGATCAGAGGTGATCGTCTCATTAACCTTCGCGTCAAGCTTCGTAATTACGCCGTCGAACGGCGCGATCAGCTTCGCATAATCGATCGTCGTTTGAGCTGCGGAAATTTTCGCCTGCGCCGCCGCTAACTCGGCTTGGGTCGGGCCGGCTTTAGCGTCTTCGTATGCCTGCTGTTTTTCGATGAGCGTCGCCTCCGCCAGCTGCAGCGCAGCTTCGCGGATCTCGCGTTCAAGCGCGTCTCCGCCGTTCAGGTAACGCCGGTATTCCGCGAGCGCGTTATCGCGCGCGTTCCGATAGCCGACGACGTCGCCGATTCGCTTTTTCCGCGCATCGTTATCGGGATCGGCGGAGCGAACCTCTTCAAATTTGTCCTTCGACGCGTCGAATTGCGCCTGCGCCTTCTGGTAGTTCTCATACGCAATTCGGACCGCATCCGACGACGCCAGATTCGGGTCCAGGTCCGCGACTGCCTGCTTCGCGTCGTCAACCGCTTTCTGGGCTGTGACGAGCTCGCTCAGCGCTTTCGCGATCCGTTCCGCCGTATTTTCAAGCTTCGCATAATCTTCCTGAGCCTGAGCCAGCTCAACGGACGCCGACAGAACCGAAACCGGAAGCGTATCCGGGCTCAGTTCCGCTAAAACCTCGTCCTTTTTGACCCGGTCGCCGATCGCGGCGTGAATCGCCGAAACCGTTCCGGTCGTTTTCCATTTCAGTGTAATACTGCGATTAGAACGGACAGTTCCCGACGCCTCGTCAATCGCGGCGGTCAGATTTCCATGCGCCACCGTCGTCGTCGACGATCCCATCAACGATCCCAGCATGTCAGGAGAGGGCCCCTGAGAAACCATCCCACTCTTCAATACATATAAAATCCCGCCGGCGATCAGAATCAACAAAATAAGCAAAGCAATCACGCAGCCGGGAACCCGGTTCTTCTTCTCAACCTGAATATTACGATCCATCTTTATCTTCCTCGTATTTTATCCGCGCGGCACCGCCTGAATGGCTCCGCGCGAAAACTTGCAGTTCTATTTTTGAACCGACGCTTCGGGAGCGGCGATTCCGCTGACTTCGTAAAAGCGCGGATCGATCGACGGAACCGACAGCCGGTCCCCAGGCCGCAGCCCGCCGCCGGTAACCTCAGCGGCAAACGTATTGACACGTCCAATCGTAATCTCGACCGGTTCCGTCCCATTCGCCGTAATCCGCTGAACCGTCCGAACGCCATTCTTCGTCGTAATCGCGCTGACCGGGACCAGCAGGACGTCCTCAATCGTCGCCGTCGGGAACTCGACCGACGCCGACATTCCCGCCTTGATCTCCGGATCCAGCGTGTCAAGCTTCATCAGCGCGGCGAATTTAATTCCGGAATTCGAAACGACGGCGGCGTTATCCATCTTAATAATCTTTCCCGCGTAAGTACGTCCGGGAAGAACGTCGATCCGGATCGCGACTGGCTGACCTACGGCGACCTTATCGCGATCGACCTCGTTGACCTGAACCTCGAGGTAATACGCAGAATCGTCGACAAGCTGAATCGCGTCGGTATCCTTGGCGACGACCTGATCGACTTCAGCGCTGACGCTCGCGACCAACCCGTCGAACGGAGCGGTAATATACCGCTGTCCATACGTATTTTCAGCGAGATCGACGGCGGAATTCGCGCTCTTCAGGTCCTTTGCCCGCGGAATCGAGCTGTATGAATTGAATTCCTTCAGGACTTCGTCATAAATCCGCTGCGCGTTAGCAACCGCTCCCTGAGCAAACGCTAACTCGACCGCTTCCGGAGCCTGACGCAGGTATTTCCACTTCGCATAAGCGCTCTGAAGCGATTGATAATTCTGCTGATACGATTCGAAATACGTCGCGCGCGTTTCGTCCTCGCCCCAGCTTTTATAGTTATCCAAAACGTTCATGAAATCCTGCTTAGCGTAGCCGAAATTCTTTTCGGCCAACTGAAGCGAATCGTAAGCCATCTCCAGATCCTGCGACGTTCCCCGCGGATAATAGAGCTTTTCCTGCGCCGCCTTCGTCGCCTTCAGCGAGACCTCGTCGAAAGCCAGCGTCGCCAGCGCCTGATATTTTTTGACCTCGGAAACCATGACGTCCGCGGCGGCGTCCATCGCGGACACCAGTTCCTTTTCCGCGTTCAGGACCGCCGTCGACAGCGAATCCGTCGTCAGCTCCGCCAGGATATCGCCCTTTTTGACCCGGTCTCCGACGCTGACGTTCACGGCGCCGATCACGCCGCCCGTTTCCCATTTTAATTTCGCCGCCTGCTCGTACTCGATATTTCCAAGGAATTCAATCGACTTCTTAAGCGTCCCGGTTTGAACGGTGTACACCTCTGAGGCTGATTCATCCACCATGCCGGCGTCCGGCGCTGACGCCCCCGACGGGGCGCAGCCCGCGGCCAATCCAAGCATCAGCGTCAGCAAGACGGCAACAACGCCTCCCAGAAGCTTCGTTCCGATTCGCTCCCAATCGTTCTCAATCTTTTTTTTCATCCAAATCCTTTCCATACGCGCCCTTCCGCTTCACTCCGTCCTGAGCGCGATGACCGGCTGGAGCGCCGCGGCCCGGCCCGCCGGGTAAACCCCGAAAAATATACCTATCATAATCGAAAAACCGCATGCGCTCAGGATCATCATCGGATTGATCACCGGGTCGATCGGATAGCCCATCGAGCTCGCGATAAACCCAATCAGATACGCCAACGCGATACCGAATAAAATACCCAAAATACCGCCGACGAGCGAGAGCACCGCCGATTCGATCAGGAACTGCATGCGAATGTTGCCGCTGTTCGCGCCGATCGCTTTTCGAAGCCCGATTTCTTTCGTCCGTTCAGTAACGGTCACGAGCATAATATTCATAATTCCGATTCCGCCAACGACGAGCGAAATCCCGGAAACCGCGCTCATGAAGAGGACGAAAACCGTGAAAACCTGATTGAACGTTTCGAGATACGTTCCGATATTCATGATCGAAAAATCGTCGGCGCCATTCGCTTCGATCCCGTGCTGCTCGCGCAGGACATCCTTGATTTCCTTTTCAGCCGCTGTAATCGAAATCAGGTTCGTCCTGACCTTGACGTCGATCGTCTGCCGCTTTCCCCGCTGCGCGGGAAGGAGCCGGTTTTCCATCGTCCCCATCGGAACGAGAACGGCGCGGTTCAGCGACCCGCCCATACCGCTGTTCTTTGGATTCAAGACGCCCACGACCGTATACACCTGATTATTAATCCGGATAGATCGCCCAATCGCCGCCTCCGTTTCGTCGCTGAAGAAGCGCTTTCGAATATCGCTCCCAATGACCGCGACGAACGCGCCGCTTGCGGACTCTTTTTCGGAAAAGCCGCGGCCGGCGGCGAACGAAGCGCCCTGAGTCTCGAAGTAACCGGCGTCGACGCCGGTCACGGGCGATGCGCTCGAAATATCTTCGCGGGAGACCGTCGCGTTTCCGATCTGAAGCGTCGACGAAACCGCGGCGACGAAGGGGACCTTCCTGATCGCTTCAACGTCGCTCGCTGATAATTGTTTCTGGTTGCGGACATTTTGCGTCACGCTTCCCGAAAAGATTTCAAGCTTATCCGAGCCCAGCGCTTCGAATTCCGACGTCATACTTTTCTGAACGCCGAAACCCACCGAAGACATCGCGATTACCGCGCCGATTCCAATAAAGATCCCCAGCATCGTCAGCCCGGAACGCATCCGATTCGCGCGCAGGCTCCGCAGGGATTCCCGTATAGACGCGAGTAAATTCATAAGTTCTTTCCTTTCAAGCGTTCCAGATGATCCTTCTCCAGGCTAACGGCGAAGAAGCGGAACGCCGGTATTTTTTTATTCCGATCGAAGCGCGGTGACCGGCTGAAGCTCTGCGGCACGGTTCGCCGGATAAAATCCGAAAAACAGCCCGAACATCGCCGAAAACAGCAGCGCTCCGAACAGGATCGGCGCGCTGATCACCACCGAAAAATCATCAAAACCCTGTCCCGACGAGCGCAGCAGGACCGCAAGAATTTCCGACGTCAGGACACCGAAGAAAATCCCGACAAATCCGCCGAAAAGAGATAAGATCGCGGATTCAAAAAGGAACTGCGTCAGGATATCGGCTTTCTTCGCCCCAATCGCTTTCCGAAGCCCGATTTCGCGGGTCCGTTCCGAGACAACGACGAGCATGATATTCATGATCCCGATCCCGCCGACAAGGAGCGAAATCGCCGCAACGCCGCCGAGAAAGATCACGAACGACTTTGAAATCCGATCGGTCGATTCGATATATTCCTGCGCCTGCTGGATCGTAAAATCGTCTGAATCGGTCTCGGAAAGCGAATGCCGTTCGCGAAGGAGCGCGGTAATCACGGTCGTCGCCTCAGCCGCGGTCGTTTTCTCCGGATCGATAAACGCGATCATCGAGGCGATATTGATCCGTCGGTCCGGGCTTAACCGAAGCGTCATCGCCGTATACGGGACCGACGCCATGATCATATTCCCATAAGAAATCGTCGTACTCGAATTCTTTAGAACACCGATAATTTCAAAATTCAGATCCCGAATCTTGATTTTCTTCCCGATAACCGTTTCAGGTGTATCGTTCGGAAAAAGACGCATGACCGCGTTTTCGTCGGGCAGAACAACCATGGCGGCGCCTTCGACCTCAGATTTCGTAAAATTCCGCCCGGAAGCGAGCTTCAGCGTTTCGTTTCGATAATATGCCTCGCTATACCCGGACAGGTTCGCCGTCGCGCTGGCGCCCCCTTCGCCGACGACCGGATAGCTGTTGCCGATTTCAGGGCTGCAGTCTTTTATAATCGGCAGCGAGCAGATCGCGTCGTAATCGCCCTTCGTCAACCGGGCGAACGCGCTCATTCCTTCGCTCGAATAATATCCTTCGTAGATATAAATCTCGTCGGTTCCCAGATCTGAAAGCTGGATGTTCAATGTACGGCGAACGCCTAACCCAATTCCAGTCATCATAATAACTGAACTGACGCCAATCAGAATCCCCAAAATCGTTAACAACGAACGGCCCTTATTCGCCCGTAAGTTTCTTAACGCTTCCAAGAGTAAAAACTTTATATTCATCCAATACTTTCCCTTTTCTGTTCCATCCTGCGTTCCACCGGGTTATTCCGAACGCAGCGCCAGAACCGGTTCCATCTTTGCCGCTCTCCGCGCCGGCGCGAAACCGAATACCACTCCAAAGGTCCCGGCAAACAGGACGGTCAGCCCGACCACCCCGACATCCACCTGAGCACGGATCATTTCAAACCCGTTCCCCAGCGAACGGAATACCGCTTCGAGGCAGAACGACGCTCCCAGCCCCAGCGCGATTCCAATCAGCCCGCCCACCATCGACAGCACGGCGGCCTCAAAAAGGAACTGCGTCAGGATATCGAAGTTCGTCCCGCCGACGGCTTTTCGCAGCCCGATTTCCCGGGTCCGCTCGGTAACCGTAACCAGCATGATATTCATGATCCCGATCCCGGCGACAAGAAGCGAAATTCCCGCGACCCCGGAGAGGAAGATCACGAACGTCTTCGTCACCGTTTCAATCATGCCAAGCATCTCAGTTGACGTCGTGATCATGAAATCGGATCGCTCGCTCCCGGTAATCTGATGACGCCGGCGGAGCAGGGCCTCAATTTCGTCCATCGCCTCGCCGATCGGCTTAGCGGATAAATCGACAAACGCCATCATCCTGGCATAATGGTTCCGGTCTGCGTCGAGGTGCCGGAGCTGCATCGCGGTATACGGAACGGACGCGAAACTGAACTGCGCCGTAACCGCCTGACCGAAGCCGCGTTCGGCATACTCGCCGATAATTTCGTACGAAACGTTATCGATCAGGATTTTTTCGCCGATCGCCCCGTTCGAAACGCCGGGGAAGAGCCGTTCCGCGACCGGCTGCCAGGTGACGATAACCGGCGACGCGTCAAGGATCTCTTCCTTTGTATAGCCGCGTCCATGAACGAGCTCGTTCCCGGCCAGATCGATACCGGACTCGCTGTACCCGTAGAGAATGAGGTTGACCGAGCGGTCCCCGGCGCCGCCCGCGACCTTAATCGCTTCAACGACCGGCGTACAGTCGATAACATAAGGCAAGCCGCAGATTTCGTTCAGATCGCCGCGGGAAATCAGGGAATATCCGTCTTCGCTGCCGACGAAATTCCCCGCCCGGATCATGACCACGTTCGCGCCGAGAGACGACGTTTCCATGTCGATATACGCCTGGACGCCGAGCCCAACGGAAATAATCGTAATGACCGAGCTGATCCCGATAACGATTCCGATCAACGTCAAAAATGAACGGCCCTTATTCGACCGAAGGGTCTGAAAAGCCTCGGATATCAGGCGCCGCAATCCCATCTCGCCTTGTCCCGGATCGTTTCCCGGCCTCCCTACTTCGCTTCCTTTTCCGCCGCGCCGTTTCCGCCGTTTCCGAACGCCTCGGCGATCGCCTCCGCGGCGGACGCGTTTCCCGCGTGAACGTCTTCTTCAGACTCAGCGATCCCGTTCGCCGTGTTAAATTCGGCCTTTGCGCGGGCTTTTTCCGCGATCATTTCGCGAACAGCCGCCCGTTCTTCCTCGGTCGCCTGACTATAATCGATCTGGCGCCAGGACTGAAGGATTTCCTGCTCCTCCTGCGACCCGAGCATCCCGTCAAACACGGAAATCACGCGCGGGACAACCGCGCCGATCTTGGGATCATGCGTCACCATCAGGACCGTCTTCCCGTTTTCCTTATTCAGCCGGATCAGCAGCTGCATGATTTCTTTCCCGGATTTCGAATCAAGGTTTCCGGTCGGTTCGTCCGCCATGATAATCTCCGGATCGTTGACGAGCGCGCGCGCGATCGCGACGCGCTGCTGCTGACCGCCGGAAAGCTCCTTCGGCTTATGCTTCGAGCGCTTCGCGAGGCCAACCTGTTCGAGCGCTTCGAGGGCGCGGTCGCGCGCTCTCGATTTATTTTTCGAGTACAGCAGCGGCAGCATGACGTTTTCCAACGCCGAAATCCGCGGCAGCAGGTTGAAGCTCTGGAAAACGAAACCGATTTTACGGTTACGGATTTCCGCGAGGCGGTTATCGCTGATTTCGGAAACTTCCGTTCCGTCGAGAAGATAGCTCCCCGACGTCGGTCGATCCAAACAGCCCAGAATATTCATCAACGTCGACTTTCCCGATCCGGAGGGACCCATGATCGCGGCGAATTCGCCGTAGTTGATATCAATCGAAATATCGTGAAGCGCCCGTACCTCAACGTCCCCCAACGCATAATATTTGCAGAGGTGTTCGGTATGAATTACGTTTTGGTCTTTTCGTTCTGTCATTCAAATCTCTTTTCTTCCTGTCGGGTCCCAACCACCGGGACCCGTATCCATAATCGCTGATCGCGCCGGAAACCGCGCGGCGCGCCTGATTCAGTTCGCCGGCGAATCCGCCGGGGCTTCCGCCTCCGCGCCTGGCTCGGCCGTCATCGGGGCTTCCGCTTCCGCGCCCGGTCCGGCCGTCATCGGGCCTTCCGCCCCCGCAGCCATATCCTCCGGAGCCATATTTTCCGGAACGGCGTCCTGCGGCATGACCGCGCCGTTCATCTCCGCCGGAGCTCCGCCTCCGGGGATCATATCCCCGCTCGCGACAAATCCAGCGCTCATCGGTATCTCCGGCGCGCCTTGATCCGAGGCAAAACCGGGGAGCGGCCATCCGAACAGGCTCGGGACAGCCGGCCCGCCGAATCCGGGGATCAGCCCGCTGATATAATCGCGGCGAACGATCGTCCCTTCGGAAATACCGCCGCTCTGCGAAGAGATCTCGGTTTCTTTTCCGTTCGAATATCCGACGGTAACGACAACGTCGGTGAACAAGCCGTCGGCGTCCTGAACCGCGACAACCGACTCGCCATTCATGTTCATTCCAACCGCAGTAGCCGGGACGGTCAGCACGTCGTTATATTCTTCCGTAATAATTTTCAAGTCAGCGACCATCCCGGGCTTCAGCTCCGGACTGACGCCGTCAAGCTTGACCGTTACGGAATACTTAACCACATTATTCGTAACCGTTCCAACGGTCGAAAAATTCGAAATCGTTCCGGTAAACGTTTCAAAAGGTACCGCGTCAAACGTCAGTTCGACTTTTTGCCCGAGCTGAATCGCGTTGATTTTGTTCTCATGCACATCGACGTCGACGTAATAACTCGAAAGATCGTCCATCCGGATCGCCAGCGTTTCGTTGACGATCCCGGCGGCGTTCGCCTGAATAACGTCAAGCGGGGCCGCCTTGACCTCGGTAATAACCCCTGTAATCGGGGCGATAATCTGCGCGGTTTTCATCGTCGCCGCGGCTGCGTTGATCTCCGCTTCGAGCGATCGGATCTGATCCGCGGTCGGACCGTTCATGATTTTCTCATAATCACGGACCGCGTCTTCGTATTCAGCCTCGCGGAGCTTAAGCGTCGCCTCGGCTTTTTTCAGTTCGAGCGGGTCGGCTTCGCCGTTGTACCAGTTGTACTTCGCTTCGGCGCTCGCGACCCCCGACTTCGCCCCATCGACCATCGACGCCGCCATCTGCCGATCGAAATCGTCAACCGGCCGGTCTTTCAGCTCCTCGAAGGAAGCGAGCGCTTCCTGATACTGAGCCTGAGCGTTGAGGTAATCCTGATAATAAGTATTGAGCTCAGTCGTATTCTTCCGGGCCAGCCTGAGCGCATGAATTGCGTCCTGCGCAGTGTCGATTGCTTTTTTAGCCGTGATCATCTTGTTATACGCAGTCGCCAACGCCAGGTCGGTCGTGATCAGGTTATCAAGTTCTTTCTCTTTCTTTTCTTTCGTAACCGCCGCTTCGTTGATCGTCGAACTGATCGTGCCTTCGTCGAGTTCGGCTAAAACCTGGCCCTTCTCGACTTTGTCGCCGAGAGCGACGTCAACCGACCCGACCGTTCCCGCCGCTTTCCAGTACAGCGAAACGCTCTGTTTCGAGCGCAGCGTCCCGGTCAGATCATCGATCGCCTCCGATAAATCACCACGCTCAACGACCGCCGTCTGAACCGGCGCGTTCGCGATCGCTTCCCGCGCGGCCTGATATTCGCGAAGCATCGCGCTGTACGTCGTCCAGATCAGAACAACCAACGCCGCCAGGATCAGCAGCAAAATAAGGATAACGATCATCGACCGCTTCGATTTCTTTTTCGGATTTCCTTGAATTGAATTTGCCATCATGTTTAATGCGTTTCCTTTATCCAGATTTTACGGTTCGCTCAATCCAGCGGGAAGAACGTCCGGAACAACCAGCCGATCTCCGCTTTGAATCGAGGTCCCCAATAACTCAACCCGCCCGGCCATGAATTCGCCTGTCTCGACGTCGATCCAGCGCGGCTCATCGTTAACTAACTTTTCTACGTACGTTCCTTTTTCGTCGGTCCGAAGCGCTTCGATCGGAATCGACAGCACGCCTTCCCGGTTATTCAGATGGATCAGCGCCGCCCCGGTCATCGACGGGTAAACGTTCCCAACCGACTCGCCGCCGGCCGGCTTCGCGATCCGAATCAGGACGGAATACGTCGGGACGCTGTCCGCCGCCGCTTTCGCCGTCGCGTCGATCGCGGCGATCGACCCAGTCAGGCTGACGCCCGGATTCGCGTCCAGAACAATATCAGTTTCCATCCCAACCTTCAGCTTATCCAGATCAAATTCAGAAGCGTTAATCCGAAAGTAAAGCGTATTCAAATCATCAATCTTCGCCAGAATATCGTTCGCCTGAACGTAGGTTCCCGCTTCACAGTTCATTTCGGAGATCGTCCCGCTGATCGCCGCCGTCGGCGACCGGCGGTCCGCGACCGTCGTCGCTTTATCCGCTTCTTTCAACTTCGCGGTCAGCTCGTTTGAGTTATACGACAGGTCGCCAAAATCTTCATACGCACGAACCGCCGCGTCGTAAGCCGCCTGCGCCGTTAAGACGGCGGCGCGCGCCTGCGCCTTTGCGGCTTCGCCGACGCCGTCGCGGTAATAGACGTAAACGTTATTCGCCTGGAAAAAAGCGTTCATCGCTTTTTGAAGCGCGTCTTTCTTTTGATAACGTTCCGGGTCCGTTTCAGCGCGGAGCTTAACACCCTCAAAATCAGCCTGCGCGATTTCGTACGCGTCGCGCGCGGCGATCATCGCCTTTTCAGCGCTCTTCAGGTCCGAAGCGCTCGCGACCGGGTAATTCAGCCCTTCCAGGAACTTTTTCGCGTCCGCCAGCGCTTTTTCCTTGTCGATCATCTCCTGATAGGCCTTGACCTTGGCGGCGGCGCTGATCAGCATCCTGTCAATCGCGGTATCGGCGGTGATCTTCGTCGCCTCCGCCTCAAAAACCGTCGGAGAAAGCGAGTCGTTTTCCAGCCGCGCCAGGATATCGCCCCGTTCAACCGCGTCCCCGGACGCCGCGCCGCAGCTTTCAATTACGCCGTTGACCTTCCATTTCACCGTTTCCGATTTCGCCGACTCGACGTACCCGACGAGACTGAGCGACTGCGGAAAGTCGGTTATCTCCGCTTCAACCGTCCGATACGGACCGTGCCCCGACGGCAGCGCAAACGACTGATCCGCGCTGCTGCAGCCACTCATCGCCAGCACGCCGAAAAATCCCAACAGGAAAATCGTCCGTAAGCTCTTTTTTTTCATTCGTTTCCCGTTCATCCATTGCTTCATACGTTTCATAATCGCTTTTTGTTTCCTCTTGGACGGATCCGCCCGTACGTTCCGTCCGAATTCCTCTTTATCTACGCAGCTCTGCCAGAATCGTTGCAGCCGACAGTCAATCAGCCTATAAATTCGGCTTTTTTTATCGCACCCGTATATATTTGCCACTATTATACGTTATTTCGCGTTTCCGACTCAGGGCCCGTTTAGAAAATTATTCTAAAGAATCTGTTAAAATCGAGAAAACCGGTTTGGCGAAACCGGGGATTAAGATGGTAAGATTAGCTTAACCTTTCGTCGAGCGACTTCAGATGGAGCCAGGAAAATGAAGCTTTTTTCATTTAAAAAAATCGATCGGCCGGAACTGAAAGAATCGGTCGGGGACTACACGCTGATCCTGATCGGTTCGTTTATCCAGGCGCTGGGCATGGTTTACTTTCTGATCCCGGCACGGCTGATCAGCGGCGGGATTTCCGGCCTGGCGCAGGTTATTAATCATTACACGGCGCTCCCGATTGGGACGATGACGCTGATCGGGAATATCCCGCTGTTTATTCTGGGCTGGCGTTATTTAGGCGGACGGAAATTTGCGCTGCGAACCGTTTTCGCGGTCGCCTTGTTTTCGCTGTTTACCGATCTCCTGACGGAGACGATCGGCCCGGTCGCCCTGACGCATGACCTGCTCCTGAATTCGCTCTTCGGCGCGTCGATTCTCGGGGTCGGCTTCGGGCTCGTTTATCGCGGATCGGGAACCAGCGGCGGAACCGATATTGTCGGACGGATCCTGAACCAGCGCCTGGGCGTTCCGCTTACGCAGTCCTACCTCGTCGTCGACTCGATTTCCGTGATCCTCGGCGGGATCGCGTTTGGCTGGGATTTAGCGCTGTATGGAATGATTGCGATTTACGTCTCCGGCGAGGCAGCCGAAATGATCACGGTCGGATCGGCGGTCTTCCGCTCGGTCATCGTTATCAGCGAAGAAGCGGACGCAATCGCGGAAACGGTGATGACGCGGATGGGGCACGGCGTAACGTTTTTAGACGGAACCGGGGCTTATTCCGGTCAGAAAAAAAAGGTCGTTTACGTTGTAATCGCCCGATCCGAAGTCAACCTGCTCAAGCGGATCATTCACAAAGCCGATCCGAACGCCTTCATGGTCGTCGGCCACGCGGCCGAAGTTCTGGGGGAAGGGTTCCAGCCTTATAAAACGCTGCCGGAATAAACGGCGCGTTTTTTTATATGCATACGCGCCGCCGCGCGATCGGAAAGTTCGTTTTCATACTTTTCTGGAGGGATTTTATGAAATTCAATCGTGATGGTCAATCGTTTATTTATTTCGATTATGATTTAGGCGGAAAATTAGCCGAAGCAACGTTTCCAAAGGACGAGAATGGCGTCTGGGTCCTGGATCATACGTTTGTCGATCCGTCGCTGCGCGGGAAAGGCGTCGGAGAAAAGCTGATGGAGGCTGTCGTCGCCGCGGCGCGGGACGAAGGCGCAAAAATCAAACCAACCTGTCCCTTCGCGGCCGCCTGGTTCGAGAAGAACCGGGAGAAGGTCGGGGACATAATCGCTTAACCTCAGCCCCGTATTATCAGGAAGCGTCGCCCCTTTTACAAGTGAAAATGGTCCCCGAATGACCGGCGTGGTCTTAATAACGCGCTGCGTCGTCCGGAGACCGTTTTTCTTGCGCTTTTTCTTACGATCCGGCTCTGCTCCTGATCCAGATCTGACCATCGTTCCCTCCAAGGTCCAGCGGCAGCCGCCCGTCCGAAGCTTCCCGGATTTCGCCAGTCAGCGCTTCGATAAAACGGCCGGACGCCGCGACTTCGACGCGCACCGGCTGATCGTCGTTGTTGACCGCGATCAGCGCCGTCTCGTCCCCGTTGGCGCGCGAAAAAGCGTACTGCCGATTCGTCAGCAGCAGCTCCGTATACGCCCCGTCCCGCAGGGCCGGCGTATGACGCCGGATACTTCCCAGCGCCTGGATCAGCGCCATGGAGCCGCTCGCCTTCGCCGCGGCCGACGCTTCCGAAAGGTCCAGCGCGGGACGCAGGCTTTCGTCGGAAAACCGTTCCTTCCG
>CALIHP010000072.1 GCA_938020565.1 uncultured Anaerolineaceae bacterium | reverse complement strand
CCTTTAGCGGCTCGATGTTCCGCTCCTGCTCCAATCCGTCCGCGGGCATGCTCTGGTTGATCGGCGCCGTGATCGTATGCGGATCGATATTAACCGCGCCCCAGTGCCCGCCGTTCAGGTCATGACGGATATGGACGGTCCAAGTTTCCGGCGCCGGCGGAGGTGTGGGCGACGCCGGGACAGCGGGCGTCGGGCTGGGAGCGGGGCCAGAACCCTGGACCCGGATATCGACCCAGATCCCGTCCTGCGACCCGCTCGACGTCATGAAACGGATCCCGGTCGGCGTATACATCGTGAAATGACCGCGGTAACTACCCTCGCTTGGCGGCGCGGTCAGCTTGATCGAAAGGTCGATAACGCCGCCCGGCGGAACCGAACGGTCGACGTTGACCCGGTCCGCGCCCATTTGCGTCCCCTTGAATAAGGCGAGATAGTACCCCGGATTCCAGGTACAGCTTCCGGTGTTCTGAACCTGCCAGATTTTCGTAAAACGCTCGTTGGGTTTCATGTACGATCCGTCGGGAATACTGAGATCCCGAACAAAGCTGAACTGGTTGCAGGGTACGCTCGGCGGCGGAGGGACAATCACCGTAACAGTCGCCGGATAATAATAGGCCGGCGGTGGCGGCGGCTGGGTCGGGTATACCGTCGGCCGCGGCGCGGAAACCGTCGCCTGAAGCGCCGATACAGTCCGGCTCATCATCGTCTGTGCAATCGCCGCCGGGTCGTTCAGCGCCGACGCCGTCGCGGTCATTTCCGCTCGATAAGCCTCGATCGTCCGCAGGAGCGGTTCCGCCTCGTTCGCGAACGCCGTTCCCCGCGCCGCAGCTTCGTACGCCGCGAGCGTCAGCCGCAGCGGCGCGGCCGTGTCGGCGGTCGGGACGATCGTCCCGGTCGGGAGGAGCACCTGAACCGTGCCCTGGACCGCGGTTACGATCTCCCGCTCTTCGTCCGTATATGTCTCCGTCGGCTTCATCGCCTCCAGCGTCCCGTAAACCGCCGTCTCGACGTTCCCCGGCTTCGGGAACGGCGTCGCCGTCGGCGTCCCGGTATAATACGCTTCGACCGTCTGGTTGACGAAAACGCCGATTTTAATATCTTTAATCGAAACCGTCGGCGTCGGCGTAATCATCGCGTCGACCGTCTGCTTGACGCTCGTCGCGATACCGTCCGTCTGGGCCGATACGGCCCCCGCAACCGCGAAGACCGCGATCAGAACCGCGAAAGCGGCGCGAAACATGTTTTTTCTCATTGCGTTTTTCCCTCCTATTTAAAAATGAACCTTTTTTCCCAAGGCAGATCAGATTCCAAACGAACAGATCGCTTCGGCGTTGTTATACAGCGTCCAGACCGAATTTCCCGGCGTCCGGCCCGAATTGAAATCAATTTTCGGGAACGTTATCGTCCCGCCGGGCGGGACGTTCCCGGGAAGGTCGAGCCGCGTCTCGGCGGTCGGCGCTTCGCCGGAAGAATAAACGAGATCGACGTCGTTCTCGGACCAGTTTTCCGTCCCGGTATTCCTGAGCGTCACGACGACGCCCGGCCCGTCCGGCCGCGTCCCGACCAACGCGCAGGCGAACAGCCCTTTGTCGACGACGGCGATCCGGACCTGAAACTGACGGCCGAAAACGTTGCCCTCCCCGTCGGCCATCATCCAAATTCCACTGTATTCGCCCGGAGCCGAAGGCGCGGTCAGATCGACCGATATATCGACCGTTTCGCCGCGGCCGACGTTCTTGGTAAGATGGACGCCCCAAAGGCCGTTCATGCGTTCGCCACGAGAATAAACGAGCTGATACGACGGCGTCCAGGGAGAGGCGCAGCTGCCCGAATTCTGAATCCGCCAGGTCTTCTTAAACGGCTGGGCGGGAAGAAGCGTCGTCCCGTCCGGGATCGAAACATGGCTGACGAGCTTCGCGTCTTCGCAGCCGACCGGGTCCGGGATTTCCCGCGCCGTTGGGACGGCCGATGCCGCGGGCGGAAGCGCCGTCGGAACGGCCGGGGGTGCGGGCGGAGGCGCCGGCGTCGACGCGATCGCGGTTATCTTCGCGCGATACGCATCGATCGTCCGCATCAGCGACGCGGACGCCATGGCGGTCGGGAGCAGCGCCTGAACCGTGCCGCTGACCGCCGCCGCGATTTCGACGTCCTCCGCCGAAAGCGACGCCGTCGGCTCCAGCGCCGCCAGCGTAGCGTAGACCGCTGTTTCGATATTTCCCGGTTTCGGGAGCGGCGTGGGCGTCCCCGTCCGGAACGCTTCAAGCGTTTCGTTGACGAGAATCGCGATCTTAATCTCTTTAACCGATACCGCCGGCGTCGGCGTGATCAGCGCATCGAGCGTCTGTTGAAGGCCCGTCGCAGCGGGGCCCGCTGTCGGCTCCACATTCGCGGCAGCGTAAAAAAAAACCGCCGCCACGATAAAGATAACGATCGAAAGCGCCGGATTCCTTTTCATTCGCAGTCTCCTTTCCCCAATCCGCCCCCAGGGAGCGTTTTAACAAATCATTCAACAACTATCCATATTTACATTTTATCATTGCAGAAGCACCAGAATATATGACTTTTGTCCCAAGTTTATGTTCCAAATTTCCGGATTCAGGATAAGAATCAATCAACAACGCATGCATTATTCCGGAAATGGGCAAAATAACAGGATGTTCCTGCAACAGGTTTGAGCTCCAGCCGAAAGGAGTTTCTTAAGGACAAATGATTTCAAGTTCAGCAGAATTCTGACCACCGGAAAACGCAAAGACATTCCGCCAATCGATATTTTTATTCGCAAATATTTTTTTGAATCGAGATCTTCTGAACCGCCGTCCGGGCGAAACGGTTCACGAGGATTTCGCAGATCTTCCGCTTTCTCTTCGTTATTTAAATGTCATGACCAGTCGTTTTTCGCCGCGAATCCGAGTATTATTTCAGAGATGAAGTATCTTCAAGGCTGTTTACGCCGGATGCAGCCGCGAGAATGCGGACCCATCCGGAGAAGCTCACCCCCGTCCGCCAGATCCAGAAGGAGTTTTGTTTTTTGTTAAAAATCGGATTAGACGTCGGATCAACGACGCTGAAAAGCGTCGTCCTCAATCATCAGGATCAGATTGTTTATAAAAAGTATGAGCGTCATTTTTCCCAGATCGCGGAAAAAGTTATCTTCATGCTCAAAGATATCGCGCACACCTTCCCGAAAGAATCCTTCGCGCAGCTGAGCGTCTCAGGTTCGGCAGGGATGGGCTTCGCCGAACAGGTCAGGATCCCGTTCGTTCAGGAGGTTTTCGCGACGAAAGCGGCCGTCCGCGCGTTCAACCCCGAAGCTGATATCGTTATCGAACTCGGCGGCGAGGACGCGAAAATCCTCTTTCTGACGGGTATCATGGAAGTACGGATGAACGGAAGCTGCGCCGGGGGGACCGGCGCGTTCATCGACCAGATGGGGACGCTGCTCGCGATGACCCCTGGCGAGATGAACGAGGCCGCCAGGGCGCATCAGAAAACCTACGCGATCGCTTCCCGCTGCGGCGTTTTCGCTAAATCGGATATTCAGCCGCTCCTGAATCAGGGCGCAAGCAAAGAAGATATCTGTGCTTCGATTTTCTCCGCGGTCGTCAACCAGACGATCGCCGGCCTCGCGCAGGGACGCGAATTCGAAGGCAATATCCTTTATCTGGGCGGACCGCTGACGTTTCTCTCCGAGCTCAGGAGCGCGTTCGACGACGCGCTGAAAACCGAAGGGACCAGCCCGGAAAATTCGCTCTACTACGTCGCCCTCGGCGCTGCGCTCGAAAATGGCGGTGACGCGATCGTCCTCGAAGACACGATCCGGAAAATCGAGCTGTCAGGAAAAAACCGGGATTACAACAGCCTCCCGCCGCTTTTCGAAAACGAGGAAGCCTACCGCGACTTTTACGCAAGGCATCACAGCCGCACCGAACGGACCGATTGCCCGTTGACCGGAAGCCGGCGCGCGTATATCGGGATCGACGCCGGTTCGACGACGCTGAAAGCCGTCGTGTTGAACGAAGACGAGGAAATCGCGTTCGCGAAATACCTCTCGAACAGCGGCAACCCGGTCCCGCTCGTTAAAGCCTTCCTCGAAGAAGTCTACGAAAAATTTCCGGAGATTCGCCTCGTCTCGTCGGCGACGACCGGCTACGGAGAAGAAATTATCAAGAACGCTTTCCACGCCGATCACGGCGTCGTCGAAACCGTAGCGCATTTTAACGCGGCGAAGAAATTCGACCCTGACGTCGACTTCATTATCGATATCGGCGGTCAGGATATTAAATGCTTCAAGATTCGCGGCGGCGCAATCGATAATATCTTCCTGAATGAAGCCTGTTCCTCCGGCTGTGGATCGTTCCTGCAGACGTTCGCGGGCGCACTCGGGAAATCGATCGACGAATTCGCCAGGCTGGGATTAACCGCGGACCAGCCGGTCGACCTCGGCTCGCGCTGCACGGTGTTCATGAATTCATCCGTGAAACAGGCGCAGAAGGACGGCGCGACAATCGAAAATATTTCCGCCGGACTCTCGATCAGCGTCGTCAAAAACGCGCTGTATAAAGTCATCCGCGTCCGCGATACCGAATCGCTCGGCGATCATATCGTCGTTCAGGGCGGAACGTTCCTGAACGACGCCGTCCTCCGCGCCTTTGAGCAGGAAATCGGACGCGAAGTTATCCGGCCGGGAATCTCCGGATTGATGGGCGCGTTCGGCGCCGCGCTCTACGCGAAGCGGCTCGCCGAAGACGAAGGTCAGACACGTTCGACGCTGATGGACCGCGACGGACTCGCGAAATTCACGCATACCGTCCGCGCCTCCGTCTGCAATAAGTGCACCAATCATTGCCGGCTGACGATCAACACGTTCGACGGCAACCGGCGCTTTATCGGGGGGAACCAGTGCGACCGGCCGATTACGGTCCTCTCTGCCAGGCCGAAATACAACCTGTTCGAGTATAAGAAAACGCTCCTGCGCGAATATCGCGACGAAACGGGAATGCGGCGCGAAACGATCGGACTTCCGCTCGTCCTGAATTTTTATGAGCTCCTGCCTTTCTGGCATAAATTTTTTACGGCGCTCGGCTTCGGCGTCGTCGTCTCGCCGCCCTCGAACCGCAGTATCTATCTCAAGGGGCAGCACTCGATCCCGTCGGATACCGCCTGCTACCCCGCGAAAATCGCGCATGGGCATATCGAAGAGCTCCTCGACCGGAAGGTCGACGCGATCTTTTATCCCTGCATGAGCTATAACTTCGACGAAGGAATCAGCGATAATCATTACAACTGCCCCGTCGTCGCGTATTACCCCGAAGTCATTAACAGCAATATTAAACGCCTCCGGGAAACCCGCTTTATCAAGGATTACGTCGGGATCCACCGGCCGAAAGACTTCCCGAAAAAAATTCGGGCCATTCTGGAACGCGAGTTTGGCCCCGTCCAGCTCAGGGACGTCGAGCGCGCGGCGAAGGAGGCCTACACGGAACAGCGCCGTTACCTGACCGCGATCATGGATAAAGGCGACGAATATTTAGCGCTCGCCCGCGAAAAAAAACTTCAGGCGATCGTCCTGAGCGGCCGTCCGTATCACCTCGACAACGAGATCAACCATGGAATCGACCGCTTTATCGCCGATACCGGCGCCGTCGTCCTCTCCGACGATTCGCTCCTTCGGCATTACGATAAATTCCCGACCCGCGTCCTGAACCAATGGACCTATCACGCCCGGATCTACGGCGCGGCGAAATTCGTCGCTGACGCGAACGACCCGAACCTGAACCTGATTCAGCTCGTTTCGTTCGGATGCGGCGTCGACGCGATTACGACCGACGAAACGCGGTCGATCCTCGAAGCCGGGGATAAAATCTATACGCAGATTAAAATTGACGAGATTACCAACCTCGGAGCGGTAAAAATCCGTATCCGTTCCTTATTCGCCGCCGCACGGCAGAAAACCGGAGTGCTTCATGGCTGAACCGATCCAGCGGATTGAATTTACCAAAGAAATGAAAAAGGATTACACGATCCTGATCCCCAACATGCTCGATATTCATTTCCGATTCCTGATATACGTGCTGCGTCGGAACGGTTATCATGTCGAACTGCTGACCAACTCGGACCCGGACGTCCGCAGCCAGGGAATCAAGTATGTCCATAACGACACCTGCTACCCCGCGCTGCTGACCATCGGGCAGATGATCAGCGCGCTTAAGTCGGGAAAATACGACCTGAATAAAGTCGCCCTCGCCATGTCGCAGACCGGCGGCGGCTGCCGCGCGTCGAATTATATTCACCTGCTGCGAAAGGCGCTCGTCAACGCCGGGATGGGCCATATTCCGGTCATCTCGGTCAACCTGTCGGGAATGGAAAAAAACCCGGGATTCAGCTTTACGCTCCCGATGCTCCGTCAGGCATTCGCGGCACTGATTTTCGGCGACTGCCTGACGCTCCTGAACAATCAGACAAAGCCGTATGAAATCAACTATGGCGAATCGGAGAACCTCGTCGCGTCCTGGGTGAAAACGATCTGCGGCCTGTTCGAAAAGGGAGGCGCCGTCGACCGGAAATCGATCCGCTCGCTCCTGACGCAAATTCTCCAATCATTCGAAAAGATTCAAATCGCCGATCGAAAAAAAGTCCGCGTCGGAATTGTCGGCGAAATCTACGTCAAGTATTCCCCGCTCGCGAATAATAACCTGGAAAAATTCCTGTTTGATCAGGGCTGCGAAGTGAACGTTCCGGGCGTCCTCGCGTTCATGCTCTTCAAGGTTGATAACCGGCTGGAGGATATTGAGCTTTACGGCGGAAGCGGGCTGAAAAAAATCGGCGTCAAAGTCATGTTCAACTACCTGCAGCAGTTTGAAGAAGACCTGCTCAGCGTGCTGCGGACCTCCGAACGCTATATTGCCCCGGCCAGCTATGCGCATCTGAAAGAAATCGTCGCGCCCTATATCGGGCATGGCTGTAAAATGGGCGAGGGATGGCTGCTGACCGCCGAGATGCTCGAACTGATCGAATCGGGATACGAAAATATCGTCTGCGCCCAGCCGTTCGGCTGCCTCCCGAATCATATCGTCGGGAAAGGAATGATCCGCGCGATCCGGGAAAATCATCCCGAAGCGAATATCGTCGCCGTCGACTATGATCCCGGCGCGACGCAGGTCAACCAGGAAAACCGGATCAAACTGATGCTCTCGATCGGACGGGAAAAGCTGGAAGAACGCGGCAAGGGTATCGCGCCGGCGAATGAGACGATCGCCTTCGCGCTGACTCCGGTTAAAGCGGAGCGCCAACCAAACCAGCGCAGCGATTAAACTTCCGAATCCCTCTAATCCGCAGCATGTATCTCGATCGGGCCTGACGGAAATTACGACCGACCCTCAGGTCTGGTCTGAAATTCCCATGGTAAAATTGAAACGGAAAAGGAACAGGCTTCATATTTAAATATTACTTAAGGAAGAAGGTGAGGAAAAAATAAAAGGAGCCCGGTAATACAAGAAGAATAGAAAACGTTTTCATCCAGCGAAAGAAGAATTTTCATTATCCAGAATTTTAATAAGCATTGGCCAAAGGAGGCATTCTGCCAACGTAAGACGATCCAGATACGCTATTCTCAAATAGTAATTCATATATCATCAACAATCACCCGGAAATAAAAAAGGAGTTATTTTATGGGAGAAAGAATTGTTACGCTTTGTACAGCCCAATGGGCCGATTTATCGTTCGAAGAACTCTGCAAAACCGCGGCTTCGATGGGCTACGACGGGATCGAAATCGCGACCTGGGGCAACAGCTTCGACATCGAAAAAGCCTGCGCAGATCAGAACTACATTCAATTTATCCAGGACACGCTGAAAAAAAATAATCTGAAATGTAAAGCGCTCGCGACGCATATTATCGGACAATGCGTCGGCGACGCCCCCGATCCCCGGCTGGATAATTTCGCGCCCCAGTCGCTCGCTGGAAAACCCGAAGCCATCCGCGAATGGGGGATCGAATCCATGAAAAAAGCCGCTGAAATCGCCGGCAAATTAGACGTCCATATCATTACAGGGTTTACCGGCTCGCCGATCTGGAAATTCTTTTACTCATTCCCACAAACGACCGAAGCCATGATCGAAGCCGGCTTTGACGAGATCTTCAGGCTATGGGTCCCAATTCTGGAAGAATTCCGAAAATATAACGTTAAATTTGCCCTCGAAGTTCATCCAGGCGAAATCGCGTTCGACTATTATTCGACGCAAAAGCTCTTAGACAAGTTCAGGGATTACCCTGAATTCGGGCTGAATTTTGATCCAAGTCATTTACTCTGGCAGGGAATCCAGCCGCATCTGTTCCTGCGCGATTTTATCGACCGCGTCTATCATGTGCATATGAAAGACGTCGCCGTAACGCTCGACGGCAGGTCCGGGCTCCTCGGCTCGCATATCGACTTCGGCGATTCCCGCCGCGGCTGGAACTTCCGGTCGCTTGGACATGGGAACGTCAACTTTGAAGAAATTATCCGCGTTTTGAACGAATTCGGCTATGACGGACCGCTCTCCGTTGAATGGGAAGACAGCGGAATGGACCGGATCTTCGGCGCTGCCGAAGCGGCGGCCTTCGTCAAAAAGCTCAATTTCAGTAAATCAGCCGTCAAATTTGACGACGCGATCGCGAATTAGACCGGAGGAAAAAGGATGAAAAACGAACGGTTAACGTATGGCATGGTCGGAGGGCATAACCGTGCCTTTATCGGCGACGTTCATCGCAAAGCGATCAGTCTGGATGGTCGCGCTGCGCTGGCCGCCGGATGCTTCTCGACGAATCCGGAAGCGAATCGCGAAACTGGCGAAACCTGGCGGCTGGACCCGAACCGCGTCTATCCGGATTTCGAAACGATGGCCAAAGAAGAGGCAGCGCGCAGCGATAAAATCGACTTCGTCGTCGTTACAACGCCCAACCATACGCATTACGCTATCGCAAAAGCCTTTCTTGACGCGGGATTCCACGTCGTCTGTGAAAAGCCGCTCTGCTTTACGGTTGAAGAAGCGGAAGACCTGGTTAAAACGGCGAAAGAAAAGAACCTGATTTTCGCCGTCACCTATACCTACACGGGTTATACCATGGTTAAAGTAGCGCGAGAGATGATCGCGAACGGGAAAATCGGCGAAATCCTGAACGTCAACGCCGAATACGCGCAGGATTGGCTCCTGGACGAGGTCGCGGAAAAGAGTAAAGACGGCGGGAACAAGTTTTCAACGTGGCGAATGAACCCGGCAATCACCGGAATTTCCAACTGCACCGGCGACATCGGTTCGCATATGGAAAACATGGTCCATTACCTGACAGGACTCAAAATCAAACGGCTGCTTGCGACCGTGAATCGCTTCGGAAAAGAATTAGACCTGAACGCGAATATTCTGGTTGAATATGAAAACGGAATTAACGGCGGGTACTGGTGCTCTCAGGTAGCGTCAGGGCATAAGAACGGATTAGCCGTCCGGATCTTCGGAACTGAAGGCAGCCTCGAATGGGAAGAAGAGACGCCCGATTTGCTGAAATTTACGCCTCGAAACGAAGCCGCGAGAATCCTCTCGCGGAGCAGCGGTTA
>CALIHP010000071.1 GCA_938020565.1 uncultured Anaerolineaceae bacterium | reverse complement strand
GGGTAAGGCTTCGAACCGGCGCGGTACGGCGCACGGCTGGATCGGGCTTCGTTCCGCCCGGTACGTTCGCGGACCTCCGCTCCCCGTTCGTTTTGTTCGCGTCGCTCGCTGCGCTCGAAATCTTCGCGTCGCGGGTAAGGCTTCGAACCGGCGCGGTACGGCGCACGGCTGGATCGGGCTTCGTTCCTGTCTGGATTCGGGCTGAAGCGTTCGTTCCGGCGATCTTCGAATCGGGAGGAAGCGGCGGTCTTTTCCGGCGAGGAGCGTCGCGGCGCGCCGCGCCGGGCTGACGCTGGTTTCGGCTTCAGCGGGGGCGTTTTCTTCGCGACAAGGTCTTTGAGCTCTTTGACTTCCTGCGGCTTGAGCCAGCGCCATTCGCGCGGTTCGAGTTTCCCGAGGAGGAGCGTCCCGATCCGAACGCGGATGAGCTTGACGATCGGAAGGCCGATCGCACGGCAGATTTCCCGGATTTCGCGCTTGCGTCCTTCATGCATGATGACGCGGAGCCAGGCTCCGTCTCCCTGCGTCCGGGCGATCGAAACGTTCGCGGGCGCGGTTTTTTCGCCGTCTTCGAGAATGACGCCCCGCTGCCAGGCGCTGAGCTGGCGTGTATCGGGGCGTTTCGCAACGAGAACTTTATATTCCTTTTCTTTTTCGAAGCGCGGATGGGTCAGCTTATTCGCGAGATCGCCGTCGTTGGTCATCAGGACCAGTCCTTCGGATTCGAAATCGAGGCGGCCGACGACGAAAAGCGTCTCGGAATTGGGGACAAGCTGATAGACGGTCTGGCGCGCGTCGTTATCGGCGCGGTCGGACAGGACGAAACGCGGCTTGTTGACGGCGACGTAGATTTTTTCGGGTTCCTGAAAATTAATCGTAATTCCGTCGACGCGGATCTGGTCCCGGTCCGGATCGACCTTTATTCCGAGAATTGCGGTTTCGCCGTTGACTGTAACGCGCTGATCCATGATAAACGCTTCGCATTCGCGCCTGGAGCCGAAGCCGGCTCGCGATAAGATCTTTTGTAATCTTTCTTCCATTTATAGATGCTTTCAATTCTGGTTTCTGATAATCGCGCCTGCTTTCGGGTTTTTCGGGGAAAGCGCGTCTTCCGACGCCCGCGTTCCCGGCGGAGCGGTTCGCTTTCGATTTCATGGCGGATCCTGCACGCCGTCGGCACGCTCTTGAAGGCTCGTGGAAAACGGTTTTTGAACGATTCGCCGATTAATTATACTCAGGTCCGGCGTTCGATCCATGGATTGGCTTTGACGACGTGAAAACAGCCGTTTACTCTTTCAATACGTTGATTTCGTCTTCGATAATGACCTCATACGGCGGGAGATCCTCGATTGACGACAGTCCGAAATAGCGCAGGAACTCGGCGGTCGTCGCGTAGAGGAGCGGGCGGCCGGGCGTGTCGGCGCGGCCGGCCTCTTCGATCAGTCCGCGCGACTGGAGCGAGCGGACGACGGAATCGCTGTTGACGCCGCGGACGGCTTCGATACCGGGGCGCGTGATCGGCTGCTTGTAGGCGACGATCGTCAGGACTTCGACCGCTGCGCGGGTCAGCTTCTGCGCGGCTTCAATTCCCAGGAAGGCTTCGACCGCCGGGGCGGCTTCCGGCGCGGTCATGAGCTGAACAGCGTCGTCCTGACGAAGGAGACGGAGCCCGCGTCGGTTCTCTTCGAGCGATTCGGCGTATCGATCGAGAAGCTCCCGGACCCTGGCGGGCGGAAGCGCGAAGACGAGCGCCAGCTGCGCGGTCTGGACCGGGTGCGCGGCGGCGAACAGGATCGCTTCAAGATTTGTAAGATTTATTTCTGTCATAAGTCGTTTCGTTTCAGCCATGCTATAATGATAAAGGATTTTCGGTAGATACGATGATGAAAATCCTACTTAATTATATAGGAGAAATCAGACGCATGAAAACGTTCAAACAAATTTTACCTATTTTTTTAGCGGCGGCGTTCCTTTTCTTGGGAACGGCCGTCCCGGGCGCGGCGGCGCAGTCGGCGACCCCGGCGATAGACATCCTGATTCAGACGGTTCAGCAGTTCGAGGCGCTCCCGGGCGGTTCCCCGTTTTCATATACGTTCCCGGAAGAAACGCTGAATCAGGCCGCGGAAGAGGCGCTCAGAAAGTACGAGCCGCAGATCAAAGCGCTGCTTCGATCGTACGTCCAGCTCGATTTATCGGTTTCCGATCCGAAAGTCGATTTCACGCCGTTTCGGGACGGAGAAAGCAACGTGCATCTTTCGGTCAAAGCCGGATACGGTTTCCTCAAGCTGACCGTTAAGGCCGCGGGCGCGCTGACGCTGGAAAATGGCCAGCCTTCGTTCGAACTTCTCGATCTCGACGTTCCGATTATCAGCATCCCGATTTCGGACGTCAACCTGGCGATCGCGAACTATTTCAATATGTACGGGGTCAACCTGATTCAGAATAACGTTGCGCTGACGAAGATCGAGACGACGGAAGACGGCGTTATAATCGAAGGAACGCGTAGGTAAGGATCGCGATCGCGATGCGCGGCGGAGGCTTTCTTTTTCGCCTGTATGCAAAGTTTCGGCCCGGACGGGCCGGAGCTTTGTTGTTAAGACTGAGCGCTGCTCTGATTGCGCTGATGATGGTCGGGTGTTTCCCTGCTGCGCCGGAGAAGACCGTTCGGATTCGCGTCGAACGCGGGGAACAGCTCGTCGAAGGACGCGTTCCGTGCGGGCTGACCGTTCGCGAGGCGGTTCGGGCGCTTGGAGTTCCGACCGAACCGGAGGATGAGTTCGAACCGGGGCTGAACCGGCTCGTTAACGAGGATACGACGGTTCATATCGCGATCGTTCGCAGCGAGGAAACGACGGCGGATGAGACGATTCCGTTCGAGAGTCAAATCATCCGCAGCGAAGCGGTCGCGGAGGGCGAGACGTATATTCTCCAGTATGGCCGAAACGGCGCGGCGCGGGTCACGAAACGAAAGGTTTATGCTGACGACGTTTTTCGCTCTGAATCCGTCGTCAGTCGCGTCGTTCTCGAAGCAGCCATGCCGGAAATCCTGATGGTCGGGGTGAAATCGGATTTAGCGCCGATCCGGATCCCCGGAAAGCTGATTTACCTGTCGAACGGGAATTTATGGATGATGACCGAGACGACAGGGACGCGGATCCCGCTCTATACCGGCGGGGACGCGGACGGACGGATCCTGGATTTATCCGAGAACGGGCGGCGGCTCCTTTTCAGCCGTGAAGGCCGGGGCGAGGAAATCAATTCGCTTTGGATGATGGACGTTGAAAACTGGACGAACGAGCCGGTTTCGCTGCGGATTGAAAACGTGGTGCATTTCGCCAAATGGCTCCCGGGGGAGAATCTGCGCATCCTGTATTCGACGGTAACGCCTGTAGAGGAAGCGCCGGGCTGGCGGGCGAATAACGACCTGCAGCTCAGAACGGTCAGCGATACCGGGATGATCCTCGCGGACGACGTCGCGTTCCCGGCGCAGGAGGCGGACTCGTCCGGATCGGGGCTGGCGGCGGACCGCTGGGGGACGACGTACGAGGTTTCCGCCGATGGGCGTCTCGTTATCGCGGTTCATGGCGATCGGATCGACCGGATCGACCGGCTCAGCGGCGAGTCGACCGCCCTGATCCGCGTTCAGCCATACGGCGTTTCCCGTTCTGACTGGGCCTGGCTCCCGGGCGTCAGCCTTTCGGACGACGGCGCGACGCTCGTTTTTACGTATCAGGGCGATATCGGCGGCGCGCGCCGGACGTTCGATCCGAGCGATTTCAATCTCGGACGATACGATTTCGAAACGGGTACGTTAACGCCGCTGATTTCGCGGACCGGGCTTTTCAGCGAGCCGGCGATCTCGCCGCGGTTTTCGGATCAGACGTATTCGCTCGCTTACCTGACGGCGGTTAATCCGCTTCAGTCGGAAACAAGCCGCTACCGGATCGCGGTCGCGGACTTAGACGGGACGAACGCGCGCGTCGTTTATCCGTCCGAAGGCGCGATCGGCGTCGAGCCGCAGCGGCTCGCCTGGGCTCCCGGCGATAACCGAAGCGAGACCTGGCTCGCTTTCCTGCATGATGGTAATATTTGGCTGGTGAATCCGTTTACCGGGATTTATAATCAGATTACAATCGACCGGACGATTGATAAAATAATCTGGAAATAGCGTTCGGGAAGAACGGCGGAGGAAGATTGATGCGAATTTTAGTGACGGGCGCAGCGGGATTTTTAGGCAGCCATTTATGCGATCGGCTCCTCCAGGAGGGGCACGAGGTTGTCGGAATGGATAACTTTATTACCGGGAACCCCGCGAACCTGGCGCATCTGGCGTCGAACGAAAAGTTCTCGTTCATCCGGCATGACGTTTCGAATTATATCTTCGTTCCGGGGAAGCTGGACGCGGTGATGCACCTGGCGTCGCCGGCCAGCCCGAATCCGCTCTCGCCATATGGATATACCAACCTGCCGATTCAGACGATGAAAGTTGGATCGATCGGGACGCATAACGCGCTCGGCGTCGCCAAGGCGAATAATGCACGGTTTTTCATGGCGTCGACGTCGGAGATTTACGGGAAGCCCATGGTTCATCCGCAGCCCGAAAATTATAACGGAAACGTCAACCCGGTCGGGATCCGTTCGGTTTACGACGAGGCGAAACGATTTTCCGAGGCGTTGACGATGGCTTATCATCGGTACCATGGGTTAGATACGCGGATCGTCCGTATTTTTAATACGTATGGGACGAGGATGCGGCTGGACGACGGGCGCGTCGTTCCGAATTTTATTCAGCAGGCGCTCCGCAGGGAGCCGCTGACGGTTTACGGCGACGGTTTGCAGACGCGCAGCTTCTGCTTCGTGTCGGATACGGTCGAGGGCTTTATCCGCCTGTTAATGTCGGAGGAGCATGAACCGGTCAACGTCGGGAATCCGGTCGAGAATACGATGATCGAGCTGGCGGAGGTGATTAATGAGCTGACCGGGAATCCGGCGGGGATCGTCATGAAGCCGGATCTTCGCGTCAGCGGCGATCCGCAGAACCGCCGGCCGGATATTACCCGCGCGCGGGAGATTCTGGGCTGGGAGCCGATGGTCGCGCTGCGGGAGGGACTGCTGCGGACGATTCCGTATTTCGAAGCGGCGATGCGACTGTAATCAGGTTGGCGTGAATGCGGTGCGCTCCTGGCGGCGCTGGTTTCTTTCCCGAAAGGAACGCGGAGCCGAAATTTCCGTCGGTTACAATTCACACTGGAATAAAAAGAAAAGATAGGTCGTAGAAGAGCATGATTGATTTTGTGAGAAACCCGGTTGAGCGAAACCGGTTCCTGAAATTCTGTACGGTGGGGGTGATCGGCGCGGTCGTCGACTTTGGCGTCATGAACCTCTGCATGCGCTTTCTGGCGATGAATTCACGCGCGGCGAGTACGGTTTCCTTTATCGTCGCGGTTTTATCGAATTTTCTCTGGAACCATTTCTGGGCATATCCGGATTCCCGGGAGAAGCCGCTGGCGCAGAAGCTCGTTCAATTCGTTCTGGTCAGCCTGGTCGGGCTGGGGATCCGTTACCTGCTTTTCCTGACGATCGAGACGCCGATCCTGCGGCTCAGCGCGGCGGTCGTTCCGTCCGGGTTCCCGATCCGAGCGGAAACCGTGGGGCATAACCTGACGCTGGTGATCGCGATTGTGATCGTTCTGATCTGGAATTTCCTGGCGAATCGATTCTGGACATATAACGACGTTAAGTAGACGGGACGCATGAGCAATCCGAGGATTATTGGCGGCGAAGCGAAAGGCATGATTTTGAAACCGGTTCCGGGAGACAGCACCCGCCCGGTGACCGACCGCGTCAAGGAGTCGGTTTTTAATATCATCGGCGGCGATATCGTCGATACGGCTTTTTTCGACGTCTTCGGCGGGACGGGGTCGATCGGTCTGGAGGCCGCGAGCCGCGGCGCGTCGGCCGTGCGATTCTGCGAGGCGAACCGCGCCGCTCAGGCGACGCTTCAGGAGAACGTCCGGCTGACGCGGATGGAGAAAAAGGCGAAGGTTATCCAGGGCGACGCGTTCAGCTATCTCCGCTCGATTCCGGATCGTTCGTTCGAGTATATTTATATCGCCCCGCCGCAGTATCAGCAGATGTGGCAGCGGGCGATGCGAATCCTTGACGATAACGACGCTTGGCTGAGCGACGACGGTTGGATTATCGTTCAAATTCATCCGGTCGAGCGGGAAGAGCTGGCGTTGAACTGCTTTGAGCGGTTTGACGAGCGGAAATACGGATCGACGCTGCTGATGTTTTTTTGCCGGAAGGGCGTCCTGCCGGAAGCGGAGGGCGAGGGAACGGACGGCGGTCCGTCCGCGTCGGAAGGGTAACGGTGGATCATGTTTGTAGACGAGACTGAGATTTTTGTCCGTTCGGGAAAGGGCGGCGACGGGATGATGCATTTTCATCGCGAAAAATTCGTCGCGCGCGGGGGCCCTGACGGCGGCGACGGGGGCCATGGCGGCGACGTCGTGCTGAAAGCTGACCGGAAGCTGAACACGCTGACGCCGTATCGGCACGTTCGGAGGTTCTTCGCCGCGGACGGGGAAAATGGCGGCAAGAATAACATGACCGGCCGAACGGCGCAGCCGAAGATCCTGCCGGTCCCGGCTGGGACGATCGTCCGGGACGCTGATACGGACGAGCTGCTGGGAGATCTGGTTCAGGACGGACAGGAGCTCGTCGTCGCCAAAGGCGGGCGCGGCGGGCGCGGCAATACGCATTTCGTTTCCGCGGCGCATCAGGTCCCGCGCACGGCGGAGCGCGGCGCGCCCTGCGAAGAGCGGCGTTTGAAGCTGGAGCTTAAGCTGATCGCGGACGTCGGGATCGTCGGCGTTCCGAACGCCGGGAAATCGTCGTTCCTGGCGGCGGTTACGAACGCGAAGCCGAAGATCGCCGATTATCCGTTTACGACGGTGGAACCGAATCTGGGCGTCGCGGAGCTGAATTTAGATACGTCGCTCGTTTTATCGGATATTCCCGGGCTGATCGAGGGGGCGCATTTGGGCGTCGGATTAGGCGATTCGTTTTTGCGCCATATTCAGCGGACGAAAGTCCTGCTGCACCTGCTCGACGGGACGGCGGAGGACCCGATCGCGGATTTGGACCAGATTAATCAGGAAATGGCGCTGTTTGACGACAGGCTGGCGGAAAAGCCGATGCTGGTTGCGGTGAATAAGATGGATCTTCCGGAGGTGCGCGAGCGATGGGACGAGCTGAAAGCGGAATTAGAAGCGCGCGGGTACGAGCCGGCCGCGATTTCGGCGGCGACGGGCGAAAACGTCCGCGCCGTTCTCTGGCGGCTGCATGAGCTGGCGCTGTCGGTTCCGGAAGAAATCGTGCCGGAGGCGCTGCCGCTGTACGTTCCGAAGGAGGATCCGCGCAGGTTTGAAATTTCGCGCGATCAGGATGGCGACTGGGTCGTCCGCGGGGTTTCGATCGAACGTGCGGCGAAGATGACCTACTGGGAACATAGCGGATCGGTCCGTCGTTTCCAGAACCTGTTGGCGGCGCTGGGGATCGAGGACGCGCTCCGCAGGGCGGGGGTTGAGAACGGCGATACGGTCATGATCGGCGACGCGTTTGAATTGGAATGGGTTGATTAGGGCGGATGGCGCGGATCGGGGTTTTCGGCGGGACGTTTGACCCGCCGCATCTGGGGCATATGATCCTGGCGGCGGAGGCCGCGGATCAGCTGGCGCTGGATACGGTTCTCTGGATGGTTGCGCCGCTCCCGCCGCATAAAGCTGATCGGGCGACGACGCCGTTTCAGCAGCGGGCAGAGCTGGTTCGCGCGGCGATTTGCGGAGAGCCGCGTTTCGAGGTCTCGACGATTGAGAACGAGCGTCCGGGACCGCATTATACCGCCGATACGCTGGAGATCCTGCGGGCGAAATATGCTCGCGACGAGCTGTTCTGCCTGATTGGGCAGGATTCGCTGAACGATTTATTCGGGTGGTATGAGCCGGATCGGATCGTTGCGGCGATCGACGGGCTGGGGGTCATGGCGCGGCCTGGGGAGCGGTCGGAGACGGATGCGCTTTTCGCCCGTTTTCCGGCGCTGACTGAAAAGCTCCTTCCTGTCGACGCGCCGCTGCTGGAAATATCGTCGACGGAGATCCGTGCGCGCGTTCGCGCCGGACGGCATTACCGCTATTATGTCCGTGGCAGCGTCGCGGCGCGGATTGAGGAATGGCGTTTATATCGGTAAGGAAACTTTCCTCACTTTATCCCTGACGGGATCATTTTTTCATATTCAGGAACGGAACGTCCGGGACCTGTTCCCTGTATGATCGTACGAAATGGGCGGGCGCCTGTTTACGGGAACGGAATGCGCTGATAGAATAGATTCGGATGATAAGCATTTTTGAAATTGAGGCGCAGAGATGACAACAATTTTTGATAAATTCCGCATGACCGGGAAGACGGCGGTTGTAACCGGCGGAATCGGTCTGTTGGGAAAAGAATTCTGCCGGGCGCTGGCGGAGGCGGGGGCGGACGTCATCGTCGCCGACCTGAAAGCGGCGGGAGCGGAGGAGACCGCGGCGGAGCTTCGCGGCGAAGGCTGGAAAGCGCAGGGCTGCGGCGTAGACGTGACGGACAAGGCGTCGGTCGATCGCATGACCGGGTTTGCGCTCGAAAAGACGGGGCGGCTGGACGTTCTCGTCTGTTCGGCGGCGCTCGATCCCAAGTTCGATCGGACGCAGGGGAAGCACCTGAATGATTTTGAGAGCTATCCGCTGAAGCTTTGGCGGGACGCGCTAGACGTTAATCTGACCGGGCTTTTCCTCTGTGCGCAGTCGGCTGCGCGGCCGATGAAGGCGCAGAATCACGGCGTGATCATCAATATCTACTCGACGTATGGACTCGTCGGTCCGGACCAGCGTTTATACGAACGCCCGGGTCAGGACCCATCGGAGCGTCAGTTTAAGCCGGTTTTTTATTCGGTAACGAAAGCGGGCGTCGTCGGGTTGACGAAATATCTGGCGACGTATTACGCCGGGACGGGGATCCGGGCGAACTGCCTGACGCCGGGGGGCGTCTATAACGGGCATGACGACGTTTTCAATTCGCAGTATTCAGCGCGGACGGTTCTCGGGCGGATGGCGAAGAAGGACGAGATGAGCGGGGCGCTGCTGTTCCTGGCGTCGGACGCGTCGACGTACATGACCGGGGCGAATCTCGTCGTCGACGGCGGCTGGACGGCATGGTAAGCGCGGCGCCGGCGGCCGGCGGGCTGAACGTCGTCGCGATTATTCCTGCCCGCGGCGGATCGAAGGGCATCCCGCATAAAAATATGAAACTGTTCGCCGGGTATCCGCTGATCGCGTATTCGATCGCGGCCGCGAAGGAATCGGAATACGTTTCGCGAATTCTTGTTTCGACGGACGATCCGGAGATCGCGGCGGTTGCGCGCGATTGGGGCGCGGAGACGCCGTTCCTCCGCCCAGCGGAGATTTCCGGCGACACGACGCTCGATCTGCCCGTGTTTCAGCATGCGGTTCGGTGGCTGGCGGAGAACGAGGGGTACCGCCCGGATATCGTTATTCAGCTCCGTCCGACGTCGCCGTTCCGGACGCCGGGATTGGTCGACGAAGCGATCCGGCTCCTCCTCGATCATCCGGAAGCCGATTCGGTCCGCGGCGTCGTACCGTCCGGCGAGAACCCGTTCAAGATGTGGCGGATTGACGAAAAGACGGGGCAGATGCATGGGCTGATTCCGGTCGAGGGCCTTGCCGAACCGTATAACTCGCCGCGTCAGGCGCTCCCGAAAACATACTGGCAAACGGGCCACATCGACGCGATCCGGCCGGAACGAACGTTCATGGCGGGCGAGAGCATGAGCGGGAAGGTTATCCTCCCGCTGTTCCTGGATCCGGCGATCAAGGTCGATATCGACAACCCGTCGGACTGGGAAAAGTATGAAGCGGTTTTGCGGAGTGGAAAAATCAGGGTCGTTACGCCGGGCGCAGCGAAGCGGGCGCTTCCGAAGAACGTTCGCCTGATTGTGCTGGATTTTGACGGCGTGATGACGGACGATTTGGTTACCGTCGACGAGAATGGGACGGAGTCGGTCCGCTGCAGCAGGTCGGACGGGCTGGGGATCCGGCTCGTGAAAGAAGCGGGGATCGCGGTCGTCGTGATTTCGAGCGAAACGAACCGGGTTGTCGCGGCGCGCTGTAAGAAGCTGGGGATCGATTTCGTTCAGGGAACGTTGCAGAAGACGGAAAAACTCCGGGAATATTGTCAGGAGAAAAAGATCGATTCAGCGGACGCGGTTTACGTTGGAAACGACGTAAACGATATCGCCTGCTTCCCGGTCGTTGGATGCGCGCTGGTTCCCAGCGACGCGCATGAAAAAGCGCTGGCGGCGGCGGATATCGTTCTGACCAGGACCGGCGGGCATGGCGCGGTTCGGGAAGCCTGCGACCGGATCCTGGACCGGGGGCAGTCGTGAAAGGATGGAATGTATCATGTCAAAAACGGTAAGGCTGGGGCGGAAGCTCGTCGGCGAAGGCCAGCCGACGTATATTATCGCTGAGATTGGGATCAATCATAACGGCGATTTGAATATCGCGAAAGAAATGATCCGGCGGGCGGCCGCCGCCGGCGTCGACGCGGTCAAGTTTCAGAAGCGCACGCCGGAGATTTGCGTTCCTGCGGCGGAGCAGGGGAAAATGCGCGAGACGCCATGGGGGTACATGACGTACCTGGATTACCGCCGGCATGTCGAATTCGGCGAAGCGGATTATCGCGAGATCGATCGGCTTTGCCGCGAGCTGGGGATCGAATGGTTCGCGTCCGTCTGGGACGAGGTTTCGGTCGATTTCCTCGAAGCGTTCGATCCGATCGCCTATAAGATCCCGTCGGCGGGCCTGACGGATTTACCGTTGCTGCGGAAATGCGAAGCGACGGGACGTCCGGTGATCCTGTCGACCGGGATGTCGACCATGGATCAAATTCGGGCCGGGGTCAGGGTTTTTAAGAATCTGGACAAGCTGATTATTACGCACGCGACCAGCGCATATCCCTGCGATCCGACAGAGCTGAACTTGCGCGTTATCCCGCGGCTGATCGCCGAGTTTGACTGCCCGATTGGCTATTCGGGCCATGAGGTCGGGCTGATCCCGTCGGTCGTTTCGATCGCGCTGGGAAGCTGCATGATCGAGCGGCATTTCACGTTGGACCGCGCCATGTGGGGAACCGATCAGGCGGCGTCGGTCGAGCCGCAGGGGCTGGCGAAGCTGGTCAAGTATACCCGCGTCACGGAACAGGCGTTAGGCGATGGGAAGAAGCGCGTTTATGACGACGAGCTTCCGAGCTTAGCGAAGCTCCGCCGCGTTCAGTAATTCATAAGTATCTCAGAATATGGCCGATTCTTTATCCGGGTACGGATCGATTCGCGCGTTGATTAACCGGCTCATGAATAAGAACCGGACGATTCAAACCGACGCTCATAACCGGCGTCGGTTTGAATCGGTTAATCGCGCGGTTCAAAGCGCGTTCGGCGGACGGGACCGCGCGCGCCCGGTTTTATTCTTTAATGCGTCGACGCGGATCGATCGGACGAGCCTGAACGCTGCGTTCGCCTGGCTGGCGGGGAGCTCGCTTCAGCAGAGCGGCATCCCGGTGACGTTCCTGGTCTGCGCGAAGGGGCTGTACCCCTGCGTTCTGGGAACGAACCGCGACGATCCGAAAGCGGCGCTGCCCTGCGACCGCTGTATGCGGCTGTCGGCGGAGATTTACCGCGGCGCGGACGCCGTCCCGCTCGACTATCGGAGCGACCCGGCGGTTTTTAACGACGTCGAGGGGCTCGATTTCGGCGGGCTGGAGGCGTACGAGCGCGACGGCGTTCCGCTCGGAAAGCTGACGCTCCCGTCGCTGCGCTGGATTCTCCGACGGCATCATATCGAAACGGTTGAGCATGCGGCGCGGCTGTACCGCATGTATATCCGGTCCGCCTGGAGCGTTTATCTCCAGGTTGACGAATGGGTCCGGGAGAACCAACCGCGCGCGATCGTCGTGTTTAATGGGCAGCAGTATCCGGAAGCGATCGTGAAATGGATCGGCGACCGGGCTGGGATTCCCACGTTTACGCATGAGGTCGGCCTGATGCCGGAGACGGCGATTTTTACGGCGGGGGAAGCGACCGCCTGTCCGATCGCGCTCCCGGCGGATCTGGAGATGACCCCCGAGCGGAACGCGCGGTTGGACGAGTACCTCGAAGCACGGATGAAGGGCGTATTTAAGACGGCCGGGGTTCAGTTCTGGCCGGAGATGGAAGGGCTGACGCCGGCGTTCTGGAACCTGGCGCGTTCGTTCCGGCAGGTCGTCCCGATTTTTACCAATGTCGTTTTTGATACCAGCCAGAAACACGCGAACGTCGTTTTTGACGACATGTTCCAGTGGCTCGACGCGGTTAAGGAGATTATCGAGAAACATGTTAACACGCTTTTCGTTATCCGCGCGCATCCGGACGAAATCCGGAAAGGGAAGGAATCCGAGGAAACGGTCACGGACTGGGCTCAGCGAAACCGCCTGACGCTGCTGCATAACGTTTTATTTATCGGGCCGGGTCAGTTTATTTCGTCGTATGACCTGATTCGGATCGCGAAATTTGTCATGGTTTATAATTCGACGATCGGGCTGGAAGCGGCGGCGATGGGCGCGCTCGTTATTTCCGGGGGCGCGTCGCGCTTTACGCCCTACCCGATCAGCGAATTTCCGAAATCGCGCGAGGCGTACGCGGAAACGGTCGGCCGTTATCTCGACGCGACCGAGATCCAGGTCCCCGCGCTGTATCAGGAAACGGCGCGAAAATTCATGTATTATCAGTTCTTTCATGTCGCGCTCCCGCTTCGCCGCTTTATCGAGCCGGACCCGGCCTGGCGCGGGTACGTTCGGATCCGGAATTTTGACCCGAGCGCGCTGACGCCCGAAAAGGACGAAACGATGCGCGTGATTCAGGATGGAATCCTGCGCGGCGGCGATTTCACGCTGCCGCTGACCGATCAGGTGGCGGGCGAAACGGAAGGAGAATAGAAAACGAAATGGACTCTGCGAAAGCGAAAATCGTGGCATTTGTCCCCATGCGTCATCATTCGGTTCGTGTCGAGGGGAAAAATTACCGGATGCTGGCCGGGAAACCGCTGTATCATTACATCCTGGACGCGTTGCTGAACGTTCCGGAGATTTCCGAGATCGTCGTCGATACCGATAGCCCTGTCGTTATCGAGGGCCTGGCCAAGGATTTCCCGATGGTCAGGCCGATCCTGCGACCGGAGGCGCTGCGCGCCGGAGACGTTCCGATGAACGAAATTCTCGTTTACGATACGTCGCAGATTGAAGCCGATTTTTATCTTCAGACGCATAGCACGAATCCGCTCCTGAAAGCGGAGACGATTTCGGAGGGGATTCAGGCGTTCCAGGCGAAATCTTATTTGTACGATTCGATGTTCTCCGTCACGAAGGTTCAGAAGCGTTATTGGGACGAGTTGGCCCGTCCGATCAATCACAACGCCGCGATCCTGCTTCGGACGCAGGATCTGCCGCCGATTTATGAGGAAAATTCCTGCTTCTACCTGTTTACCCGCGAAATCCTGCTGACGTATCGCAACCGCATCGGTTCACGTCCGTTGCTGTACGAAATTCCGGCGATCGAAGCGCAGGATATCGACGATGAGACGGAATGGAACGTGACCGAGATGCTGATGAAGCTGCGTCAGGCGGGGGAGATTTAAGCTTCTTTTTTGTTTGAGCTTTCGCGCCAAACCGGCGTTGTCTTGACGCAGGTCCGGCGGCAGGATTTGCCTGGGTTTTCGATCCGGCTAAGCAAGATATTTGCCGCGGTTTTTCCCATGTCTGGAAATGGAATCTGGACTTGAAGGACTTCTCGGTTTTTAGATAAGAGCTTTGTCTTTCTCCGATGAGGATATCTGGGTCACGCAGCAGCCGCTTGCGGAAGTTTATGATACCACGCAGCAGAACATCAGCCAGCATATAGACGGTATATACAAAGGCGGCAGGCTTATACCGGAGGCAACGAATAAGAATTTCTTGTCAGTTGCGCCGAGATCAGCCGACAGGTTCGGTCGGAAAAGCTGAAAAAGAACTTGTGATCTATCGAGCCGGTGAAATGCGGCAGCTCGGAAGCGATCTTGATCGTGCTGTAAAATTGCTGCAACAGCAAAACGAAAAGAACGGCGGCATTGGAAATAAATGATTTGTCAATGCCCCTGAAATTTCTGTGCTTCGTGAAATTACGCGAGGCAGAATACACTTTTCTTCAATTAAATTTATTAAATGCAATTCGATTAAAGGACGAAATTCTTAAAGCATTAAGAGGAGTGTAACGTTGCGGGAGAGTATACCAGTGATATAGTATACTGTAACAGCAGAAAGGTCTGCCTGAAGAAGGGAACAGGTTTTATGCGACAGGAGGCAAAATGTACAAAACAAGATTTATGATATGGATGGCGATGCCTGGCGTTCTTTTCGGATTATTGCTGATAACAGCTGCTTCGTATGCAGCGGAAATCAATCTCACCAATCTCCAGCCGATTACCCTCTCGAATGCGTTGGATTTGCAGCTGCTGGGACGATATGGAGAAGGCAGATTTCAGAATTCGATCGCGGTTTCGTCTGACGGCAGCATGGTTGCAATTGCCGCCGCAGGCGGCGCTCTGATTGTTGACGCGCAAAGCGGCGAACGCGAAACATTTATTCCTTCTCCCAGTGCAGTCGAATCGCTGACGTTCTCTCCGGACGGTGAGACTCTGGCATTTACTTATCGCGTGAAGTCTGACGAAAAATATAAGGTTGAGCTTATTAAATGGATGACTGAGGATTATATTCTCAAACCTGTTTTGGCTTTCGCGATGCTGCCTGACGGAGGGGCTGCGCATGAGATCCCCCTTTCCGGCAGAGGCTGCGGAGAATATCGGGCTCTTGAATTAACCTATTCTGATGACGGGAGGCGGTTGTATTTTCACGATTGGTTCAGCTTGAAAGGATATGAATCGATTGACAATGTTTGTGTCTTAAACAGCGCCGACGGTGAGCTGCTGGAAATCCTTGCCCCTCCGATTTCCGTTTCTGCCCTTTCTGTGGAAACGAGAGATAACGTCGAGAAAATCCTCGCGGCAAGGGAAAATACTTACGACTCCTACGAGATTTCACCGGATGGTAAAACGTTAGTGGTGGGAAATCAGGATGGCAGCCTGGCGATTTATTCAGTTCCCGACGGGGAGCAGATTCATGGCTGGATTCCCGTGATTCAGGATCATCCGGAGAATCCTGTTCGGGCGTTAGCGATAAAGTATTCTCCAAACGGCGAGGTTCTCTACGTTGTCTTCGGAAATTATTTCGTCGATACCCATACGACCGTGGTCGCTTTTGAAGTTGACGGTTGGCGGGAATTATTCACCGTCTCGGATCGAACTACGATCGACCGATTGCCGTCGGTTTCGCAGGATGGCGGTTTGCTATCATTCGGCGGATATCGGGATGGGACGGTTTGGCTTTATTTGCTGAGAGGTTCGATGCGGTCGTTCATGCTTAAAGGTCATCCTGAAGACGTTATTACAGAAGAATTTTCATCGGACGGACGGCGGCTTGCGACTGGCTCGATTGACGGAACGATCTGTATCTGGGACACTGAAACCGGTGCTTTAATCCGAACATTTGGCAGACATATGGGTCAGACATGGAAGGTCGCATATCTGTCGGACGATGAAACGCTGATTTCGGTTGATGAGGATGGATTCCTGCGTAAATGGGATACAGAGACCGGCGCACTATTGAGCGAATTCATGATTGGAACGTCGGAATGCGAGGTTCGGGCGTTGATTCCTGTTTGGGATGGCACTGCGGCGATTGTCGCTTCAGGCTGCGAATATCCGTTGTATTGCAAGGGCGGCGGCAAGGGTGACCTGCGGCGGATCGATCTTATAAACGGTGGAATTACGGTTATTTCGTCCGACGCAGTTTTTAATTTCTCGCTGACCAGCGACGGCAAACGTTACGCAAAATATGGGATGCCAAACGGTGTGGAATTTGGTTCGCTGAATAATGATGATACGATGATGACCGTATCGGCGTTTGTCTCTCCGTTTGGTACCGGCGGGCTCAGCGGAGCGGCGACGTCCGGCGATGGCAGCGCGGTTTTCAGCGGCAATGCTTTTGGGCTGCACGTTTTCAATCCTGAGAACGGAACGTTGACGGGAATTGCGGCTGAAAATGTTCTGCCGACAATGTACGGGAATTTAAAAATTGCTGCAGATGGGAAAATCCTGCTGATGGCGGGGGCTGATGGTACTGTCAGTCTGTGGGGCGTTCCAAGTCGTTGATTGCGATGATGCCGTCTGAATGGAGAGGCGCAGGTTTACCAGTACAATCGATGCGGATTTGAAATTCGAACCCGCACCTGGAGAAAAAGAAAGCCGATGAGTCTGGATCATATCTTTGATGAAAGTCAACCCATCTATCAGCAGATCGTGCAGCGGATCAACGTCAGAATTTTACGCGGGGAATACCCGCCAGGCGGGAAGCTGCCGTCCGTGATCGAAGCTGCCATGATTTACAAAGTGAACCACAATACGGTCGCGCGGGCCTATTCGGAACTGATCCGCTTGGGAATCGCGGCGACGCAGCGAGGAGAAGGGACGTTCGTCACGAAGGATGAAACGAAGCTGGAGAGGATGGCTCAGGAAATGAAACAGGCGCTGATGACGGATTTCCTGCAATCGGCGCAGGCGCTCGGGATTTCCGTCGACGAGATAATCGCTTTTTTGACCGATCCGGCTAACGGATTGAACGGTTTATCGGAAACGGGAAAGGATAAATGAATCAATGAAAGGAATTACAAAGGAAGAATTTCGTCGCGCCTTCCGGTCGCGCCGGTTTGGAGCCGCCGTTTTGCTCGGGCTGATTTTTCTTCTGGTCGGGGTTTATACGCGGCTGTTTTCGAATCAGGCGCTTCCGAAAGCGTATTCTTTCGCCGATCTCTGGTTTTATATTTACACGTATTCGCATTACGCGCTTGCGCTCCCGCTTTCCGCGGTGATCCCTTTTTCGGATGCGCTGGCGGCTGAGCGCGCGGAGGGGTTCCTGAAGCCGCTCGTTTTCCGCAGTGGATTCCGTTCTTATGTCTGGAATAAATTTATCGTTAACGCTGCCGTCGCGGCCGCTGCGGCCATGCTCCCGCTGGTCGGACTGTACTTGTTTACAAATCTTTATGTCCCGCGTCAGCTTTATCCGATCAACGTCTGGGATATGCAGGTGGCGGGGCGTCCGGGTGATTTGTTGAGGCCGTTTTTTCAAAACGCGCCCGATTTATTTATTCTTTTCCTGACGGGGATGGTCGGGCTGATGAGCGCGCTGTACGCGACGTTCGCGATGAGCCTGTCGTTCGTCACGACGAACCGGTATTGGATCCTGGGTGTTCCCTGCGCGTTGTACCTGTTTTCACATTTCGTCGCGGTGAAGACGAACCTTTTCGGCCCGGATTGGTCGCCTGTCGCGCCGATTTATGGAAATTCCTGGCATGAGTCTGCCTGGGGGCGGACCTTCCTGACGCATCCGCTGGCGCTGGCCGCGCTGATTGCGGCGATCCTGATCCTGTTCTGCTGCCGCGAGCGCGTTCTTTCATAAGGAGGAGGTTGTATGCATACGTTCGCATATCTGGGCTATCAGCTGAAACGGGCGCTGCTCCGGCCGCGCTGGCTGTTGATCCTTCCGGTTGCCGGTTTTATTGCATTCCTGTCGTCGAACGCGGTCGGTTTGCAGGCTCAGATTTTACCGGAGATGGATTTTATGAAGCTGCCGGAGGCGTTCGGGACTGTCACGAGGATGGTTAACTGCTGGGATTCTTTTTTTATCGCGTTTGGAAATTTAGAGTACCTTGTTTTCGGGACGCTGAGTCTCTTCCTGCTCTGCGTTTCGGATATTCTCCCTGAAAGCGAGTTTGGAAACCTGGCGCTGTTCCGGCTTGGCTCGCGGCGGAGGTGGTGGGGCGTGAAAAGCGTCGTGACGCTGATCGCGGCGGCGCTGTATCTTGCGCTGTGCATGGCGATCGTTTTCGCCGCCGGCGTTATCCGCAACGGGTTTGACCTGAATTGGAGCGCGTTTGGAGCGAGCGGAACGAGTATCCTGACGCCGGCGATGATGCAATTCGGTTATACCGCGCCGATGAGGCTGGCCTTTATTGTCTTCATGATGCAGACGTTGGGTTTTTGGACGCTCGGTATGGTGATGATGATTCTGACGCTGCGGCTTGGAAAATCGCTCTGGGGGTACCTCGTGGTCATGGCGTTGAGCTGCGTCACTTTCCCGCTGGAGTACGCGCTGATTAACGTTCCGGACCTGATTACGATCGCTTCGCCGCTGCGGAACCTGACGCTGGTGTATTGGGCGTTCCCGTTTCGCGGCGCTCCGGTCTGGTGGTCGCTTGCGTATTGGCAGGCTTGCGCTGTGGTTCTTAATCTGATCGGGTGGAAGCTCTGTCGGAATATTCCGCTCGTTTCCAGGCATTATTCAAAGGAAGAAGGTCGCGCATGAATATCCTTGATACTGGGTTCGTATTGACTGCCGCTGACGTGGTGCTGTCGTTTGGGAAAAAGATCGTTCTGGATGGCCTGAATCTCAGGCTTCCGCGCGGGAAAATCTACGGCGTTACGGGCGCGAACGGCGCGGGAAAATCGGTCCTGCTGCGCTGCTTAAGCGGTTTTATCCGCCCGGCCCGCGGAAGAATTCAGATTTTTGGCAAAGAATTAGGAACGGAGGTCGAGTTCGCGCCGAATACGGGCGTTCTTATCGATTCTCCCGGATTTTTACGCCAGAAAAGCGCGGTGCAGAACCTGACGATTCTCGCTGCCGTGAGCGGTTCGGTCCCGCCGGAAAGGATCCGCGAAGTCCTGAACGTCGTCGGCCTGAGCGGTGGGGACGGCCGTCCGGTCAGCTGTTATTCGAGCGGCATGCTGCAGCGGTTATACCTGGCGCAGGCGTTAATGGAGGATCCGGATTTACTGATGCTGGACGAGCCGACGAATATGCTGGACGTTAACGGACAGCGACAGATTTACGACCTGCTGGTGGAACTCAACCGGATGGGGAAGACGATTTTATTGACAAGTAATTATCCGGATGAACTGAAGATTCTCTGCGATGCCGTGTATAAGTTGGAGAATGGAAAGTTAAGCCGCTATGAGATGGCGGAGCAGGCTGCGTTCGCGGTCGGGTAGGCCGATGGGGCTGTTTCGAACGGATGCGCTCCGGCATGGATATCGTTCTTCCGATTTGCATTCTGCTGAAAGCTGACTAAAATAGAGGATAGCGGAATAATAAGGGAGAAACGTAAATGAAAAAAACGGTTATATTATCAGCGCCGTACATGATGGCTCAGCGGGAACGGTTCAAGCGCGTCTTGGAAGATGAATACGGACTGGACGTTATCATTCCGGAAGTAAAGCAGAAGCTTCGCGAGGAGGAGATCCTGAAATACGCCGGGCAGTTTGACGGGATTCTTTGCGGCGACGACGAGTTCAGCGCGCGCGTGATCGAGGCCTGCGTTCCACGGCTCAAGGTCGTTTCGAAATGGGGAACCGGGATCGACGCGATCGATAAGGCGGCTTGCGCCAGATTCGGCGTCGTTATCGGCAACACGGTTAACGCGTTCACGGTTCCGGTTGCGGAATCCGCGATTGGTTACATGCTGTCGTTCGTGCGCGGATTGAAAGCGATGGATGTCTCGATGCGTGGGGGGGTATGGAATAAGCCGCCGATCTCGACGCTGTCGGAAGCGACAGTGGGGATTATCGGCGTTGGAAACTGCGGTCAGGCAGTCGCGCGCCGGCTCCGCGGCTTCGGCGCGCGGATCCTCTGCAACGATATAATCGAAATCCGGCCGGACTTCATGCTCGAATCGCGCGCGGAAAACGTTTCGCTGGAAACCCTGCTGGCTGAATCGGATATTGTGACCTGCCATGTCGACTTAAACCCAACCAGCTATCACCTGATCAACGCGGAAACGCTGAAAAGAATGAAGCCGACGGCGATCCTGCTGAACCTGTCGCGCGGGCCGGTCGTCGACGAACCGGCGCTTATCGAAGCGCTGAAAGCGGGAACAATCGCCGGGGCGGCGCTCGACGTTTTCGAAACGGAGCCGCTTCCGGCGTCGTCGGAGCTGCTGACGATGGACAATGTCATGCTCGCGCCGCACAACTCGAATTTCAGCCCGATCGCCTGCGAACGGGTGCATTGGTCGACGATCCGGAACTGCGTCGGTGCGCTCGGTTTTGACACGAGCAATATTGAAGAACTCAAAAAGAAATATTAATGAATCCGAAAATTAAGGATTTTCTCAGCCGGACGGTTCCCGCGCCGATTCTTTCCGCCGGAAAGGAGGCTTACGACGGCTTAAAACGCGTTCCAAACCTGCCGGCGGCGTACCTGAACCCGACGCGGCGCGACTCGATCGCGCGTCTGGGCGCGCTTCGCGACCGGCACCGCGGCGAGCGCTGTTTTATTCTGGGGAACGGGCCGAGCCTGAAACGGACCGATTTATCGAAGCTGCGGAACGAAACGACGTTCGGGCTGAACCGGATCTATCTGGCGTTCCCGGAGATGGGATTTGAGACGTCGTATTACCTTTGCGTGAACGATCTTGTCGTGGAACAGACTTCGGCGGACATCCAGCGGCTGACGATGCCGCGGTTCGTGACGACGCGGGCGCTGAAGTACCTTTCGCCGGAGGCGAATCTTTATTTCCTGTACGCGACGTATACCGGCGCGAAGTTCCAGAAGGATATCCGCTTCCGGATGTGGGAGGGGGCGACGGTGACGTACATGGCGCTTCAAACGGCGTATTACCTCGGCTTCTCGGAGGTGATTTTAATTGGCGTGGATCATTCGTTCGCGACGCAGGGAAAGCCGAACGAAACGGTCGTTTCGCAGGGAGACGATCCGAATCATTTTAACCCCGGTTATTTCGGGAAGGGCTTCCGCTGGCAGCTCCCGGATTTAGAGACATCGGAGAAAGCGTACGCGCTCGCGAACGAAACGTACCGCGCGGCCGGCCGGCGGGTTATCGACGCGACCGTCGGCGGGAAGCTGACGATTTTTCCGAAAGCCGATTACGAAAGCCTGTTTTAGCGAAATGGCGCTGCGTTTTTCGATCGTGACGCCGTCGTACCGGCAGGCCGCTTTTCTCGAACGGACGATTCAATCTGTCCTGACGCAGTCTTACCCCGCCGTGGAATATTTCGTTATCGACGGCGGGTCAGACGACGGGAGCCGGGAAATTCTCGAAGCGCATTCGCGCGAGCTGAGCGGATGGGTTTCCGAAAAGGACCACGGTCAGGCGGACGCGATCAATAAAGGCTTCGCGCGGGCGGGCGGGGAGATATACGGCTGGATCAATTCGGACGATTTTTATCTGCCCGGGGCGTTTGAGCTCGTTGCGCGGGTTTTCAGCGAGCGCCCGGATGTCGATTTTATTTACGGCGACGCGCTGTCGGTCGATCGGGACGGAGCGCTGATGAACGTCATGCGTTTCGTTCCGTACGAATGGGCGGATTTAGCGTCATTCCGGATTATCAGCCAGCCGGCGGTCTTTTTCCGCCGTTCGCTTTGGGAGAAGAGCGGCGGGCTGGACCTCACGTATCATTATTTATTGGATCATCATCTGTGGCTGCGCATGACGCCGGACACGAGGATCGTTTATCTTCCGAACCCGTTAGCCGCGGCGCGGTTTTATTCCGAGGCGAAGAACCGCGCGAATACGGCCGATTTCGGGAAAGAAGCGCGCCGGATTGCCGATTGGCTTCTATCGGACGAACGCTTTCGAACGGTGAGCGAGCCGATCGCGAGGAAGATTCGCGGCGGCGCGGCCTGGCTCGACGCGAATTACCTGTCGGTCGGGGGGATGAACGGGGCTGCGCTGCGGGCGTACGCGAAGGCGTTCATGCTCGCGCCGAAGCGGGTCATTGAAGACTGGCGGAGAGTTCTCCTGACAGGGCTGGGCCTGGTATCGCCGTCCGCGGCTGCGAGGATATTCGAGCGGCAGTCCGCGAAACGACTGGAGGGACTGCGCGCGTATCAGGCGTGGATCCAGGGGCCGGAGAGGAACTGAGTTGTCCGCGAGCGAAACGGTCGCGATGGGCCGGGAAGAAAATAAGATCAGGGTATCGGAAAGGATCAGGACGATTGTCGGCCTGATCCTGATCCTGTCGGTCGGATTTGCGCTTCGGCTTGCGGATTTCGACGATCCGCCGCTCGATTTTCATGGCACGCGGCAGTTAAGGTCTCTGATTCTGGCGCGCGATTTTTATGTTCAGTCGCTCCCGGACGCCGATCCATCGCTGAGCGCGCTTTCGAGGGACCTCAGCGCGTTGGAAACGTATGAACCGCCGATTCTCGAACGCATTCTGGCTTCGGGTTACCGGATCATCGGCGGCGAGGACTGGCGGTTGGGACGGGTTTTTTCAGCGCTGTTCTGGACGATCGCAGGATTTTTCGTCTGGCTCTGCGCGAGGCGCCTTGGCGCCCGGGCGGGGGCGTGGGCCGCGCTCGCGGTCATGTTTTTTTTCCCGATGAGTGTGGTGATGAGCCGGTCGATTCAGCCCGATCCGTGGATGTGCGCCTGGATTACGGCGGCGATCTGGGCCGGGCTGCGTTGGCGCGAAAGCGGACGCCGGCGCGACGCGATTTTAACCGTGCTCCTTGGCGGGACCGCAACGCTGATCAAAGCGTTCGCCGGATTTTTTATTGCGGGGATTCTTCTGGGGGTTTTCGCCGCACGGGTTCGGGAGGACGGATTTCGCGCGCGCGCGATCGAGACGGTCTGGGCTGGACTGGCCGCGGTCGCGCCGAGCCTGATTTACGCTGTGACGCTGGCGCCGGGCCGGTCGGGAGATTTCCTGTCGTTCTGGGTCGTGTCGCTGAGCGGGATGATCCTGGATCCGGGTTTTTACGCCGATTGGCTGGCGATGCTGAAAGGGCTGATCACGCTGCCGGTGATTTTCCTGTCAGGAATGAGCCTGATGAGCGCGGAGCGTGGAAAAGCGCTGGTGATCGGAGGGGCGTGGGCCGGGTATCTCGCGTACGGGCTGACCGTTCCGTATCAGATAACGACGCACGAGTATTACAGCATGATGATTTACCCGCTTTGCGCGATTTCGCTCGCGCCGCTTTTCGAGCTTCTCTGGAAGAAATACGGCGAGGGATCGCGGCTGCGGCGGTACGCGGCCGCGGCGATCTGCTGCGCCGGGGCGTTTTATGGCGGGTACGTTGCGGTGGGGCGGCTTCGCGCGGCGGATTATCGCCTCGAACCGGCGAGCTGGCGGCGGGCGGGGGAAGCGATTCCAGCCGATGCAAGCCTGATCGGGCTGACCGGCGATTACGGGATGCGGCTGAATTATTACGGCTGGCGGCGGTTGGCGTTGAGCTGGCGGACGGCGGGGGATGAACGGCTGTTCAGCGCGGCGGGGCGCGGCGAAAGCGAATTTGAGGCGCTGTTTACCGCGCTGACCGCGGGACAGGATTATTTTTTCGTTTCGGCGCTGAACGAGCTCGCGGCGCAGCCAGAGTTGCTCGAACGGCTTGAGGGATATGAAATCGCTGCGGAAGGGAACGGCTATATTCTGTATGACTTGCGCCGGGTAAAAGAGCCATGAACGAAACGCGACATCTTTCGATCGGTCGGTCCGGGCGGGCCGCGCTGATCCTGATTTTCCTGATCGGCGCTGCGCTGCGCTTTCTGGATTTTTCGAACCCGCCGTTGGATTTTCATCCGGCGCGCCAGCTGCATTCGGCGCTGATCGCGCGTGGTTTTTATCTCGCTGACGGCGGAACGCTTCCGGGCTGGGGAGCGGCGGAGCGTGACGAGGCGCGGATTCGCGGGGAACAGGAGCTCTGGATCGAGCCGCCGGTCATGGAGTATATTTCGGCCAAGCTGTACGCGCTGGCTGGCGACGCGGATTTGCGCCTGCCGCGGGCGTTGGCGATTTTATTCTGGCTGATCGGCGCGGCGGGGCTGAATCGGATTTGCCGCGGCTGGTTATCGGACGTGGGGCGGGCGGCCGCGTTTGCGCTGTATCTCCTGCTTCCGTACGGCGTTCTCGTCAGCCGCTCGTTCCAGCCGGAGGCGCTGATGACGGCGCTGACGATTTTCGCGTTGGCGATGCTGGGCGACTGGACAGAGCGGCGGAGCTGGGGGGCGGCGATCCTGACCGCGGTCTTCGCCGGCGCGGCGGTTTACGTGAAACAGGTCATGATCTTTCCGATCGGGTTCGCGCTCGGATTCGCCGTCCTTTCGACGTGTGGGTCGATCCGGAAAGCGTTCGCTTCGGCGCAGGTCTGGCTGATGGCGCTGATGACGGTCGGTCCGGCCGCGGCGTATAACGTCTGGGGAGTCTGGATCGACGGCTTCCTTCGGCAGCAGTACCAGGGGCGATTCGTTTTCAGTGAATGGTTTTCGGTTGGGTTTTATATCCGCTGGCTTCGGGAGATCGACGCGGTTTTTGGCGTCGGGTTGATCGCGGCCGCGCTGATCGGGCTGGCGCTGATCCGGCGGCCGGGTCTGCGATGGATCTGGGTCGGGTACCTGGTCGGGTACGCAGCGTATGGTTTCGCGCTGCCGCATCATATCGGTACGCACGATTATTATCAGACGCCGCTCTTTCCGCTGGCGTCGGTTGGGCTAGGGGTTTTCGCGGATAGCGTCGGGACCGTTGCCGCCAGAATCGAGCGGGCGCGCGGGCGGGACTGGCTGGGGCGGACGATGATCGCAGGAGCGATCGCGCTTGGCTGCGGCTGGATGATCGTCGACACGGTGACGCGGCTGGGACGGACGGATTTCCGCGACGCTCCTGAGCGGTACCGGCGGATCGCGGAACGGTACGATCCTTATCCGAATCAGATTAACATTGTTGGCCTGATGGACGATTACGGCGCGGGGCTGATGTACTGGGGGCTGCGGACGGCGATGATCTGGGATGGGTCGGTCGAGGCGCTTCCGGCGGCGGAGGCTGACCGCGTTCTCCGGGAAACGATGAATAACCGTCAGTATTTTATCGCGACCGACATGGAGCGGTTTTATCAGCAGCCGCGTCTTCAGCAATGGCTCCAGGCGCACGGCGAATTATTGGAACGCGAGGAGGGCGCTCTCGTGTTCAGGATCGATAACGGCGACGACGCGCCGGAGGAGCGGACGAATGAAGCCTTTTAGTCAGGAATTCCCGAAAGTGACGGTCGTGACTCCGTCGTATCAGCAGGCGGCGTATCTGGAGCGGACGATCCGGTCGGTTCTGGATCAGGATTATCCGAACCTGGAATATATCGTTATCGACGGCGGGTCGACCGACGGGAGCCGCGAGGTGATCGAGCGGTACGCCGATCGGCTCGCGTATTGGGTATCGGTTCCCGACGCGGGCCAGACGCACGCGATCAACAAGGGGTTCAACCGCGGGACGGGCGAAGTTTTCGCCTGGCTGAATTCGGACGATACGTACGAGCCGGGGGCGATTCGCCGCGCGGTTGAAGCGCTGCGCGCCGCGCCGGACTGCTCGTTCGTGTATGGCGATTGCAGCTTTATCGACGCTGACGATCGCGTAATTGGACGCTTCAACGCGAAGCAGACTGACCTGAACGCGCTTCGGCGCGGCTCGGTCCATATCCCGCAGCAGGCCTTTTTCTTCCGCGCCGAGCTCTGGGAGCGGGTTGGGCCGCTCGATCAGGATATCTGGTTCGCGATGGATTACGACCTGTGGCTGCGGCTGGCGGCGATCGCGCCGTACCGTTATTTTCCCGGCGCGGTATGGGCGAATTTCCGGCTTCATGCCGACGCGAAGACGATCGCCGCGGACGAGCGCTGCTGGCGGGACATGCTGACGATCCATACTCGCAACGGTGGAAGCGCGGTCAGTCTTCTGACGGCGAAGTACTGGATCCGGAAGGCGCTGGCGCCGCTGGTGACGCTGCGTCGGCGAAGGCTGGCTGGAAAATAAGCCGATTGGTCCTCGCCTGCGCGGGGATTTTTCATATTCATTTTTATCAGGATAAGTTATAATTCTTGTATGGATATGACGTTTGGCTGCGTTTGATTTGCCTGGAAACGGAGGAAAAGATGAAACGCACAATAATATTCGTATTGGTTCTGATGGCCGTTATGGCTTCGGTCGGATCGGCGCTGGCGGAAAGCGTCACGATCGAGGATGCAGTGAAGCTCGTCAAAGAGTTGAACGAAAAGGCGAGAAAGATTCCGATTGGCGAAGAAGGATGGATTTTTTTTCAGGTTCGATCGCGCGTCGCGGAGAAGAATGAGGGTTACCAACTGCCGTATGATCATTATTCAGAAAGATGGGTGCATATCAATGCGGAAGGACTTGCGGATACCGAAATCTGGTATTATCGGACTGAAAAAGAAGGCAGAAAATTAATTTCTGTTGGCAACAGCGACTTTGAGTATTCGTATAAGGACCAGCGGGAAGGTTCTCCTATGAAGCCGTGGGAACATGTCGCGGATTTTTATTTCATTGGATTATTATCTGAATTGGGTGAGCCATTTTGCCAGGAGGTTGAAATAAGGGTTGAAAACGTCGAGCATATTGGAAAGAAATCAATTCTGATTGAGAACGTATGCCATCTTGGGTCTCAGTTTAAGGTTATGGTTGACGATCAAAATGGATGGGACGTTCTTGGCCCCTACGATCGACGATGGTACGACTCAGAGACAGGCGATTTTCTGGGTTCTGAGCATTATTGGATGATGGAAGATCGAACGGTTGATTTTTCAAGCAGCGTTTCAGAAGTTATCGAACGGAGAGTGGATCGTCTTCCGGAATCGGTCGAGAAGGATTTAGAGCGAACGAAGAGTCGTGAATTCGAGAAAAACGGCAGCGGGATTCTTAATTTAGAAACCGGGAATCGTTCAGATTCAACGCCGGCTTCTTCAAGGCAAACGTTTATTGCGACAGGTCCGACAGGTTCAGTTGGCGGTGTAGGCTATAGTACATTTATCGATGTAAGCATTTATCAATATATGTTGAACGCTGCCGCCCGGAGTTATACAAATCAAAACGTCGATCGGATCGGCGGAAATTTCTTAGGACTTCGCGAGTATTGTCGCGAAACTATTGTTTGGAACAGTTCTTTTGGCGGATGGGCAAATTATGGGATGAATTCGTCAAGACAATTTGGCTGGGCAAGTTGGCACGATTCGAGTTGTTCCTGGCAGAATCGGGGCGCGGGGGGAGCGGCGCGGTTTGATTTCAGCCATAACGGGGACGTTAAAACCTTTGATTTTGAGACATCGAGATTTTGATGAAACGCGCGGTATTCGTTTGGATTGGCCCTGCGTTGGTCGGATCGGTTACGGGCAATTCGTCTCGGCGGTCAGCGTCGGGAGACCGTAGTAGCGGCCGATAATCCAGCCGTACGATCCGTACGGAATATCCGGAACGCCGGCTCCATTGATCTCGATCGCGCAGGTCATAAAATCTTCTTTTTCGTCGAATTCCCCAGTCGCGGCGATTTCGGTCAGCCTTCGGTCGCGTTCGGTCCAGGTCCGGTAAATTCGATTCATCTCCGGCCGGACTGAAACGTAAAAGCTGAGCCAGAGGCAGCCGACGATCAGGAGTCCGGTCAGGATCGTCCCGCGGGCGTTCGTATGGGAGACCAGGCGCGCCGCGAACATCGCGCCGGTGGTCAACGAAAAATATGCCGTCCCGATCCAGATCATTGTCAGCGGAACGGAGAAAACGCGCGATGAATAATAACCGAGAACTCCGTTGATGATCAGGCAGAAAAAAGCGGAAATCCATAACGCCAAAGCGATCGCAGCGGATTTCCCGAGGTTCGGCTTTGGAGCGTCCGCCTCCTCGGAGATTCGAATTCCCGTCAGGAAGCAGATCGCGGCGAGCAGGAGCAGGATCCGGCGCTGCGACCGGAGATGCGGGATGAGTCCGGTAAACGAAGCAAGAATCGCATTCCCGATCGTCTCCGCGGCGGATTCGAAGACGGCGCTGGTCTGGCCGTCGTCGAAGAATTGGGAGGCGTTAACGTAATTTCCAGGCATGGCGAAGGCGATCGCCGTAGAAAGGATCAGGACGAAGAAAAAAGCGAGCGCTGTTTTTCCCTGCCGGGGCGTGTAAGCCTTTTTATCGATCCGGACGCGCAGCGCCAAAGCTCCGGAAAGCATCAGCATCGCCAGGTTGATGAGCTGGGCGAACCCTGCGGAGAGAAAAGCGAGGAGGAGCGCCGTCGTCAGGTTTACCCGGGTCGGTTTTTCCAGCGCGTCGCCGAGAAAAATCCATGCCGCCAAGGCGCAGGCAATCCCCCAGGCGTAAATCTGCCCGCCGCCGCCCCAGAAAAAAGATTCCCAGATTTTCGTCTGGATCAGGTATATGCCTGAAAGAAGGACGATCGAAAGGAAAAAAGCGTTCGTCCGCCCCGCCGCGAACCGTTTCGCGATCCGGAAACAGCAGCCCAACAGCAGCAGTCCGCAAAGGAAAATCGTGATCCGGATCCAGAGGAGCGGCGGAAGGACAGCGTACAGCGACTTGATCAGGAAGGCCGAATACCGCCCTGAATTCGTCCGGAAGATGAACAGCAGGTAGTCGAAAAAGCCGCGGTGACGCGCTTCATAAATTTCCCAGTAATCGTCGCGGCGCAGGACCGTTTTCGCGGAAATATCGAAAAGGATCAGGAGGATGACGCCGGCCGTCGCGAGAACGGCCGCCCGGTTTAACGCCGGGACCTCCCGTTTCAGCGCGGCCGGAAAAATCACGGAAATCAGGAAAACGGCGGCGTACAGGATTTTGACGGTCCGCGGCGGCAGGCCGAAACCGGCGGAAATCCGGGCCAGGAGCGGTTGAATTTCATGGATCGTCAGAATACAGGCGGCGGCGAGGATCAGGATCGGCAGGAAACGGGTCAGGTTTTCGATCTGCGGGCGAATTTGTTGTCGGTTCATGGACGCTCCGTTGATGGCAGACGTAATTTCTGGATAAGTATAGCCTGAAAGTATGCGGCGGGAGGGGTATTCATTCCTTACTTTTGCCCGGCTTGCTGTATAATGAAAAATGGGCATAGCTTTACAGCGTTTTTTCATTGAGAGGATGAGAAGGATGGAGATTAAACGCGACCTGTATTTGCAAAGACTGATTGACCGGATGCATAACGGCATGATCAAGGTGGTTACCGGAATTCGCCGCTGCGGAAAGTCTTATCTGATATTTAAAATTTTCAGAGATTATCTTTTCGGGATTGGCGTTGATCCATCGCATATTCTTCAGGTTGCGCTGGATCTTCGGGAGAACGCCCCTCTTCGGGACCCTGACGCGATTCTGGCTCATATTCGTTCGCTTCTTCTCAATGATGACCAATGGACTTATATTTTTCTGGATGAAGTTCAGCTGTTGCCTGAATTTGAGGATGTGTTGAATTCATTGCTGCATATTCCGACTGTCGACGTGTACGTAACGGGAAGTAATTCAAAATTTTTATCAAAGGACGTTGTAACGGAATTTCGGGGTCGCGGAGACGAGGTCCACCTTTTTCCGCTCAGTTTTCGCGAGTTCATGAGCGTTTATACGGGCGACGTCTATCATGGCTGGGCTGATTACGTCCTATATGGGGGTCTGCCGATGGTATCTGGCATGCGAACCGAGCCACAGAAGATCGGTTACCTGACAAGTTTATTCGAAGAGACCTATTTAAGAGATATTCTTGACAGGTATCATATCGAAAAGGTTCATGAAATGAACGACCTGATCAACGTTCTGGCGTCCGGGGTCGGGTCGCTGACGAATCCGTCGAAGATTCAGGCGACGTTCAAGAGCGTCCTTCATTCAGATATCAGTATTAATACGATTCATAAATACCTCTCTTATTTGAGAGACGCGTATATTGTGGAGGAGGCGCATCGTTACGACGTTAAGGGCCGCCGCTATATTGGCACGCCGCTGAAATATTATTTTGAGGATATCGGGCTTCGGAACGCGCGTCTTGGATTTCGTCAGACTGAAGAGACGCATCTGATGGAGAACGTTATTTATAATGAGCTGCGGATCCGCGGTTATCAGGTCGACGTTGGGGTCGTGCAGAAGAGCTCCCGCGGGGACGACGGAAAAATTGATCGGAGGCAGCTTGAAATTGACTTTCTTGCGAACCTTGGGAGTAAACGTTATTACCTGCAATCCGCGTACAGCCTTCCAGACAGAGAAAAGGTTTTGCAGGAGAAAATGCCGCTGATCAGCGCGAATGACGATTTTAAGAAAATCGTCATCGTGAAAGACGTTATCCGTCCGCAGCGCGACGAGCGGGGAATCGTGACGATGAGTGTGTATGATTTTCTGTTAACGGAAAACAGTCTTGAACTCTGAGAATTGCAAAAAAAATAAAACTTATAAAATTCAATAATTATATATTTTATCTTTATATAATATAGAAAATCCATAATACGCTCCTGATAGATAAGGGAAGAGATTTTTTCAGTTGGAGTCATTTTCTCTGATATTCGAACGCAACAGTAGAAAAAAAGAATTTTGGCAGTAAATATCGTGAATCGAATCCAATATAATGGCGGTATCAGCGCGTAAATCATTTTGATTAGGAAAGCGCTATATCGTCCTGATTTCTCTATGAATATGTGCATAAAGTATTTCGGGAATCCAAGAGTTTGCGCTTCATAGATTTCCCAGTTTCAAAATATCGTCATAGCGTGGATACACCCCCTTTATCCATATTTTGGCCGGTACGGATGATCTTTCATTTTTTGAATCAGATCCTCATAAAAGAAATAGATTCTTGAGACACCCGTTTTGTTTGCCTTAATAATTTGTATTTCCATAAGTGACACAGCCTCCGGTTGTCTTTTCGGGGCGCTTCTCAGGATCGACGCCTCCTGCTTGCGCCTGTTATCTCATACTTACTGCCGGATTTTGGTCTCTTTTCTATGAGGTAGATTTTCCTCATATCGATGAAAACGCGGGCGAGTAAAGGAATTTTATGTTTCGCCAAGCGTAAAACTGGCTTTTGGAAGAGGGTGCTTGAGACGCCGATTTTTTTCAAAAACCTGTGGGTAAGGGAAAAGTCACGAAAAAAGGGGGGAGACTTGACAGGGGGATGGAAGCGGATATAATACTGGTCTGTTGCGCTGAGAGAGGCAGCAGGCCCAAGAGAGGGTAAGGACATTGAAAAGCATATACGGGAGTCAAGGGAAGCCGGAATAAGAGGCGGACCGCGGAAGTGAAAAACGGAAGCGGGAAGGAAGCGTCACGAAAAAAAAGGGGTGGAGCTTGACAGGGAAAGAAAAACCCGTATAATACTTACTTGCGCTCGAACGGAAGGGAGAGCGGGCAAGAAGCACTTTGACAATTGAGAAGCAGCAGAAATACAGAAGAAACCAGATAAATTCCGAGAGCAAAGGAAAAGACAGCCGAGAGGCTGAAAGAGATCAGCGGAGAGTTTGATCCTGGCTCAGGATGAACGCTGGCGGCGTGCCTAATACATGCAAGTCGAACGGGTGCAGCGATGTACCAGTGGCGAACGGGTGAGTAACACGTTGGTGACCTGCCCCAAAGAGGGGAATACCGCTTGGAAACGAGCGACAAAACCGCATAAGCTATCGGGAGTCAGAGAGCCGATAGTAAAAGAGGAATCTACTTTGGGAGGGGCCTGCGGCCCATCAGCTAGTTGGAGAGGTAACGGCTCACCAAGGCGAAGACGGGTAGGGGACCTGAGAGGGTGATCCCCCACAATGGAACTGAAACACGGTCCATACACCTACGGGTGGCAGCAGTAGGGAATATTGCTAAATGGGCGAAAGCCTGAAGCAGCAACGCCGCGTGAACGAAGAAGGCCTTCGGGTCGTAAAGTTCTTTTACGTGGGAAGAGGAAGGACAGTACCACGGGAATAAGTCTCGGCTAACTACGTGCCAGCAGCCGCGGTAAAACGTAGGAGACGAGCGTTATCCGGATTTACTGGGCGTAAAGAGCGTGTAGGAGGCGAAACAAGACGGATGTGAAAGCTCCCGGCTTAACCGGGGGAGGTCGTACGTGACTGTAGAGCTAGAGTGGGTTAGAGGTAAGCGGAACTCCGGGAGTAGTGGTGAAATGCGTAGATATCCGGAAGAACATCAGAGGCGAAAGCGGCTTACTGGGACTCAACTGACACTGAGACGCGAAAGCCAGGGTAGCAAACGGGATTAGAGACCCCGGTAGTCCTGGCTGTAAACGATGTAGACTGGACGTTTTCGGGGTAAAAGCTGAGAGTGTCGAAGCAAACGCGATAAGTCTACCGCCTGGGGAGTACGGTCGCAAGATTAAAACTCAAAGGAATTGACGGGGGCCCGCACAAGCAGCGGAGCGTGTGGTTTAATTCGATGATACACGAAGAACCTTACCGGGGTTTGACATACAGGTAGTAAGAAGGCGAAAGCCGGATGATCCTTTCGGGGGAGCCTGAACAGGTGCTGCATGGCTGTCGTCAGCTCGTGTCGTGAGATGTTCGGTTAAGTCCGCTAACGAGCGCAACCCTTGTTGCGTGTTACAAGTGTCACGCGAGACCGCCGGTAGAAAGCCGGAGGAAGGTGGGGATGACGTCAAGTCAGCATGGCCTATATATCCCGGGCTACACACACGCTACAATGGCCGGTACAGAGGGTAGCGAAGCCGCGAGGCGGAGCCAATCCTGAAAAGCCGGTCGTAGTTCAGATTGCAGGCTGCAACTCGCCTGCATGAAGATGGAGTTGCTAGTAACCGTAGGTCAGCGATACTACGGTGAATACGTTCCCGGGCCTTGTACACACCGCCCGTCACGTCATGGGAGTTGGCAACACCTGAAGCCGGTATCCTGACCGAAAGGAGGGAGCCGTCAAAGGTGGGGTTGATAACTGGGACGAAGTCGTAACAAGGTAGGGCTACTGGAAAGTGGCCCTGGATCACCTCCTTTCTAAGGTAAGAAGAAGTTGGAAGCCTTAGGGCTGAAGACGAAGAACGGAGCTGGGGGTATTTCTGCTGGTTCTGAATTGTCAAAGGGGGGCTATTAGCTCAGCTGGTTAGAGCGCGCCTCTGATAAGGGCGAGGTCTCAGGTTCGAGTCCTGAATGGCCCACAAGGATGGGGAGGGGGATGTAGCTCAGCCGGGAGAGCGCTGCCTTTGCAAGGCAGAAGCCGGGGGTTCGAGTCCCCCCATCTCCACAGGGATTTGAGGGAGTTTTACTGGTCGAATCACAGGATTCGGGTAGTAAAAGTCTTTCAAAGAGGAAGACGGGCACATTGACAATCGAATACAGTATGTAGGCTAAATCAAACAGAGGAAGAATCTGGAAGATTTAACAAAAGTAACCAAGAAAGAAGTCAAGGTAAAAAAACCGAGAACGAAAGGTAAGGGGTAAGGAAGAGGATCCTGCTCCTTGCATCACGTAAAAGCTACTAAGAGCTCACGGGGGATGCCTTGGCGCTGAATGCCGAAGAAGGACGTGGGACACTGCGAAAAGCCGGGGGTAGCTGTGAACGAGCGCTGATCCCCGGATGTCCGAATGGAGAAATCCGGCTGAGCGAACCTCAGTCATCAGCATATGAATATATAGTATGTTGAGGGGAACCCGGTGAACTGAAACATCTAAGTAACCGGAGGAAAAGAGAGAATTCCCTGAGTAGTGGCGAGCGAAAGGGGAGGAGCCCAAACCGATAAGCAGCGATGCTTATGGGGGTAGTAGGATCAGCAAAGAGTGGAAAAAGCGAAGCGGAAGCAGAAGGACGTGGGAAAGTCCGGCAGAGAGGGTGAGACCCCCGTAAGCGAAACTGCGGAGACACGAGCTGAGACCTGAGTAGTGCCGTGCACGCTAATACGGCATGAAGCTGGGAAGACCACTTTCCAAGGCTAAATACATTCAGCGACCGATAGAGGACAAGTACCGTGAGGGAAAGGTGAAAAGTACCCCGAACAGGGGAGTGAAAGAGAACCTGAAACCGTGAGCTTACAAGCAGTCGGAGCCCGATGCGAAAGCGAGGGTGACGGCGTGCCTCTTGGAGAATGAGCCTGCGAGTTATTTGACGTGGCGAGGTTAAGGGAGAGGAACCCGGAGCCGAAGCGAAAGCGAGTCTGAAGAGGGCGAGGGAGTCGCGTTGAATAGACACGAAACTGGATGAGCTAACCATGTGCAGGATGAAGCGAGATTAAGCCCTCGTGGAGGTCCGAACCTTTCAATGCTGCAAAATTGAGGGATGACGTGTGGTTAGGGGTGATATGCCAAACGAATTCAGAGATAGCTTGTTCTCCCCGAAATAGTTTTAGGACTAGCGTGTGGGGAAGAACTTATGGAGGTAGAGCACTGGCTGAGTAAGGGGGACAAGGTCTTACCGAACTCAAACAAACTTCGAATGCCATAAGGGGAGCCATGCAGTCGGACTGCGGGTGATGAGATTCGTAGTCGAAAGGGAAACAGCCCAGATCATCGGCTAAGGTCCCGAATTATATGCTAAGTGGGAAACGATGTGGAGCTACAGAGACAACCAGGAGGTTCGCTCAGAAGCAGCAATCCTTTAAAGAGTGCGTAAAAGCTCACTGGTCAAGTGGTTGTGCGCGGAAAATGTAACGGGGCTAAGCATATAACCGAAGCCATGGGATTTGTTGAGAGACAGATCGGTAGGGGAGCGTTCCGAGAGCGGGGAAGCGGTACCGGAAGGAGCCGTGGAGCGATCGGAAGTGAGAATGCAGGCATGAGTAGCGAAAAACATGTGAGAACCATGTTCGTTGAAAATCCAAGGTTTCCGACGTCAAGTCAATCTGCGTCGGGTTAGTCGGGACCTAAGGCGAGGCCGGAAGGCGTAGTCGATGGACAGCTGATTAATAATTCAGCACCGGCGAAGTGGAGCGAAGGTGAAAACGATGGGGGAGTCCGGCCGGTAAGTGGATTCCGGTGGATGAACGTCAGCCGAAGAGGCCCGGAGTAAAAAGCGCGGGCTGAGGTGAGGGAAGTCAGGAGGCGAAAGCCGAAACCGAGATGGGCCCTGTCGTCGAGAAAAGCATCTAAGCGGAGAAGCTAAGCCGCCCGTACCGTAAACCGACACTGGTGGATGAGTAGAGAATACTAAGACGAACGGGAGAACTATCGTTAAGGAACTAGGCAAAAAAGCCCCGTAACTTAGGGAGAAGGGGTGCTCGGAGGCTGAGAGGCTAAAGAGTCGCAGTGAAAGGGTTCTAGTGACTGGTTAACAAAACCACAGGTCTCTGCGAAGTCGAAAGACGAAGTATAGGGGCTGACGCCTGCCCAGTGCCGGAAGGTTAAGGGGAAGGGTAAGAAGAAATTCGAAGCTTAGAACTGAAGCCCCGGTGAACGGCGGCCGTAACTATAACGGTCCTAAGGTAGCGAA
>CALIHP010000070.1 GCA_938020565.1 uncultured Anaerolineaceae bacterium | reverse complement strand
TCAACGGCCGGCGCGTCCTGATCGCCAAGCCGCAGACGTTCATGAATCTTTCAGGTCAGGCGGTTTCTGCGCTCCTGCGGTATTATAAAATCCCGCTCGCCCGTCTTCTTGTAATGCATGACGATCTGGACCTGCCGTTTGGAACGCTGCGGATGCGTCCCGGAGGCGGGTCCGGCGGTCAAAAGGGGCTGGCTTCCACAATCGAGCAGCTGGGAACGCAGGATTTTGCGCGGCTGCGCTGTGGAATCGACCACCCGGCCGGCCGAATGACGGTTTCCGATTATGTTCTGAGTAAGTTCCGGAAAGAGGAAGAAGCAGAGCTTCCCACTGTTCTCGATCGCGCGGCGGACGCGGCTACGGCGTTCGTTGTTGATGGGATCCAGTGCGCTATGACAAAGTACAACGGAAAAGCGGATTGATGAATTCTAAAGCCGCGCTTCTCGATATAATTCGGGCGCAGCCGTTTTTTCACGAGCTGCGCGAATTCCGCCTGGAACGCGGCGGCCGCGGATGGATTCGAAGTGGGCGGCCCCTGCTGATCGCGGCGCTCGCTTCGGACACAAAGCTCGCGGAAGTCGGGACCCGTCCGATCCTGATCCTGACCGATAAGCCGTCAACCGCGAGCCTGATCGCCGACGAGCTTCAGTTTTGGATCGAGTCCCGGCCGGTCCAGATATTTCCTGCGCCGGATCCGCTTTTTTACGAACCGGGCGCATGGGGCCCGGAAATTCGTGCTGAGCGAATCCGTGTCCTGACTTCGTTAGCGAAACGCGCGCTTCCCGGTGGAACGAAAGGGGCCGCGGCGCCGCTGATCGTCGCGCCGTTGCGGGCGGTCATGACGCGGACGATCGACCGGAAGGCGTTTCTTAAAGCGACGAAAATTCTCCGCGTCTCCCAGCAGGCAAGTCCGACGGCGCTGGCTCGCCTCTGGCGTGAAACCGGCTACGCCGGCGGCGAAATCGTCAGGGAACAGGGATCGTTTTCGCTGCGCGGCGGACTCCTCGACGTTTGGCCATATACCGAAAAGACGCCGGTCCGTCTCGATTTTTTCGGCGATGATCTCGACGCGATGTATACCTTTGACGCGGCGACACAGCGCAACATCGGCAGAACAGAGCGGCTCCTCGTTCCTCCTGCGCGGGAGGTCTTCGCGCCGGTCACCGAGGACGGAACCTTCGCCGATATTGAAACCGACGAGTTCATGATTCCGCTGCGGAACCGGGTTCAGGCCTGTTTACTCGATTATCTCCCGCCGAATACGCTGGTCGTCTTTGACGACGAGCTTCGAATCGCGGAGCAGGCAGACGATATCGAAGAACAGGCGGAACGCCAGCGAGACGCGTCGGTCTTTGATCATCTTCTCTCAGAGGATTTCCCGCCGCCGTATGTTTCGATGTCGGAGATTCGGGACCGGATGGAATCGTTTGAGCTTCTGAACCTGGGACCGCGCGCCGAAACAGAGGACGCCGCCGCCGGGAACTTCAACGATTTTGAACCGGCGGAGCGCTTCGGCGGAAAGCTGAGCGACATGATCCAGGCAGCGTTCCAAAGCGAAGCGGCGGGGGCTCCGGTCACGATCGTCAGCCGGCAGTCCGACAGACTGCAAAAAATGATCGACGCTGCGCTTCTTACTGAAAAAGAACTTAAACCGCCGACGGTCCTGAATGGGACGCTTCGCGAAGGGTTCCGCCTGGTCGGCGAGAATGGGGAAACGCGGGCCCAGCTCTGGAGCGATCAGGAGATTTTCGGTTGGGAACGGCCCGTTCCGCGGCGAAAAACGCAGCGCGCGGTCGAAACTTCGGAAAATGGAATCGACGAGTTCCGGCCTGGCGACTGGCTTGTTCATATCGATTATGGGATCGGTCAGTACGCCGGGATCGTAACGCGCTCGATCGACGGTTCATCGAAGGAATTTTTGAAAATTCTATATGCCGCGGGCGACGAGCTTTACGTCCCGGTTCATCAAGCCGATCGGGTTACGAATTATATCGGTCCGGACCTCAGCGAGCCGGTTCCGACCCGCCTGGGGACGACGGAATGGCTGAACGTCAAGCAGCATGTTAAAGAAAAGGTCGTTGAAGTTGCGGAAGACCTGATCGAACTGTATGCAAATCGGCAGGTTGTCGAAGGCTACGCATTCCCGGAAGACAGCCCCTGGCAACAGGATCTCGAAGGCGCGTTTCCATACTTTGAAACGGAGGATCAGAAGAAGGCGATCGACGCGGTTAAAGCGGATATGGAGAGGCCGCGGCCGATGGACCGATTAATCTGCGGAGATGTTGGCTTCGGGAAAACTGAGGTCGCGCTGCGCGCCGCGTTTAAGGCTGCGACGGCAGGGAAACAAGTTGCAGTCCTGGTTCCGACAACTGTCCTGGCGCAGCAGCATTACGAAACCTTTTCACAGCGATTCGCCCCGTTCCCAGTCACGGTCGAAATGCTCTCCCGATTCCGGACCGCCTCGGAACAGCGGCGGATCCTCGCTGATTTGGCCGATGGAAAAATCGACGTTATTATCGGAACGCACCGGCTCGTTTCCGGCGACGTTCGCTTCAAGGATCTCGGCCTCGTCGTGATCGACGAGGAACAGCGCTTCGGCGTCGCGCAGAAGGAATACCTGAAAAAGCTGCGGACGAAGGTCGACGTATTGACGATGTCGGCGACGCCGATTCCCCGAACGCTGTACATGGCGTTGACGGGAGCGCGTGATATTTCGAGTATTACGACGCCGCCCGACGACCGCGTCGCCGTGATAACGCATGTCGGTCCGTATTCCGAAAAACTCATCCGGCAGGCGATTTTACGGGAGCTTGAACGCGACGGGCAGGTCTTCTATCTCCATAATCGCGTTCAGTCAATCTATGTCGTTAAGCAGCAGCTGGAAGCGCTCGTTCCTCAGGCACGGATCGGCGTTGGACATGGTCAGCTTCCGGAAAAGGAGCTTTCGGCGGTCATGGACGCGTTTTACCGCCATGAAATTGATATCCTTTTAAGCACTTCGATTATCGAATCCGGGCTTGACGTTCCCAACGCGAATACGCTGATCGCCGATCATGCCGACGCGCTGGGCCTGGCGCAGCTGTACCAGATTCGCGGACGCGTCGGCCGGAGCACGCAGCGCGCCTACGCTTATTTTTTCCGAAATACGAAATCGACGCCGGAAGGGATCGAACGCCTTGACGTGATCGCTGAGAATACACAGCTGGGCGCGGGATATTCGATCGCGATGCGCGATCTGGAGATGCGCGGCGCGGGCGAACTGTTAGGGCATAAGCAAAGCGGAGCGATCGCCGCGATCGGTTTCAGCCTTTACACGCGCATGCTGGCGCAGGCGGTCCGGACGGTCAAAGAGATCAGGGGCGTGGAGATTCCCGACGAGGATATTGCGGTGACCCGTGAGATGGGGCTGCTTTTCGACCCGATTACGGTCGAGCTTCCGCTGGATATTGGAATTCCGGAAAGCTACGTCGCGGAGCGGACGACGCGGATTAAACTGTACCGGCGGATTGCGGCAGTGCATGACTCGATGAAGCTGGAGACGCTGCGGGATGAGTTTACCGATCGGTTTGGGCCGCTTCCTGAACCGCTTGGGAACCTTTTTTATCAGATCCAACTGAAGATCCTCGCCGAGCGAATCGGACTTTCGGCTGTGGTAAAGGAGGCGGCGGCGATCGTACTGCGCTATCCGCCGCTGCCGGGGAACGTCGAGACGCGCGGACTGGAGGACGTCGGGCCGGGAATTCGAGCTGGAAAGAACGCTTACTGGCTGACAGGGCTTGATTTTGAGACGGACGACTGGCGGGAAGCTGTTCTGGCGCGGATGGAGCGGGTAGCTAAGATGTAAGTATTTTTTTAACTGTAAAAGGCAGAATATTTATTGGAGTGCGAGAACTCCAGATTTATTCTTTTTTCAGGTGTTATCTACGCATCATTTGCAGCGACGCCGCCATATGGCAGAAAAATCTGGCCAACCCAGACTTAAAACACCTTGCGCCCTGACGAAATCTCAAAGCATGGTAATAATTAACCCACGACGACAGAAGCCGCAGTCTGGCTTTCGAAAGGATGAAATGATGAAAATAAATAAACCTGGAATATTTCTCGCCCTGATCCTGGCGGTTCTCGCGTTAGCGGGACCCGCGTCCGCGTACGACAATCTCGGCTGCCGCGCCGATTCGCTCTTCCCTGAAAACGGGAACTGCGGCTATGACGTTCAATCATACGATATCGTTTTTGACTGGGATGACGCGACGAACCTGCTGAAGGGGGACGTTACGATCACCGTCAAGGCGTTAACCGATCTCTCCGAATTGAAGCTCGATTTCGCGACGCAGCATGCCGTCAGCGACGTTACCATTAACGACGCGTCCATCCCATTTCAGCATCAAGACAATAACCTGACGCTCGACCTGAGCCTGAAGGCTGACGAAACGGTCGCGCTGCGCGTCCTGTACTCGGGTCAGGCGGAGAGCAAGACCGTTTTCACGGGAACAGGCGGACTTCGGCAGGACGGCGACCCGTTCTGCATGGTCAACGAACCGGTCATGGCGTCTAATTGGTTCCCCTGCAACGATTCACTGACAGATAAGGCTTCGTTCAATGTCAGCGTCACCGTCCCCGCGAAATTTTCAGTCGCGGCAAACGGAAGACTGACAGAAGTTATTGATGCCGATGGGCAGAGGTTAAGATCGATTAACGCCGAATCGCTCGCCGATCTTTCCGCGCAGGGAGCGAAATACGCCGAAGAGGACGGGAGACTGCCGCGCGTAACGTATCGGTTCGCGGCGACGGAAAAGATGGCGGCGTATTTATTTACGGTCTGTATCGACGAGTTCGATATGTATCAGGCCCCGATTTTCGACGGCGTTCTTCGAACGGATTTCATCGACCGGAAGCTGGTCTCCCGCGCCGAATTCAAATCGGCGGCGGAAAAAATGGAAGCGATGGCGGAATGCTTTGAGCCGATGACCGGAGCGTACCCGTTCCGCGACGCTGGCTCCGTCGTCATCAATACATCGTTCGGCGGCGCGCTGGAGAACCAGACGCGTTCGGTCTACGGCTCGGATATGGTCTTTTCTTTAGAGAATGGCTTTGCGCATGAGTTAGCGCACCAGTGGATCGGCGATTTAGTCGGGATCCGGGACTGGAGCGATCTATGGATTAAAGAAGGCTTCGCGACGTACGCTGAAGGAAAATGGGAATCCTGCTCCATGAAAAACTACAGCCGCAAGAAAACGATCCGCGAGGTTTATGACGCGATGGCTTTTTCGGTTCTCTCGTATCAGGCGCCGAACATGTTCGTTCATGAATTAACGATGCAATTCCGCGACGAGCTGACCCCGGTAACGAAGGATCAGGCTATTCGCGCCGCGGAAATTCTCTGCGAAAAGGATGCGAATGACGCGTTCCGGGAAAAGCTGGACAGTGTTTTCGGGGAGAATACGGCGGTCGAAATTGTCGAGACCGGAACTGCGATCGGGAAGCTCTGTCGGAATTTCGTCCTTTATCCGGAAAAGCAGCGGGCGCTTTACCGTGAGCTGGGGTTCTCGGACGAGCGGATCGACGGGATCATCAAGGTCGGCGGGCCGAAAGCAATCACGGCGGATTTCCGCTCGATGTATTCGAGCGCAGCGTACGACGGCGGCGCGCTGATATATTACCTGATCGAGGACACGCTGGGGGAGACGAAGTTTCATGAATTCATCCGGGCAATGATCGATCGCTACGCCTATGGGACGATCTCGACAGAGGAATGGATCGCGCTGGCAAACGAAATCGCGGGCGAAGATCTGCGCGGGCTGATCGAAAGCTGGCTGACGTACGAGACACCGCCGGATTATCCCGGCGTTGTGACGCTGCGCGAGATCATCGAGGATTATCAGTAAACGTCAGTCCGGCGAAATCGAGAATGAAATACACGCGGTATTGAAATACCGAAGCGGCAGAGAATATCAGCGATGAGACGGGCAGGAATCTCGTCTTATCGCAGCGCTAAACACGATAAAGAAGCCGGTTAGCAATATAGCCGGCTTTTTTTGTAATAGCCCAAATCCACCCGCGGACAGCCATCGTCTCAGCGCGCAGGCGCGGCCGTACTGGCTCGAACCACCAGTCGAGGCGTAAATACAACATGCTGAGGAACCTTTTCATGGTTCTCAATCTCTTCAAGCAGCAGCGATGCAGTCTGCCGCCCCATTGTATAGATAGGCTGCCTGACTGTCGTCAGTGGAACTTCCATATAGCGGGAAAAGAAGACATCGTCGAAGCCAACCAGTGAAATGTCCTCCGGAACACGGATTCCACTGTCCCGCAAAGCTCTCAAAGCGCCGAAAGCCATCATATCGTTATGACAGTAAATAGCGGTTGGACAATCCTTCAACAATTTAAGCGCCCCATCATAGCCGCTCTGGTAACGGAAATCCCCCTCAAAAAATAACCGGTCGTCCAGCGGAATACCGTGATCGCGCATTGTGGCCGTAAACCCTGACATTCGTTCCTTATTACTTTTCAACCCTTGTGGA
>CALIHP010000069.1 GCA_938020565.1 uncultured Anaerolineaceae bacterium | reverse complement strand
CGCCGCCGCGGAAGAAATCAGAAAATTGAACCTTCGGGAGATTGAGAGCCTGAGAAAGAGAGCCTGCGGCAGCCTTTTGAAAAATCGACCTGAGCGACGCCGCCGCGGAAGAGATCAGAAAATTGAACCTTCGGGAGATTGAGAGCCTGAGAAAGAGAGCCCGCGGCAGACTTTTGAAAAATCGACCTGAGCGACGCCGCCGCGGAAGAAATCAGAAAATTGAACCTTCGGGAGATTGAGAGCCTGAGAGAAAGAGGGCCCGCGGTCCTCTTTCTCTCAGAAAGAAAAAAAACAAAATTGCTCTTTTAGAGAGAAGAAAAAAAGAAAAAAAGGAAAGAAAAAGAAATAAATGAAGAAAGGCCGAAACATGATCAACACAGCCGTCATCCTTCCGGCGTACAACGAAGAAAAAAAACTTCCGGAAATCTTACAGCGACTCAAAAAAACCTTTAAAACCATCGTCGTCGTGGACGACGGATCAGCAGATCGAACCAAAGCCGTCGCCGAAGCCGAAGGCGTCGTCGTCCTGTCGCGCGGGTACAACCTCGGCGTCGGCGCGTCGACGCGGGACGGGCTGCGGTGGGCGTTGGGAAACGGATTTGACGCCGCTTTGCTGATCGACGCCGACGGGCAGCATGACCCATCCGAAGCGCAGCAATTTATCGAACGTTATGAAGCGAAGCGGGAGCCGCTGATTATCGGCGCACGCGACTACAAAAAAATCCCGCTCCGCCGCCGGATCCCGAACACCTTCAGCCGCGTCGTCCTGTCCGCAATCGTCGGTGAATACCTTGAAGACAACCAATGCGGCTATCGGCTTCTCGACCGGCGCATGATCGAAGCCTTCCTCGAAACCAACGAAGCCGGATACAACTTCGCGATCGAAATGATCATCGTTTGCCGCGAACGCGGCTGGGAAATCGGCTGGGTTCCGATCTCGACGATCTATCATGACGAGAAGAGCAAGCAAACCGCCTGGTATCAGATCACCGGGTTCACGAAAATGTCGATTCTGGCGTTTAAGCGCCTCCGCCTTTCGAAATAAGAACCAACCCCGATATAAAAAAGGAGCCGGACACATCCCGGCTCCACAGATAGATCATCTCGTCTCAGCGCAGAATCCGCATCGCGTTCAGGACCGCGATCAGCATGATCCCGACATCGGCAAAAACCGCCTGCCACATGCCGGTCAGCCCCAGCATCCCAAGCAGAAGGAAAACCGCCTTCCCGGCCAGACTGAAAATAACGTTCTGACGCACGATCCCGTCCGTCCGCCGCGCGATCCGGATCGCCTCAGCGATCTTCGAGGGCTCATCTTTTAAGATCACGATATCCGCCGCCTCGATCGCAGCCTCTGATCCCGCGCCCCCCATCGCTACGCCGATATCCGCGCGCGCTAAAACCGGCGCATCGTTGATCCCATCGCCGACGAAAACGACCGCGCCCGGACCCGTCTTCTCCTGGATCAGTTTCTCGACCACCTCGACCTTCCGATCCGGGAGCAGCCCGCAATACACCTCCGAAATCCCCAGCTCGGAAGCAAACGCTTCCGCCGTCGCCCGATTATCTCCCGTCACCAACACCGTCCGTCGGACACCGCAGTCCTTCAACGCCGCGACCGCCGCTGCGCTGTCGGATTTCAGCTGGTCGCCGACGACGATCGTTCCAGCGAAGCGCCCGTCCACCGCGACGTAAACAACCGTACCCGGACGCGCCGACGGTTCGAACGCGATCCCCTCCGCGATCAGCAGCCGATCATTCCCGACCGCCAGCCGCTTTCCGTCGAAAACGGCGAGGATCCCCTGTCCCGCAGCCTCATGGATCTCGGAAATCCGCTCGCGTTCAATCGGCTTTCCGAACGCATTGAGAATCGACCTTGCGATCGGATGCGTCGACTCGGATTCAGCGTAAGCCGCGGCTTCAAGAATCTTCTCTTCCGGAAGCGCCGCCGGAAGAATCCCGGTAACGCTGAAGAAACCCCGCGTCAGCGTCCCGGTCTTATCGAACGCGACCGTTTCAACGTTCTTCAGCAGTTCCAAGTATGTCGTCCCTTTAAACAAGATCCCGTTCGCGGAAGCCTTCCCGATCCCGGCGAAATAACCCAGCGGAATCGAAATCACGAGCGCGCAGGGGCAGGACGTCACCAGAAAAACGAAACTCCGGCGAACCCAGACCGTCCAATCCCCCCCGGTCACCAGCGGCGGAACGATCGCCAGGAGCGCCGCCGCCGCGATCACCGCCGGCGTATAAACCTTCGCGAACCGGGTAATAAACCGTTCCGTTTTCGTCTTTTTCGCCGTCGCGTTTTCGACCAGGTTCAAAATCCGCATGACAGCGGACTCGGCGAACCGCCGGACAACGCGGACCCGAATAACCCCGCTCAGGTTAATCGATCCGGCGCTGATTTCGTCGCCGGCGGCGGCGTCTCGCGGGATCGACTCCCCGGTCAGCGCCGTCGTATCCAGCGACGACGATCCACTGAGAATAATCCCATCGATCGGGACCCGTTCGCCCGGACGGATCAGGATCTCGTCACCAACCTCAAGCGCTTCCGGAACGACCTGAACCGTCTCTCCGTCGATCAACCGGTTCGCCGACTCCGGTCGGATATCCATTAAATCAGAGATCGAGCGCCGTGAACGGGATACCGCCACCCCCTGCAGGTATTCGCCAAACTGAAAGAAGATCATCACCGCCGCCGCCTCGGAAACGTCCCCGAGAACCATCGCGCCGACCGACGCCAGCGTCATTAAAAACGCCTCATTAAACCAGTCGCCGTGGCGAAGCTGTTCCAGGGTTTCCAGAAAAACGTCAATCCCCGCGGTCACGTACGCAACAATCAGCAGCATCCGCGCAGCCGCGGGCGAGGCGCCTTCCACCAACAATCCAATCAGGAACAGCGCCAGCGCCGCGCAGAGCCGGAAAAGCTTCTTCGTCTCCAGAAAAGCGGAAAATCCGCTTTCCGCCTCTTCCGCCTCCGCCTCAGGCACGGCGCCGCTCTCCGGCGCCCGGACCGTTACCCCATCCTCGATCTCGTCGACCAGCCGCTGAACCTCGACCAGCGTCAGCCCGCCGTCGCTTTCAGCGAACTCGATCATCAGCGACTCCTTCATCAAATCGATCGAAGCGGACGCCACCCCGTCGAGCGATCGGATCCGCTCCTCGATTTTCCCGGCGCAAACCGGACAAGTCAACCCTCCTAAAACGTAACGTCTGGTCATTTCACGCACTCCCCCGGCCTGTTACCGGTCTTCATTAAGATGTTCGAGCGCCAATTCGAAAATAGATTGGATATGATCGTCAGCCAACGAATAGAACATGTTCTTCCCATCGCGCCGCGCCGAAACCAGATTATTCGTACGCAGAATCCTCAGCTGGTGCGAAACCGCCGATTTCGTCATGCTCAGCACATTCGCCAGATCGCAGACGCACATTTCATGCACATCCAACGCCGACAGGATTCGAACACGCGTGCTGTCGCCGAAAACCTTAAAGATATCGGCGAGATCGTAGTAGTTCTCCTCGGAAAGCAACCTGCCGCGGACCAGCTCGACAATATCCTGATGAACCACGGCACAGTCGCAAACCTCGTTCACGATTTCCGTTCTCTTTCGAATCTCCATGACGCCCCTTTCGCTTCGTTCCTCTCATTTGAACGATTGAACAATTGAACAGTTGATTTACCGTTCAACTGTTAACGCTATTCTACCGCCTTTCAACCTGGTGTCAAGAGGGAAATTGAAACCAGAACACGAAAAAGTTTTAGCGGAAACAGCGCTGCCATTTGATCCGGGGCCAAAGCGGTCCCCGTTTTATTTTCAGCTACTGATTTCCATCTTCCTTTTTCAATATACCGCGTTGCCATTCAGCTCGCTGTCACGATTCGAGCCAGTCCAGCCCGCCGCGTCCGCTATTCTTTAGGATAATTAAGCGCCTGAGTTCGATTACAAACTATAATAAATAGAAAAACGCGGATTCGAAAAAACGGGATCCGATCAAAAAAGCGAAAGACTCGAAAAAAGGAACGATCATGCAAAAAGAACAAAAGGAAAAAAAAGTAAGCGGAAATATTTTCGTTTCACATCGCGCCATATCGGCAATCGCATACCAGGCCGCGCTTGAATCGTACGGACTGGTCGGATTAGCGCCGAAAAATAAAATGACCGGGTTAAAGAACGTCATTATCAAAGACCCGACACAGGGCGTTTCAGTTCAATACGACGGGGCGACCGTCATGATCGACTTATATATCGTCGTTGAATACGGGACCCGGATTACCTCCGTCGCGGCCAGCGTTGCCGATAACGTTCGCTATGCGATCGAGAAACAGACGGGGCTGAACGTCCATTATGTCAACGTCCACGTCAGGGGACTTCGCGTCAGCCGGGAAAATTAATCGCGTCATGCAGCGCGATCAGGAAAGGGTAAATTTTTACAAAGTTGACTATGGACGAAAAAAAAGAATTAACATCGCTTGACGGGCAGCAGGTCAAATCGCTCGTTGAAGCGGCGACGCTCTGGCTAAAAACGAACGCACAGCTGGTAAACTCGCTTAACGTCTTCCCGATTCCGGACGGCGATACCGGCTCGAACATGATGATGACGCTGCAATCCGGATGGAACGAGATCGCGGTCACAAACGACGATAACGTCGGCGCAGTTTTCGGAGCTGTCGCCAAAGGCGCGCTCATGGGCGCGCGCGGCAACAGCGGCGTGATCCTCTCGCAATTCTGGCGCGGGATCGCGCGCGCCGTCGAGGGTCAGCCAATCCTGACAAAAGAACTCTACGTCAAAGCGCTGAACGAAGCGCGCAATACGGCGTATAAAGGCGTCGTCCGCCCGGTTGAAGGGACGATCCTGACCGTTCTGAAAGATACCGCCGCCGAAGTTGAAGCCGGGATCGACGGCTGTCGGACGTTTGAGGATGTTTTTGCGCTGACCGTTGCCGCCGCTGACCGCTCCGTCAACCGCACTCCTGAGCTGCTCCCCGTCCTGAAACAGGCGGGCGTCGTCGACTCCGGAGGGAAAGGCCTTTTCTTTATCTTCGAAGGCTTCCTTCGCTATATCCGGAACGAATCCGTGACTGAAAACCCGAATCAGATCGAAATCAAAGCGCTGACGGACATGATCGAAGAAGAATCCGTTGAACCTGGGCAGGATTACGAAGTCATCGTTGACTTCATTCCAACCGAAGAACTCGTTTTAGAAGTTTTTTATCGCCGGCTCGAAGATATCGGCGTCTCGATCCAGGTCGGCGAAGGCGACGGCATGTACCGCATGCATATCCATGTTCCGACCGAAAACCTCTACGCCCCGATAAATTACATTCTATCGATCGGGACGGTTACCAAGGTCGCGATTGAGAACCTGATGATCCAGCTCGACGGCAACGGCCAGCCGACGGCAGCGCCGGTCGCCTGCACCCCGATCGAACCGGGCCAGATCGGCGTCGTCGCCGTCTCGCCGGGCGAAGGGATTTCCCGCGTTTTAGCCAGCCTCGGCGCCGCCTATATTATCCGCGGCGGCCAGACCATGAACCCCAGTACGGAAGAAATCCTGAACGCGGTTAACTCGCTCAACACGGATAAAGTCATCATTCTCCCGAATAACAAGAACATCATCCTGGCCGCCAACAACGCAATTACCCATTGCGACAAGCGCGTCGCCGTTATCCGCTCGAAGAACATCCCGCAAGGCATCAGCGCGCTTCTCCAGCTCGATCCGGAAGGCGATTTCGACGAAATCGTCGAAGCGATGAACGAGAGCCTGACCGAAGTTCAATCCGGCGAAATTACCAACTCCGTCCGCTCGGTCGATCTCAACGGCGTTCAGGTTGAAGAAGGGCAGGTGATCGTCCTGCATAACGGAGAACTCATTATCGCCAGAGATTCGGTCATGGACGCACTGAAAGGATTCTGCGAACGCGTCGGGTTGGAAAACTATAACAGCATGTCGCTCTTTTACGGCCAGATGATCAGCGAGGAAGACGCCAAAGCCGCCGTCGCCGAGCTCTCCGCGCTTTATCCGAACGTCGAAATCGAAGTTCATTTCGGCGGCCAGCCGCATTATCAGTACCTGATTTCCGTTGAGTAAAAGGAGGACGGACTTCGTTCCTCCAAAAAACGGACCCATCCGAAATTCAGCCCGAACCGGCCCGGGGTATCCTCCGGGCCGGTTTTCAGCCAGCCATGACCCGCGGGGAGAAAACCGGCGCTCCGCCGCGGTCCGCTCCAGCGCTATAAAATGCAGCCGCGCGGCAAACTTTTATTCGGGAATGATAAAATAACCCCATGAACATCTGGCAGCGGATCAAAGGACGCGTCTGGCTCTTCTTCCTGATACTCGCTCTGGTCGCAATGACAATCGACCTCAGTACGCGTATCTCAACACTCGCCTTCATGAACCGCCAGTACGAAACGCTGGCCGCGGACGTCGCGATTCTCCAGACAACGCTCGACGTCGCGTCGGACGAAATCGGCTACGCCGCCTCCGACACCTCCGTCGAAGAATGGGCGCGCGTCCAGGGATTAATGATAAAACCGGGCGACATCGCCGTCTTTCCGCTTCCTGGAACCCCGCTCGCCCCAACCGCAACGCCGGTCCCATCGGTCGAACCGGTTGAATATGAAAACTGGCAGGTCTGGTACAGCCTGATCTTCGAATAAAACGAACCCGCGTCCCGCCGTCCGCAGGAGGATCCTACATGACAGCAACTATTATCAACGGAACGAAAATCGCCGACGGAATTAAAGCCGAAATCGCGCTCCGGATCAGCGAACGGAACCAGGCCGGCCTTCCCACGCCCGGATTAGCGACAATCCTGATCGGCGACGACCCCGCCTCTAAAATCTACGTCCGCAATAAAATTCGCACCTGCGAAAAGCTGGGAATCCGGTCCATATCGCATACGCTCCCGGAAAGCACGACGCAGCGGACCCTCGAAGAACGAATCGAATCGCTGAACGCTGATCCGGAAATCCATGGCATCCTCGTCCAGCTTCCCCTCCCGGCTCAGATCGACGAATACCGCATCCTTTCGCTCCTCAATCCAGAAAAAGACGTCGACGGCTTCCATCCGATCAACGCCGGGATGCTCTCGCGGAAAGAAAGCACGCCCTGGTTCATCCCCTGCACTCCCGCCGGGATTCTGCGCCTGATCCAGACGGTCCGGTCCGACGTCAGCGGGCTGAACGCCGTCGTCATCGGACGCTCGTCGATCGTCGGCATGCCCACTGCGCAGCTACTCTCCCGCCACAACGCCACGGTCACCATCTGCCATCGGTATACGGCCGCGCTTCCGGAGATCGCCCGACGCGCCGATATCCTCGTCGCCGCCGCCGGTTCGCCGTGCCTCGTCAGGGCCGACTGGGTCAAGCCCGGCGCGATCGTTATCGACGTCGGAATTACCCGCGTCGACGACCCCGATAACCCGAAAGGCTATAAAATCGTCGGCGATACCGATTTCGACGCGATTACCCCAATCGCGGGCGCGATTACCCCGATGCCCGGCGGCGTCGGTCCAATGACGATCGCGATGCTGATGCGGAACACGTTAATCGCCGCGGACCGTTCCGCTTGTAATATCTAATCAGCCATAAACCTGATTTTTGCATCCCTGGGATTAGGATAAAGATCATATTGTCGGACAACTGATTTTATGGTATAGTCAAGCAAGTTTAAAAAATCGACTATCCTGTCGACAATTATTCGGAAGGAGAATCTCATGTTTTTACGTGACACAACGAATTTATCTTTATTTCAAAAGCTCCAGGACGACCTCGCCGCAGAAATTCAGGAAACGCCGCCAGGCGAACGGCTTCTCTCCGAGCCTGAGTTAGCGGTTAAATTAGGCGTATCGCGGACGACGCTGCGTGAAGCGATGCGCATGTTCGAAGGGCAGGGGCTCATCCGCCGCCGGCAGGGCGTCGGAACGTTTGTCGTCGACCCGAAGCTGGCGATCGAAAGCTCGTTCGACGTCCTCGAAAGTATCGAAACGCAGGCGCACCGGCTGGGCATGAACGTCGTCATGGGCTACCATGAAAACCGGGTCGATCTCGCCGGCGAGGAATTAGCCAAGAAATTCGGGTTTTCCCCGACCACCCTCGTCCAGACCGTTTCCCGATCGATCAGTATCGGCGAAAGACCGGTCGCTTATCTCGTCGATACCGTCCCGGCGTCTATCCTCGCGCAGACGAGCTATTCCAAAGGCATCGATTTTAACGGTTCGATCCTCGACCTTCTCATTAAGGAACAGGCCGTCCCGGTTTCTCATTCCGAAGCGATTTTTACCGCCGTTCCCGCCTCACAGATCATCGCCAAACGGCTCCAGCTCCAGCGCGGCGATCCGATCCTGAAGCTCGACGGTTTACTTTTCGCCCTGAATAATCAGGTTATCGACATTTCCCAGTCGTACTACGTCCCCGGATTTTATAAATTCCGCGCCATCCGCCAGATTCATAAAGGCTAAACTCATGGCGTTAAAAGAAAAGCGCGTTGGGCTGACGTTCCCGGCGGCGCTCGTGATCGTCACGGCGCTGACGTATGGAATTCCGGTCCTGCTCGGCTGGTTCGGGTTTTATGGGGACGACTGGATTTACGTCTATAATAACCGCCTCGCAGGTCCGGGAAGCTTCGCTGATTTCGTCCGCTGGGACCGGCCGTATTCAGCCTGGATCTACTCGCTGACCGGAGCGGTCTTCGGCGAAGCCGTCCTCCCGTATCATCTCCTGATCCTCCTCCAACGGATCGTCGCCGCGCTTTTCTTCTATTGGACGCTTCGAATCGTATTCCCGACCGCCGTTCGCACGGTTCAGGGGGCCGCGCTGATCTTCGCGCTGTATCCCGGCTTCAAGCAGCAGCCCGTCGCCGTTCAGTTCATCCTGCATTTCGCATCGATGGATTTCAGCCTGATCTCCATGTGGCTGATGATGACGCTCCTCAACGACGCATCCGGCGGCGAAAACCGCGCGCGGCGCAGCCTTGCGATCGTCCTTACGGCGTTATCCGCCGCGCTGGCAGCGTTCGGACTGTTTTCCTGCGAATACTTTACCGGCTGGGAATTCGTCCGCCCGTTCCTGATCTGGGCATACCTGTCGTCAGGTCCCGATTTTCTGTCCTTCCCGAAGCGCGTGCGCACGCTCTTTCGCGTCTGGGGGCCGTACCTGTTGGCGGCGGCGGCGTTCCTATATTGGCGCGTTTTTATCTTCTCCTTCCAAACGTACCGGCCAAAGCTGCTGATCGAGCTCGGCGAAAGCCCACTCTCCGGCGTAAAAACGTTAGCCGCTCGGATTTTTTCCGATCTTTCCGTCGTGACGGTCGAGAGTTACCGGACGGCGTTTAAACAACCGGCCGCGCCGGAACGCCGCTGGGCCTTTTACCTGGTCCTTCTCCTCGCCGCGGTCTTCCTGACGCTTCTTTTCGCTTCGGCGACGGAAAACGATCCGGAAGACAGCAGAACGCAAAAAACCGACGGCACATCTGCGATGATCCTGACTGGAATTGCAGCGCTTATCGCCGCCGGGATCCCGTTCTGGGCGACGCTCCTCCCGATCGAGACCAGATTCCCCTGGGATCGGTCGACGATCCCGTTTTCGTTCGGCGCAGCGCTGCTGATCGCCGGATCGATCCGGGCGGCGTTCCGGCCGTCCGCCGCGCCTCTGGCCCTCGCGGCAGTCTGCGCGCTGTCGATCGGAGCCCATACCGTAAACGCGTTTATTTACCGCGACGAAACCCTCAAGCTCAACGACTACTTCTGGCAGCTCGCCTGGCGCGCGCCCGCGCTTCAGCCGGGAACGACGCTCATTTCGGCGGATATTCCGCTGGATCGGACCAGCGACAACGACCTGACCCCAATCGTCAACTGGCAGTATGCGCCCGAGCTCCGCGGGACCGCTTACACCTATAAATACTTCGATCTTCATTTGCGTTACCACGATTTTTTCGCGTCGTCTTCGCCGGGCAGCCCCATCGAGCATACTTACCGTTCGCATACGTTTCGCGGCGCGACCGATCAGGTTTTAGCGCTGACTTATAAAGCCGGCGGCTGCCTTTGGACGCTGACCGAGCGGGAACGCGAATTTCCGGGACTGGATCCCGATTTAGCCGCGCTCATTCCGATCTCCTCGAACGAGCGCATTGAGCTTAACGCGTCCGCGCCCGCCCTTCCGCCGGCGGCGATCGGACCGGAGCCAGCGCGGAGCTACTGCTACACGTTTCAGCGTCTCCGAAGCGCAGAGCAGGCGGACGACCTCGAAGCCGCGCGCCGCCTCGCCGCCCAGCTCGAAAACGATCCGGAGCTGCGGCCCGGCGATCCGTTCGACTATATCCCGGCCGTCCTGGCCTTCGCCGCGATCGGGAACGAGACGCAGGCGCTCCGGGCCGCCGAATTCGTCCTGACGCATGACGGGAACAGCGCGTTCCTTTGCGGCCAGCTGACGCGGACTGCGTACAGCGGCGAAGTTCCCGGAACGCGGGAAGCCGTCTCCAGCGCAATCGGCTGCGTCCCGGAGAGCGGCGGAAACGAAGTTCAATCACCACAATAATTCTTAGGAACAGAAAAGGAAAATCAAACCGGACTATGAGTAAATTCCTCGGATACAAATGTTCCCTTTGCGGGAAAGAATACCCTGCCAGCTTCACGGGATATACCTGCCCGGAAGATCAGGGAAACCTGACCGTCCGTCTTGATATTGAAAAGATCCGCGCGACGGTTAAACCTGAAACGATCTTCGCCTCGGCGGAACGGTCGCTCTGGCGATACGAGCCCCTCCTCCCGGTTCAGGATCCCGGATTCCTGGATACCCCGCTGCATAGCGTCGGCTGGACGCCGGTTTACCGCTTCGCGGAGCTCGAAAAAACGCTCCAGATAGGCTCGCTCTTCATCAAAGACGAAGGACGGAACCCGACCGCCTCGTTCAAGGACCGCGCCAGCGCGGTTCTAATCGCACGGGCGAAAGAAATCGGCGCGAAAACGATCGTGACCGCTTCGACCGGGAACGCCGGCGCGGCGCTCGCGGGAATGGCGGCCGCCGCTGGCTGGAAAGCGGTCATTTTCGCTCCGAAATCCGCGCCGCCCGCGAAAATAGCCCAGCTTCTCGTTTTCAACTCTGACGTCATCCTCGTCAACGGCAACTATGACGCGGCCTTCGATCTCTCGGTCCTGGCCGCGGAGAAATACGGATGGTACTGCCGGAATACCGGGTATAACGCCTTCACGGCCGAAGGCAAAAAAACCGCCGCTTACGAAATCTGGGAACAGCTCATCGTCGGGAAAAACGTCTCTCCGGACCGATTAGCCGTTTTTGTCTCCGTCGGCGACGGAAATATTATCTCCGGGATCCATAAAGGCTTCAAGGATCTTGTCGAACTGGGCTGGATCGACCGCTGTCCGCGAATTTTCGGCGTCCAGTCAGAAAAATCGGCCGCGGTTTATAACGCCTGGGCCGCAGGGAACGAAACGATCGTCCCGGTCCGCGCGACAACCTTCGCGGATTCGATTTCCGTCGACCTGCCGCGGGACGGCGTCCGGGCCGTGCGCGCGGCGACCGAAAGCGGCGGCGCGTATATCGCCGTTCCGGACGAGGCGATCTACGAAGGGATCAGCGAGACAGGGAAATACGGCGTTTTCGCCGAACCCGCCGGGGCGACCGCGTATGTCGGGCTGCGCGAGGCAGCGCGGCGCGGATGGATCGGTCCGAACGATCAGGCCGTCGTCGTCAATACCGGTTCGGGGATGAAGGATATTCGCTCGGCGGTCGCCGCGACCGGCGAAGCGGTCTCGATCGACCCGACCCTCGACGCGCTCGAACAGCTCCTGAAGAAACGGGAAAGCGCGTAATCGAAAAGAAAAACGGGATAATGACCGAAAGGAGGAAAGCTCATGAAACCCACGTTCAGCGTCGTCATACCGATCTATAATGAAATCGAAGTGCTTCCGGTCCTGATCGAGCGTATCACCAGCGTCATGGACCAGACCGGCGAGCCCTGGGAAGCGATCCTGATCGACGACGGTTCAGAGGACGGATCGAGCGCGAAAATGCACGAGATCAGCGCCCGCGATCCACGCTTCCGCTCGATCTTCTTCGCGCGCAACTTTGGCCATCAGATCGCCGTCACCGCCGGGATGGACTACGCGCTTGGGGACGCCGTCGTCGTTATCGACGCCGATCTTCAGGACCCGCCCGAAACGATTCTGGAACTGATCGCGAAATGGCGGGAAGGATACGAAGTCGTCTACGCCGTTCGCGGCGAACGGGACGGCGAAACCTGGTTCAAGAAGACCTCCGCTTCGCTTTTTTACCGGATGATCTATAAGATTACCGATGTCAATATCCCGCTCGACACCGGCGATTTCCGCCTGCTGGATCGAAAGGTCGTCGACGTCATGTGCAGGATGCGTGAAAAGCATCGCTTCCTGCGCGGGATGTCCTCCTGGATCGGCTATAAGCAGGTCGGCGTCCGTTACCACCGCGCCCGACGTTACGCCGGCACGTCTAAATACCCGTTCAAAAAGATGATCAGGCTCGCCTGGAACGCGATTACCGGATTTTCCTACGTCCCGCTCCAGGCCGCGACCTTCTTCGGATTCGCCGTCGCGGCGCTGTCGATTATCCTGATCCCGATCGTCGTCTTCCTCCGCTGGCGCGGCTCGGAGCTCATCGGGCAGGCGACGACGCTGATCTCGACGCTCTTTCTCGGCGGCGTGCAGCTGATCTGTCTGGGAATTATCGGGGAGTACCTCGGCCGGATTTACGATGAAGTCAAGTCACGGCCGCTCTACGTTACCCGGGAAATTACCGCTTCAACCTATGACGAAAATGGCGTCCCGCCGGCTCCAAACGAGCCGGGACGCCGTCCGTAAATTCTTTAAAAGAAAATTTATTTAAGAAGGATGGTTTTTTAAGAATGGCTCGTATCGATTTATCTATTCACCCCGAACGTCGTAAGCACGCAATTGACCGCGCCCGCGAACGAAAAATTATTATTCCGACCTATGATCAGCAGATGCATCCGGAGCGCGTCCCGGAAAAAATCAGGCAGAACCTGAAATCGATCGGTCTCTGGGATATCGATCCGAATAACCTTTTCCGGATCACCTGGAAGAACGAACCGACCGAAAAAGGCGGCGGTTTCGGCGGCGTCAATTATATTGAGCTTCCGTCGTCGCTGACCGGCGTCGACGCGCGGATCGTCGCGCTCGTCGGGAAATGGTTCCCCACCGGGGCGCATAAAGTCGGGGCCGCTTTCTCCTGCCTCGTTCCCCGCCTCGTCACCGGGCAATTCGACCCGACGACCGAAAAGGCCGTCTGGCCTTCGACCGGGAACTACTGCCGCGGCGGCGCTTATGACTCCGCGCTGCTCGCCTGCAAGTCGATCGCAATTCTTCCTGAAGGCATGAGCCGCGAGCGCTTCGCCTGGCTCGAAAAAGTCGCCGACGAAATTATCGCTACGCCCGGAACCGAATCCAACGTCAAAGAAATCTTCGACAAGTGCTGGGAGCTGCGCCGCTCGGGTCAGGAGCTGATGATCTTCAATCAGTTCGACGAACTCGGGAATTACCTCTGGCACTACAACGTCACCGGCAGCGCCATGGAAGAAGTTTTCCAGGAGCTCGCCGGCCCGAATACCCGCTTCGCCGGGATGGCGTCGAATACGGGTTCGGGCGGAACGATCGCCTGCGGCGACTTCCTGAAAACGCTGCATCCCGACCTGAAGGTCATCGCTTCCGAAGCGCTCCAGTGCCCCACGCTCCTGAATAACGGCTTCGGGGCGCACCGAATCGAAGGGATCGGCGACAAGCACGTTCCCTGGGTCCATAACGTCCGCAACACCGATTTCGTCACCTCGATCGACGACAACGCCACGGTTCATCTCCTCCGCCTCTTCAACGAGCCGGAAGGCAGGAAATACCTCGCCGACAAGGGTGTCCCGGCCGAAATCGTCAGCCAGCTGAGCCTGATGGGCCTGTCCGGGATCGCCAATCTCCTGTCGGCGATCAAGTTCGCGAAATACAACGAACTGACCGGCGACGACATTGTCATGACCCTCTTCACCGACTCGCTTGACCTCTACGGGACGCGTCTGGCCGAATACACGGAAGAATTCGGGGCGTTCACGCGCGACGACGCCGCTTTCGACTTCGGACGCTACCTGATGGGCGAGACGACGGATAACATGATCGAGCTCACCTACGCCGACCGCAAGCGCATCCACAACCTGAAATATTACACGTGGATCGAACAGCAGGGCCGCACCTCCGAAGAGCTCAACGCGCAGTGGTACGATCGTTCCTACTGGACCGAAGTCGCCGCCCAGCGCGAGGAAATCGACCGCCTGATCCGCGAGTTCAACGCCGAAGTCGGCCTGATCTGATCGGGTCAAACGGCTGACGTCTGACGCAAAAGCGGGGCTAATCCAAAGGCCCCGCTTTTTTATTCAGCTAACGGCGGACCGCCGTTAAAAAGACGGCTCCCTTCATGAGGCGCCCGGCGGGGATCGGAAACCCAGATCCTTTCATATCCGTCCGCGTCCTGGAAGCCGACGCGTAATCGAAGCGCCTGGATATTCAGGCGCAGCGAAGCCATATCCTTCAACCTCCATCGCGCTTATGGTATAATTTTGTTGGAAATCCAACTCCTGCAGGGAGGAATCGGCCGGACGAAAAAGGAGGCAGCCTATGAATTTCAGCGATCTCAATCTTCAGGGGAACCCGCTCTTCGCAGGGGTTGCCCGCCACGAGCTGGCCCCCCTGTTCATCTGCCTGAACGCGCGGACACGGGTGTACGCGAAAAATCAGTTCGTCCTCCTCGAAGGCGATCCCGCCGACCGGATCGGGATCGTCCTGAACGGGAATTTACAGATCCTGAAAGAGGACTATTTCGGGGCGCGGAATATTATCGCCAACGTCGGCCCGAACGAGCTTTTCGGGGAAGCGTTCGCCGCCGCCGAGATCGGCGAGCTCCCGCTCAGCGTCATCGCGACGGAGGAAAGCCGGCTCATGCTGATCGACTACCGCGCGATCCTGACGACCTGCGGACAGAACTGCGCTTATCATTACGCGCTCATCCGCAACCTGATCCGGATCATCGCGAAAAAAAACCTGGGGCTCATCCAGAAAATTGAGCATGTCTCAAAGCGCACGACGCGTGAAAAGGTCCTGAGCTATTTATCCGCGGTCGCCAAAGAGAATCATTCCGACAGCTTCGTCATCCCGTTCAGCCGTCAGGAGCTCGCCGATTATCTCTGCGTCGATCGGACCGCGCTCTCTGCAGTGATCAGCAAGCTCCAAAGCGAAGGGATCCTTGAATTCAAGCGCAGCCACTTCACGCTTCATCATCATCTCGACAGCGACGCGCCGGAATCATTCAGCCTGAAACGCGCAATCGCCGACGATTAAAACATAGACAGAGATAAATCTCCTCACCGGATCGGCGGAAAAAATATCCCTGTGTTCAATTTAAACGATTTTATATGAATTAAATTAAGAAAAACTAACTCTTGACGATATACGCTCCGATACGGCGCGCCAGCTCAATAATCGGCATCGTCTGAATATAGACGCGTCCCGGCCCCGTTACATATGTATTGAACATTCCTTCGCCGCCGAAGAACATGTTTTTCAGCCCGGAAACCATCTTAACGTCCATCGTACAGGTCGCGTCCATCGCCGCGACGAAGCCCGTTGAAACGACGAGCGTCTCGCCCGGCTTCAGGTCATAAACCTTGCAGTGGCCGTCGATTTCGACGAACGCCGTTCCCTGACCCGATAATTTCTGCATGATAAAGCCTTCGCCGCCGAAAAAGCCGGAGCCCAGCTTTTTCTGAAGCGCGATCGATAATTCAACGCCGGCAGTCGCCGCCAGAAAACCCGATTTCTGAACGATAATCTCATGCCCCGGCGCAACCTCGAACGGAACGATCATCCCGGGCATCGACGAAGCGAACGCGATCATGCCGTCGCCCTTCGCCGTAAAGACGTTCAGGAAAAGCGATTCGCCGGAAAAAGCGCGCGAAAAGACTTTTCCGATCCCGCCGCGCGAAGACGTTTCCATGTTGATATTCGGCGTCATCCAGGACATCGCGCCTGATTCTGACACGACCTGCTCCCCATCCTGCAAATTGCAGATCACAGCAGGCAAAGGAGTTCCTTCAATTTTATATTCCATCGTACTATTCCTCTTCTTTCTTACCTCAATTTACGCAGCAAAGCGCAATCCATTTCATCTAATATATCATTATTTTTCCCGTTCCGCCCAGATTCGGAACAAGACGAATACCAACGCCTTTTTCCTCATTCAGTCTCAGTCGACAATTTCCGGATCCTCCGCTGTGCCGCCTTTTGACGAAACGCTCCCGGGACGATAAAAAGCCGAACGCTCCGCGCCGGCAACCTCCGCCGCGGCAATCGACGCAACGCTCCCTTCATCGGTCGCGAACGACCCGGCGTACAGCTCCACAACCGACGCGCCGGGCAGGATCGCAACCGACGCCATTCCGGTCAGCTCCGCCGCGCCACGTCCAAACGCGTAATCGCCCCCAAAAACCCAGGCCGCCCTCCCGGCCACCGAAACCGCGCTGTCCGCCGTTCGATACGCCGATCCGTCGCCCTCCGCCAACCCACCGCCGAAAAGCGCGACCGAAGACGCGCCTTCCGCCTCGAGCGAAATCCGCGAAACGCCGACGACCTCGGAACGCCCGCCGCCCCGCGCCGCGCCGCCGGCGAAAGCGTACGCGACCCGGCCGGAAACGCTGACGTCCGTGTCGCCGATCGTCGCGTATGCGTCCGGACCTTCGGCCGCCCCTCCGCCGCAAAGCTGCCAGATGACCTCGCCGCCAGTCTCCAGCTTCACCGACGCAGCCCCGCGGACGATCGATACCCCGCCAGTGAGCGCGAGCCCGCCGCCATAAACGTTCGAAACCATCCCCGCAATTGTCAGATCCGTCGTCAGGACCGTCGCCAGACTATGATCCGCGGCCAGCGATCCCCCGAAAACCGACGCGTTCGGAAATTCGAGACCCGGTCCGATCGCCAGCGCGACCCCGTTCGCGAAAATCCGCCAAACCGAAAGAACGCGGACCCGCTGCGCCGCGCCCGCTTCGAGAGCTGCCTCGAACGTCACGCGCTCCAACGACGGCGCGTCCGGGACCATGAGTTCCGCGTCGCGCTCCGCCGCCTGAAGCGACGGCGCAATCCGAATCCGGACCGAAAAGGCGTCGTTCGGAATCGCCTCCAACGCCGCGCTGATCGACATATAATCGCCCGCTGGACCGACCGTGAACGTAACCTCCCGTCGTCCGGCGCCGGAGGGTCGAACGCTAAAGAGAAACGCCAATCCAAGGATCAGCGCGATTCCAGAATAGCTCAAAAGTCGGCACCGTATTTTATGCAGCTTCCGCATGTTTTCCCATTCCTGTCGCCCGCCGAGTCCGAATTCGCGGCTCGCCCGGCGCGGCGTTCGGTTAATCATACCGCGAAACCCGGCGCGTTCCGAACCTTCGGACAAGCTGGCGAGCGCCTTCAAACGAGAAGAGGTCCCCAAAGGAAATCCTTCAAAAAACTCTCGAATATTATCAAAATTTTTTATTGATCTGGAAAATGGCCGTGCCTTTGCGGACGACACGAAAACAGGAGCAGATAACGCGAAAGCCGGGGAAAACCGCCGGCTTCCGCGTAAATCAGCCCCAAGAGGACAGTTCATCGAGGCATCCTTAAACCCCATCGCTCGCACAGGGTCCGCGCGGGGACTGTCAATGCGCTCAACGCGCTGCCAAATAAACGGATGAATCCACTGATCATTAAATTCGAACTGAGACGCTCTGACCGTCAGATACCGTCTCAGTCAACAAAGCATCGCCAGCTTTTCACCGGTCCGATGACATCAAAACCGGCGGAAATCACAGAAGAACTATTGAAGCCCGTAGCGGACAAGAATTTTTTTCAGCTTATTCGCTTCGCGATCGGCGATCCCTGTCGCGAACTTCCCCTCTCCGCAGACTGAGTAATAATTCACCGCGCCCTGAATACTCTGTAAATCGAGCGTGTTTTTGATATCCATCTGAACCAACAGCCATTTCAAATTCTCAATTTCCGTCGCCAATCGCTGCCGTTCAGCAACATAGCCATCCGGATCATTTTCGCAAAGCAGGTTGTCCATAATCCCGGGCAGCTCCTGAATCCGTTTCATCGTCGCCCGGACGTCGCCTAAATATTTCGTGCGCGGTCTCTCGAAACGCGACGAAGTCGTCGCCTGTGCGAACGAAGGAACCGCGATCGTCAGCAACAAAACGGCAACCAACGCCACCAACACAATACTTTTTCGAAATGCTCTGTTCATTTTTTTCATCCTTCCTTATTTCAGGATCTCCCTGCCGTCCGCGGAAAATCCTTTTTCAATGGAGACCTGCTCGCCGTATGCCTTTTTAGATCAGGCCCGATCTTCCAGAAAGCATACGGGCCGCAAATTCTCCTTTTTCCTTTCCTTTTTTTTGCAAACGTTATGCCAACGCTTCAGAATGGATGGATCGCCTTATCCATTACGTTCCGAAGGCGCCGACCTGGCGCAGAATCGCTTTTCCCGGATTCTCCGTCCTGGCTGGGAAAAGTCAGTCTGACTCATCAGACAATCAGCTTATCCCTACGCGCAATCTTTATTATACAACAAATTCCAAAAAAAATGAATACGCGAATAAATTTGCGCATATTCTCCTCGTGCAGACATTCTCCTCATATTTTCGAGGGAACCTGCGGCAGCGCCAAACCTTAAAATTCTATTAATCCAAAGAAAACCCGGACCTTTCACCAGATTGTCATGAATGCGCCGCCGGTCCGAAGCGAAGCTGCCGTTTCAGCATACAATCGAACGCGTCTGTGTACCCCGCCTCATCGTTTCCGCCGGGAAACCGCGCAGGATTCACCGGACAAATCAGGATCGCGAGCTTTTTAAATCATGACCGCAGCTTTTAAACATGCGTTTCCTCAAACGATCCCCGTTTTTTTCGGGTACCTTTTCCTCGGGATCAGCTTCGGCATCCTGCTGATCGGCGCGGGGCTGGAGTGGTATTGGGCGCCGATCATGTGCCTGACGATTTTCGCCGGATCGGTTCAATTCGTCGCTGTCGGTTCGCTGATGACCGTATTCAGCCCGCTGACTGCCATGATCCTGACGCTGGCGGTCAGCGCGCGCCAGCTTTTTTACGGTCTGTCGATGCTGCGGCGGTACGCGGACGTCGGGAAAATCAAGCCATACCTGATTTTCGCGCTGACCGATGAAACGTATTCGCTCCTCGTCGCCGCGGACATTCCCGAAAACGTCGATCGGGGCTGGTTCTATTTCTGGGTCTCCGCGCTGGACCAATCGTACTGGGTCCTCGGATCGACGCTCGGCGCGCTCTTCGGCGCGTTTTTCCGCTTCAACTCGAAGGGCGTCGAATTCGCGATGACCGCGCTCTTCCTTTATATTTTCCTGACGCAGTGGGAATCGCAGCGCGACCACGCGCCGCACCTGATCGGCGTCGCTTCAGCGCTGGTCTGCCTCTGGATTTTCGGACCCGCGAACTTTATTATTCCCGCGATGGTCCTGATCCTGGCCGGACTGCTGGCGATTCGCGGGAGAAAAGCGGGCGAAGGGCGCGCCGAAAACGCAGCGGAAGCGGCTTCTGGTCCCGGAGGCACAGAATGACGACCCAGCAGATCCTCCTGACCGTGATCATTATCGCGGCGACAACGTTCGCAACACGTTTCCTGCCATTCCTGATCTTTCCTGAAGGCCGGAAAATTCCGGAGACCGTCGACTACCTTGAACGCGTCCTGCCGTTTGCCATGATCGGAATGCTGATCGTTTACTGCTTCAAGGACATTCGGCCGTTCGCGCCCCCCTACGGGCTCCCCGAGGGGATCGCGAGCGCGGTTCTCGTCCTGATTTATAAACTGACGCGGAAGATGATCCTGACGATCGGCGGCGGCCTGATCGTGTACATGATTCTCGTTCAGCTCGTGTTTACCAGCTGATTTTTTCGCTTGCAGGCTCAGCCTTAAATTATGCTATAATCATCATATTCGCATAACCTATTGTTCAGAGGGCAGATTCTTGAGGTCCGTGAGATTGCGAATTAAGGAAAACAGGATTATTATTGAAAATCTATGGAACACGAATCAGCCATCAGTGAATTTATCAGCAGTGAAACGACCTTTCCTGCTGCGATCCATGCCTGGGAAATTTATCTGGCAAATGAAGGCCGAACTGTCAATACAATCAAGGCTTTCATCAGCGATGTGCAGCTGCTTTCGTCGAAGCTGCGTCCGGATCGAACCATCGGCTCGATTACGACCGCTGATCTGAACGACTTTCTGCATTGGATGGAGCATAAGCGTGACGTCCCGTGTTCGCCGAAGACATATTCACGTCGCGTGACGTCGTTTAAGTCGTTTTTCCGCTGGCTGAAAACCTTCGGGATCATCGATATCGACCCGGCCGAATCGGTCCTTCAGGTCACGGTCTACGCGCCGCTTCCCGAAATCCTGACGGTCGACGAATTCCCGCTCGTCCTCGAAGCCGCGAACAGCTTCCGGCTCCAGGAAAAAAGCGACGCGCGTCCGATGGCGCTGGTCCAGCTTCTCCTCGCGACCGCGATCAAGAAAAACGAAACGCTCGCGATCGCCCCGAACCATATCGACGTTGACGATCCGGACCACCCGGTTCTCTACGTCCGCTACGATCGCGGCGAACAGCGCTTCAAGGAGCGAAAGATCGACCTGCCGATCGATTGGATCCCGGTTTATAACGAACTCCTGGATCAGGAAAAGCCGACCGACCGGATCTTTCCATATTCCGCCCGCCGGCTCGAATACCTGCTGCGCGATATCGGGGAAGCGGCAGGTTTGAAAAAAAGCCTGTCCTTTAATATGTGCCGTTGGACGAGCGCCGTTCACGACCTGTATATCAATATCGACGAAGAATCGATCCGCAATAAACTGGGCGTCTCCAAGGTTCAATGGCGCGAAATATCGCAGAAGCTCCATAAGCTGAAGCCGATCTACGCCGGGATAGCTCCGGCTTCCGAAGAAACGAATGAAGAAAGCAATATCGAAGACCCGGTGGAAAACCTCCAATAACGGAAGTTTTTCGGCCGGCGGCCGGCCTGAGAAGCGCTGAATGGCCCCAAAGCCAGAAAACAGCCCAAGAATCCGCCAACTTCGTCCGTCCGAGTTCACCCGCATGGACGAATTCCTTTATCTGGCGATCTTTCTCCCGCCCGGCGCAGTACCGCCACCGCGAACGGTCACAAGCCTTCCCGAACTTGCGATCTATATCCGCGATTTCGGAACGCGCCCCGGCGATCATGGCTTCGTCGCGGAATCCAACGGCGAAATCGTCGGCATGGCCTGGGCGCGGCTCATTCGGGATTTCGGTTATATCGACGACGCGACGCCGTCCGTTGCAATCTCTCTGAAAGAATCATGGCGCGGGAAAGGGGTTGGAACGCGGCTGCTGCGCGCGCTGACGAACGAAATAAAATCCGCTGGCTTCCGCCATGCGTCGTTATCCGTTCAGAAAGAAAACCGTCCGGCGCTGCGGCTGTACCGGAAAGCTGGCTTTGAACCGATCTGCGAAACCGACGAAGAATGGATCATGCGGATCCGCCTGAACCAGGGCTAAGCCGCCGAATCCGAAGAACCCGACGCGAATCGGCCGTGAGCGACGCCCGTTCCGCCGCGCGCAGCCCGACGACCCAGAGAACCCCTTCGTCGTCGCTGACAAGCGGATAGCCGTCCCGAAAGATTGCCGGAACCTTCCGGTTCAGCAGGAACTTTTCCAAAAGAACCTCTGTCCCGTTCATCCCAAACGGAACGAAACGCTCCGCCCGGCTCGTCCGCGGACGAACGCGAAGCGTCCCCTGAATCCGGCCGGCGTCAAGACAGACGGTTTCCGGATCGCGTTTCATTTCCTCGATCAGCGCCGCGATCTCCGATCCGCCCTCGACCTCCCGCCGCTCGAAGCGCAGCCGGAAATTCCCGACCGCCACTTCGCCTCCAGCCTCAACGGTCACAGATTCAGCTTCGGTCATCGCCGCCCAGTCCCAGATCGGCAGTTCCGCCGTCGGAACCGCGGCTTCAGCAATTCCGAACGCATTGCCACGGAGGAAAAGCGTCTTTCCCCCGGCCCAGTCCTCCCGGCGAACTCCGCCCGACGGTTCTTTTATATCCGCGAACCGCACCGCGCGAAGGATCAGCGGCTGCGTCAGGCCGTCCTCAAACCCGCCCAACAGCTTCGCCATCCGCCGGATCAGACGCGCCTGAATCGCGCCCATCTCCGCCCGGAACTTCTCCCGATCCAAAACGACAGTATTCGCCGTTTCAAAACGGACGATCCGCGCGAACGCCCGCTCCGCGGCCTGATTCAGGTAATCCCGATCCGGCCCCAGCGCCGACGCACAGCGATTCAGCGTTTCGACGATATTCGGATTAAACGAAGCCTGGAGCGACGGCAGGAGCTCCCAGCGGATACGGCTGCGCGTGTACGCAGGGTCAGAATTGGTCCGATCGACGACCGCGGAAATTTTCCGCGCCGCGAGCCAGGCTTCGATTTCCGCCCTGCGCAGCGTCAACAGCGGACGGATCAGCGGGATCGACGCAGACCATTCCGTCGGACAGCTCCATTCCGCCATAGCGCACAATCCGTCCAGGCCGGACCCGCGGATGAGCTGCGCCAGGACGGTTTCCGCCCGATCGTCGGCATGATGGCCGACGGCAACCGCGGCCGCGCGCTCCCGTCCGGCGACGTCGAAAAGAAAACGGTAGCGGAGCCGCCGCCCGATATCCTCGATCGAACGGCCTGTCCGCCGCGCCTCGGCTGGGACGTTTTCCGTCCCGAGCGTAAACGCAATTCCCTGCCGCGAGCACAACGCATGAACGAAATCAGCGTCCGCGGCCGATTCCGCGCGAATCTGATGATCCAGATGCGCGGCGATCACGTCGAAGCCCAACGTTCGCAGCGTCAACAGCAGCGTCAGGCTGTCGGCGCCGCCGCTCGTCCCAACCACGATCCGATCCGGCGGAGCGACGCCCATCCGCGTTTTCAGCGCCTCCAGTCCGATCAGCGTTTCCCCCGCGGACGGCGCAAACGCCGGTAAAGCCCAATCCCGCGAACTCACGCCGGAATCAGCTCCTTAAACAGCGAAAGCGGACCGATGATCAGTCCGACAAGCGACGGGCCGGTATGCGCCCCGAGAACGGGCGAAACCGGAAGCGTCTCTTCGCAAACGACATTCAGCTTTTTCTTCAGCGCTTCGATCAGGTAAGCGACACCCTCCGGGCATTGGCCATGGACGACCTGTGCCCGAAGCGGAACGGATCCGAATTTCTTTTCCTTTAATCTGACAATCTGATCAAGGGCGCGCTGAAACGAAATCGCCTTGCCCCCGTCTTCGTAATGCCCGTCTTCATGGTTGACCAGGATGATCGGCTTGATATTGAGGACCTGCGCCAGGATTCCTTTGATATGACTGATCCTCCCGCCGGCGATCAGGTAGCGAAGCTCCTTGAGCGTGAATTGGCCGTCGACCTGATCGCGGATCAGCTCCAGCCGCGAAAGGATCTGATCTATCCCCCAGTTCCTGAGAATCGCCTGTCCCGCAGCCTGAACCTGCCAGCCTAACCCGGAGGTCAGCGTCTTTGAATCAAAAAAAGTCACCTTCGCCTCGGGAACGAGCGCCGCGGCGGCGCGCGCCGCCCGGATCGTCCCGCTCAGCGCTCCGGCGATATGAATCGACAAAATCTCCGACCCCCGCGCCGCAATCGCGCGATACGCTTCGACAAAATCGCCGATCGCGGCCTGCGACGTCTTCGGGAACTGAAACGTTTCGCTGAGCCGCCGGTAAAATTCCGCGGGCGAAATCGGGTTATCCTTACCGAACGATTCGTCCCCAATCGAGACGTTCAGCGGGACGACAGTCACCGGCAGGCCCGCAAGCTGCCTTTCATGCAGATCGCATCCCGAATCCGTAACAATTTCAATCATCTGTACACCCCCTGTTCTTTCTCAAGCTTTTTAAAGCTTGCCTTTCCTGCCAAATTGCTGTTCCAGGTTCTGAAAACGCAGGTGAATCATAGTTGGCCTGCCATGCGGACAGGTCCGCGGCGATTCGCAGTCCTCCAATTCGCGAATGAGCTGCTTCTGTTCCGCTTCCGATAACGGCTGTCCCGCCTTCACAGCCATTCGCTTACAGACGCGGGCGGCGATCCGATCGGCGACAGCGTTCATCAGCGGCGCCTCGTCCTCCTCGAAATCCTCTACCAGCGAGCGAACCGCCGCCGCAGGATTCCCCTTTGAAAAGATCTCCGGAATAGCATAAACGCGGAAATCCGTCGGTCCGAAAGCTTCAATTTCAAACCCGAGGGACGTCAAAATTCCGCGGTGTTCCTCCAGCAGGGCGACTTCATGCGGCTGGAGGCGAACGATCGCCGGTTCCAGAAGCGGAATTGATATCAGCTCCGCTTCCGGCCGGCGCATGCATTTTTCGAACAGAATCCGTTCGTGCGCTGCATGCTGATCGATTAAGTATAAACCGTCCGGCCCCTCGGCTAAGACATACGTATTGCCGATTTGCCCAATCCAGCGCAGCAGCGGAAAAACCGCGCCCGACCGATCCGTATGCGGCGGGATAAACGATGGGGCCTCGTACGAAACGGGCGGAACGCCGCCTTCCGGCATGGAGGGCGGCTGAACCGCGATCGCCGGCTCCGCGTTGGACGCAGGCTCAGAATACCCCTCCCGCCAGGCTGGACGTTCCGGCGCGTCCCAGGCGGAAGCGTCGAACGGCGCCAGCTGCTGCGCCGCTGTCCATCCCAATGTCGGACGTGCCTCCGGGATCGGCGCCTGAAGCTGGAGGCCCCTGCGAACCGCGTGATGGACCGCGCTGAAGACCGTCTCCGCGGACCGGAAGCGAACCTCCGCCTTGGACGGATGGACGTTGACGTCGACCTCCTCCGGACTGAGCTTTAAAAAAAGAATCGTAATCGGATAACGCCCAACCATAATCAGCGACTGATAAGCGCGATTAACCGCCGCGACCAGCTGCTGATCCTGAATCCAGCGGCCATTAACGAAAAAGTTGATTTCCCGACGATTCGACCTCGTCAGCGCAATCGGGCTGATATAGCCTGAAACGGCGATACCGTCCCGTTCCTCCTCAATCTCAATCAGCCGCTTTGCGATATCCAAATCATAGATCACGCTCAGAATCTCTCGCGTTTCGCCGTTTCCCGCCGTTTGGAGCTGCGTCCTGCCTTCAACGGTCAGCTCCCAGCGAATCGCGGGATAGGCGAGCGCGTAGCGGGTAATCAGCGTTGAAATCTGGCTGAGCTCGGTCCGATCGCTCTTAAGAAATTTAAGCCGGGCGGGAACGTTATAAAATAAATCCTCAACGCGAACCGTCGTTCCCCGCGTCGCCGCGGCCGGCTGCTGCGAAACAAGTCTGGCGCCGTCAACCTGGATCCGGCTCCCAACCGACTCGGACGCCGTTCTGGAAACGATCGTCAGCCTGGATACCGACGCCGCGGAAGCGAGCGCCTCGCCGCGGAACCCGAGCGTTCCCAAGCGGAATAAATCGTCCGCGACACGAAGCTTGCTCGTCGCGTGCCGTGTGACCGCGAAGCGGAGCTCCTCGCTGGCAATTCCACAGCCGTCGTCGCCGATCTCGATCAGTCGTTTTCCCGCGCCATCAACCCGAATCCGGATCTCCGACGCGGCCGCGTCGATCGCGTTTTCAATCAATTCTTTAACAACCGACGACGGACGTTCAATCACCTCACCCGCGGCGATTTTAGAGATGACGTCGTCGGCTAAAACGTGAATCGTCATGGAAAATTCCCTTCATTCCTCGATAATTATACCGCTCAAGCAGAACGGACCGCGAAGAATTTTTTCGGGAACGACCGGGAACGCATTCCGAATCAATCAGCCGCGCTGCACGGATCAGCAGCCGGAAGCGGCAAGCGGAAAAATTCCTCCGAATCGGCCGGCCGCCAGGTGCAAACGGGCTAATCAGATAAAATAATCACCCCGGCGCAGTACGAAATCCTGCGAAACGTCATCGCCAACGCCGACTTCTTTTCAAATTCCTCGAAAACGAGATAATTCTCGTCCGGGGTCCACTTTTTCCCATTCTCCGCGCGGCAGGCGTCGCGCTCGTCCGCCGTCCGGAACATGACGCCGCCCAGATAAACGCTCCCGCCCGGTTCCAGATAACCTTTCAGCGACTTGATCAGCCGGATCAGCTCGTCGTCGCGAAATTCCGCAATCATGTACGTCGAGACGATCGCGTCGAACCGCTCTCCCGCCAGCTCCGGCGGCATCCCGAGTTTCAGATCATAGCAGATCTGCCTTCCGCGCCGCATCCGTTCGCCTTCAATTTCGACCATGCGCGGCGACCGGTCCACCGTCGTAACCGGATGACCCGAGCTGTAAAAACGCTCCGCGAGAATCCCCGTACCCGCGCCCAGATCCAAAACCCTCGCGCCGCGGGCCTGTTCGACGCCGCGTTGAATAAACTTTAATAAATCCAGATAACCCGCGTACGGGAAACGGTCCCGAAGGACGTTCCTTCGAATCGAATTTTCATAGCTGTCAGCGTAATCAACGTCCCATTCCGGTTCGCGCATCGATCCTCCGTCGGCCTCTTTTATCGTCTGTCTCCGCCTGAATTAAGTCTATCAAGCTTTTTCATGGCCGCACGGCGGAGCGCGATTAATCATGCGCCGTCAGCCCCCGCATAATCGTCCAGCGCCGCGAAACAGTTGCATCCCGTCCCATATCCGCGGAATTCCGGAAAAAACCAAAAGTCCAGAATGAAGCATTTCCTATCCTCGCGTGGAAATTGTAAAATAAATCCTTGAAATGAGCGGGCGCCGCCTTTATCCGGAAAAAAAGCGAGCGCCGTCTCCAGAGAGAAAGCGCTCGCAGCTTTTGATCCATTGGCGTCAACCATAACCCGTAAAACGAAGTCAGGACGCCATTCCGCCGATCCCCGGAACCAGACCGGGAATAATAAAAATTAACGTTTGGTATAGGTCGGCGCCTTACGGGCCCGCTTCAGGCCCGGCTTCTTCCGTTCCTTAATTCGCGGATCGCGCGTCAGCAAGCCGGCATGGCTCAGCGACGGCTTCAACGTCTCGTCCATCTCGATCAGCGCCCGCGCAAGGCCGAGGCGGACTGCCTCAGTCTGCCCGGTGACGCCGCCGCCGTTAACATGAACCGTCACGTCAAACAGCGCCTGATCCTTATCGACCGCTGCGAACGGGCGGAGAATCGACTCTACGTCGCCCAGACGGTTGAAATAGGCCGCGATCTGCTTTTCGTTGACGACGAAAACGCCGCTGCCCGTACTGACGCGGACGCGGGCGATACTCTCTTTTCGGCGACCAACGCCTTCAAAATACTGTCCTGCCATCGTGATTCGCTCCTCTTAGTTGACCTTCGTCGGATTCTGCGCGGTGTGCGGATGATCGTTTTCAGCGTAAATCTTAAGCCTGCGCAGCAAGGCGCGACCATGGCGGTTATGCGGGAGCATTCCCCAAACCGCGCTCTGGATAACGCGTTCCGGCCGCGTACGCAGCAGGAATTTCAACGACGCTTCCTTCAAGCCGCCCGGATAACCCGAGTGCCGGTAGTACATTTTTGTAACCATCTTCTTGGGAGAAGCCGCAATATGCGCCGCGTTAATGACGACGACGAAATCGCCCATCATGACGCCGGGCGTAAACGTCGGCTTATGTTTCCCTAAAAGGTAATTCGCAATCTGGGTCGCGAGTCTGCCAATGCCTTGGCCGTTCGCGTCAACGAGCAGCCAATCATTTTGCGGTTCACCTTTAATGACGTAGGTCTTTTCCACAGTCATTCTCCATTCCATCCATCTAACTAAAATAACTCTGCCTGTTTTACAGTCTCATCGCAATCATAAATCCGCGCCGGATAACTCACGTTCGTCAGCGTCAATCCCGCCGCCGGCGCTAATCCCGCCCGAAGCGGCCGCCGGCTTTCGAGCGCTTCCCGGAGCGAATCCACCGGAAAAAGCCCCAGTGCGGCCATTGCCTGCAAATACACCAGACGTCGGACCATTCGGTACAGGAACCCGTTCGCCTCAACCTCATAAAACATCAGGCTTTCCGGCGCTTCCGCCGAACGCGTCCAGCGGCTGCGGTAGATCCTGCGAACCGTGCTCCCGCCTTTTTCAGGCGCAGATCCGAATGCCGCGAAATCATGCGTCCCGAGGAATACAGCTCCGGACTCCCGGAGCTTTTCGAAATCCGGGATCGCGCTCAGGCGCCATCCGCTTCTTTCCGCCAACGGCTGACGAATCGAATGAATCAGGATCCGGTACCGGTACGTTCGCGAAACCGCGTCGCGCCGGGGATCGAAATCGGGTCGGACCCGCTCCGCGTCCTGAATCGCGATCTCTGGAGGGAGACTGACGTTCAGCGCCGCGACCAACGCCGCGGGCGAATGGGGCCAACGAAGCCGGGCAGAAATAATCTGCCCACTGGCATGAACGCCGCTGTCGGTCCGTCCCGCGCCCCGGATCGCCGTCCCCGTCCAGCCAACCGAGCGGAACGCTTTCTCAAGCTCCCCCTGGACCGTCCGAACGCCGACTGCCTGCCGCTGGAACCCTTTGAAAGGCGTCCCATCATACGAGACTGTAAATTTGTAATGTGCTCCGGTCGAGCCGCTCGACGCTTCCGCGCCGTCCAGCGGCGGATTACTCTCCGACAAGCTCGAGGACGACCATCTCGGCGCTGTCGCCTTTGCGCGGCCCTAATTTGATCATCCGCGTATACCCCCCGCTTCGTTTTTCGAAACGCGGCGCGAGATCGTCAAATAACTTCTTGGTCAGATCGCGGTCATTGCCGAGACGTGAAGCCGCTAAGCGGGACGCGTTCATCTTATCAATCGTGTCCCCGCCGTTCCCCTTCTTCGCGATCGTAATCAATTTTTCTGCCAGGTTGCGAACCGAATGCGCCTTGGCGAAGGTTGTCGTAATTCTCTCGTGTTCAAAGAGCTGACGGACCATCGTCGTCCGAAGCGCGGTACGCTGATTCTTATTTCGGCTTAATTTATAGCCTGCAACTGAGTGCCGCATGTTTACTCCGTAGTTTTATCTTTCTTCAGGTAACCTTTTTCCTGCAATTTCTCACGCAGCTCCTCCAGGCTTTTCTCCCCAAAGTTGCGGATCGATTTTACAGCGTCATCACCTTTATCTAACATATCCAGAACATCGCCTACCGTCTGAACGCCAGTCCGCTTCAGTGAATTGAAAACGCGGACCGAAAGATCCAGTCCCTCGATCGTCGTCTCGTTGATCTCGCTGGCACGGTGAATCGGTTTTTCATAAGCCATCGGAAGCTCGATCGTTTCTTCGCTGATTCCGGAAATGAAACGCAGGTGCTCGATCATGATCTTCGACGAAAGCTTCAGCGCTTTCTCCGGCAGGATCGTTCCGTCCGTCCAAATTTCCAATTCGAGCTTATCATAGTTCGTGCTTCGATCGTATAATACCGAACCAACGTTCCAGTTAACGCGCTTAATCGGGCTGAAAATCGCGTCTACCGGGATTTCCCCGATCGACAGGTAATTCGGGCGATCGCTCGCGGCGGAATACCCCCGTCCGCGTTCAACAGTCATATCGATTCTTAAATTGGCGTTCGGGTTGTCAACCGTAAAAAGATACAATTCGGGGTTGAGGATCTCCACCTCCGATGGACATTGGATATCCGACGCGGTTACTTCGCCTTCATTCGTAACCTCCAGCGTAACGCGGGACGAGTTGACGCCATGCAGCTTGAGGCGAACCTGTTTCACCTGCAGCATAACCTGTAAGACGTCCTCCCGCACACCCGGTATCGCGCTGAATTCATGCTGAACGTCGGAAATACTGATCGACGTAATCGCCGCCCCTTCCAACGAAGACAGCAAAATTCGGCGCAGAGCGTTCCCGATCGTTACGCCATAGCCGCGTTCAAGCGGATAAATCCGAAATTTTCCGTATTTATCGCCTTCCCGTTCAATCTCCACCTTGGGCGTTACCATGTTGCTGAGTGTAGCCAATTTATTCCCCTTTCGGCATCATAAAAACCGGTAGCCGGTGCCGTCTCGTTCCTTACCGAGAATAGTACTCGACAACCAGCTGTTCAGAAAGGTTCTCACCGATTTCCGTTCGCTCCGGCAATCGCAGCATCCGCCCGGAAATCGCTTTCGTATCCCGACCCAGCCAAAGAGGACAAACCCGCTTCTCAGCCACCTCCGCAATATCCCGGAACATCGCCTTATTTTTCGACAACTCGCGAACGGTCACCTCATCCCCCGGCTTCAAAATCGCAGAAGGAATATCGCAGCGCACGCCGTTGACCATGAAATGACCGTGATTAACGAATTGCCGCGCCTGCGTTCGATTTTCGGCGAACCCAAGGCGGAAAACAACGTTATCCAGACGGGACTCCAGAATCTGGAGCAAATTCAGGCCAGTCATACCCGACTTCTTATCAGCGATACCGAAATAGCGGCGGAACTGCCGTTCCAGAACGCCGTACACGCGGCGGATCTTCTGCTTCGCGCGAAGCTGCCGAGCGTAGTCGGAAGCCCGATCGCCGCCGCGTCCCATCCCGGATTTACCATGATCCCCGGGCGCAAACGCACGTTTTTCAAAAGCGCATTTCGCAGAGTAGCACCGTTCGCCTTTTAAATATAGTTTTTCATTCTCCCGTCGGCAGAGCCTGCAAACGGATCCGATATATCGAGCCATTTTTAAATATTTCCTTCCAGATTAGACGCGGCGTTTCTTCGGAGGGCGGCAGCCGTTATGCGCAATCGGCGTAATATCCGAAATCGTCCGGACTTTCATCCCCACACCCTGAACCGCGCGAATCGCAGATTCGCGGCCCGGTCCGGGCCCTTTAACGATCAAATCAACTTCCTGAACTCCCATCGTCTGAGCGGTTTTGATAACCTGCTCCGCCGCGACGCGCGCGGCAAACGGCGTGGACTTGCGGGAGCCTTTGTAACCGGCGGTTCCGCCGCTCGCCCAGCAGACCGGATTCCCCATGGCGTCCGTGACCGTAATAATGGTGTTATTAAAGGAAGCAAAAATGTGCACCTGGGCTGCGCCCAGCGTGCGCTTTACTTTTCGCGCCGAACCGGCACGACGCGCAGAGCGTACATTTTGAGCCATATTTCCTCTTACTTTACGTTTCTTTGAAATAGCTGTCTTTCAAAGCAGGAAAGCCTTGCCGCAGGCAGCCGCAGGTTGAAAGGAAACCCAAACCTGCAGCAAAGCTCCCGCTGAATGACAACCCTATTTCTTCGTTGCGCCGCGGCGCCGACCGCGACCGGCGACCGTCTTCTTCGGACCCTTCGCCGTACGCGCGTTCGTACGCGTGCGTTGCCCGCGGCAAGGCAGATTACGTCGATGACGCTGCCCACGGTAACAGCCGATTTCCACCAGCCGCTTGATACTCATCTGAACCTCGCGACGAAGATCGCCTTCGACCGTAAAGTTCTTCGCGATATACTCGCGGAGGAGATTTTCATCCGTATCAGAGAGATCGCGAACGCGAACGTCCGGGCTGACGCCCGTTTCCGCGATAATTCGCTGGGCGCGGGACAAGCCGATCCCGTAAATATAGGTTAACGCAACTTCGATCCGTTTATTCCGCGGAAGATCAACACCTTCAATACGAGCCATATGTCCGTTTTACCCCTGTCGCTGTTTATGCTTCGGATTTTCACAAATGACGTACAAACGCCCAGATCGTTTTACGATTTTGCATTTCGCACATCGTTTTCCAATGGATGATGTAACTTTCATCTTTACACAACTCCCCCTCGGATAGATCACCCGAGTAATGAACTAAAATCCTACCAATTATAATAGGTTTCTCTGAATCGGTCAAAGTCCTTCGGCCAGTTCCCGTGACAACCGTTCGCCGGTCATGCCGATCGCGGTAACCGGCGGATTTCCATTCGCCAGCAGGGTCGTCACCATCGGCCCTTCCTCCGTCACGGCGATCGTATGTTCATAATGCGCCGTCAGGCTATGATCCGCGGATGCGACCGCCCAGCCGTCGCTGAGGACCTTCGTCGCTTCCGTCCCAATCAGGACCATCGGTTCGATCGCGATCACGATTCCGGCTTTCAACCGAACGCCCTGACCCGCGATCCCGCAGTTCGGGACCTGCGGCGCTTCCCACATCTTCCTGCCGACGCCGTGTCCGGTATACTGCTTCGTCAGGAAATATCCGCGGCTCTCCGCGTACTCCTGTATCGCCGCCGAAACGTCGCCGGTATGGTACCCAACGCGCATGCGCTGGATCCCGGCGTAGAGCGCCGACTCGGTCGTCTCGATCAGCTTCCGCGCCTCGTCGGAAACCTTTCCGACGCCGGTCGTAAACGCCGAATCCGCGACATAGCCTTTAAAAAGCGTTCCGCAGTCGACCGAGATAATATCGCCTTCCTTTAAAATGTGCTTCCTGGAAGGGATCCCGTGAACGAGAATATGGTTCACGCTCGTACAGGTATTCGCCGGAAAGGGAATCGGGCCGGGGACGCCGCGGAACGGAGAGGTCACGCCGTATCGGTGATGCACCTTTTCCGCCGCCGCGTTAACGTCATACGTCGACGCACCGGGAACGCAGGCCTCCGCCGCCGCCTGCAGCGCTTCGGCGTTAATCACGCCCGCCTCCCGCATCAGCTTCAGCTCTTCTTTCGATTTAATCGATATCTGCCTATCCCAACTCATCGTTTTTTGCCCTTCGTCTTTCGTTCGTTCGGCGGAGCGCCGAACTACGCGGCGTCAAGCGCCCGAAAAATCTGCGCCGTGACGCCCTCAATGCGCTGCTTTCCGTCAATCTTCACCAATATACCGGCTTTTTCGTAGTAGGCGATCAGCGGCGCCGTCTGGTTTTCGTAGACCTCGATCCGTTTGGTAACCGTCTCAACCTTGTCGTCGTCGCGCTGATAAAGCTCAGCGCCGCATTCGTCGCAGACGCCCGCCGCCGCCGGCGGATTGAAAACCTGATGAAAGACATGCCCATTAGGGCACATCATCCGCCCGCTCAGCCGTTCGATCAGCAATACTGCGGGAACGTCGATACAGGGAACGCAGCTGATCTTCGCGCCGAACGAATCGTTCAGCATTCGATCAAACGCCTCCGCCTGGGCGACCGTTCGCGGGAACCCGTCCATCAGGACACCCTGGGCGCAGTCCGGCTCGCCGATCCGCTCCCGGACCATCGAGATAATCAGGTCGTCGGGAACGAGACGTCCGGAATTCATGAACCCCTCCGCCTCGTGGCCCAGCGCCGTATGGTTTTTGACGTTTTCGCGGAGAAGATCGCCGGTGCTGATATGGGCAACGCCGATTCTCTCGGAAATGAGCTTCGCCTGCGTCCCTTTACCGGCGCCGGGAGGCCCTAACAATACATAATACTTCGCCATAGCTTTCTCCTCCGTTTCTAAATCGATATCGCAGCTCGGGATCCTTATCGGATCAGCCTCTCATCGTAGCCATGCTGGCTGAGCTCGCTCTGAACATAGTCCAGAATATCGCGGACCACCCCAACAACGATCAGCATCCCGGACGACGACATAATCATCGTCGACGCCGAGCTTCTTCCCAGAATCAGGCCGAGAATATTCGGCAGAATCGCGATCGCGCCGAGGAAAACCGCGCCTGGAAGCGTGATCCGATTCTGGATCTTCGCCAGATACGCCTGTGTCTCCGCGCCCGGCGCACGGCCGGGGACGATCGCGCCCTGCTTTTTCAGGCTCGAGCCGTAGTCGTTGTTCATGAAGGTCACGCTCGTATAAAAGTAGGTAAAACCCACGACGAGGATGAAATACAAAACCATATACAGGAAGCTCGAACCGCCAAAGTTACTCTGGACCCACGAAGCAGCGCTTTTGACCCAGACCGTCTGCGAATTGACGAAAAAGCTGGCGATTAACGCCGGAAAGGTCACGAGCGACTGCGCAAAGATCAGCGGAATCATGCCGACGCTGTTCACGCGCAGCGGGAGGCTCGTCGATCCGCCTGATTTAATATTGCGGTAACCGATCCGCTGCCCGGGGATCATCAGCTTAACATTGCGCGTTCCCTGCTGAATATAAACAATCGCGAAAACCGCGACGAGCAGCACGACGATCGAGATGATCAAGATGTACCAGCCGGTCGAGAGATCGGCTAAAATCCGGACCAGGTTCGAAGGAACCTGCGATACGATACCCGAAAAGATAATCAGCGACAGACCCTGCTGCTGGATACCGTATTCGGAAATGATATTCCCCAGCCAGATCGCGATCATCGTTCCCGCCATCATCGTCAACACGTTCGCGAGCGTCGGGACAAGATTCGAACCGCTCCAGCCAAAATCCTTCAGCACGGTCATACCCGGGACGATCTGATTGAACAGGCCGATCTGACCCAACGCGGAAACAAACGCCATCGGGATCGTCAGGTACATCGTCCATTTTTCCATCCACTGACGGCCTTCGCGCGGGTTATTCTTCATTTTCTCTTCAATCGCCGGAATAATCGGCCCTAAGAGCTGAAGAATAATGGACGCCGTAATATACGGATAAACGCCCATTGCCAGAATCGAGAAGTTCGACAGCGTACCGCCGGAAAGAACGTTCAAAATCGACAGCAGGTCACCTGCTGCCGATTGATTGTTCCTGAACGCTTGGAGGACTTCGGCGTTAAACCCGGGAACCGGAATATTCGCGATCAAGCGATAGATGACCAGGATTCCCAAAGTTATCAGCAATTTCTCGCGGATCCCCTGGGAGGTCCAAACGTAACGCCATGGAGATCGTTTCATGATTTAGTTCTCCTTTCGTTTCACGCGCCGAACGATCCTAATCGATCAGTTCGACGCTGCCGCCGGCGGCTTCGATCTTCGACCGAGCGCCCTTGGTAATTCGATGCACCTTGAGCTTCAACGCGCGGGTGATTTCGCCGTTCCCAAGGATCACGACCGGATTGTTTTTCTTGCTGAGGAGATTAGCCCCATGCAGGACTTCCGGCGTAATTTCGACGGAACCGTCGAATCGGTCCAGCGCGCTCAGGTTGACTTCGTTGTATTCGACCTGATTCGGCGGGGTAAAGCCTTCGCCGCGAATAAACGGAAGACGGCGATAAAACGGAAGGTTCCCACCCTGGCGGTAGAGAGCCCCGCCGGCGCCTTGCCGGACGGCCTGACCCTTCGTACCTTTACCGGCAGTTTTTCCCTGTCCGGCGGCATGACCGCGGCCGACGCGGCTTTTTCGCGTCTTCGCGCCTTCGTTCGGTTTTAATTCATCTAATCTCATGATCAGTCCCCTGACTCCACTACTTTGACTAAATGGCTGACCTTATGGATCATGCCGCGCGTTACCGCGTTATCCTCTTTTTCAACGGTCTGATTCAGCTTCCGCAGCCCTAAGGCGCGGATCGTGTCCTTCTGCCGCTGTGAATAGCCGATCGCGCTCTTGAACCAGGTAATCCGCAATTTTTTGTTTTCACCTGCCATGATTATCGACCTCGATCCCAGAACGGGAGCAGATCGTCCCGCGACTTACCGCGGAGCGCCGCTTCCATTTCAATATCTTTCAAAGAATCAAGCGCGTCAAACGTTGCTTTAACAATATTGAGCAAGTTGGCGCTTCCCAGCGATTTCGTCAGGATATCGTTGATGCCGGCGACTTCGAGAACGGCGCGGACGCCGCTCCCGGCGATGACGCCGGTACCTTCGGAGGCCGGGCGAAGTAAAACCTTCGCGCCGGAAACCGTCGAAATGACCTCGTGCGGAATCGTCGTCTTATAAAGATTTACCTTGTGCATGTTTTTCCGTGCGCGATCCGACGCTTTTTTCATCGCGTCCGGAACCGCTAACGCTTTTCCAATCCCCAAACCGATTTTGCCGTTGTTGTCGCCGACGACGACGGTGACGCGATACTGCATGCGCCGGCCGCCTTTAACCGTCTTGGCAACGCGGGCAATTTCAATCGTTCGTTCGTCGAGCTGATTTTCCTGTGAATATTCGTTTTGTTCCATGGTTTTTGAGTCTGCCCTTCCCATTAAAACTTCAGCCCGGCTTCACGCGCCGCGTCGGCGAGCGCTTTAACCCGTCCGACATACTGGAAACCGCCGCGGTCAAAAACGACCGTCGTAATTCCGGCCGCGAGCGCGCGTTCGGCGATCGCTTTACCGACGATCTTCGATTGTTCCGACTTGTTCTTTCCGTCCATCTCGCCGCGGAGCTTCTTGTCAATATTCGACGCCGCAACCAACGTCACGCCAAGATCATCGTCGATAACCTGAGCATAGATGTTCTCAAGGCTGCGATAAACGTCCAAGCGCGGGCACTCCGCCGTACCGGCAAGTTTCTTGCGAATGCGCAAATGACGGCGAATGCGAGCTTCTCTTCGAGAAAATTTTGCCATCTTTTACCCCTATTTCTTAGCTTTCCCGGTTTTACCGGCCTTGCGGCGGATCTTCTCGCCCAGATAATGGATCCCTTTTCCCTTATACGGTTCCGGAGGGCGGATCGCGCGGATATCCGACGCAACCTGTCCAATGACCTCACGGTCATGACCCATGACTTTTACCTGCCGCGTTTTCGTATCGACGTCGAAAGAAACGCCTGCAGCCGGCTCCACCGTCACCGGGGCGGAATAACCGACGTACAAAACCAGGTTCTTCCCGCTCATTTCAGCGCGGTACCCGACGCCGTCGATTTCGAGAACGACCGTGAACCCCGTCGACACGCCAACAATCATGTTGTTCAGCAGCGCCCGGCTGGTTCCATGCAGCGCGCGGATCGAAGCTTCGTCCGACGACCGGGTCACCGTAATCGTATCGGCGTTCTTTTCAATTTTAACCACGGGCGAGAAAAGGCGCTTCAATTCGCCTTTCGGGCCCTTGACTTTTACTTCACTCCCCTGAATGTCCACGTTAACACCGGCGGGAATGGTAATCGGTAAACGTCCAATTCGAGACATCGTCTTCCAGTTCCTTTCCTACCAAACCTTGCAGAGGATTTCGCCGCCGACGCCCATCGTTCGGGCGCGCTGCCCCGTCATGATCCCCTTCGGCGTGGACAAAATTGTAATGCCCAGCCCGGATAAGACCCAGGGGATATCGTTGCGGCGCGAGTATACGCGGCGCCCGGGACGGCTGACGCGGACAATCCCGCTCATAACCGGCCGGCGCTCGCGGCGTTCGCCCGCATATTTAATCTTAACCTTCAACGTCAGATGCGTCGGTTTCTCACCCTCGACAACCTCGTACGATTCGATATAACCTTCTTCCAAAAGAATCCGCGCAATCTCCGCTTTAATTTTCGAACTGGGCATCGCAACCGCGGTCTGACCCACCATCATGGCGTTGCGAATCCGAGTCAACATATCGGCAATAGGATCATTAACCATCTTCTGTTCTCCTTTGCTTCCTGCTTACCAGGATGACTTGGTAACGCCGGGAATCTGGCCATTCAGCGCTAATTCACGGAAACAAATCCGGCACAAGCCGAACCGTCGCATATAACCGCGCGACCGACCGCAGATTTTACAGCGATTGCGCACCTGATTCGGGTATTCTCGCCGTAATTCACGATAAGCCATACATTTTTTCGCCATATCAACCCTTCCTGAAAGGCATCCCGAGCAGCGCCAACATCGTCCGCGCCTGATCATCGGTCTCAGCCGTCGTTACAATCGTGATTTCCATTCCGCGGACCTTATCGACTTTTTCATAATCGATTTCCGGGAATAAGGTCTGTTCCTTGAGACCAAGCGTGTAATTTCCGCGGCCGTCGAACGCGTCCGGGGAGATCCCGCGGAAGTCGCGAACGCGCGGCAGCACGATATTCATCACGCGGTCCAAAAACGACCACATTTTATCGCCGCGCAGCGTAACCTTCGCGCCGATCTCGCGGCCTTCGCGAAGCTTGAAGTTCGCGATCGAAACCCGCGCCTTCGTAACGAGCGGCTTCTGGCCGGTAATCGAGCGGAGATCGCCGATCGCGGCTTCCAACGCCTTCGGGTTATCCATGGCTTCCCCTAAACCGATATTTACGACGATTTTCTCGATCCGGGGATACTGCATGACGTTTTCCAGATTTAACGCGGTTTTCATCGCGGGAACGACTTCGTTCAGATATTTCTCTCGTAAGTGGTTCATGATTACTCCCGCTTATTCCGCGTCGATTTCCGCGCTGCATTTTTTACAGACGCGGACCGCTTTTCCGTCGATCCGTTTCAGTCCGACGCGCGTCGCCTTCCCGCATTTCGGGCAGACAAGCATCACGTTCGAATTATGAATCGGAGCTTCAAACTTGATGATCCCGGCGTCGATCTGGCGCCGTCCGGCCTGCGTCTGACCTTGATGACGCGAGCGAATGTTGACGCCCTGAACGACGACGCGTCCGGCCGCTAAATCCACGCGGAGAATCTCGCCGCGTTTCTTTTTATCTTCGGCGCGGCCGCTGATAACTTCAACGGTATCGCCTTTGCGAATCTTTAATTTCATTCCTGCTCCATCTCTCCGGTCTTAAATCGTTTCCGGCGCCAATGAGACGATTTTCGTAAACCCTTTTTCGCGAAGCTCGCGAGCGACAGGCCCGAAAATACGCGTTCCCTTGGGATCGGTTCCGTTCGCGTCCAGAACGACCGCCGCGTTATCGTCGAACCGAATCGACGAACCGTCTTCCCGGCGCCATTCCTTCGCGCAGCGCACAATGACGCATTTCACGATATCGCTTTTCTTGACCGAGCCGTTCGGGTTCGCGGATTTAACCGTGCCGATAACGACGTCGCCGACGGCGCCGTACCGGCGAACCGATCCGCCGACAATATGGATCACAAGGATTTCTTTCGCGCCGGTGTTATCGGCGATCTTGAGACGTGACTCTTTCTGAATCATGGCTTACGCTCCCTGTTCCGTTTCAACCTTTTCGTTGACTTTCACGATCTCTTCAACCGCCCAGCGCTTATCGCGGGAAATCGGGCGCGTCTCAACCAGCATGACCTTATCGCCGATCTTGCAGGCGTTATTCTCGTCATGCGCCTTGACCCGCTTCAGGTCGTGGACTACTTTGCCAAGGAGCGGATGACGGTAGGATCGCTTGATTTCCACGACGACCGTTTTATCCATCTTATCGCTCGTTACGGTACCCATGATACGTCGCCGTGAATTCATCGAACACCTTCCTGTTTCATTTCCATTTCCCGCAAAATCGTTTCCAATCGGGCGATATCGCGGCGAACTTCCTTCGGACGGCTGCTATCGGTCAGCTGACCGGTAACCGCCTGAAACCGAAGATTCATCTTTTCCTGACGCAGCTCGTCAAGCTTCGCGCGAATTTCCGCGCCTGATAATTTTCGAATTTCTTCCGCTTTCATGATTCACTCTCTCCGGAACCCAACGCGTATTTCGCGACGACTTTCGTCTTAATCGAAAACTTGTAGGTAGCCTGGCGCAGCGCCTCCAGCGCGGCTTCTTCAGGAAGCCCGCCGACTTCGAACATGATCCGACCCGGCTTCACGACCGCGACCCAATATTCCACGTTCCCTTTCCCCTTCCCCATACGGGTTTCGGCAGGGCGATGCGTATACGGCTTGTCCGGGAAAATCCGAATCCAGATCTTTCCGCGCCGCTTCATTTCACGCGCCATCGTGCGGCGGGCAGCTTCAATCTGCCGGGCCGTAATCCAGCCCGGTTCCAACGCCATTAAGCCGTATTCACCGAACGAAATCTCGGCCCCGCGGAGCGCTTTCCCTTTCATCCGTCCGCGTTGCTGCTTTCGATACTTTACTCGTTTTGGCATTAACATTTCAAAACTCTCTTTCGACCCGCGTCAGCCGCCGAAAAATCGGCGCCAGACGGCGAAGCAATCTGTTATTCGCTGACGTAGACGCCGTCTGTCGCGGCGGCGGCCGCGGCGGTTGCGGCCTCTTCGTTCATGGAAAGCACGATACCGCGGTAAATCCAAACCTTGATCCCGATCTTTCCATACGTCGTATGCGCTTCCGCGTGCGCGAAGTCAATATCCGCGCGCAGCGTCTGCTGCGGAACGCGGCCCTCGCGAAGCGTAACCGAACGCGCCATATCCGCGCCGCCCAACCGGCCGCCGACCTGAACTTTAACGCCCTGCGCGCCCTGGCGGAGGCCCTGCTGGATCGCCCGCTTCATGGCCCGGCGGTAACCGACGCGGCGTTCGATCTGCCCGGCGATATTCATCGCGACCAGATAAGCGTCCGTATCCGGCGTCTTAATTTCCTTGATCTCAAGATCGACCTTCCGCCCGGTCAGCGCCTCAAGGCTCTGACGGAGCGCCGCGACCTTCTGTCCCTTGCGCCCGATCAGGATACCCGGCTTCGCCGTGTTCACGACGACTTTGACTTTGCCCGGGTAGCGTTCGATTTCGACGCGCGAAACCCCGGCTTTATCGGTTTCAGCGTGGATCAGTCCGCGGATCCTGAGATCCTGATGAAGCTGATCAACGTAATCATTACCCTTTGCATACCAACGCCCGTCCCAGGGTTTGTTGATATTCAATCGAAATCCAATAGGATGTACTTTTCGACCCATGATTTCCTCCGATCAACCCTTTCTTACGCGCGCTCGCTGAGAACGACGGTAATATGAGACGAACGGCGCAGCACTGGCTTAAAGCGGCCGCGCGCTCCGAAATAACGCCATTTCCGCGTCGCTCCCTCGTCGGCGTAAATCGCCTGAACGACCAGGTCGTTCCGATCCAGGCCAAAGTTCTCTTCGGCGTTGGCGGCGGCGGAAGCGATCAGCTTATATACCGGTTCGGCGCTGACCTTATTCGTGAACTTGAGGATATTCAACGCGTCCGTTACCTTCTTCCCGCGGACCATGTTGATGACCAGACGGACTTTCTGGGCGGAAACGCCGAGATTGCTCAACTTTGCTTTAACTTCCTGGCTCATCTCGTCTTACCTCTTCGTCGATTTTTCGGAAACATGGCCGCGGAATAAACGCGTCGGCGCGAATTCGCCCAGGCGGTGACCGACCATGTTATCGGTGATATAAACCGGGATATGGCGGCGTCCGTCGTGAACGGCGATCGTATGGCCTACCATCTGCGGGAAGATGACGCTGGCGCGGCTCCAGGTTCGGATGACTTTCTTATCGCCGGCGCTGTTCATCTTCTCGACCTTCGCTAAAAGCTTCGGCTCAATAAATGGGCCTTTCTTCAATGATCGTGACATTTTCTAAACCTCTTCTGATTAGCGCCCGCCCTTCGCGTTGCGGCGACGAACGATAAAGCGATCTGTTTTCTTATTGCGGCGCGTCTTATACCCTAACGCAGGCTTCCCCCATGGGGTCTTCGGCCCGGCCATACCGACCGGCTGCCGGCCTTCACCACCGCCATGCGGATGGTCGCGCGGGGACATCGCAGTTCCGCGAACCGTCGGACGGATCCCCAGATGGCGCTTGCGCCCGGCTTTTCCAAGCTTGATATTGCTGTGGTCGACGTTGCCGATCTGACCGATCGTCGCGTAGCAGACCTGCAATACCATCCGGACTTCGCCGGAGGGGAGCCGAACCTGAGCGTAATCGCCTTCTTTCGCGATGAGCTGCGCCGAGGCGCCGGCGGCGCGGACGACCTGTCCGCCCTTTCCGGGCTTGAGCTCGATATTGTGGATCGTCGAACCGACCGGAATATTCGCAATCGGCATCGCGTTTCCGACGCGGATTTCAGCGTTCGGACCGGACACCACCATATCGCCGACCTTCAACCCGATCGGGGCGAGGATATAGCGCTTCTCGCCGTCGACATAATTCAGCAGCGCGATCCGCGCGGTCCGGTTCGGATCATACTCGATCGCGGCGACCTTCGCCGGAATGTTCGTTTTGTTACGCTTGACGTCGATAATCCGGATGAAACGGCGAACCCCGCCGCCGCGATGACGAACGGTCACGCGGCCAAGGTTGTTGCGGCCGCCCGTGCTCTTTCGGAAAACGATCAGCGAGCGTTCCGGTTTCGATTTCGTGATTTCTTCAAAGGTATATCCGGTCTTGTTCCGGAGCCCGGGGGTAACCGGCTTGTAAATTTTAACTGCCATTATTCAACTCCCTCGAAGAACTTGATGCTGTCGCCTTCAGCGAGCGTAACGATCGCCTTCTTCATGACCGGCTTCTTAACCGTCGTGCGGCGGCTCTTCATGTTGCGCTTCGTTTTACCGGGGGTCAGGATCATATTGACCGAAACGACGGAAACGTTGAAAAGCTTCTCAACGGCGTCCTTCACAAGCGTACGGTTCGCGTCCTTTTCAACTTCAAAAACGTACTGATTTTTTCGCAGCAGGTCATTCGTTTTTTCGGTTACGAGCGGTCGTCGTAAAACTTCGTAAATCGTCGACACGATTTCCTCCCTTAGCCTAAGTACGAACTGATTGTTTCGATCGCCGCCAGCGGCAGCACGATTTTATCGAAACGCAGCAGGTCGCGAATATTCAAATAGCTCGCGTTCAAGGTTTTCGCGTCCGGAATATTGCGCGTCGCGCGGATAACGTCCGCCGAAGCGTCCTTATCCGGAACGAGAACCAGCGCCGTGCTTTCGCCGACGAGTTTATTCAGCGCTTCGACCATGACGCGCGTTTTCGGCTGCGCGATGACGAGTTCGTCGACGACGACGATCTGCGAATCGCCGGCTTTAACGCTGAGCGCGGAGCGGAGCGCGGCGCGGCGCATTTTCTTCGGCATATCCTGCGTATAATCGCGCATGTGCGGGGTATGGACGCGCCCGCCGCCTTTCCACTGCGCGGCCCGGGTCGAACCCTGCCGCGCACGGCCGGTTCCCTTTTGCTTGAACGGTTTGCGTCCGCCGCCGGCGACTTCATGACGGACTTTCGTCTCATGCGTGCCGAGCCGGGCGTTCGCCATCTGGCGAATGTACGCCTGATGCATCAGGTCGACATAAATCGGGGCGGCAAAAATCGCCTCGGGAAGTTCAACTTCGCTGACGATCTCGCCCTTCATGTTTCTGACATCGATTTTCATAAGTGCTCTTGCTCCCTGTCGTGCCTTAGCTCTTGCGAGCGCCCTTGATCATAACTAAACCGCCGCGAGCGCCCGGGATCGCGCCTTTGACGCCGATCAGGTTCCGTTCCGGATCCAGGTACGCGACCGTCAGGTTGTTCACCGTAACACGCTCGTTGCCCATATGACCGGGGCCTCGGGAACCTTTAAAAACGCGGCCCGGCGTCGTACCGGCGCCGCGGGAACCCGGAGCGCGGTGACGGTCGGACTGACCGTGGGTCTTCGGACCGCCGCCGAAGTTGTACCGCTTAACGCCGCCCTGAAAACCGCGGCCTTTGCTCGTCCCGACGACGTCGACCAGCTCGCCAACGGCAAACTGATCCACCGTTACCTTGTCGCCTTCGGCGACCTGCGGATCCTTCGCACGAAATTCGCGCAAAAAGCGAAGCGGAGGCAAGTTGTTCCGCTTAAGATGACCCATCTCGCCATTCGTAATCCGAGAAGGTTTAACTTCGTCGAACCCGATCTGGACCGCGCTGTAGCCGTCGGCTTCCGCCGTGCGCAGCTGGGTAACATAGCAAGGCCCAGCTTCAATGACGGTGATCGGAATTGCAACGCCGTTGTCATCGAAAATCTGGGTCATGCCGATTTTCTTGCCAAGTAGCCCTTTGAACATTCAGTATCTCTCCTATTGATTTCAACATATCGCCGGCCGCTCTGCGCGGCCCTGTACAAGATTGTCAGCATGGGCTTCGCTGCATCATCTTGCTCACAGATCAGTCAACCGCGCCCGTCTCGCCAGTGGAATTTTTGTCGCGCCCGGAGTTCGCCGGTTCTTGACCCGTGATTAATCTGATCCGGCATCTATCGGATCAAACTGCTTCATTATAGCACAGCTTGTCCTGATTTCGTAAGGAAATACGAATAAAAATGTGAGATCCGCCTGGCTGCAAATATCACAGGAACCGAAATAATACCGTAATTCAACAGGTACGGAGAAAGAACATGCTTTACAAACTGCTCTTCTGTTTGACCCTCGCAAAGGATATAAACGTTAACCATATCAAACGGGCTCAGCCGCAGGCCGGCCTCCGAGCAGGTTCATATTCCAAAGATCGCCCAGACTGTAATCGTCCTCCAGCCAGACTTTCAGAGATTCAGCAGGCAAACGCATCAACTCCGTCCCCCGTGAACCCCGGTTCGCGACAATAACGTCTTCAGCGTTGAACTCATTTAACAGGTCGACCGATTGCGTCGATACGATAAGCTGAGAATCGACAGCCGCAGCTTGGATCAGCTCTGAAAGAACCGTAATCGCGAAAGGATGCAGTCCCAATTCCGGTTCGTCGATAATAATTGTCGCCGGACGCAATTCCTTCGGTTGAAGCAATAAAGTTGCAAGACAGATAAATCGCAGCGTTCCATCGGAAAATTGCGAGGCATTAAAAACATCCTCACTCCCACATTGTTTCCATTTCAGAATAATTTGTTCCCGATTCATTTCTTGCGGCTCTAATACAAAATAATCAAAGAAAGGGGCAGCCAATCGGACAATTTGAATTATTCGTTCATAATCTTTTTGAAAAGAAACCTTCAATCGAAACAGAAAAGCGGCGAGATTTCCCGCATCGGATAAAAGCGCCTGGTTATTCGAAAGGTTATGTTCCTGCTTTACTTTTGCATTCCTACCGGTATCATGAAAATGATAAACACGCCAACGTTGCTTCTCTAAAATCGGAATAACATACTGATCGATATGATTTCCAACGCCAATATTCCACTTGGATTCAAAATTTCCCCTTGCGACTTCGCCTTTCCAGTCTCTATTATAATAATGTCCGAAAAATTCTCTGTTGAAGACAAGACGGTTATCATCCGTAGGAACTAATTCGAAACCGTATGAATTCAGTCCGAAAAAGGCTTCAAAAAAAATTTGATCGGTAACCTTTCTTCCTTCGTAAAATAACGAATTAACACCGCTTTGGGCCGCAAACAACTGCAGGCCCTTTGTCAAAACGCTTTGAAGAAACGAAAAAGCCGAAATAAAGTTGGATTTTCCCGATCCGTTCGCCCCAATCAAAACGTTAATATTCTTTAATTCAAGGTCACATTCCCGAATGGACTTATATCCGGAAATTATAATGCGGCTGAGCTGATCCCTTTGCAATACCATAAAGCTTCTTCTTTCAAATCAGGAAAACCCTGCTTCAATACTGTTTTTACTTGTTGACCTTTTTCATCATAACACAATAAACCCAACTATAATATCCTTCATGAAGCCCGTCCGAAAACATCCAGATCCTCGCTTAACGATCCTGATCGCCGCGGTCGCCATATCCGCGCTCATCCTGATCACCCTTCCGTTTAGGATCACGACCCCCAACGCCATCCCCGATCCGGTTCCGGCAGCGACAGCCGCACCCGAATCGCAGGCAGCAGCTTCCCCAACCGCCGCCCCGGAAGTCGTCCCGCCCACGGCAGAACCCAGCCCGACGCCGAAAACGGTCCCCGCGACCGAATATTTCCGCGCCAACGCAGATAAGGAAAGCTATCTCCGCTATATCCGCGAGCTTTCGGGCGACGTCGAAGTCACGATCGACGGCGCGCCCGCCCGGATCATGACCCGCTACAGCTACGCCATGTTCACCGGGAAGGAGAACGCCAAAGGGTTCGAATACCTGATGCAGACGATCCGCCAATGGATCCCCGAGGAAAATATCCAGGTCGAGCCGTTCCAGTACATCGATGGGATGGGCGCGAATACCTGGCAGAATATCGTGCTGACGTTTCCGGGAAAATCGCTCCCGGAAGAGCAGGTCATCCTCTCCGCGCATTACGATTCTGTCGTCGTTTTTATGGGCGACGCGTTCGAAGCCGCCCCCGGCGCGAACGATAACGGGACCGGCGTCGCGTCGATCCTCGAGCTGCTGCCGCTTTTACCGAAAATGCAGTTTGAGCGGACGCTGAAGGTCATCTTTTTCAGCGGCGAAGAAAATTTTCAGGAGGGCTCCGCCGGTTATATCCAGCAGCACCTGGACGACAGGATCATCGGCGTGATCAATCTCGACATGTACGGAACCGACAAGGACGGGGACCGCTGTTTCGAGATGTACGTCGGGAAGCTCGAGGGCTCGCTCGGCCTCGCCAACCTGATTATCGACGTCATCGGCCGCTACGGACTGAACCTGACCTATGACGTCCTGACGACGAACGCGTACGACAAAGCCGACCATCGCCCCTTCTGGGAGCATAACGTTCCCGCCGTAACGCTGATGGAAAACTTTTTGACCGATGCGACGCTTTCCGGCGGCGGCTGCGTCGGGATCGATCGGACCGACTGCTGGCATCTGCCCTGCGACACCTACGAAAAAATCAACGTCGATTACGCGTTCGACGTCGGGCTGGCGGGGATATTCACGGCGCTCGAGCTTGCCGGCGCAAACCCCGTCGTCGTCCCGAATTAGCCCCAAAAGTCTCGTGAACGATCCGCAGCCGCCGATCATTTTCACGGAACAGGAGCCGGCAGCCGCCAGAAAGCAGAAGGACAGAAATTGAACGCAACCTTCCGAAAACGCACCCTTCCTCTCCTCTCCGCGCTCCTCAGCGCGGCCGTCGCTGCCGCGCTTTTCGCGAAAGCCGGCGTTTTCCCGTTCGGGAAGCTGACGCTGCTGATGAGCGATATGGATTCGATCTACGCCGAATTTCTCGCCGAGCTTCAGCGGGTTCTTCAGGGGCGCGCCGATCCTTTTTATTCGTTCCATGCCGGAATCGGGCTGAACACGCTGGCAATTTTCGTTTTCTACCTTTCCTCGCCGTTCAACCTTCTCCTCGCGCTGATCCCCGAAGCGTATCTTCTCGACGGAATTACGCTGATAACCCTGCTGAAAATCGCCGCTGCCGCGTTCCTGATGACCCGGTTCCTCGCACGGACGGTCCCTGAAAGCGAACGGGATGACTGGTCGCTGCTCCTCGGCGTCTGCTATGCGCTTTGCGGCTACGCGATAAGCTATTCGTTTTCGCTGATCTGGCTCGACGGCTGGCTCCTTCTTCCGCTCGCCGCCGGATCGATCGACGAACTCGTCGAAAAGAACCGCTTCCTTCCGCTGACGCTGTCGCTGACGGTCCTCTTTTTCTCCGGATTCTACGTCGGCTACATGGCGGGACTATTCCTTGGCGTCTACTTCCTGGCGCGCCTGACCGGCCGGTCGACCGTCCTCGACAAAGCCGGCCCGACGACCGCCGGACTGGTCTTCAGGTTTACCGCCGCCGTTCTCCTCGCCGCCGCGATCAACATGGCCTTCATCCTGCCAACCGCGTACGTCCTCGCCAATCATATGGGGCTTTTCGGGCAGGCGCAGCCTGAATTCCGCGTCCTCTTTGACCTGATCGATTTACCCTGGAAGCTCTTTTCCGGCACGTTCGACGGCTATAAAGACGCGCTCCCGTTCCTGTACAGCGGGCTCCTCCCGCTCGTCTCCGCCGCGTTATTTTTCAGCTCTCCGCGCGTTCCCGAACGAAAGAAAGCCGTCGGCGCGTCGGTTCTCCTCCTCCTCGGGCTCAGCTTCCATTTAGCCCCGCTGAATTTCGCCTGGCACGCGTTCGACCATCCCTCATGGTTCCCGTTCCGCTACGCCTTTGTCTTTCCCTTCGCGCTGATCTGGCTCGCCGCTTCCGCGCTGAACGGACCGCGTCCGGACGAGTCCGACCGGGAATCAGGCCCGCTGGTCCGATGGGCGGCGCTCCTGATCGGTTACCTTGCGCTGATCTGGAAACTCGAACCCGACCGCGTCAGCCCGGCGTTTTTTTACCTGAACGCGGCGCTGATCGCGGTTTTCGCCGTCCTGATCCCGCTGAGCCGGAGATTCCCCGGCCGCCGCTGGCTCAGGGTCTGGCTGACGGTCCTCGTCATCGTCGATCTGAGCCTGAACGGATGGACCACGTTTTCCCGATACCAGCGCGAATACACGACGCGCGCCGATTATAAAAACTTTCATGATCGTTTCGCTGCCGATATCGCGGAATATGGCCCGAAAAACGGCGCTTTCTACAGAATCGAAAAAACCGATGTCCGAACTTATAACGACGCCGCCGCGCTCGGTTATCCCGGAATCGGCCAGTTCAGCTCCGTTTCCTCGGTCGCGCAGACCGCGTTTCTCAAGAAACTCGGATACGATTGCTACGCGACCTGGTGTTCCTATCGTGCGGCGAACCCGTTCGCGGACAGCCTTCTGGGGATCCGTTACCTGCTGACCGGCGGGGCGGCCAACGCGCCCTATCGGGAGGTTTCCCCGACTGTCCATGAGAACCCCGACGCGTTCCCGCCCGCCTTCTTCGTCGACGCCGGCGCGTTCGCCGGCCCCTTCGACGACGATCCGATCCAATTCCATCAGCGGCTCGCGCAGGCAATCGCGCCGAGATCGGCGCCCATCTACCGGCGGATCGAGCTCCCCGCCGGCGTCCCGGACAACCTGAGCCCTGACGAAAGCGACGGGACGGGACGCCGTTGGCTCCGTTCCGATCCGAATACGGAAGCGGAAATGCGCTATGAATTCCAGCTTCGGGAAGCCGGCGTCTACGTAGTTTACCTGCCGAACGTCAGCCTGAATTACACGGTCGCAATCGACGGCGAAATCACGCATACCGACCACGGTTCCTACGCGCCTTTCCTGACCACAATCGTCTCGGAGGCGAACGAACCGCATTCAATCGCGTTCTCAATCGCTCGAACGGAAGATTATTACGACGACGTCCGCGTCTACCGGCTGAATCAGCGCGCGTTAGCGGGGATCGCCGGATCCGTCCGCGCAAACGCCCCTGGCTACCGCTACGACGGACGGCGAACGTTTACCTTTGAGATCAAGCCGGACGATTCGGGCGCGCGCGTGCTGATGACGACGATCCCGTATGACGCCGGCTGGCGCGCGACGCTCAGTGGAGAAGACGTGGCGACCGGGCCGATTCTTGACGGACTGATGAGCGTGCGAATTGAAAATAAAAACGGCGGAACGCTGCGCCTGAGCTACGAACCGCCGCTGCTTTGGCTTGGAACGGTGATCAGCGTTTCCGGCCTGATCGTCCTGTTCGTCATCCTGATCATAAAATGGCTCCTGTCGCGGATCGCCGCGCGGAAAAAGCGCGCCGCCGCCGGCTATTGACGAACGGTGAGGACCTGTTCGCATTCCGCCAGATCGCGGTACAGCGTATCGAAATTCAGCTTCCCGTTAAACGCGACGTAGAGGATAACGTCCAGCTGGATCCCGCGCTTGATCCGCTGAATCTCGTAGCGGACGACCCGAACGCCATGATAGGAAAGGATCTTCTCAACCTCCTGGATCGCGCCGCTCTCGTCCTTGACGCGCAGCCCGATTGTTTCATGTCCCTTCACGCCGATCAGCGCGCCAAAACGCGATCCGAAAATCTGAATCGTCAGGATCAGGATCGTCGATAAAACGCCGATCCTGATCTGCCCTGAACCGAACGCCATCCCGAGACCGGCCGTCGCCCAGATTCCAGCCGCCGTCGTCAGCCCGCTGACCGACTGGTTGCGGACGAAAATCAAGCCTGCGCCCAGAAAACCGATCCCGCTGATAATCTGCGCGGCGACCCGGCTCGGATCGATCCCATAGCCCGGGAGATCCACCAAATCCGCAAAACCATATTTCGACGTAATCATCATCAAAGCGCTCGCCAGGCAAACCAGCATGTGCGTTCGGACGCCCGCTTCCTTATAGCGCCGGTCGCGCTCAAACCCGATCAGCCCGCCGCAGGCCGCCGCTAAGCAGATTCGGAAAAACCAATCGACATACAGCAAGGATGGCAACGTCCTGATATATTCCCAAATATTTTCCATGCGTTCGCTCCATTCCTAAAACAGGTTAGATTCCCCATTTTACACGGATTCAGCGAATTTTGGCGATTTTCAAAAAACTGATTTTCCGATCGCGCGTTGTCGCCGGCCGCGATCAAAGGCCGGCAGGACTTACGCCGCTCGGATCCGTCCCCGGGCTAACGTCAGCGCCGCGATCGTTTTCACGTCGTTCAGCTCGCCGTCCCCGGCGCGCCGGTACGCTTCCGCGATCGGGAGGGATACGAGATTCAAGAACTCGTCCTCGTCCTGCGGGAGCGGACTCTTCTTCAGGCCCTGCGCCAGATAGACATGAATATACTCCGAACAGTACCCCGGCGTCATATAAAAGCCGCCGATCCGTTCGATCCGCTCCGCGTCATATCCGGTCTCCTCGCGGCATTCGCGCCGGGCCCCTTCCAGCGCGTCTTCGCTTCCGTCCGCGCCGTTCAGGATTCCCGCCGGCAATTCAAGAAGCGTGTCTTCCGCGCCCATGCGGAACTGCTCGACAAACAGGATGCTGCCGTCGGCGGTAACCGGGACGATAACGACCGCGGGAACATGCGTAACCAGATCGTAGCTCCGGACTTTTCCGTTCGGAAGCTCGACTTTAACCGAATACACGTCGAAAACATGCGCGGCGTATTTTTTTTCACGTCCAATAATTTTCGTACTCATTCTCTTACTCTCCATCCTGAATAGATTCTCCTTCGGCGTCCGGAGCCGCGGAACTCATCCACGCGCGCAGCCTGAGCGCCGCGGCGCTGAGCGGCGGCTGACCCGCCTCATCAGCGATTTCGTCCGCCGGCTCCACCTGCCAGAATTCGTTTTCCTCCGCTTCAATCATCATGCGGCGAAGCTCGTCTTCGTCCTGCCAGATATTTTCCTTTTCTTCTCCAGCCACAGCTTTCCTCCTCTTATTTCCAGCGGAATAAACTTGAACAGATATTTTTTACCACCGTTACGAATTTTTTCCAGGCATCGCTCTGCCTCATCCTGACAAGCCGGTCGATCCAGCGTTTCTCGAATTCACAGCCGCCGAGCCGACGGTCACGGACCCAGCCGCGAAAGCTCGCCGCGGCGCGCTGAGCCCGGGTTTCCTTCTTCGCCGCCGCCGGCCCGGACTTTGCCCCATCCCGTCCGGGGAGAGGCGGACCGGAACGAAGCAGGCTGGATTTCGCCGCGCTGCGCTTCCGTCGATAATGCGTAATCGCGGCGCAGAGATGCGCCCCGCAGAGAACGATATACGCCATGACGTAAATATACAGCAGCAAAATAATAATCACGGTCACCGAGCCATAAACCGCGTCATATTTATTAAACGGACTGATCAGGAACGCTGAAAAAAACTTCGTAAAGAGCGTCAGAATCCCGATCGCGCTGAAAGAGCTGATCCGCGCCGCGGACCGGTCAACCTCCACCGCCGGAATATATCGGTACAGCATGTACAACACCAGATACAGCAGCAGGAACGGCAGAAAATAACGCGTCAGAAACGCAAAAATCCAGCGCACAACCGCGTAACGCAGGATCGGGATCATCCGCGCCCAGTCGAACAGGTCATTAATAAACGAAAAAATCAGGAGCGTTCCCAAAATCAGGATAGTGAACAGGATCCCCGTAATCGCCAGCGCGCGGTTCACGAGAAAGCCGCGCCCCTTCGACTCCGGCCAGGCGTTATGGACGTTTTGAATCATCGACGAAAACGCCCCCGATCCGGACCAGAGCAGCGTCAGCGCGGCGGTAATCGACGTCGTCGCCCGCTTCTCAAAAATCCCCTGAATATTTTCAACAATAATCGTATCGACACCCGGACCGATCGTCCCCAGCAGGTCAAGAATCAGTTCCTTTACCGCGGCGACATCGACAAAATACGAAAAGATTACAACCAGAAAAAGAACCAGCGGGAAAAGCGAAAATAAAGAATAATATGAGATCGCCGCCGCGGCCTGCGTCACGCCCGCGCGGCCGATCGACGTCGCCATGTCGACGACGACAGTCAGAAATGCGTCCTTGCGAACGGTTCCAAGATTGGATCGTTCGCTCCGCTCCGCTTTCTCGCCAGACGGTCGATTCGATTCAGGGTCGCCCGACTTTTTATCCCCTGCCATTCCCGCCTTCTTCCATAAAATAAATTATATCGAAGAAATCAGCGTAAACCGCCCGATTTTATCGTCCGGCGAAAACCGCGGCGGCTCCCTCAGGGCCGAAACGCGCCGCCCGCCGCCGGTCAGGAGTTCTTTCCAGTTCGGATTTCCAGTCCGCGCTTTTCGTACCTCTTCAGGTCCGCCGTGTTGAGCTTCGTCGTCCCCTGGACCAGGAGCGTTTTCAGCTTCGGCAGCTGCTGAACGTATTTTCCCCCTGCGCCCGAAACCCGGTTGCAGAAGCTTAAATCCAGCGTCTCCAGATTGACCAGCGCCGGCAGGAATCCCAGCCCTTCGCTGTTCAGGTCGCAGGCGGAAAGATTCAGGTAGCGAAGCTGCGGCAGCGCGGCGATCGCAGCGGCGCCGCGATTCGTAACGTTCCGGTTTTCCGCAAGGTAAAGATAACGAAGCGCCGCGACCGGCGCCAGCTCGCGGACCAGCTGGATCAGGTCCGCGTCCGTAAACCCCTGGGCCCGGACGCCGAGCGCCTCCCCTGCGTTGAGGCGAAATATCCCCGGGCCCTGATCGAACGGCCGCCAATCGAGCCAGAAATCCGTCAGCGAATCCAGCGGACAGGTAAAAAGAGAAACCGGAAAACTCGTTTCGACGCGAACCGTATGCTCTGTCATGCGTCGGATTATACATCGGATCAGCTCAAAAAACGGGACCCCGGCCGCCAGACCGTACCCCGTGTCTGTTTCAAATTTCCATGGGATTAAGGAAGTTCCTTAGGACTGATTATATT
>CALIHP010000068.1 GCA_938020565.1 uncultured Anaerolineaceae bacterium | reverse complement strand
CCGGCTACATAAGACATACGATATCCCAAATTCTTGATACCATCGAGGAACTCACAGGCGCGGGCCATACCTACGCCTTTGATTACATCGGCAATAATACCGCGTAATGTTTTCTTCGAAATAATATCGTTGAAATACCCAACTTCTTCTGGAATAATGCCATTCACAATAACACGTCCGACAGAAGTCTCGACCATCCGTTTCTGCAATTTGCCATCGATTAGATCGACAACAACAACTTTTACAGGAGCGTGGAGATCGCACTTGCCTTCGTTGTAAGCAATAAGAGCTTCTTCAGGACCGTAGAACATGAGACCTTCACCTTTAGCCCCGGGACGCATCTTCGTAATATAATAAAGTCCGAGCACCATATCCTGCGAAGGTACCGTAATAGGAGCTCCATTGGCAGGATTAAGAATATTATGGCTTTGAAGCATAAGTACCTGCGCTTCGAGCACGGCCTCATTGCTCAACGGAAGATGAACAGCCATCTGGTCTCCATCGAAATCGGCATTGAATGCCGTACATGCCAATGGATGCAACTGGATGGCTTTGCCTTCGATCAATTTAGGTTGGAAAGCCTGAATGCCAAGACGGTGAAGTGTCGGAGCACGGTTAAGGAGAACAGGATGACCTTTCATCACATTCTCCAAGATATCCCAAATAACTGGTTCACGACGGTCAACGATCTTTTTCGCACTCTTAACCGTCTTTACAATGCCTCGCTCTATCAATTTACGAATAATAAAAGGCTTGTAAAGTTCGGCAGCCATCAATTTTGGAAGACCGCACTCGCCCATCTTCAATTCCGGCCCGACAACGATTACCGAACGTGCCGAATAGTCAACACGTTTACCAAGAAGATTCTGGCGGAAACGTCCTTGCTTTCCTTTCAGAGAGTCTGAAAGGGATTTCAACGGACGATTACTTTCGCTTTTGACTGCAGAACTTTTGCGAGAGTTATCAAAGAGACTATCGACAGCCTCCTGAAGCATACGCTTCTCATTACGGAGGATTACTTCCGGAGCCTTGATTTCAACGAGACGTTTCAGACGGTTATTACGGTTGATCACGCGCCGATAAAGATCGTTCAGGTCAGAGGTCGCAAAGCGCCCGCCGTCAAGCTGAACCATGGGGCGCAGGTCGGGCGGAATAACCGGCAGAACCGACAGGATCATCCATTCCGGTTTGTTCTTCGACGCGCGGAACGATTCGACGACCTTGAGGCGCGAGACGGCTTTCTTGCGCTTCTGCTTGCTTTTCGTCGTTCGCACCTCGTTCCAGAGGTCTTCCGAAAGCCGGTCCATGTCGAGGCGGCGGAGGATATCCATGAACGCCTCGGCGCCCATGTCGGCGCGGAAAACGTTCCCCCATCGGGATTTCAGCTCCCGATACGAAATTTCGCTCAGGAACGCCAGCGGCTGGAGATCGAGGAGTTCCTCGCGGAGCTTCGAATTCGTTGAATCGGATTTCATCGAAATTTCTTCGAGCTGGTTGCGGAGCGCTTCCATCTGCTCTTCCGCTTCGGCGCGGAGCGTCTGCTTTTCCAGGTCGAGGCGTTCGAAATCGCGCTGGAGCTGGCCGCGGTAGCTGCCTTCGATTTCGTCTAATTTGGCTTTGACCGCTTTCTGAACAGCGGCAATATGCGCGTTGGTAATCGTCTCGCCGGCTTTGACGACGACGGTATCGGTCTGGGCGATCAGGATATCGTCGTTCGCGACAGCGCCCAGACGCCCGTGGAGGTCGCTTTCAATCCGCTGACCTTCGCGGATAATCGGGGCAATTTCGGCAGCGATTTTTTCGTCGGTCTGCGCCTGGAGCGAATCGCGCTGCTCTTTAAGGACGCCGTATTGCTGATCCCGGTAGTTCTTGATTTCCAGGATTTTCTGATTGAATTCGGTCGCGTATTCGCGTTCCGACCCGGAGATTTCTTCTTCCAGGCGGGCTAACGCTTTTTGGCGTGCTTCCTCGTCGACGTAGGTTACAATATATTGCGCATAGTATAATACGCGATCGAGGTTGCGGCGCGAGATATCGAGGAGCAGCCCAAGGTATGAGGGGATGCGGCGCGTGTACCAGATATGCGCGATCGGCGCCGAGAGATTAATATGTCCCATGCGTTCGCGGCGGACGGACGCGCGTGTAACCTGCACGCCGCATTTTTCGCATACGATATTTTTGTAGCGGGGATTCTTATACTTTCCGCAGTAGCACTGCCAATCGCGGGTCGGTCCGAAGATCGCTTCGCAAAATAATCCATCTTTTTCCGGTCGAAGGCGGCGATAGTTAATCGTTTCGGGTTTCAGGACCTCGCCGTATGACCATTTCAGAACTTCTTCCGGCGACGCGAGACTGATCCCTAATGCAACTAATCCTTTTGTTTCCACGAATATCCTCCAAAGAGATTGGAACTTAGAATCCGTCGCAACGTACAGGGGTCCGTCCCTGTACGCCCCAACAGGAATTTAAATTATTAAAGCGCCACATAAACGCTATGTGTGCAAATGTTAATTATACTTCGTCGAGCTGAGTTCAGGCGGGATAAAAGAAACCAGATGACAACCAGCACCGCCGCGCAGCCGGATACCGGCATGGCGTCGTTCAGAATGAATTCGTTGTTCGTAACCGGAAGTATTGTATCATGATTTTGGATTCTCCGGAACGGCCCCAGGGTTTGGATTTTCTTCATGCTGCAAGGCGAAGGAACGTTCTCCTTTCGCTTGCGCAGATAAAAAAGAGGCTCGGGATGCGCTCCATCGAGCCTCTCTGACGTCGGGATTCCCGGCGATTTATTTCGCGCCGAGCTTCTCTTTCAGCGCGGTAATTTCCTCATCGCGCAGCCCGATCCCCCGCAGGTAGGCCTCAGCGGCCTCCGTAAGGTCCAGCCCGTCCAGGCTGTTGACCGCGAAGGCAGTTTTGAGGTTTTTGATAATGTTGTTCGAGATGGCGTTATACTGTTCGGAACCTTTTTCCACGCCGTAAAAATTCTCAAAGGTCTTCATATAATCGGCGACGACTTCTTCCCTGGAAGCGCCCATCAGGCATTCCAGAATCGCGACGCTGAAACCGGTCCGGTCCTGGCCTTCGTTGCAATGAATCAGGTAAGGACCGTCGTTCGCGATAAAGAAGCGAAGGCCTTCGGCGAATCCCGCCCGGTTCTGGTCCGAGGCCATGTCCGCGCCGAGCGCAAGATAGATTACGTTCTGCGAAGCTGTATAGGTATCGGCGAATCCTTCATATGCGTTCGCTGCTTCCTCGTTGTCGGCCTGGTTCATGATCGTCTTAATCTCCGCCTCTTTGACGGCTGCGTCGGCGAACGCGCTGCGCCCGATTTTAGGATTGACGGGCGAGGAGGCGCGGTATAAGACGTTTTTCCCCATTCCGGACGTCGTCACGGCGCGGAAATTCGCGAATTCCTCGTCGGTAATCGCCGCGTAATCGCCGCGCTCGTTCGTCCGGTTCAGGTCGTATAAAAGGTATTGATCGGCGTACCCACCTTTTTCGCCCTGCGACACGGTCACTTTTACCGGGAATTCAACGCCTTCCCGGGCGGTCCAGAAATAGGTTTTATCCTCGTTGGTTGTTTTGTCGGCTAATCCATAGGTGGCCGCGAAGCTGCCGTTGAAGATTTCCAGCTCGACGGGCTTTGCGTCGTCTTCCCAGACGACCAGCGCGCTGCCCTTCGCTTCGACGTACCGGTAATCGGGAACGACCGGTAGCTTTAAGACCTGACCTGAAAATGCGACATGCACATAATCCGCATATTCGACTCCGAACTGCCTGAGCTCTCCGGAGGTCGCGGACAGACGGACGTCCCCGTATTTATCGATCTCGTCTACGGACGGAGCGACGGTGGAAAGGCTGGGCGCCTGGAGCTTTTCTTTGATTGCCGCGATTTCGTCCGCGGTCAACCCGAGTTCCTCTTCGAGATATTCCTCGGCCTCCGCTTTCAGGTCGACGTCAGGCGCGAAGATGTCGGCGACGCCGAATGCGGTCTGGAGCGACTTGCTGATATTGCTGTTGACGACGGCGTCGTATTGCTCCGTGCCTTCTTCAACGCCATAATAATTATGGAACGTCGTCATGTAATCGGCGACGATTTCGTCCGCGGGCGCGCCCATCAGCGCTTCGACAATGGCGGAGAAGAATCCGGCGCGGTCTTTCCCCTCGTTGCAGTGAATCAGGTAGGGGCCGTCGTTTTCCGCGATGAAGCGAAGCGCTTTCGCCAACCCGGCTTTGAAATCCGCGGCGGTAAAATCGACGCCGAGGTTCAGTCCGATGACGTTCTGTTTCGCGTAGTAACTCTCCGCGAAACCCTCATACCCGCGCATCGTTTCATCGTTGTCGGCCAGGTTGACGATTGTTTTAATGCCCGCTTCGGCGGCGGCCGCGTCTGCGAGTGCGCTGCGTCCGATTTCCGGGTTGATCGGCGAAGACGAGCGGTACAGGACGCCGCTCCGGATACCGGAAGTCGCGATCATTCGAAAATTCGCGAATTCCTCGTCGCTCAGGTCAGGATAATTTTCGCGTTCTTCGCTCCGGGTCAGCTGATGGATCAGGTATTCTTCATAATAACCGCCCGGCTCTTTCATCTCGATCGTTACCTTGACCGGTTGCTCCACGCCTTCGTTATATATCCATTCAAAGCCGGGATCCGCTTCGATGCTGTTCTTTACGGCGATCCCGGCGGTCGTCGCCAGATCGCCCATGTTGATCGCGAGCAGCGTTGCGTCTTCAGAGGTTTCTTCCTTAATAACGACGCGGCAAAGCATCGCGCCGTTGTCGACATCGGAATAGTTCGACCCGACGGGCATTTCGTATTCTTCGCCGTTCAGCGTCACGGTTACGACGTCTCCGTACGCGAAGCCCGCGTTCAGGAAATCCGACCCTTTCAGGTCAAGCTCCAGATTTCCGTATTTCTGAATTCCGGTCACGAGCGCTTCGACGCTTTCCGCGTTGGCGGAGATGGTCAGGCTGAGAACCAGGAATGCCGCTAAGAGCAGCGCCGACAGTTTAAGAGTTAAGCGTTTCATATGGTGATCTCCATTTCTCCCTGACGAACTTTCAGGAAAAAAAGTGTATCATGGCGGGGTTCATGTGACAAGCTTCTTATTTGTACAACGAATTGAATCATTACGGATGATTGCTTTGGGAGAGAAAATAAATTCTAAAAATGCGTGTAGTCAAAGAGGTGTAATAAAGATAATCCGTCTGTTACGGATTCGCCTGTATTCTGCAAGGCCGATGAGTCTGGATTTCCACGGATCATGAAAGCAGGATAAATCTTAGAAAATTTATTTTACGTTCGGCGTCCGCTATAATTTGTGCATGAGCAATATTTTGGAGAAATTGGCGGGTCTGGGTGTCACGAAAGGGTTCCCTGCCGGTGGATCGCGAGCCGTGCGGAAAACGACGGACGCGGCTGCGATTCTGAAAGCGAAGTTCCCGGAGGCGATCGTTTCCGAGAATCGGTATGGCAAGGTTTTCAACGCCCGTTCCTTTTTTTCACTATCGGATCATGTCGGATCGGTTCCGCTTTCGGTTCCCTTTCGCCGCAGTCCGCGACTGGACGTCGTTCTGTCGAACGATCGCGATATGGGGAAATATGGATTTGTCGCGATGGATACCGAGACGAGCGGGTTATCGTTCGATTCGGCCGGGTTCGTTTTCATGATCGGGCTGAGTTATTTTGTCCCGGATGGACTGGTCGTCGATCAGTTTATTCTTCCGGAGCTGAGCGGCGAGAAGGCGTTTCTCGAGGCGGTCCGCGTGACGGTCGAGCGTTTCGACGCGGTCGTTACGTATAACGGAAAAGCGTTTGACGTTCCGATGATCCATGCGCGGGAGAAGGTTCATTTTCTTCCTCCTGCGTTCGACGGTCTGGCTCATTTTGACCTGCTTTATCCGGTCCGGCGATTCTGGAAAAAGCGGCTTCATGGCTGCCGGCTGCGGAACGTTGAAGAAGAGATTTTAGGATTCGTTCGCGGCGAAGAGGAGATTCCCGGCGATATGGCGCCGGACCTGTACCGGGATTTTCTCCGCGACGGCGATCTGACGCTGATGGGCGGGGTGTCTTATCATAACCGCATGGATGTTGCGAGCTTATCGGCGTTCATGCTGCTGATGAGCGAGATGTGCGCGTCTGAGGCGGACGACGGCGAGCTGGAATCGCGGTACCGTCTGGATTCGTTCGCGTATCGGAGCGCTTTGGCGCTGGCGGATCTGGCGAACGTTGGAAAGGAGTTTTTTCTTTCTCCGGGACGGTACAACGACGCGGAGCTGAAACGGATCGCCGCAGGGTTAAAGCGTGCGGGGCGAATCGATGATGCGCTGGAAATTTACCTGCGGATCGGGCGGGCGGGGAACGTCGAGGCGATGGAGAAGGCGGCCGCGCTGCTGGCGAAAGAAAAGCGGGATTATCCGGCAGCGCTGGCGCTTTATAGAGAGCTGATCGCGGATATCCGTTCGGATTCCGGCGTTGGCGAGTGGTCAAGGGTCCAGAAGCTGGATAAAATTCAGAGAAAGGTTCTGACGATTGAAAAGAAGATCCGATTGAATGAAAGATCAGGCGGATCGGTAATGACGTCCCCGGAAACGCCGCCGGGAACGGATAACCCGTTGGCCAATGGGATGAAATGAGGACAGGTATGATTTTAGAAACGGAAAGGTTGATACTGCGCCGTTGGGAAGAGCGCGACGCAGCAGATTTATATCAGTATGCCCGCGATCCGGACGTGGGACCGGCGGCTGGATGGCCACCGCATCAGAGTATTGACGAGAGTCGTGACGTGATCCGGAATGTCCTCAGCGGCGCGGAGTCATACGCGGTCTGCCTGAAGCCGGATAACAGGGCGATCGGCGCGATCGGGTTGAAGTTGTACGGCGGGACGGAGCTGGCGAAGAGCGCGGATGAGTGCGAGCTTGGATACTGGATCGGGAAGCCGTTTTGGGGCCGGGGACTGGTACCGGAGGCCGCGCACGAAATCCTCCGGCATGCATTTGAAGATCTCGGTATGAATAAGGTCTGGTGCGGTTATTTTGAGGGAAACACGAAATCAAAGCGGGTTCAGGAGAAGGTCGGCTTCAGGTATCAATATACGCTGGAGAATGCAGACGTTCCGCTTCTGAACGAAAAGCGGACGGATTATGTAAGTTGTCTTACGAAGGAAGAATGGAAAAGTCATATTCAATCCGGGAAGCTGAAATCAGGTGAAAAATGATGGATAAAAATGAGGTTGTATACTGGGCGGAGAACGAGGCGGAGGCGGTCGTCGTGATTGCGAAGCTGGAAGAAGCGGGGATTCAGGCGATTCGCGTGCGCGAGAGTTATGGATCGATGAACGCGTTATCGTTTGGAATTTTAGGCGAGATCGGAATCGCGGTCCGGAGAGAGGACGCCGCGAAGGCGGAGGCGATCCTGATCGACGAGGAGGATCGCCCGGAGGAAGATTCGGACGAGGACTTTATAGATCCTGACGAGATCGAGCTCGACGGAGAGGAACCGCGGTCGAGTTGATTCCGGTTGGAAGGCCGGATAAAATCCGCCCGCCCTGTTTTTTATTCCGTGATTCGCAGGTCGGAGAGATTTTTTCGGATTTCGGCGTCGAACGCTTTCATGAGTTTTGCCGTGATCGGGCCTACGGCGCCGTTTCCGATCGTCCAGCGATCGATTTTTCGAACCGGAAGGATCGACCGGCTTGTGCTCGAAAGGAAGGCTTCGTCGACGCGGTTCAGCTCAAAAACGGAGATCGGGCGGAACTGGATCGGGAGATTTTCCGCCGCGGCCAGGGCGAGGATGAATTTTCGGGTCGTCCCGGCTAAGACGCCTTCATCCGCGGTATATAATTCGCCCCGCAGGATCGCGTAAAAATTCGAACTCAGCCCTTCGAGAATCTCCCGGTCGTCACTGACCATCAGGTATTCCTCGACGTTTTTCTTTTCGCTTCGTCGGACGGCGTCCGCCTGACTTAAAAAGCGGCTCAGTTTTGCGCGCGGATTGGTTCGATTCATGCGGATGGTCGCGGTTTCGACGCCGGACTGATACAGGCTCATGGGGCGGGGCGCGAACGGTTCGATCGAAAGATAGATGTCTCCAGGATTTACGGAGAGATCAAGCGACAGGCGAATCCGAGCCTCAGGCGACGGGGTCCCCTCCAGCGCAGCGCAGATTTCGGACTGGAGCGCGGGCCGGTTCAGCCGGACGGACTTTCCGGTCAGCGCGGCCGTTTCCTCGATCCGATCGAAATGCTGACTGAGATTGAGGACAAAATATTTATCGTACGTTCGAAACGTCGTATATGCGCCGTCCGGGGTGCGAAGCTGGGCCTCGGCGTTGGAAAGCGCGGCGTTCGGCGATAAATCGATCGGCTGATAACCGCTCGGGGAGGGTTCTAATTTAAGGAATGATTTCATGCGCTAATTATATCGCCGCGTTGCGATTCGGGCGCGCCCCCGGGCAAATCCGATACCCGGTCGATATCTTTCAGCACGCCGGGGTCGTCTACGTCCAGGAAACGGATATTCTCATCCGTGAGCCACCTGCGCCCGCCGCTGTCGTCGATCGGCGCGGACAGCATTTCAGGAAAGATCCTTTCCGGGAAAACGGTCGGATTTCCGCGTTTTTCTTTATAACGCGGGACGATAATTTTCGCCGGAGTTTCCCGGGCGGCGCGGATCAGGCCGTTATATGTATCGACGCGAACGAATGGCTGGTCGGCGAGAACGAAGCAGGCGGCGAAGCGATCGCCCGCGCTGACCGTTCGCGCCTCTTTCAGTCCGGCGAGGAGCGAACTGAAATGACCGGATTCCCAGTCTGGGTTTGGAACGATGCGGAGCGGAAGGCCCTGAAGGAGCGGCAGGATTGTTTCAGAATTCGCGCCGGTGACGGCGACGACGGCGGCGAACTCCGCGTTCAGGCAGTTCAGCGCGGTTCGGCGAACGATTGGGATGCCGTCGATCGGAATGGTCAGCTTATGCGCCGGCGCGGTAAAGCGGGCGCCCTTTCCGGCGGCGAGAAGAACGGCGATGATTGGGAGTGGAGCGGAGGTTGGAGCGGAATGCTGCATGCGAAAGGGCCTGATAAAAAAAAGGACTTGACGAGATATCGGAGGGGGTAATAAATCGCCAAGTCCAGTCGAGGTAAGCGTATTCCTAAGCGTTCGCCTCATGAAGGCGGTTGAATTTCTCCCAAACCTGCGGATATTTCCGCAGGGCGCGCGCGACGATTTCTTCCTCATCAAGCGTTGTCAGTTCACGATTTTTCATCAGGAATTTTCCCGCGACGATCGTATCGGTAATCATGCTTTCGCTCATGCCAAAAATGATATGCCAGGGGATATTTCCGGCGCTGAACGCGGTAAACGGATGAAAATCGACGAAGATCAGGTCGGCTGGCGCGCCGGGGACGAGTTTTCCGAACGACTCGCCGAAGCCGAACGCCTGACCAGCGAGCGCCGCGTTATTATAGATCCCCATTTGCTGGACGTCGTATCCGCCCATACGGCGCGGATCACGGTGCATAACTTTATGAAGATAATACGCCGTTTTCCATTCGCTCCACATGTCGAAGGTAAACCCGTCGTTCCCGAGGCAGACCGGAATCCCCATCCGCATCATCGATTCCACCTGCGCCGCGCCGACCGCGTTGTTCATGTTGGATCGAGGTTGATGTGACACCCAGCATTTCTTTTCGCGGATCATCTCCATTTCAGCGACGTCGACATGGACGGCGTGAGCGATGATCGTTTTTTCGTTAAGGATCCCGTTATCGTACAGGCGCTGGATACAGCGCTTTCCGGTTCGATACAGGCTGTCCCATTCGTCTTCCTGCGATTCGCCGACGTGGATATGGAAACCGAAGTCTCCAGGATTCGACGCGGCGCAGTCCGCCAGCGTCTCGTCGTCGACGCTCAGGCAGGCATGGATTCCGAATAAGCCGCCGAGACGACCGTCGAGGTTCCCGCCGTTCTTGAGCCTGGTCAGGAAGCGGACGTTTTCGCGGATCCCGGCTTTCGCGCCGTCTTTCCCGTTCCGATCGGTCACTTCGTAGCATAAAGCGGCGCGGATCCCGCTTTTATCGATAACGTCTTCGATAACGTCAAGCGAGCCGTCGATTGCGTCAGGCGAGGCATGATGATCGAAGAGGGCGGTACAGCCATTCCGGACGGCGTTCACGGTCAGCAGCTCGGCGGAGAGACGGACGCTTTCCGGATCGAGCGCACGGTCAAGCTTATACCACAGGTTATTGAGGATTTCCGGGAAATCCTTGGCGGGCCGTCCGGGAATCGCCATGCCGCGGGAGAATGCCCCGTAAAAATGCGTATGGGCGCAGATTTGTCCCGGCATGACGATTTTTTCTTCGGCGTCGATTTTTTCTTCGGACGGGTACTTCGCGAGCAGTTCGGCGGACGGCCCGATTTCGCGGATCGTTTTTCCGTCGATCCGAAGCGCATAGTTGGGAATCACCCGGTTTTCTGTTTCCCAGGTCACGAGGGTTGCGTTGTAGATTAACATGTGAGAATCCTCCTTGAAATACTTACGCTTTCTGTTGCTGATGCTGCGTCAAAGAGATTCAGGAATGGCGGCCGATTTTGAAAATGGGACTGCGGCGCTTCACAGATCCTGAATCCGCTCGGGGCGCTTTTCGATGGCAGGCTGCCAACGCCGATTTTCATTTACCGACCTCCGATAGGTTCATTTTAACATAAGCGCTGTGTTGTCAAACAATCAGCGACCGATAATGGATGAAAAGCATGCCGATTCAATGACATTGATCCTGATGTTATGAGGACGGCTGAGTGGGGACTGCGGGAAATAAAAAATCCGCAATCGCGGATTTTTATCGGGATTTTTATTTTGTCGGGGCGGGCGGATTTGAACCGCCGACCTCACGGACCCGAACCGTGCACTCTATCCGGGCTGAGCCACGCCCCGAACAACGGAATGAATTATATGCGATTTCGGGGAAATTGCAAAGATCAACGCGAAAAGCGTGATTCTGGGTGCGGTCCGATATCGGACTGAAGCGTGGCTCTAACCCGATTCGATAATTTAGCGCGCGTCAATACTCAGCTTTATTCTTCTTGTAATCCGCTGGACTGCATAATATTAACTGAACAGGAATGGTATATCGATCAAAGGAGGATAGCGTCATGATAAAGCATAATAAAATCACTGCGCTATCCTCCCGCTGGTGATGAGGACAAAGACCCCAACAGCAAGGATACTTTCAAGATAAGCTGTTGTAAGGTAATATACTCCGAAAAGAAAGAATAAAGAAAAACAGACTGATTTGTATTTACACTTTCTGTTCTTTTTCTATGAAAAACTTTAGAGCAAGTGAGAAATCCGGCGGAAGAAAGAATGTCTTAAAAATGGTAGAATGTTGGAAAATATTTAGAGAGATAAATTAGAGCTTATTTAATAGAATGGACGGGAGACTGCGGGAATATGAAAGTAAAAAAAATAGGGATTGTCAGCTTATCCAGTGGCATTATGGGAGAGAGTTTCATAAAGCATGAACTGGAAATAGGCAAAGAACGATTAAATAAATATGGCGTAGAGTTTGAGTTCCTGCCTCACGCACTTAAAGGTATTGAGTTTACAGAGGCTCATCCTGAAAGCAGAGCAAACGATCTTTTGATGGCTTTTAAGGATGATTCAATAGATATGATTTTATGTGCAATTGGCGGCGAAGACACATACAGATTATTACCTTATTTATTTGAAAATAACGAGTTGGAAAATGCGGTCAAGCAAAAGATATTTTTGGGATTTTCCGATTCAACTATGAATCATTTTATGTTAAATAAAGTGGGTATCAAAACATTTTATGGACAGGCATTTTTACCAGATCTATGCGAGCTTTCTAATGAAATGTTGCCCTATACAAAAAAATACTTTGAAGAACTAATTACAACAGGGAAAATAAAAGAAATACGCCCTAGTGATGTCTGGTATCAGGAAAGAGAAGATTTTAGTGCGAATGGCATCGGAACCGATATGAAGAAGCTCGTAAATACTGGATTTGAATTATTGAGTGGCAAGCCGATATTTAAAGGAAAAATTTTAGGAGGTTGTTTAGAGTCAATATATAATATCTTTGATAATTCCAGATTTGAGGACACAGTATCTATTTGTAATCAATATAATTTGTTTCCAAAAACAGAAGAGTGGAGAAATAAAATTTTGTTACTGGAAACCAGTGAGGAAAAATCTAATCCGGACCTGTTTAGAAAAATGGTTAGAGCTTTAAAAGAGTATGGGATATTTGATGTAGTTTCGGGCGTATTAATTGGTAAGCCCCAGGATGAAATGTATTATAATGAGTATAAACAGGTTCTATCAGAAGAAATATCTAACAGAGATTTATCTATTGTTTATAACTTGAATGTCGGTCATGCAACTCCAAGATGTATTATTCCATTTGGAGTTGACGCAGAAGTAGATGTAGATAAGCAAGTGATTACTTTTTAATCTTCAAAACTCATAAACAGTTCTTTTGGCACAGGCATAATGCCCTCACGAACCATATTCTGGGCACATTTCTGTTGGATCCGTGTTATATATGGTGGGAGAATTCTCCCAATGCGTTTACTTTTTTCGGCATTAAAAATTTTTATACTTATATCCAAATTGAACTGCAACACTTGTTCGCCTGCAACACACCCTACTATTACCTTGTCATTCCTTTCCAGAAAGGTACCCTTCCTAAAAAAAATGCTGTTCCGATGCTTTGCGAAGTTTTTATTAAATTCTTCAAGTTCATCATTATCTTTACATATTTTGTCAAACTTCTTCAGTAAATCATATAATTTTTTCTGCACATCTTTCATAAGCTAATCCTTTAAGAAATACTAGTTACTTCTTCAATTCTTTTTTTATTTGTGTTGTCGAGATTTCAGGAGTTCTCGGTAAATAAACAACTTCGCAATATTCTTTTAAGAAATCAAATT
>CALIHP010000067.1 GCA_938020565.1 uncultured Anaerolineaceae bacterium | reverse complement strand
ACGGGAACCAGAAACGGCGGCGGGGGCGCTGGCGGAACCAGAAACGGAACCGAAGGCTGAGGACGGACCGAAGCCGCGCAGGAAATAACGAAAGGAGCGGGCGGAAATGGGCGCATTCGCTGATTACGCATATTACAGGGACGTATTTCACGGTACGTCCATTTCCGTTTCCGCATTTTCGCGCTTAGCGGAAGCAGCCACGCTCTACGTGAATTATCTGTGCTGCGAGCGGGCGGCGGAGATTATAAACGACGGACAGGACGCGGATCTGATTGCGCGAATCAAGGGCGCAGTCTGCGCGTCCGTTGAAGCTCTGGGGCGATTTTACGGGCTTTCCGACGGCGAGGCGACCAACCGTCCGTTAGCCTCGGAAAGCGTCGGGAATCACTCTGTCAGCTACGGGAAAACGGCGCAGGAAGAGGCGATGTCCGGGATGGACGAGGGACGTCTGGTCGAGAGGACAATCCGGCCGTATCTGGCTGGGACGGGCCTGATGTATACGGGGTTTGATCGATGAGAACGCCGCACACAATGACCTGGTATCAGGCGGTAAAGCGCGGAACGGAGACGATTTACATCCGGCACGAGGTCCCGGCGGTCATGTGGCAGGACACGAAAGCGCAGAATGTGATCGCGTCAGGACTGACGAGCGCGGACAGCGCGACGATTTACGTTCCGAAGCAGGGAACGGATTACGCGTTTCGCGTCGGCGATTATCTCGTCAAGGGCATTACTCCGGAGGAGATCACGGACACGTTCAAGATCAGCGACCTGCAAAAGAAGTATTTGCACACGGTGAAGATTATGAGCGTCGACGATCAGGACTTTGGCAGTCCGCTTTTACAGCACTGGCAGATCGGAGGGAAGTAAATGGCCGTCAAGCTGAAATTTCCGCAGGCGAGCATAAGCACGATACAGACTAAAGGCGGTAAGGTACGAGCTGTTTTGCGCTGGGAAAAAGGAATGAAGCCGAAATGGGAAGGGCAGTATGACCGCGCGCAGTACGTTTTGGACAGCGAGATTTTACGCGGTTGTAACGCGCGGTACGTGCCAAAAGATACGGGAATGCTGACAAAGCTGGGCGTACTGGGAACGAAGCCGGGGAGCGGCGAGGTTATCTGGTTTGGGCCTTATGCACGATTCCAGTATTACCTGACGAATCGAAAGACATCGCGGAACGTGAATATCGACGGCGGGGCGTATTGGTTTGATCGCTTCTGGGCGGCGCAAGGGAAACGGCTCCTGAAACGCGTTAAGAAAATCGCTGGGGGGACGGGAAAATGAGCAGCGTTATCGGCGCAATCCGCGATTACATCCAGAGTTATCAGGCGCTGGAAAAGGACGTTCCGGTCTGGGTCGACATGCTGGGCGCGGACGTAACGAGCTACAGCGTGCATACGATGCCGGGAAAGATCGTCGAGGAAGACATCATCGGGAACAAGACGGTTATCTATCCGTTCGCGTTCGGGTCTGTCGAATCGACCGCCGAGCAAAACGAGACGCTGGAAACGGCGGAATTTTACGAGACGTTCGCCGAATGGCTCGACGAGCAGACAGACGCGGGTATTTTTCCTGATCTGGGCGCGAACCGGACAGCAGAAAGTATCGAAGCGGCGGACCTTGCGTCGATACTTTCGCGGGCGGAAGATACGGGAATTTATCAGATTATTTGCAGATTGACGTACAGAGAGAAAGGAAAAAAGCCATGGCGGCAGTAAAGGTAAAACGCAGTAAATTCATGACGTTTCTAAATATTCAGCCGAGCTCAACGGCAAAATACGCGCTGATTGGCGAAGGCGTCACGACGGGCGAAATCGGCTACAACGCCCAGACGGAAGAGGAAATCTATATTCATCAGGACAGCGGGGTAACGGATATCACGGCGTATAAGCCGACCATGCCGGTTGAGGCGACCGCGACCCAAGGGGACGAGGTTTTCGATTTCGTAGATAAATTACGAATGGATCGCGCAGTCCTCGGCGACGCTATAACGGACATCGTCAATGTCTGGCTGTATCAGGCGGAGCAGTCGGGGTCATGGCCGGCGGAAAAACAGTCGGTCGCGGTATCGATCGATTCATTCGGCGGCGAAGGCGGAAAACAGGCGAAAATCAAGTACACGCTGAACTATCAGGGCGACCCGGTCAAAGGGAAATTCAATCCGGCGACAAAGACCTTTGAGGCAGGCTGATATGGCAGGATTGAAAATCAATACGGGGACGATCCGGCTGGAGATCGACGACGATCCCAGCCGGGTTATTTCGTTCTGTCCGACGGACGTGCGCTTCGCGGAGCGGGTACAGGGCCTGATCTCCGAGCTGCAAGGGAAGCAAAAGGAGTTTGAATCCCGAGTGAAAGCGCTGAATGACACGGCGGAAATGGACGAAAACGGCGTTCCGTCGAATATCGGCGACCAGCTGAAAATGGCCCGGGAGCTGATTGAATACATGCGCGGAAAGATCGACGAGGTATTCGGAGCAGGGACGAGCCAGACGGCGTTCGGAGACTGCTACTCGTTTGAGGCGCTGGTCAGCTTTTTCGAAGGGGTCGCGCCGTATATTGCGAAAGCGCGCGGACAGAAGATCGACGCGCATTTGCGAAAGGTCCGAAGCAGGAAATGAATATCCTGACGGATCGTCTTCCCGAAACGCTTTTCGTGAACGGCGAGGAATACCGGATCAACGCCGACGCGCGAACATGCCTGACGATCATGATCGATCTTGCGTCGCAGGACTGGACGAACGCGGAAAAGATGACGATCCTGTACGAGCTGCTGTACAGAGAGAAGCCGGAGGACGCCGAGGAAGCGATCCGTCAGGGACTGCGTTTCCTGAATTGCGAAACTGACGATGACGAGGAAGCGGAAGCTGACCCTTACGCGGAAATATCGGAGGAAAAAGAAGACGATCCAGTCTATTACAGCTTCCGCAAGGACGCCGGGCTGATTTACGCGGCGTTCCTGCAGGTTTATGGCATTAATTTATCGCGAGACGCCCTGCACTGGTGGGAGTTCGTGACGCTGTTCTCGAATCTGGGCGGTGATACCGCTTTTTCGAATCTGGTTTCGCTGCGAAAGCGCGTCGCGGAGCATAAAGCGACGGAAGAAGAAATCAAAGTCGCGCAGGAGATGGGAGAAGCGTTTTACGTTGACGAGCCTGAACCGCTGACCGAGGCGGAAAAGGAAAGCGGCAATAAATTTATGAGGTTGCTCAATGGCGGCATTGGGAACGACTGACGGCTCTGTAAGAATCGATACCCGGATAGATACCGGCGGATTCGACGCCGGTATGAAAAAGATGATGGGCGCTGTCGGAAAGCTCGGCGTGGCAATCGGCATCGCGTTCAGCGTTGCGACGATCATTAATTTCGGGAAGAAGGCGGTCGAAACTGCGGCGGCAACAGAAGCGGCATTGGCAGGTCTCGCCTCGGTCGTGGACGCGACCGGACGGAGCTTCGCGCAGGCGGAAGGCTTTATCAAAAGCTATACGGAAGACGGGCTGGTCAGCGCGACGGCGGCGACGGAAGCGTACAAGAATATGCTTTTGCGCGGGTACGATACGTCGCAGATCGAACAGATGATGCAGATCATGAAGGACGCGGCGGTCTATAATCGACAGGCGGGCTTCACGATGGATGAAGCGATCACGCGGACGGCGCAGGGCTTGCGCATGGAAAACAGCCTCCTGACCGACAGCGCGGGGATCCAGAAGAACGTCGCAAAAATGTGGCAGGAGTACGCCAAATCTATTGGGACGACAGCGAACAATCTTACCGACGCGCAGAAGCGGCAGGCGGAGTTCAACGGATTCGTCGCCGAGGGCGGTATCTACGCCGGTTCCGCGGCGAAGTATATGGACACGTACGGCGGCCGGCTGGCACAGCTGAGCGCCTCGTTCCTGAACCTGCGCGTCGCGGTCGGGAATTCAATCATTCCGGTTATTTCGCGCGTATTACCGTATATCAAGGCGGCGGTGGACGCGCTGACGCGATGGTTCAATCGGATCGCGCTGATTATGTCTATCCTGTTTGGCGTGGATATTTCTGCGCAGGCGAAGAATACGCAGGACGCGATGAGCGGGATGGCGCAGGCTACAAACGCCGCGGCAGACGCGCAGCAGAATTTAGCGGACAGTACGGCGAACGCAGGGAAGGCGGCTAAGGGCGCGCTGGCGTCGTTCGACGATCTGAACGTCCTGCAGCAAAAAGACGAAGGTGGCGGTTCAGGCGCAGGGGCAGGCGCAGGACTGGAGGCGTTGTCTGGCGGCGGGCTTCCGGAAACGCTTTCCACGCCTGCGCTGGACACAAGCGAAACGGACGCAGGGCTTGAAGCGCTGAGACAGAAAATTGAATCTTTCAAAGCTTCGGTAAAGGAGTTTTTTGAACCGTTCCGGGAGCCGTTGGCGGCGCTGGGCGAATCTTTCCGCCGGCTGGGAGAAGCGATTAAAAACGCGCTGTTCCCGGAGAAGGAAGAAGGCGAAGAAGATTCTGTAACGCTTAAAATCCTGACGGCATTCCGCGACGGAATTATCGGAATTATTGAGGGGGTAACCTGGCTGAATAACAAGATCGCGGAATTCGCCGAGAAGAACCCGGAAACGTTCCGAGATGTCCTGATCCTGTTGGGGCTGATCCTGATCGTTGTGCTTGCTTTTGCAAATCCAATTCTGGGGATTATCGCAGTAATCGTGATACTGACCATCATTATTGGCGTTTTGCGACAGCATTGGGATGAACTAAAGGAAGCCGCGAAAGAATGGTGGGAAGGAGTAAAAGAGTACTGGAGCGGATTCGGAGCCGTCATATCCAAGATAGCGGAGGATGTCTGGATTTGGATCAAAGGGTTATGGGGCAAAATTTCTACATTGTGGTTCAGAGCGCCCGCATGGTTCCGGGAAAAGGTTATCGACCCGATTAAAAAAGCGTTCAAGACGGCGGGGGACTGGATTAAAGAGAAGTTCGGCGCGGCGCTGAACGGGATCAAGGGAATCGCGGCAAACGTTGTAAACTGGGTAATCCGGATGCTGAACAAGATTCAGATAAATATTCCCGATTGGGTACCGGGTCTCGGCGGTAAGAAATGGGGCGTGAACATTCAGGAGGTCAGTTGGGGCGGCGAAGGCTACGCCACGGGCGGCGTTATCGAACCGAACCAGCCGAGACTGGTCATGGTTGGGGATCATCGGACGCAGCGGGAAATCATCGCGCCGGAAGACATGATCCGCAGGATCGTCCGCGAGGAAACGGCGCAGAATCAGCTGAACCGCGATCCGGGGATTATCGACAACCGAATCGTTATTAATGGGCGCGAGGTATTCCGCGAAATGAAGCGTATTGAACGACAGCAGGGCGGAAGCCTTTTATCGGGGGCCGGGATATGATCCGAATCGACGGCGTGACATACGACGTTCCGGTCGTCTCGATCCAGCGAAACGCGGAGCTGCTGGACCGCATGGCGGAGCGGACGGAAGACGGCGTCCTGACGAGGCAGGTCATCGGGACGTATTATAACTATACGATCGAATGGGGCAGCATTGCGCGGACGGACGTTTATAACGCGCTGTACGCCGTTATGACCGCGCCCGTCCCGTTTCATCAGATCGTCGTACCGGGAACATCCGGGGATTACGAATTCACAGCGTATATATCGAGCGTGAAAGACGAGATTAAGAAGATTCACAATGGAAAGACTTACTGGCATAAGCTGAGCGCAAATTTCATCGCTAAAGAGCCCGCACGGAGAGCGTAAGCCAATGGAAACGATCATCCGAATGCAGCTGACAGAGCCGCCGGTCAAAGACGGGGTGAGCATTGTATTTACAAAGCAACATGCGAATTTGTCCAATAGCGACAAGCTGAAAACCGGAATCGATACTGATCGGAAAATCGCGACAATGGAACGCGATTATTTCCTGCTGGACGGCTCGTTTTCGTTTTTTCGGCATGACAGAGCGGAATGCGGATTCGCAGCGCGGGACAATTCTGATGAAAACGGGAATTATGCGAATTTCGGCGACGGCGGAACGATTGATATCACGTTCGCTTCTGCGCGAAAGATGGGGCGGGTAACGGTCGAAGGAAGCCGCGAAACAGGCGATTTCACCAGCAGGTTCGTTGTCGTCTATTATCGCGGAGCCACGGAAGCAACGAGATTTACAATTACCGCCGCCGATGTCGTCCGCACGTTTGATTTCACGGCAAGCAATATTACAAGGATGGTTATCGCGCCGATGGCTACGAACCGTCCTTACCGCCGGGCGCGGATTACCAACATCTATTTTGACGACATGCTCGAGTTCCGAGGCGCGGACGTCCAATCGGCAAAAGCGTTGAAAGAATGCAGCCTGACCGGCGCGGAGCTGCCGTTCGGGACGTTTGACGCGACGGTCATTTCCAATGAATCAGCTACGTTCGACGTTGCCGACGCGGGAAGCGTTTATGGGCAATTGCGCGAACGCATGCGCATGGATATCTATTTCAGCAGTGATATCGGCGTCGAGAAAATCGGGCGTTATTACCTGACGGAATGGAAAACAGAATCGCCGTACAAGCTGAAAATCCAGGCCTGCGACCTGGTCGGACTGATGGACGATATCCCGTATTCGGGGGACAAATGGCTGTCGCATTCTCCGGATTCGTTGAAATCTGTTGTCTGGCGGGTTCTGCGCGGAATAGCGCTGCGGGTTCAGGATATTCGGGTGCAAAGCGGGTTCACTCCGCCGACAATCAGCGGATATATCAAGCCGGGAACGACGCGCGAGGCCTTACAACAGGCGCTTTTTGCCGGCGGAGCGTGCTTTACGCTGGACGACGACGGCGGGCTGACGCTGGTCCCGCAGGCGATCAGCGACACAGCGGCCGCGCCGGCATTTGATTTCGGAAGCAATCAAAAGGGGCTGAACGATCAATCCTTAGACATTCGTCCGAGTGTAACAGCTGTTGAAGTTTACAGCCGGGTAGATTTCCCGGAAGCGCGTTCAGAAATCGCTAAATTTGACACGCTGGAAGCCGGCGAACATGAGCTGACATTTGACGTACCGACCCATGAATTACAAGCGACCGGCGCGACCGTATCTTTCTGGGAACCGTTCAGCGCAAAGATTATTCCAGACGGAACGGGAGCGGTAACGGTAACGGGAATTAAATACGCAGAATCAATCACGATCAAGAAAGCGGATATCGGAAACGCGTCGGCAAAACCGAACGTTTTGAAAACGGACGGCGCGACGCTAATCAATCCGGGAAACGCCGAAACGGTTATGGCGCGGCTGCTGACATACGCGACGCAGAAATATATCCAGACATGGCGGGCGTACAATCCAGCGTTCAAGGATATTAATAAGCGCGTGACAGTTGCAACGATCAACGGGAAGAAATTCAACGGCGTCGTTTCGCGCGTATCGATCGACCTGGCCGGCGGCGGAATCTGCGATTTTGAGGCGACCGGATTTGTCGGCGATTACAGCGCGACCGGGACGAAGAAGATTACTTTCGGGCCGGAAGGTATCGTCTCACCGGCAACGTTCGCTTATCCGTCCACTTCGCCGCAGTCGTTTATTGCGCAGCTGAAATCAGCGTATTTAGCGACGCATGGAATTACGGTCACAATCGACGGAACCGTAACGCGCTATACGGAATCGCCAGTTACGTTTTCGCTTCCGGCGGCAACCGCGAATACGGTCGTTTCGGTTGCGTTCCCGTTGATTTCCAAAGCGATTACGATTGGGAACGGCGTTACCTGCACGCCGGAGCGCTTCCGCTTCCCGGTCGCGGACGCTCAGTATTTCACGGTAACGCGAAACGATTATCGGTATTATGTCCGGATTACTATCAACGGCGTCGGGATGAACTACGACGCAGATACTAAGGTCTTCGCGTTGACGAATACGACGGAAGCGACGACGGTCGAAGTCAGCGCGCAGTTAAAGCAAAGAAAAGATGCCACGGTTATCGGATGGAACGATCCATGGGGCGGGACCGGTCACAATCCAGTGGGATTTTATTATCCAGTAGGACCAGCGCAATGGCTCACGATTGCCGCACCGAGCTTTCCTACAGGCGAAATTTTTAATGGAATGCCAGTCACGAGAATAGGCAAACTGGACGCCCGCTGGTATGTCAACGGCGTATTGCGGGCAACGCATATCGGAGTTGAGTATTCAGATTTCAGCATATCGAACACGTCGGAGACGACTGACGTTCGCGTGGAGGTCTCGAATATCCAAGGGGAAAGCGGCGGAGGCGGCGGGTCCGGCGGCGGATCAGGATATAACGAGTGGACCGGGATGATTCAGTCTGGCGGGATGGGCGGGGTTATTCTTCGGGACGGGCCGAATAACGGGAACTTTATCGCTTCGCTGTATGGCGGCGAAACGGTTAAGGTAATCGGAGAGGCAACCGGAACGGCGGTCAGCGGAAATTCCAAATGGTATAACGTTCGGGTCGTCGTTTCGATTAATAATCCGGGCGTAATCGGTTTAGTAGGCTGGGTCTGGAGCGGCGCAGTTCGGAGGATTGGATAAATATGCCATACATACAGGGGATTACAGACCGGTCTGAAGCGGATATCGCAGCGCGCACGAAAAAGGCGTTTTTCAACGTGTCGGATTATGCGCGGATCAAAAGCAATATTCTCTTCATAGAATCGGTCCTGAGGCGTTTCCATGTAAACGTTCCGACGTTGTCTGCCATGCCGAATAAGGGCGAACACAATATGATTTCAGGCCCGGAAATGCGAGCAATGGCGGAGAATATCGAACGGTTACGGATCGCGGCAAAGTTTCTGAATACGACTGGGGAGGCGATATTTTACGCTTTTGCCGACGGGACAAGGTGTCCGGATTACGCGATGATCAACCAGTGGGAACGAATACTGGAACGGATTGAAAGCACATACGGGCAATTAGCCTTTGGACGGCGTCCGATTACCAGCATCGCGATTTGTGGCGCTGGAATGACGCGGCAGAATGGATTCAGGAGGTAAACAGAATGGCGTATGTAAAACAGGAGTGGAAGGATGAAGTTATCAATGGAAGCGCGCCGGTATACCGGCTGACGCGCGCGGACGGAACGGTCGTCGCCGACAACGTATCGATCGAGCTCGTCTCTCAGATCATACAGGCAGGGACGCAGGTTACGGCCGAACGGATGAATCATATCGAGGACGGGATCGCGGGAATTACGCCAGCAAGTATCGGGGCGCTTCCAGAGCATCCAGTAGCTATCGAGATGGGCGGTGCTGCGTGGACGGGCGGTTTTTTTGATTTCCATTATGGGAATTCGGCTGAAGATTTTACAACGAGAGTTGGAGAGTTCGCGAAAGGGACGTTCGGTATTATCGGGAATTTAACCGTCTCTGGATATATATCAAGTAAGAACATTAATGACAGTGGGTGGCTTGAAATGGGGTTAGCAAATGGATGGACCCGCATTCAAAATGGATTGGCAAGATACAGAAAATATAATAATGTTGTTTACGTTATAGGACAACTATCAGGTACGGCGGCGACAAGTCCGGCGTTCATCCAACTGCCTTCGGGATTTCGCCCGCATGTACAAATGGTATATCCCTGTGTCAGGGATGGCAATACGCCCGTGGCTGGATTAGTAGGCTCTGACGGTATTATGTGGTTTACAACGACGACTTATGGCAGTATGATGCATTTTTCCGGATCGTGGATTGCGGAAGTATAGGAGATCAAAATGGCATTAGAGTTAAGAAAACAGGCTGAATTAATGGAAAATCCCGTCATTGGGAACCTTGTCGGGCAAGCAGCTTTTGCGGCGGCGATTGCGATCAATAACGAGGCTCCGGAGACGCCGAAGCATGTTGCGCGGGTACAGCTGGCAAACGCGGTTATCATGAACTGGGCGTTCGTGCGTGAAGCCTTCCTGCGGACGGTGTTAACGCAATTGAACAGTGAAGAACCGTCGGACAGTGAACTCGGTAATGCGGTTGCGGCTGTCTGGGACACGATTGCGCTGGCGATGTTCCCGGGCTCGGAATAACACACAGG
>CALIHP010000066.1 GCA_938020565.1 uncultured Anaerolineaceae bacterium | reverse complement strand
GATCTTTATCGCCGCGTGATCAACCGCAATAACCGGCTGAAACGGCTCCTAGAGCTCGGTGCGCCGGACGTCATCGTCCGCAACGAAAAGCGCATGCTCCAGGAGGCCGTCGATTCGCTCATCGATAATTCCCAGCGTGGGAAAGCGTTATCGCGCCGCGGCCGCCGCGAGCTGAAATCGCTCTCCGATATGCTGAAAGGGAAAAAAGGACGCTTCCGCCGCAACCTGCTCGGGAAACGCGTCGACTACTCCGGCCGTTCGGTTATCGTCGTCGGACCGAAATTAAAACTCTACCAGTGCGGGCTGCCGAAGACCATGGCGCTCGAGCTGTATCATCCGTTCCTGGTCGCGCGCCTCGTATCCGAAGGCTACGCTTCGAACGTCAAAGGCGCGAACCGGATCATCGAGCGCAATAAACCCGAGGTCCTCGAAGTCCTCGCCGAAGTTATCAGCGATCATCCGGTCCTGCTGAACCGCGCCCCAACGCTGCACCGGCTCGGGATTCAGGCGTTCGAACCGATCCTGATCGAAGGGAACGCGATTCAGCTTCATCCGCTCGTTTGTACCGCGTTCAACGCCGACTTTGACGGCGACCAGATGGCCGTGCATGTTCCGCTGTCCGAAAAAGCGGTCGCCGAAGCCAGGCAGCTGATGCTCGCGTCAAAGAACCTGCTGAAACCGTCGGACGGCGAACCGATTATCTCGCCGTCAAAAGACATGGTCCTCGGCATCTACTATCTGACGATGGAATCCGCACATCCGGAGCTCGGCGATGGGCGCGCCTTCTTCGACTCCGACGAAGTCAAGCTGGCGTATGACCTGGGGCAGGTCTCGCTTCATGCCAAAATCAAGTTCCGGACGGAAACGATGTGGAACGAGGAAAAGCGGATCGTCACCGAAGCGGTCAAAACCGCCGACGATCAGACCGAACTCGTCGAAAAAGAGAAAACGTTTGTCGTCCGCCTCAGCAGCCCAATCACCCGGGTCATTGAAACGACGGTCGGACGCGTCCTCTTCAACGAAATTCTCCCGGACGAGATCCGGTTCAAGAACCAGACCTTCGAAAAAGGTTCAATTAAGGACCTGATTTCCGAAGTTTATCAAATCTGCGATCAGGAGGTCACGACCGTAACCGCCGACGCGATCAAGGACATCGGCTTCGAATACGCGATGCGCTCCGGATCGACGATCTCGGTCTTCGATATCACCGTACCGGACACGAAAGAGTCGTTAATCCTGAAAACAGAACAGGAGGTCAACCAGATCAATAAACAATGGCGGCGCGGCCTCCTCACCGAACAGGAACGCGATTCCCGGACGATCTCCCTCTGGCGTGACACAACCGACATGATCGGAAGCGAAGTCAAGCGCACGATGGATCCGCAAGGCAACATGGCGGTCATGGCCAATTCCGGCGCATCGAAAGGCGGCTTCGGCCCCATTTCGCAGCTGGCCGGCATGCGCGGACTGATGGCCGATCCGTCCGGGCGGATCATCCGCCTCCCGATTAAATCCGGTTTCCGCGAAGGACTGACCGCGCTCGAGTACTTCATCTCGACGCATGGCGCCCGGAAAGGGTTAGCCGATACCGCGCTCCGAACCGCCGACGCCGGCTACCTGACCCGCCGTCTCGTCGACATCGCGCAGGACCTGGTCATCAACGATGAGGACTGCGGTACGAGCGAAGGCATCACGATCCGTCGCAGCGATAACGCCGCGAAACAGCGCTTCGCCGAACGGATCTACAGCCGCGTCCTCTGCGAACGCGTCGTCGACGACCGGACCGGCGAAATCATCGGCGAAAAAGACGAGCATATTACGCATGAAATGGCCGAGCGGATCGAGAAAAGCGGCGTCGAATCGGTCCACGTTTTCTCGCCGATGACCTGCGAGCTGAAACATGGAATCTGCGCCAAGTGCTACGGGCTGGACCTGAGCCGCGGTAAGAAAGTCGAATTAGGGACCGCCGTCGGAACCGTCGCGGCGCAGTCGATCGGCGAACCGGGTACGCAGTTAACACTGCGCACGTTCCACAGCGGCGGCGTCGCAACTCAGAGCGATATCACCTCCGGCCTCCCGCGCGTCGAAGAACTTTTCGAAGCGCGCCGGACGCCGAAAGGCGAAGCCGTCGTCGCGCAGATCGAAGGCGTCGCGACGATTATCCAATCGGATAAAAATTCCGACCAGCGCGTCGTCCGCATCGATCATTCCGCTATGGCCGCCGACACGTTCGAAATTCCCGAAGGCTGGACGCTCGCGGTCGAGGACGAAGACACGGTGACGGCCGGATCTGTGATCGCCGATAACGGCGACGCGACCATTACCACGCCGCATACCGGACAGGTCCGGATCGAAGACAACAAAGTCATCGTCGGATACGAGCTCCACGAAACCGAAGAATACGATATCCCGACGACGGCACAGCTCGAAATCAGGGACGGCGATTATGTCTCCGCGGGCCAGCCGCTCACGAAGGGTTCGATCAATCCGCATATGATCCTGCGGCTGCAGGGGCGGGAAGCCTGCGCGAATTATATCCTCAGCGGGATCCAGCTCATCTACCGCGATCAGGGGCAGATGATCCACAATAAGCATTTCGAGGTCATTATCCGCAAGATGCTCGGCAAGGTTCAGATCACCCGCTCCGGCGATTCGCCGTTCCTGCCGATGGACGTCGTCGATTACCTGCGGATCCGCGATATCAACCGCAAGCTCGAAGCCGAAGGGAAACAGCCGGCGAAGTACGTCGAAACGCTTCTCGGCGTCTCGAAAGCCTCGCTCAGCACCGATTCATGGCTGTCGGCCTCATCCTTCCAGCATACGATCAAAGTCCTCGCCTCGGCCGCGATCGCCGGCGCGAAAGACCCGCTTTACGGGCTGAAAGAAAACGTCATTATCGGGAAGCTCATCCCCGCCGGGACCGGCTTCTCGCAGGGCATGTTCGATAACGAAGACGAATATGTCCAGAACGGCGCGCTGATCGCCAATTTACCGTCGGACGAATAAACCGAACCGCCGACACGAACCTTTACGGAACCGGAGGGGATTTTCAATGAAAGTCCCCTCTTTTCGATTAGATCCACTGAGCAGCCCGCGCTTTCATCCCCGACGCGCTCATCCAGTCACATTTCAGTCAACCATTCTCAAACCACCCGTATCGCATCTATAATAAAGTCATGAATGAACGACACCGCAAAATCAACCGCCGTATGACCCTGCGTTTCGCCTGGTTCGCCGCCGCCTGCCTGATCTTTTCTTTAGCCATGGCTTCCGCCGGCGCGGCGAAAACGAACGAGCCGTCGCCGTCTCTATCCGCCGCCGAACTTGTCAGGGAGTTGCGCCTTGGATGGAACCTGGGAAACAGCCTGGACGCGATGCACAAAGGGCGCGGCTTCAAGCTCGAAAGCGAAACGTTCTGGGAGAATCCGAAGCCGACGAAAGAGCTGATCGACGCGGTCAGCGCCGCGGGCTTCAGCGCGATCCGAATCCCGATCAGCTATTACAATCATCTCCGCGAAGACGGAACGATCGACCCGGCATGGCTGAACCGGATCGAGGAAGTCGTCGGCTGGGCGCTGGAAAACGACCTCTACGCAATAATCAACATCCATCACGACACCGGCATGAATCCCAGCCTCAACTGGATTTTCGCCGACACGGACGAATTCGAGAAGAGCCGCGTGAACTTCGTCTCAATCTGGGAACAGGTCGCCGCGCGGTTCATCGAGACCGATCAGCGCCTGATTTTCCAAAGCTCCGGCGAATGGATGAACCGGGAGCGGAGCTGGGATAACCGGGAGGATCAGCGAATCGTCCATGCCCTGAACCAGTCGTTTATCGACACGGTTCGGAACTCCGGCGGAAAGAACGCGGACCGGTTCCTGATGCTGTCGCCGTTCGCGGCCTCCGCCGAAGAAGAGATCATCCGCGAAATGCTCCACTGTCCGTTCTCAGACCCCGCCGGCGATAAACTGCTCCTGAGCGTACATAGTTACACGCTCGACCCGGAGCTCATTTCGTCAGGCGCGCAATCGCTCGCAAACATCGCAACAGAATTCGGACTCCCGATCGTCGTTGACGAAATCGGCTTTCCAAAATCCATGCCGCGGCAACAAAATCTGGACGCGGCCAAAGCCTATTTTTCCGCGGCGGCGGAAGCGGGGATCGTCTGCTTCTTCTGGGACGATGGCTACGAATATGTGATTCTCGACCGCATGACCGGAGAAGTCGCAGATCGCGAGCTCCTGGAGCTCGTATTTTCCATCATCGGTTCGCCTGACGAAAGCGATCGCTCGCCGGTCCGATGAAAAAAAACCGCCAGAAACGCTCGGGCGGTCTTTTTTTTCATCGCGTTGAATCGCGATCCGACTTTCGGTCAACGCTCACGCTGCTCTGGAAGCCGGGGAGAATCTCCGGCTTCCGCGATTGATTACCCCTTTACTGAGAAAAACTATCGTAACGATCGTCCTGATCCGGTACCCGGATATTCTCCATTCCCGGGAAATTGACTTGAAACGTCGGGCCGTAATTCAGCTTCGTCGTCCAGTGATAGATCGCCTGCCCATCCGGCGTAAACGCGAAGCGGAGCTTCGGTTCGGAATCGAAAATCCAGTTCATCCGGTACAGGCGCATTTCCGGCGTCGCAGCCATCAGCCCGACAGGATTAAACGCCATCGAATAAGGAGCCACATGGATCGGGCCGTCAAACTGCTCTTCGTCCGCGAAGCGGCCGTCCCCGCCGCCGCCCGTCCCGCCGATCATCTTTCCATCCAGCAGAAAGCTCGTTCCGGTTTCAACCGTTTCAATCGCTTTATTATTTCCAACCATGTTCCAATCCATGCTGGAAAAATCGCGGTGAACGTACTGGCTGGAGAGAAGAACGCTCAATTCAAGATGCGACGGGCCAAAAAGAACGTCCGAAACCGAAATCCGATAGAGATCGCGCGTCGCGGGGGCCCAGTCGGTTACCTGCGGCCCCGCCGTTTTCGGAATCCTGTCGTACGCTTTCGCGCCGTTCTCTCCGAAGAAAGACGGGCTGACCGTCAGCTCATTGCGCCGCTGTAAAAAGCGATTCGCAGTCACGCCGTCCGTTCCGGCGTACTCGAAGCTCGCCGGATCCGCATAAATAAATTCAAGCGAAGGCTGACCGAAATCGAGCTGAGCGAAGATAAGCTCCGCATCGGCGGGAATCGGCGACGGGGCGAACCGGTAACGGATCCGGACCGCGTCGCAGCCGTCCGTGTCCATCGGCACCGGCGGCTGCACCTCGTCCAGACCGCCCGCTGAAATATTCTCCAGATACGTTCGGAACGAATTCTCGATATCAGCCGATTCAATCTCGCAGATTTCAGCCTCCTCATCCGCTCCGATTCCCGGATCGGACGCGTACAGCAGCGTCAGCAGCAGCTCGTCGGCGCTGTTCTCCAGTTCCTCCTGAACAATATAAATCTCCTGATCAAACGGGATTGAAATCCCGTCAAAAGGAACTGCCTGCGCGAATGCGCCAGTTGGCGCGGCCAGCAGCGCAGCCGCAAGAATAGCCCACAGGATCTTTTTCATAACAAACCTCCTTCTTAACCAGGCATCATATACATCTTATTTTTATGACACATTATACAAGAAAAAAACACTGACCATGCGCTAAAAGTAATAAAAAACGCATGACAAATATCCAGTCGTTTTATCTGCCTTTTGTCATTTCTCTGTATGACGATCCGCCGTGATCCGCATGACAGATAGGCAGCATGAATTCAATCCATACTGCACAATTTTCAACCGATCCCGGGCCAGAATGAAATTGAATAAAAGTTCCTGATTCCCCGGACGAACCGGAAGGGGCCGAAGAAAAGAATGCTATAATCGGTACTCGCCTTACGGGTCTATCCAACGGAAAGGGAAGCGGCGAACGTGAAAGAAATCACCCCCATCGAAATTACGACCGAAATGCAGCAGTCCTATCTGGATTACGCGATGAGCGTGATCATCTCCCGCGCGCTTCCGGACGCGCGGGACGGACTGAAACCGGTCCAGCGCCGGATCCTGTACGCGATGTACGATATGGGGATCCGTCCGGAAGGCTCGTTTAAGAAATCGGCCCGTATCGTCGGCGAAGTCCTCGGGAAATATCATCCGCATGGCGACAGCGCGGTTTACGACGCGATGGCCCGCCTCGCGCAGGATTTCACCATCCGCTCCCCGCTCGTCGAGGGTCAGGGGAACTTCGGCTCGATCGACGGCGACCCACCGGCGGCGATGCGCTACACTGAAGCGAAGCTGAGTAAAATCGCGATGGAGCTGCTGACCGGACTGGATCAGGATACCGTCGACTTTACCCGAAACTTCGACGACACGCTCCCGGAGCCGCTCATTCTCCCGGCGCAGTTCCCGCATATGCTCGTCAACGGCGCCAACGGGATCGCGGTTGGCATGGCGACCAACATCCCGCCGCATAACCTGAGCGAGGTCATCGACGCGGTCGTCTATCTCCTTAAAAATTGGGAATCGTACGACGATATTTCGACCGAGGACCTGATGCGCTTCGTTCAGGGGCCCGATTTCCCGACCGGCGGACTGATCGTCAACGAGGAGGATAAGGACGAAATTTCCCGCGCATACGCGACCGGACGCGGAAAGCTCATGGTCCGCGGCAAGGTTCATCTCGAAGATATCGGCCGCGGCCGGAACCGGATTATCATCACCGAAATCCCCTACCTGATCAATAAAACCTCGCTCCTCGAACGGATCGCGAAGCTCGTCCGCGACGGCGTTCTGGAGAATATTACCGACCTCCGCGACGAATCCGACCGGCAGGGCATGCGCATCGTGATCGAGGTCGGGAAGGTCGACGATCCCGAAGACGTTATCCGGAAACTTTATAAATATACCCCGCTGCAGACGACGTTCGGCGTCATCATGCTGGCGCTCGTCAACAATCAACCGCGCGTTATCGGGCTCAAAAAAGCGCTCAAGGTTTACATCGACCATCATCTTCTCGTTATCGAACGGCGGACCCGCTTCCAACTCAAAAAAAGCGAAGAACGGGCGCATATCGTCGCCGGACTGCTCGTCGCCGTGCTGAATATCGACGAAGTCATCGCCATCATCCGCGCTTCCGCCAACGAGAAAGAAGCGCGGGAAAAACTCGTCGCGCGCTTCCCGATCGACGCGATCCAGGCGCAGGCAATCTTAGATATGGCGCTGAAACGGATCAATCAGCTCGAACGTGAAAAACTGCAAAGCGAATATGACGCGCTCCAGCTCGCGATCCAGGATATGCGCGAGCTGCTCGCGTCGCCGGCTAAGATGCGCAGCCTCCTGATCGAGAACCAGCTGGATATCAGGCGTAAATACGGCGACCCGCGCCGAACGCAGATCGTCACGCTCGGGGAAGGCGTTTCGGCGAAGGAAGTCGTCACCGCCGGCGCGATGATGGAATCCGAACGGGTCATCGTCGGCGTATCGAAGGAGCTCAAAATCGGGCGCGTCTCGATCGAGCGCGCAAATGAAAAGGGCTTTGACCTCGGACGCTTCGCCGCGCTGTCCTCGACCGACGACAACGTCTACCTGTTAAACAGCGCGGGAAAAGTCATCGGATCATACGTGCATACGCTCCCGACCGTCGATTCCTTCGCGGAGGGCGTCGATCTCCGGCCGCAGCTTCTCCAGAAAGGGGACGAATCCGCGGTCCAGCTTTTCGCGCTGACGCCCGGCGGGACCGTCGGCGACGAAGCGTCGATTCTTACCGTCAGCCAGAACGGGCTGATCAAGCGGACGCTGCTCTCAAACCTGCCGACCGTTTCAGGGCAAACGTTCGCGATTTGTAAGGTGAATCCGGGCGATCGAATTGTCGCGGCGCTGATTACGCGGGACGAAACCGATCAGGTTATGCTCGCGTCAAGCGAAGGGCAGGCGATCCGCTTCACTCAGGACGACCTGCGACCGATGGGACTGATTGCGGCCGGCGTCGCCGGAATGAAATTAGCCGACAACGCGACGATCGCCGGCGCCGCGATCGTCAGCGAAAAGGATTCGGTCGCGTTCGCGACGACGGACTGGGGCCTGGGAAAAATCGCCGTCAGCGAATTCCCGCTCCAAAAGCGCGCGGGCCAGGGCGTCATGATCGCGAAGCTCGCCGCGGGCGAAAAGATCGCAGGGCTGACGCTGATGCCGTCCGGTAAATCAGCCGTCCTCCTTCATTACGGGAAACAGAAGACGCGGTCCGTCCGGCCGGCAATGATTAAGGCGGTCAGGCGGGCAAAAGCGCTCGAATATTTTATCAAGCTCGTGAACCAGACTGTCACCGGGATCACCGTCGTCCATCTCGCCGACTCGGATCAACCCGCAGAGAGGAAAAAAGATCCGAAGAACTCCGCCCGTGCGCCCGAAAAACCGACCGTGCCTAAGCCGGAGACAACGCAGCCCCGCCCTCAACCGGAAACGCCGGTTCCCCCGGCGCGCGCTGAAACGGACGACGCGGAGAGAGCGGAAACCGACGATCAGATTTCGCTTTTCTGACGCAGCCGCCGCTTTTCCAGAACGAAAGGGAATTAAGTATGAAAATAGTCATTCTTGACGGCTGGACGACGAATCCCGGCGACCTGAGCTGGATGGAATTCGAAACCCTCGGGGATCTGACCGTCTACGATCGGACGGATCATCAGAATCTCGCCGGAATCGTCGAGAGGATCGGCGGCGCCGAAGCCGTCCTCACGAATAAAACGCCGCTGCCCCGTGAAGTCCTGGACGGCTGCCCAACGGTTAAATATATCGGCGTCCTGGCGACCGGATATAACGTCGTCGACGTCCCCGCCGCCGCGGAACGCGGAATTACCGTCACGAATATCCCCAGCTATGGAACCGAAGCCACCGCCCAGCACGTTTTCGCCCTCCTTCTCGAAGCCACGAATCATGTGGGCGCGTTTGACCGCGCGGTCCATCGCGGCGACTGGCAGCGGTCGATCGATTTTACTTTCCAGCTGGATCGTCCGTTGATCGAGATAGCGGGGAAAACGCTCGGGATCTTCGGCTTCGGACGGATCGGGAAAACCGTTGGACGGATCGCGCGTGCGTTCGGAATGAACGTGATCGCCGCCAGCCGGTCAGAGTCCGAAGAAGGGAGAGCCATCGCGGAATATGTACCGGTCGACGAGCTCCTCGCCAGATCGGATTTCATCTCGCTGAACGCCGCGCTGACGCCGGAGCTCGTCGGATTCATTAATCGGGATCGTATTGCGAAAATGAAGGACGGCGTCATCCTGATCAACGCCAGCCGCGGGCCGATCCTGAACGAAAGCGACGTCGCCGACGCGCTGAATTCGGGGAAGATCGGCTGCGCGGCGATCGACGTCGTCTCGATCGAGCCGATCGCCGTGGGAAACCCGCTGCTGCGCGCGAAAAACTGCGCCTGATCACGCCGCATGTTGCCTGGACGCCGCTCGAAACGCGGAAGCGGTTGATCTCGATCGCGGCGGAAAACCTGCGCGCTTTCGTCGCCGGCGCCCCGATCCATACGGTCCGCTAACGGGCGTGCGCGGCCATACCTTTTTGGTTTTTCCGGTGAAAAATCGAAACTATGGTATACTATGCACTGTTGCCCTCGTAGCTCAATGGATAGAGTCGTTGACTTCGAATCAAAAGGTTGGGGGTTCGAGTCCCTCCGGGGGCGCTTGAGTAAATCCGCAACGGTTATGTTGTCATGTCAGCCATCAAGCCTTATCAGATTTTCAAGGATAAGGTTTTTTTATGGTTAATAAACGCGGCGGGCCTGACGAGGCTGCCCTCGCAGGGGTTTTACATGGTATTTTCTGAGATAAGACGCCAGCAATAGTTACACAAAAGGAGAACGATCCAATGATCGGAGCAATCATCGGCGACATTGCAGGATCGCGTTTTGAGTTCAATAACCACCGCAGCAAGGAATTTGACCTGCTTACTGATAGCTGCTCCGTCACAGACGACAGTATCATGACGCTTGCCGTCGCCAGGGCGATCCTGGAAGCGTCGAAGGCCATGCCGTCCGGCACGGATGGCTTTTACGCTGCGCTGTCTGAATTGACGGTGAAGTATCTGAGGGAGATCGGGCGGAGGTATCCGCGCTGCGGATTCGGCGGCAGGTTCTATCGATGGATTTTCAGCGACAATCCCCAACCCTATAACAGCTTCGGCAATGGAGCCGCCATGCGAATCAGCCCCGCTGGATTCATCGCGAAAACCGAGCGGGAAGCGGTCCGCCTTTCCCAGACGATTACGGCGGTCACGCACAATCACGCGGAAGGGATCAAAGGCGCGGAAGCCACGACCGTCGCGATCATGATGGCGAGACAAGGGGCGCTGAAGAGCGAAATCCGTCAGCGCATCGCCCGCGATTATTACCCGCTGGATTTCACGATCGACGAAATTCGCCCCACTTACCGTTACCATGCGAGCTGCCAGGAGACCGTCCCGCAGGCGATTGAAGCTTTCCTGGAGTCCGATTCATTCGAAGACGCGATCCGCACGGCGATCTCACTCGGCGGCGACAGCGACACCCTCGCCGCCATCACCGGCTCCGTCGCTGAAGCGTATTA
>CALIHP010000065.1 GCA_938020565.1 uncultured Anaerolineaceae bacterium | reverse complement strand
AATATAATCAGTCCTAAGGAACTTCCTTAATCCCATGGAAATTTGAAACAGACACTGAATCCGGCTCGTTTCCCCGTTCCGCCTGTGCGTGATTCGTTTGCGATATTGGCTCAGGGAAGTTTTTTGGAAACTGACCTGTCGTCTATCCTGAGAAACCGGAGGTTTGTTAAAGAGAATGCAGTGATTTCTGGCTGTGCGTACTTTCTATTACAATTGACCTGATGGGAGGGCGCATGAATGATTTTCTGGAATCCCGATTAGAAAAAACCGTTCTCGAAGCGCAGCGCGAATTTCAGACGCCGGCGATTTCCTTAGCGATTCTTCGCGACGGGAAGATCATTTTCGAAGCCGGCTATGGAACGCGGACATTGGGCGCGGACGAAACGGTCGACGCCGATACGTCATATGCGATCGCGTCCATGTCAAAGTCGATGACGGCGGCGGTCCTGGCGGGGCTTGTCGAGGAGGGCGCGTTATCCTGGGACGACCGTGTCAGCAATTATCTTCCCGACTTCCGCTTACAGGACGGGACCGCGAGCCGCGAATTTCGGGTCCGCGATCTGCTGATCCATAACAGCGGGCTGCGAAGCGAGGCGGGCGGGACGATCTGGTATGGGTCCGATCGGACCCGGCTGGAGGTCGTCCGGCGGCTGCGTTTTCTTCGTCCGGTCAGCGATTTCCGCGAACGGTTCGCGTATCAGAACGTGACGTTTCTTGTCGCGGGATTGGTCGCCGAGGCGGTCAGCGGCGACCGCTGGGACGACCTGATTCAGCGGCGGATTTTCGATCCGCTCGGCATGACGCGGAGCTTCCCAACGCTTTCGGCGCGGGACCTTGCGGCGACTGGCAATATTGCCTCGCCCCACGCCCTGATTCAGGGCCGGACCAGCGTCATTCCGTACCGGGATCATGATAATATTGCGCCGGCCGCCTCGGTTCATTCGACCGCGCATGATCTGGCGAGGTATCTTGCAATGTTCCTGAACCGGGGCATGGCGGGGAAAAAGCGGATCCTCAGCGAGGCGTCTGTCGCCGAGCTTCATCATCCGCAGATGATTGGCCGCGAGCCGGATCCAGTTGCTCATCCGCGCCTGAAACCGGCGTTCGCGACGTACGGGTATGGCTGGTTTATCGACAGTTACGGCGGCGAGAAACGCGTTTATCATTCGGGCGGCGTTGACGGCATGCGCGGGCAGATCGCGCTCTTTCCGGAACGCGGTTCGGGCGTCGTCGTTCTGTCGAACAGTGAAAATCAATATGCCTATCAGAGCGTCCTGATGACGATCGAGGACTGGCTGATCGGCGCGGAACCGGTAGATTGGGTTCGAACGTATTCAGAGTTCGCCCGAACGAATCCCGATCGAACGGAGCTTCCGGAACGGATTGCGGGAACGGCTCCGCTTCATGCGCTCGAAGCGTACTGCGGAACTTTCTGCGACAGCGTCGCCGGGGAAATCGTCGTTTCAGCGCGAGCGGGAAAGCTTCGGCTCGAATTCGTCCGGACGCCGGCTTTCCGAGCTGAGCTCAGCCATTATCATTACGACACATTCCGGCTGCGCTGGGACGACCGATATATTCCCGACGGACTGGTCACGTTCATGACAGGCTCGGCGGGGCGGGTCGGCGGGTTGACGCTGGACCAGCCCCGCTTACTGGACGTTGATTTCGGTGAACTCGATCCCATGATCCGGCGGGCAGCCGGGGCGTGAGTTCCCCCGGACGAGAATCGCCGGCGTCTGGCGCGGGCTCAGTAGCACCCGGTCGGGTCCGCCAGGTAAA
>CALIHP010000064.1 GCA_938020565.1 uncultured Anaerolineaceae bacterium | reverse complement strand
CCCAGGATTACCGTCAGCGTCAGGAAGAAGACCGGCGATACAAACTGCGAAAAATAATAGGCGACGCGCCCGACCAGCCCGCGTCGGATGAACCCCGCCGCATAGTTGATCAGCAGCTCCGTCCAGGTATACGATTCCAGCGGCGCGCGGTACAGCTTCAGCCCATAGTAGATCATCAGCAATCCGATCGCGCCGAGAATCAGGATCCGCCGCTTCGTCCCGCTCACGCTTCGCCTCCGTCGCTCTCGCCGCCCCGTTCCCGGACCCGGTACAGGAACCGCCGCGCCCCGGTCAGCAGCCGCAGCCCGGCCGCGTAACCGCGGTACAGGAACGGACGCAGCGGCAGGTCATACGCGCCGGGAGATAAAACCTCGTACCCGCCCAGCCCGCGCTTGAACTGGTACACGCCCCACATCCGATCCTCCTCGCCGAAAACGTCCGGCGCGCCCCAGAGATCATAAATGCGCGCGCCCTCCGCCTTCGCGGTCCGGATCGCCTCCCATTGCAGCGCATAATTCGGCATTTTCTCACGATGCGCCCCCGACGACATCCCGTAAACGTACCAGGCCCTCCCGGCGAACAGGAACAGCAGGACCACCGCGACGGTTTCGTTCCCGACCCCGGCGGCCAGAGGAATCATCATCCCCGCCCTGTAAAACCGGGTCCATACGTCCAGGTAATACGCCTTTTCACGAATAATAAACCCATCGCGGCGCGCCGTAACCCTGTACATCTCATAAAAATCCTCAAACTCCGATTCAGCGCCGCGCCGGACCCAAACGCCCTTTTTCAGCGCCAGACGCGCTTTGTACCGCGTCCGCTGCTTCATGTTCGCCAGCAGCGTCTCCTCGTCCGGGCTCAGGTCAATCCAGACTGAATTCGCGAACTGGACCTGCGCTTCGGAATAACGGAACCCGCGCCGCTTCAATAAACGCAGCCATGCGGCCCCGTCCGCGTCCTCCCGGTACGTTTCGCTGCCGGGGACGCCGTACCCGATCGGAACGTCGCGGTCCGTTTTCAGGAAGATCGCCCCGCCGGCCCGTGCGTCCGCCGCCAGATCCGTGAAAACCCGTTCGCAGAGCGCCAGATCAGCCGCCTCAACCAGCGGGCCGCGCGGAACGTAGCGAAACTCGAACGGTCCGGCGATCTTCTTCCGAAGAACGAGCGCCGCGGCGGCGGTCCGCCCGTCGGCCCCGATCCAGCGAAGCCAGCGCGGCCTCCAGCCATGCGCGCCCTTTAACGCGCCCCATTCCGCCGTTTGCAGGATCGACGCGCCGGGAAGACCGGAAACTGTCCCGTTCCAATCCGCCGGGCAGGCGTCGTCAGCCCGGAACGCGATCGCCGTCCCGGTCACGACCGCCTCCGGCGGAGCCGGTCGATCAGCGCCGCCAGCCGGTACGCGAGCGGCGCGTAAGCCCGATCGAAACTCCCCAACATGCGAACCGTTCGTCCGCCATAGCCGCGTTTAAACCGGTACACGCCCCAAAGTCCGTCGGAACGGTCGCGGAACTGCGCCTCTAAAGCGTCCGGATCCTCGTCCGGAATCCCCCAGAGATCGTAATCCAAGCAGCCGTACTCCGCGCAGATCCGCATCGCGTGGTACTGCAAAAAATGATTGGGCATGCGCTTGCGTTCCGCGTTCGCCGACGCCCCGTACAGGTAATATCCGCGCCGCCCCTGAATAAAGAGCATCAAAGCGGCGATCGGTTTCCCTTCCGCGACCGCGACCAGGTTAAACGCCCTGTTCTCGCGGCGGAATGCGTCGTATACCGCCTGATAGTAAGGTTGCGAATGCACCTCGAATTCATCGCGCGCGCCCGTTTCAGCGAACAGCGAATAAAACGTCCTGACGTCGTCCGGCGTTTCCAGCGTCAGCCCCTGCTCCTCGCGCATTGAAAAATTCGTGTTATAGCGCGTCTTCTGATTCATCCGCGACAGCCAGTCCGTCTCAGGCGTATTAACCGAGAGCAGGATCGTCCGCGGCGGCTGAACCGTTGCGAACGCGTCCGAAAAGGCGTCCATCGACGCCAGCAGCGCCGCGCCCTCTTCCGTATTTTCCTCAATCTCCGGTTCAACGCGTAAAAAAATCGCCCGCTCCCGGCGGCAGATCTCCTCCACCTCGCGCCAGAACAAGCCCAGCTCATAAACGTTCTTCCGCCGCAAAATCGGACCTCGCGGAATATACGCGATCGTCGCCCCCAGCGTCCAGCGCGGCAGCCTCCGAAACAGGATGACCGCGGCCGCCGCGTCGCAGATCACATATCGCGCGCGCCAGCCGAACCGTTCCTTAACCTCGGCCCATTCAGCCGATTGAAGCACGGAACAATTCGGCTCCCCGTTCACGAACGACCGCCATCGTTCCGCCGTTACTTCAGCCATGCGCCGCGTTCCCCGTCTTCCTGTTCTGTTTCCGGTTCGATTTCCGCGCTGAAAAGAAAAGCGGCTTCCGCCCGTTCTCCGCGCCCGTTTTCTCTTCCCCGGCGGTCCCTAATTTCTTCAACGCGGAAAGTGGCGGCGTCGCAGGCGCGCCGTCCGCCTCCTCGTCGGGAATTTCCGAACGTTCAAGGTTCGCGTCCGGGATAACCTGATTCAGATAGGCGCGGATCCCTTCAGAATCGTTCGCCTCAACCAGCTCCGCCAGCCGCCGGAGCGCCTCGTCAATCTCCTCCGGCGGGAGCAGGTCGTCGCGCTGAAGCTTGAAAATATCGGGATGAATCGTCGGATCGAGCGTCTGACCCTCGTTCCAAAGATCCTCGCGGAGCTTCTCCCCGGGACGCATCCGGGTAAAAACGATCTCGATATCTTTCCCGACCTCCAGCCCGGACAGCTTGATCAGGTCCTCCGCAAGCGTGAAAACGCGGACCTGCGTCCCCATATTCAGTACGAACGTCTCGCGGCTCCGCGCCAGCCCCGCCGATTCGAGAACCAGGTAAACCGCCTCCGGGATCGTCATGAAATAGCGCTCAATTTCGGGATGAGTGACCGTGACCGGGCCGCCGTTTGCGATCTGCCGCTTGAAAATCGTGACGACGCTCCCGCGCGACCCTAAAACGTTCCCGAAACGGACCGCGGTAAACGTCGCGTCCGAGAATCGCGATTCGTTCAGGACGATATTTTCGGCGATCCGCTTCGACGCCCCCATGATATTCGCCGGCCGGACCGCTTTATCCGTCGAAATCATGACGAATCGCCTGACCCCGTGCGCCGACGCGGTTCGGACGACGTTCCGCGTCCCGAAAATATTATTCGTGACCGCCTCGACGATATTCTGTTCCATCAACGGAACGTGCTTATGCGCCGCGGCGTGAAATACGACGTCGGGCTTCAGCTCCGAAAAAATCGCGTCGAGCCGCCCCGCGTCACGGATGTCCGCGATCTTCCCGACGACGTTGAGCTGCGGATAGCGATCGTGAAGATCGTTAACCGCTTCGAAAATACTGTTTTCGCCATGCCCCAGCAGGACCAGCGCCTTCGGCCGATACGCCGCGACCTGGAAACAGAGCTCGCGCCCGATCGACCCCCCGCCCCCGGTCACCAGAACGACCTGATCCACGATTACCGACCGGATATTCCGCTCGTCGAGCTTGACCGGGTCGCGCCGGAGCAGGTCGGTAATATCGATCTCGCGGATCTTCGAAACCGCGACCGTCCCGTTCAGGATATTATAAATCCCGGGCATGATCATAAACGACACCTTCCGCTCATGGCAGACATCCGCAACGGCGCGGACAATACTCGCGGGAGCGCTCGGGATCGCGAAAATACAGTCGGTTATCCGGTTTTTCTCGATAATCCGCGGAAGGTCGACGATCGTCCCTTCGACGCGGATCGACCGGATCATCAGCTTCCGCTTTTTCGCGTCGTCGTCAACGAAACAGACCGGCGTAATCCCCAGCTGCGGATTGCGCAGAATCTCGTTCAGGACCATGACCCCGGCGTCGCCGGCGCCAATGATAACGCCTTTACGGTGGAACTTTCGATTAACGAAGTCGCGCTGCTGTTCGTTGTCATGCGCCACGCGGATCAGGTAGCGGATCCCGCCGACCGCGATCAGCGATAACAGCGCGTCGATCGCGATCACCGAACGCGGGAACCCGACCAGAAAGTTCATCCAGTTCATCAGAATCATGATAATTCCGACGACCCCCGAAGCGACGAAAACCGCGATCGCGACCAGGAGCCCTTCCTGAATCCCGGCGTGCGACCAGAGACGGCTGTACAGTCCGAAGCTCCAATAAATAATCGGTTTGATAACCAGCGACACGGCCATCATGCGCCGCATCACCGGGATAAATTTGTAATAGAGGTACGATTGCTCGAAGCGGGTCAGGAAAGCCAGATTGACGACGATCAGGATCAGGACGAGATCGACCGCCATGACATGCCGATTCCGGAAAGATTTAATAAACCGAAAAAACATACCGCTCTCCTACCTGCCCTTCAGCCCGAAAACCGATTTGACCGTTTTGAACAGGATCGAAATATCGAGCGGAAGACTTCGCCGCTTAATATAGTACAGGTCGTATTCGAGTTTGACGGCGTTCTGTTCCGCGCCGGAAGCGTAGCCGTAATTGATCTGCGCCCAGCCGGTAATTCCCGGACGGACGAGGAGCCGGCCGCGGTAAAACGGGATCGTTTTCTGAAGCTGCTCGACGATTTCTTTCCGCTCGGCCCGCGGTCCGACGAGCGAAACGTCGCCGCGGAGCACATTAATAAACTGCGGGAGCTCGTCGAGATGGCTCCTGCGTAAAAAGTTTCCCGTCCGCGTAATCCGCGAATCCGATTCAGACGCCGGACGCGCGACCCCGTCCGCCTCCGCGTCGGTAAACATCGTTCTGAACTTCAGGATCTTAAACGGCTCGCCGCGCAGCCCCAGCCGCTCCTGCGTGTAAAAAACCGGCCGGCCGGAGTCGATCAGGATCGCCAGCGCGATAAATGGGAAAAAGATCCCGGTCAGGATCATCCCGATCCCCGCGCCCGTCAGGTCGAAAACCCGCTTCACGACGTCCTGAAGGACGCTGGAATGCGCCTGGTCGTAAAAATCCCGAACCATCCAGTCCGTCCCCAGCAGGTAGACCGGGACCCGCTTCAATAAATCCTCATACACGCGCGGCATCGTCACAACCGTCAAGCCCGTTTCCTCCGCGATCGTCAGCGATTCGAACAAATCCTTGTTCATGCGGTTGCTGATCGCCATAATCACGTGGCTGACGTTATACGTCGCGATCATCTTATAGAACGAATAGGAATCGCCCAGAACCGGAATCCCTTCGATCGTCCTCCCGATCTTTTCGGGATCATCGTCAATAAAGCCGACAAGATCATACGGCGAATCTTTCGCGTCGCGGATAATCTGCGCAATGCGCGAGCCCGCCTTCCCCGCGCCGACAATCAGCGTCCGCGCTTTCAGGTTCGCCCCGGTCAGAAACCGGATGTAAAGAATCCGCCAGACCACGGTCAAAAGCGAACAGATTAAAATAAAGACCGCGACCCCACGACGAGGAAGCGCTTTCGGCGGCGCAACGAAAAAGATAATCAGGTATGTCAGGAATCCAATCGCAGTAACGAGCGAAACCGCCGTCATCGAAAATCGGATCGACGCGGCGCGCTTCACGTCGTACAGCGGGACCATCAGCAGCAGCCACAAAATCGGCAGCAGGTAAAACCAGTTTTCCGGGCGTTCGGCGAAAAACTCAGGAGAGAACCCGAACCAATCATCCCCGCGCGCCCAGGTAATCAACGCGATCAGAAGCGCCATGCCCGTCGCCGTCAAGTCGCCCAGGAAAAGAACCGTCCGGCGTTCCGACGCCGTTAACCGCGACCTCAGGGATCGCCTGAAAACATTATTCGCCATACCCTCGCTCACACCGAATTCGTGTCGCCAATCCCGCCGGGACGAAACGCCGGCGAATCCGCCGCTCTGTCCGGACCTCCGAACGGGACAGGATCGGTCCGGTTATTCCGCGCTTTCCGCCTTTCCGCCGCGCAGCCGTAAAAACAGCCACCGCGCAGCATGGAAAAGGAAACCGCCTCCCCAGCAAAAGTGCATCATCGATACCGCGATCGGCATCCCCAATATTAACCCGAGATCGTCCTTTTTCCCGGCGCTGCGGATCGAAACAAAAAGCAGCACGCCAAGATAAAAAATCCCCGTCAGGAGCAGCAGCGCCCGCGCCTCCGCCCGGAACAGCGACATCAGCGCAAGCAGCAATACCCCCAGAACGAAAAGCGGCGGAAGAAGCTGTCGCCAGCGCAGACTTTTCGGCGCCTTCTCCAGCATCGCGACCTTCCAGTAACCGTAACGGAAATACTGCTTCCCCAGCGAGAAAAAAGAACGGCGCGCGAAATAAACGGATCGGATCGCCGGATCGAAATAAACCTTTCCGCCGGCGGAACGGATCCGCGCGTTCAGGTCATAATCCTCGTTACTGAGGAGCGATTCGTCGTATCCGCCGATCCGGTCGAGCGTTTCGCGCCGGAACGCGCCGAACGGAACGGTATCGACGAACCCTGGCGCTTCGGAATAGCGGTATTTTGCGTCGCCCGCGCCGATCGGAGAAGCCGCCGCCGCCGCGATCGAACGCGCCTGCCAGCCGTTCCCGTCAGCCCGGATATCCCATCTTCCTCCGACGTTCTCCGCCGTTCCCGCGTCCAGCGCCGCGGCGCAGCGTTCAATATAATCCGGGTTGGGGACGCAATGCGCATCTAATCGGATAACGATCGAACCGGACGACGCTTCGATCGCGCGATTCAGCGCCGCCGGGATATTCCGATCCGGATTATCGACGACGGCAACGCGCGGGAATGCGTGTCCCTCCGCCCAGCGGCGAATCACGTCGCGCGTCCGATCAGTCGACCTCCCGTCAGAGATCAGGACCTCAGTCGCATCAAGCGGGAACGTCTGGCCCGCCAGCGCGTCCAGAAGCAAGCCGATCGTCCGCTCCTCGTTGAAGCATGGGACGATAACCGATACCGTTTCCCGCGTCATTCCGCTTTCCGTCCGAGCGCAGCCTACGGAAGCGCGGCGATGACTTCAATTTCGACCGCCAATCCTTTCGGAAGTTTAGCGACCTGAACGGCGGAACGCGCCGGACAGTCCGTCTTGAAAAATTCCGAATAAACCGCGTTCATGGCGACGAAATCGTTCATATCGCGTAAAAAGACGGTCGTTTTTAACACGTTTTCCAGGTTCGTCCCCGCGTCTTCCAAAATTCCGGCGATGTTCGTCAGCGCCTGGCGGGTTTGTGATTCGACGTCATCACCGGCGACCTCATTCGTCGCCGGATCGATACCTAACTGCCCCGATACGAAGACCAGCTTTTCAAAAGCAACGGCGACCGAATAGGGACCTAACGCCGCCGGGGCTTTCTTCGTTGTGATTATTTTTTTCTCTGCCATGTTTTCGCTCCTTCGTGGTTATTGCGCGCCAGCCCCTCCCGGACGGAACGCCGTCGGCGGCCAGAAACGGCCGATCAAATCGAAAAAAGTCCGGCGCAAACCTGAGATGATTAACGCAATAAGCTATCTACCTATTCTACCATGTGTCCGCGTACAGCTGAAAATTTTCGCCGCCTTCGCGCAGCGCCGCCGGCGTTTTCCGGTAAAGGGCCGTATCGTCCGCCTCCTCCCGATTCGTCAGCGGCTGCGCCCGTTGGACAGAACCGCCGGGCCTTAATTGACGGTTTAAACCGATTTGACGGATTGGGTCGCGATATATGTTTGGATATTCATTTCATGAAGCCTGCCTGCGCCATTCGTATCTTCATATAAATCAAGAAGCGTGAATCCCGCCTTTAATTGGCCGCCTATCTGCTCGGTCATATTATGTGAAAACTGAATTCCGGAACCCTCCGCGATCATGTATTCCCGGGCTTTTTCGTCCTTTAACGGATTAAACGGCATTTTCCACACGATCTCCTTTTCTTCATTATCGACAATATAATTTATCTCGTTGTTCAATCCGGAAAGTAAAATACCGCCTTTTTTCAAAACTCTGTAAGCCTCATTAAAAACATGCCGTACATCTTCGACAAAGCAGTTTGAAACCGGATGAAATATCAGGTCAAAGCTCTCGTCAGAGAAAGGAAATTTTTTGGTCATGTCCCCTTCGATAGCGTTTATCTTGTATCCCTCCCTTTCCGCGACGAAGATTTCGGATTCTATTTGCCCGGATGAATAATCGAGCACTGTACATTCAGCGCCAAGCGCGGTAAAGATCGGCATCTGCTGTCCCCCACCCGACGCCAATCCCAGGATCTTCTTTCCTTTCAGATTTCCAAACCATTCATGGGGGACAAAAACAGTCGGCGTCAGCAGAACATTCCAATTCCCATGCTTTGCCTGAAGATATTCTTCATGGGAAACAGGCCTGCTCCATTCCCAGCCTTCTTCAACCCATCGATCAATCGTTTCTTTATTGATATCCTGATATGCCTTCACAATTTATACGCTCCTCAGATTCATATATATTCGCTGATATGATATCATTTTTTCGTCCTGTCCCGCGGCTTCAATGCATACTTTCCCGTCTGCGCAGGTTCTCCGTTTTACAAGCCTTTCCGCCGGCGACATCATACCTGTCCCGCATAAAAAGACCGCTCCTCAACCAGAGGAGCGGTCCTGAACGGGCCTTCGTCCCTGTTTATTTATAGGACCACTTATAAAAATTCTCTTTCCCGCCCAGAATCGAATACGTCCGATTCACCGCGGGGTCGCAGAGCTGCGAACGGGTGTACCAGTAAATCGGAGCCAGGGCCGCGTCCTCATAGACCAGGATCCGTTCAGCGTCGGCGTAAAGCTTCGTCCGTTCCGCCGTATCCTCGAGCGTCTGGGCGCGGTTGACGAGCGTTTCGTACTCCTCGTTGAACCACATCATTCCGCCCGACGGTTCGCTCCCGGCGACGCCGTCGACCGTCGGATTCGCCGACCCGCCTGATGAAACCGCGTCGTTCAGGAAATTCGCGGCGTCCATATAATCCTGGCACCAGCCGAGGCGGTAAACCTGCGGCGTTTCGAGCGATCGGACCGTTTTATAGTAAACGGCTAATTCCTGGCTCGTAATCAGCGCGTCGATCCCGAGAACCTCTTTCCACATCTGCTGAATTGCAAGAGCGATTTTATCTTCGTTTTCGTTCGCGTTATAGACGAGTTCGATCTTTATTTCCCCCGGGTCGGCGATACCCTGTTCCTCCATGTACGCCGCAATCAGCTCCCGCGCGCCCTCCGCGTCGTAGCGAATCCCCAATTCCGGATACGCTTCGAGCGTCGGAGCGGCCAGGAGACCGGGCCGGGAGAACCACTGCGCCGGGACTTCGCCGGATTTGGTAACATTGTCGACGAGCGCCTGCCGATTGATCGCCATCGAAAGCGCGCGCCGGACCCGCGCGTCGTTTACGAACGCCGCGTTCGTATTAAAGGCGTAATAATACGTGCACATATCTTCGCCGACCGAATACGCTTCGCTTAGCGCCGGATCGTTCTTGATCCGGTCGACTTCGGCGGTGGGGATCTCGAACATGCCGGTCAGCGTTCCGGCTTCGAATTCCGCCAGCGCGGCCGAATTGTCGAGGAAACGGAAGACGATTTCTTCGATTTGCGCCTGGGGAACGGATTCGACGTCGGCCGGCCAGTACGGATTTTTGACAATCGTAAACGAATCGTCGTGGATCCATTCCTTCGCCGCGTACGGACCGTACGTTTGAACGTTTTCAATCGAAATCCAATAATCCGCCGCTGCCTCCGTGCAGGCGTCGCCCTCGATGACCCAGGACGGGACGGCGTTATACGTCCAAAGCCCGGCGATCATATTATTCGCCGCGAACTCCGCGACCCAGGTTATTTCCAGCGTCGCGTCGTCAAGCGCCTTGACCTGAACGCTGTCCTTTGTCGCGCCTTCCGTACCGGAATAAAAATCCGCCGCGCCGGCGACATAATCGGTTACGATAAACGCGTAATCCGAAGCGGTCGCGGGGTCGGCCGACCGCTTAATCGCGTATTCGAAATCCCGCGCCGTAACGAAGCGGACGTTCCCGTCGCAGTCGACGACCGGCTCGACCGCGCCGGTTTCCGAATTGTATTTGACCCAGGGAATATCCGTCCGAATCTTGTACGTATATTTAATCGAACCGTCCGCGCCGGCTTCGCTTTTTTCAAGCCCGATCGCGACCGCGTTCTGAACCTCGGCCGTCTCCTCGTTCTGCATCGTCAGACCCATAAAGATCAGCTGAATAATCTGGTTCGAACTTGTATTCGTCGCCAGCGCGGGATCGATCGTCGGAACGTCGCTCGCGCCCAGAAGCCAGGAAATCGAATCGTAAGAACCGTCGTCCTCCGCGCGGTACAGCTCGTCCGGACTTATCCCGGAGCGACCGACAGCGGGAACGGAAAGAAAGAGAAGCGACAAAAGCGCCAGGCTTACCCAAATAAACAGTTTTTCCTTTTTCATACATTCTCCAATTTATTGATAGGACCACTTATAAAAACTCTCTACGCCGCCGAGAATCGAGTACGTCCGGTTCAACGCGGGATCGGAAAGCTGCAGGCTCTTGTACCAGTAGATCGGAGCCAGGACCGCGTCCTCATAAACCAGAATCTGCTCCGCTTCGGCATGCAGCTTCGTCCGTTCCGCAACATCCAGCGTCAGCCGCGCTTCATCGATCAGGTCCTCGAACCGCTCGTTGTACCACATCACCATCCCGATCGGTTTGGACCCGGGCAGGCTGTCGATCGTCGGATTCAGCGATGCGCCCGACGAAATACCGTCGTTCAGGAACGAAGCGGCGTCCGGATACCCGGTGCACCAGCCATTCCGGAAAACCTGCGGCGCGTTCTCAGAACGAATCGTTTTAAGATAAACCGCCCATTCCTGATTCGAGATTGTGATATCGATCCCAAGCGTATCCTTCCACATCTGCTGGACCGCGACAGCGAGCTTCGCATGATTCTCGCTGGTATTATGCATCAGCTCGATCCTGATCTCGGACGGATCGGAAATCCCTTTTTCCTCCATGTACGCCTCGATCAGCGCCTTGGCGCCCTCTGGATCATATTTAACGCCCAGGTCCGGATATTCTTCGAGCGTCGGCGCGGCGGCCAGCCCCGGTCGCGTCCACCACTGCGCGGGAATCTGCCCGCCTTTCGCGACATGATCGATCAGCGACTGCCGGTCGATCGCCATCGACAGCGCGCGCCGCACGCGGGGGTCGTCGACAAACGGAGCGGTCGTGTTGAAGCCATAAAAATACGTGCACATATCCTCGCCGGCATGATACGCCTCGCTCAAAACCGGATCCGCCTGGATCCGGTCGATCTCCGACGCCGGAACGACGTTCGACCCGGTCAGGTTCCCCGCTTCATACTCAGCCAGCGCCGCGGAGCTGTCTAAGAAGCGAAAAACGATTTCCTCGATCTGAGGCTGCGGAACCGATTCAATATCGGCGGGCCAGTACGGATTCCTGACCACGGTAAACGAATCGTCGTGAACCCATTCAACCGCCGTATAAGGGCCGTAGGATTGGATATTTTCGACCGTCGCCCAAAGATCCCCGCTCGCCTCCGTGCAGGCGTCGCCGTCGATCACCCAGGACGGAACCGCGAAGTAGGTCGGACGGCCGGCGATCATGTTATTCGCCGCGAACTCCGTCAGCCAGGTAATTTCCAGCGTCGCGTCGTCAACCGCCTTAACCAGGATATCGTCCGCAGTCGCGCCTTCCGCGCCTGTCATGAATTCCGCCGCGCCGACAACATGGTCGGCGACCATGTACGCGTAATCGGACGCGAGCGCCGGGTCAACGACACGCTTGATCGCGTATTCGAAATCCCTCGCCGTCAGGAAACGAACGTTCCCGTCGCAGTCGACCACCGGTTCAACCGCTTCAGTCTCCGGATCGTACCGGACCCATGGAATATCGGTTCGGATCCGATACGTATACGTAATTGAACCGTCTTCTGCGATATCGCTCTTCGTCATTGCAATCGCGACCCCATCCTGAACCTCGGCCGTTTCCTCGTCGATCGTCGTCAGCCCCATGAAGATCGTCTGGATAACCTGATTCGAAGTCGTATCCGTCGCCAGCCCCGGATCGATCGTCGGGATATCCCCTGTTCCGATCAGCCAGGACATCGTGTCATACGACCCGTCGTCCTCAGCCCGGTACAGGTCCTCCGGTTTGACCTGTGCGAAAGCGGCGGACGTGCTGACGAAAAGAACCAGCGCAAGCGCAAAGATCGAAACAACAAAACTATTTTTCTTTCTCATCGTTCCTCCTGATAAAATTCAAAATTTGAAAAAAATCAGCAATCGCCGGAATCCGGAAACAGCTGAAACGCACAGTGGTAAAAATGGTTTAAAAAATCCGCTCGTCAGACAGATCAGAACCGCTTTCCGCTAATCCACGCAGCGGTTCAATCAGCGAAACCGCAAACTGTTTCAGGTTGAACGATCGTCAAAATCTGATAAGATTAGCGTATTGATATTGTGGCTATTCTAACATGCGCCGTCGTTTTCAGCGGATTTTTTCTGAATTTGTTATGGCGCGCTGAATCAGTAAAGAGAAAAGGGAATTCAGATCATGTGCTTTTCATTTTTATTTCCAAAATACCCCCGCGAATTCAAAGCGGAAGTCGAGCGGTTAACCGAGAACCTGATCTCGATCGGGAAGAAAGAAGATTACCTCTCGGTCCGGAGCGGCGGGCCCTTTGATCAGAACTGCCGCCATAAGGGCGCGAGAGAGATCGGCAATCGTTTCTTTGAAATCGGCGGGATCCCGCTGATGGAAGACCGCGTCCGACTCATCCGCCGGAAGGTATCGAAAGACGGCGCAGCGCATTTAGAAGCCTGCTGGCGCGCCATCGGCGGAATTTTTTAAAAGAATAAACGCTTGCGTCAGGGAGTTTGAGGGACAGGGTCCGGACCCTGGTCCCTCAAATAATTCATACAGAGCTTCTACGTCCGTCCGCGCATCTGCGGATCGAGCGCGTCGCGCAGCCCGTCGCCGAGGAAGTTGAACGCGAACATCGTAATCGCCAGCATCAGCGCCGGGAAAATCGTCTGGTTCGGATACGTCCGGACCACCTTCGACCCATCCGAAATCATCGCGCCCCAGGACGGCGTCGGCGGGTTCACGCCCAGCCCGATAAACGACAGGAACGCTTCTGTATTGATATACCCCGGAATCGCCAGCGTCTCCGAAACGACGAGCGGCCCGATAATATTCGGCAGGATATGCCCGAACAGGATACGCCCGTCAGTCGCGCCGATCGAACGCGCCGCCTCGATATACTCTTTCTCCTTCGTCGACAGCACCTGCCCGCGCGTCAGCCGCGCCTTCGTCTGCCACGCTGTCATCCCGATCCCGACAAAGATGAACATCAGCCCGCCCAGCGAATTATCCAGCGCGGATACGAGCGACACGAACGAGCCCGGCGCCGCCTTCGCCGTCGCTGACCGGAAAAACGTCATCAGCAGAATCGTAAACAGCAGGCTCGGGAAAGCGTACAGCACGTCGACAATCCGCATCATCACGTTATCCGTCCTGCCGCCGATATAGCCGGAAATACACCCGTACACGACCCCGATCAGCAGCGAAATCAACGGTCCGATAATCGCGATGATCAGCGAAACGCGCGCACCGTAAATAATCCGCGACAACAGGTCGCGCCCGACGTAGTCCGCCCCTAAAATATACTTATTCGGGTTATCCGCCGGCGCTTTCGCGTACGGAGCCATCGTCGGAAAAACCTTCGTCAGCCACGGCGGAACCGCGTTCTGCTCCGAGAGCGTCTGCGTCGCGTAATCGAACGGCGCGAGCTTGTCCGCGAAAACCATCATCAAATACAGAAGAACGATAATAATTGCCCCGATGACCGCCGCGCGGTTGCGCATCAGCCGCCTGAGCGCGTCCTGTCCCAGCGATTCTGACTTCACCGCGATCGGATTCCCGCCCGACCGCGCGTTTTTTACCGTACTGCTTAAATCCGCTGTCATATTTTCCCCCTGCCTTTCAGTCGTAGCGAATCCGCGGATCGATTACGCCGTAAACGAGATCCACAATCAGGTTCGAAAACACTAAAAATACGGCGTAAATCAGGACCGTCCCCATGATGACCGGGTAGTCGCGGTTGGTAATACTGTTGACGAAATACCGGCCCATTCCGGGAATCCCGAAAATCGTCTCGGTTACGAACGTCCCGGTCAGCAGCGCGGCAAACATCGGCCCTAAAATCGTCACCACCGGGATCAGCGCGTTCTTAAGCGCATGCCGCCGGATAATCCGCCGTTCTTTCAGCCCCTTCGCCCGCGCCGTTCGAATATAATCCTCACGGATGACCTGGAGGAGCGACGCGCGCGTCAACCGCGCGATCGACGCCGACGACGAAAGTCCCAACCCGAACATCGGCATAATCGCGAACTTCCAATATTCCCACCCCCATTTATTCGGGAAAATTCCCAACGTAAACGGAGGCTTCGAGCCCCAGCCGGTTACCGGAAGCCATTTCAGCGACACGCCGAAAACCCAGATCAGGATCGGACCGAGAACGATAACCGGAACCGAAACCCCGAAAATCGCCAGCGCCATCGAAAAATAATCCAGAAAGGAATTCTGCCGGATCGCCGCGATGATCCCGAGCGGCATTCCGATCAGAATCGCCAGGCAGAACGCCAGGAAGCCAAGCTGAATCGATATCGGAAGCTGGTCCCGGAGCATGTCGTTAACCGTCCGCGACCGCGACGTATACGACGGGCCAAAATTAACCCAGCGCACGTGATATTTTCCGATCTTGAACTTGAAAAGCGCGTCGCTGTCAATATTATTCGCGAATTTCTGCTCGCTGAACCGCGGAACGAGGAGCGCCCTGATATATTCGAGGTACTGAATATATAACGGCTGATCCAGATGATACCGCTTTTCAAGGTTCGCGATAATCTCTTTCGGAAGCGGCTTTTCCTTATCGAACGGACCGCCCGGAACGAGATGCATCAGCCCGAACGTTATCACCGAGACAACGAAAAGAACCAATAGCATGTAAAGCAACCTTTGGACAAGATACCTTCCCATGTTTTCCTCCGAAATTTCCGCGGCGGACTTTCCTCAGCGGTTCTCCGGACCGGGTACCGACCGCAACGCCGGTCGCGGGGCCCCAGGCGAAAAGCCGCATGCCGCGTGATTCAAAAAATCCCGACCGCCGGCCCAACCGGCGAACGGCAGCCTTTGAACAAAGGACGCCCGCGGGCGCCGGCGAAGGCGGCTGAACGCCTTCGCCGGACTACCCCCGGGTCAACTCAATTTATTTATAAGACCACTTGTAGAAGTTTTCTTTACCGCCGAGGATCGAGTAAGTCCGATCGAGCTCCGGACTGCTCATCTCCGCGCGCGTGTACCAGTACAGCGGCGCCATCGCGGCGTCTTCGTAAACGAGGATATTTTCCGCCTGCGCATACAGATCGAGGCGCTCCGCCGTGTCCGTCAGCGTCTGAGCCGTGTCGACGAGTTTTTCATATTCCTCGTTGTACCACATCAGCCCGCCGGTCGGCTTCGCTCCCGGGATACCGTCGACGGTCGGGTTGGCCGAGCCGCCCGAAGAAACGGAATCGTTCAGGAAGTTGGCGGCGTCCATGTAATCCTGGCACCAGCCCAGCCGGTAAACCTGCGGCGTATCGAGCGAGCGGATCGTCTTCAGGTAAACGGCCCATTCCTGATTGCTGATCAGCGCGTTGATTCCGAGATTGTCCTTCCACATCTGCTGGACCGCGACGGCGATCCGCTGGTGATTTTCGTTCGAGTTATGAACGATCTCGACCGTGATATCCATCGGGTCTTCGATCCCCTCGTCCGCCATGTACTCTTCGATCAGCGCCTTCGCGCCTTCCGGATCAAACTTGACGCCGAGGTCCGGATGATCTTTGAGCGTCGGCGCGGCGAGAAGCCCCGGACGCGAGAACCACTGCGCCGGGACCTGTCCGGCCTTCGTGACGTTATCAACGAGCGACTGCCGGTCGATTGCCATCGACAAAGCGCGGCGGACGCGGGCGTCGTTCACAAACTGCGCCGTCGTGTTGAACCCATAATAATAGGTACACATATCTTCGCCGATAGAAAGCGCCTCGCTCAGCTCCGGATCCGCCTTAAGCCGGTCGAGCTCGGAGGTCGGGACCTCGGACATGCCGGTCAGGTTCCCGGATTCGAATTCGGCCAACGCGGCCGAGCTGTCGAGAATACGGAAGACAACTTCTTCAATCTTCGCCTGGGGAACGGCTTCGATATCCGCCGGCCAGTACGGATTCTTAATGACCGTAAACGAATCGTCATGGATCCATTCCTTCGCAGCGTACGGGCCGTACGACTGAACGTTCTCGATCGAAGCCCAGAGCTCGCCGGCGCCTTCAAGATCGCAGGCCTCGTCGCCGTCGATGACCCAGGACGGGACCGCGTTGTACGTCCAGATACCGGCGATCATGTTATTCGCCGCGAATTCCGCGACCCAGGTAATTTCGAGCGTCGCGTCGTCGACGGCCTTGACCATGACGTCGTCCGCGGTCACGCCTTCAACGCCGGCGAAATAATCGGCGGCGCCGACAACATAATCGCCGACCATGTACGCGTAATCCGAAGCGGTTTCCGGAGCGGCCGACCGCTTGATCGCGTATTCGAAATCATGCGCCGTCAGGAAACGGACGTTCCCGTCGCAGTCGACCACAGGTTCAACTTCTTCGGTTTCCGCGTTGTAGCGGACCCAGGGGATATCCGTACGGATCGTATACGTATATTTAATCGATCCATCGTCAGCGACTTCGCCCTTTTCGATCTTCGTCGCGACCGCGTTTTCGACCTCGGCGGTCACCTCATTCTGCATCGTCAGGCCCATGTAAATCAGCTGAATAATCTGATTCGAGCTCGTATCCGTCGCCAGCGCCGGGTCGATCGTCGGAATGTCGCTCGCGCCGAGCGACCAGGACATCGATTCGAACGAACCGTCGTCTTCAGCCTTATATAAATCTTCCGGTTTCACGGCTTTGGCGGACGCCTTGGCGTCCTTCGCCGCGTCAGCCACCGCGTTCGCAGCTTCTTTAACCTTCTCGGCGGCGTCAGCGACAGCAGCTTCGGTCGTTTCTTTCGCTGCATCGGCGGCAGCTCCGGCGGCCTCAGCAGCCTCCTTCGCGGCTTTCATCGCCTCGTCAGCGGCCATGCCAACAGCGTCGGAAGCTTCTTCAACCTTCTCGCCCGCGGCGTCAGCAACGTCGGCAGCCGTCTCCTTCGCAGCGTCAGCAGCCGCAGCGGCGGCGTCGCCAACAGCGGCAACAGCCTCTTCAACCTTCGCGCCAGCGTCAGCGGCGGCGTCGGCAGCCGTTTCCTTCGCGGCGTCGGCAACAGCCGCAGCAGCATCGGCAACAGCGGCGACGGCTTCTTCAACCTTCTCGCCAGCGTCCGCGGCGGCCTCGTCAGCGGCGGGAGCGGCTTCTTCGACCTTCGCGTCAGCGTCCGCGGCAGCTTCGTCAGCGGCGGGAGCAGCTTCTTCGACCTTCGCGTCAGCGTCCGCGGCGGCTTCGCCAGCGGCGGGAGCAGCTTCTTCGACGACCTCTTCAGCGGCAGGCTCGGCAGCAGCTTCTTTTGTCGGCTCAGCGGGGGCGCAAGCTCCCATGAGCAGACCCAGCACGAGCACAAGGCTCAATAATACGGACAACTTCTTTCTTTCCATCATTCCTCCTGAAAGGCTCACAAAACTTTGCAACAGCTTTCCTTAAATCATTTCTTCAGGGAAAGCTGCCGTCCACACGATAAAAAACGGCTACCCCTCCGCCTTCTTCGCGAAGCTGTCGCGAAAATGGCAGGCGCAGTAATGACCCGGCGCAACCTCGCTCAGCGCCGGCCGCTCCGCCGCGCAGATCTCTTCGGCATAGCGGCAGCGCGTCCGGAAACGGCAGCCGGACGGCGGATTGATCGGCGACGGAACGTCCCCTTCGAGAATAATCCGCTCGCGCGTCTCTTCGATGAACGGATCCGGAAATGGAACCGCCGACAGCAGCGCCTGGCTGTACGGGTGCGTCGGGTTATTGTAAAGCGTGTTCCGGTCCGCCAGCTCGACGATAATCCCCAGATACATGACCGCGATCCGATCGCTGATATGCCGGACCATCGACAAGTCATGCGCGATAAAGAGATACGTCAGGTTCAATTCCTTCTGCAAATCTTCCAACAGGTTGACCACCTGCGCCTGAATCGAGACGTCGAGCGCCGAGATCGGCTCGTCGCAAACGATCAACTTCGGTTCCAGCGCCAGCGCGCGCGCTACGCCGATCCGCTGCCGCTGGCCGCCGGAAAATTCATGCGGATAGCGGTTCACGAACGCGGGGTTCAGCCCGACCAGCGACAGCAGCTCCGCTACCCGCCGCTCGCGCGCCGCGCCCCGGTACGTTCCATGAATCTCCATCGGCTCGGCGATGATCCGCCCGACCGTCATCCGCGGATTCAGGCTCGCGTACGGATCCTGGAAAATCATCTGGATATCCCGCCGCTTGCGCCGGAGCTTCTCACCCTTGAGCGCCGCCAGATTCTCGCCCTCGAAAATGACTTCTCCCGAAGTCGGACGATGCAGCTGCAGAATCGTTCGTCCGGTCGTCGACTTTCCGCAGCCGCTCTCTCCAACCAGACCCAGCGTCTCGCCGGAATAAATATCGAACGTCACGTCGTCGACTGCGTGCACGGCGCCGGCCGCGCGCTGGAAAATAATGCCTTTCTTGATCGGGAAATGCTTTACCAGATGCTCAACATGGAGAAGGACTTCCTTTTCAGCCATTATTCGTACTCCTTCCAGGTCGTAGGATCAAGCCAGCAGGCGACGAAATGATCGTCATCCGCGCGTTTTACCAGCGTCGGATTTTCCCGCCGGCAGCGTTCGATCGCATGCGTACAGCGCGGTTCAAACGGACAATACGTCGGCTTTTCGAGAAGCGTCGGCGGGAGCCCGTCGATCGAGGTCAGCCTGCGGTACGACTGCTCGTCCATTCGCGGCAGCGACCCAAGCAGCCCGATGGTGTAGGGGTGCTGCGGGTTGGCGTAAAGGCTCTTGACCGGCGCGGTCTCGATAATATATCCCCCATACATGACGTTCACCCGATCCGCAAGCCCGGCGATGATCCCAAGATCATGCGTAATCCAGATAATCGCCATCCCCAGCTCGTCACGGAGCCGCTTGACCAGCTCGACGATCTGCGCCTGAATCGTAACGTCGAGCGCCGTCGTCGGTTCGTCCGCGATCAGGATCTTCGGTTCGCAGATCAGCCCCATCGCAATCATGACCCGCTGGCGCATCCCGCCCGAAAACTGATGCGGATATTCATGAATCCGGTCCTTCGCTTTCGGAATTCCGACGAGCTCAAGATATTTAATCGCCCGCTCATACGCCTCCGCCTTGCTGCATTTATGATGAATCATGTACGGTTCCGCGGTCTGCTGCCCGATCGTCAGGACCGGGTTAAACGAAGTCATTGGATCCTGAAAGACGACGCTGAGCTTTGACCCGCGATACATCCGCATCTGGTCGTTGCTCAGTTTCAGCAGGTCGACGCCTTCAAACTGCGCTTCGCCGGCGACAACTTTTCCCGGCGGCGTCGGAATCAGCCCCAGCATCGACATCATCGATACCGTCTTGCCGCAGCCGCTCTCCCCGACGATCCCCAGCGTCTCTCCCTCGCGAATCGAAAACGAAACGCCGTTTACCGCGTGAATCGTTCCGTTCCGGGTGCGAAACTGCGTTTCGAGTCCTCTTACCCGCAAAATATCATCCATGACTCGTTCCCTTCACTCCAAAGAAATTCATCGATGCCGCTTTCATTTTTTACAAAAGTCAATTTTTCGCAAGACGACCATCGTAAGACGACCAACTGTTGGAACCTGAAATTGAAAGAGCGTGCCGTAAGTAAAAAATATAGCAACATAACGTACAATTTTAATTGAGCCAATTATACCGCAACCCTTTTTCATTTTTCCAGACTTTTTTTGAAAATTCATGAATTCGAGCGGATAAATTGACGAGCCAAGCCATCGACGCGGCCGGATCCATAAAAACCGCGTCCATTTTTCCACCGTATTTTCGCGGATGCTCGTCTCATCAAGTATAATTCAAATACTCGTATCAGCGAGATGCTCACGTATTCGATCACTGAAAAGCGACAGGGACCGATCGCAACTTTTTATTCGTAAACTGTAAGGAGCTTGTCCATGAGTAAAACAATCGGCATTTTAACCGGCGGCGGCGACGTCCCGGGATTGAACCCCGCGATGAAAGCGTTTATCGCCGTCGCGCTCAACAGCGGCTATAAAGTCTACGGCGTCCGCCGTGGCTGGGCGGGCCTGCTGGAATATGATTTTAACGACCCGGAGTCGCATTCGCTGATCTTCGAAATCACCGAAGACGAAATCCGCAAGATCGACCGGACCGGCGGAACGTTCCTGCATACTTCCCGAACCAACCCGCAGCGCGTCAAGGCTAACGTCATTCCCGAATTCCTGAAGAACTCGCCGCAGGGGCATAAGGTCAACGAAGATACCTACGATTACACGCCGCACGTTCTCGAAGTCCTCGAGAAGAAAGGTATCAGCGCCCTCGTCACGATCGGCGGCGACGATACGCTGAGCTTCACTGTCCGGCTGCATAACGAAGGCTTCCCCGTCATCGCCATCCCGAAAACGATGGATAACGACGTTTACGGAACCGATTACTGTATCGGATTCTCGACCGCGATTACCCGCTCGATTGAAGTCATTACCAACATGCGGACCTCGCTCGGTTCGCACGAGCGCATCGGCGTCGTCGAACTCTTCGGCCGCAACTCCGGAGAAACCAGCCTGATCGCCGCGTATCTCTCCGGAGCGGACCGCGCGGTCATTCCCGAAGTCCATTTCAATATCGATACGCTGACCGATTTCCTCGTTCATGATAAAAAACGCAACCCGTCGCACTACTCGATCATGACCATCTCCGAAGGCGCAATCATGGAAGGCGGAGACGTCATCGAAACCGGCGAAATGGACGCATACGGGCATCGCAAGCTCGGCGGGATCGGCATGATCGTCGCGGAAGCGATCAAGCGCCGCTCCAATATCAACATCATGTACCAGCAGGTTGGTTATATGATGCGCTCCGGCGCGCCGGATTCCCTCGACCGCATGGTCGCCACCTCCTTCGGCCACCTCGCGGCGCAGTCGCTCATGCGTAACGATTTCGGCCGCATGGTCGCGCTCCACGGCGGGAAATACACGACCGTTCCGGTCTCGATGGTCCTTGCCGGAAAGAAGATCGTCGACGTTCCGGCGTTTTATGATATCGTAAACTATCGGCCGCTGATTAAGGATTTCCTCGGCGTGCCGATGTTCCTCAGTTAATTAAACTGTCGATCTTAATTAATAACATAAAGGAGTGTTCTCATGATCGTAACCACCAAAAAACTTTTTGAACATGCGTATGGAAAATACGCTATCGGCGCCTATAACGTCAACAACGCGGAACAGATCGTCGGCCTCTTCCGGGGCAACCTCGATTCCAAGGCGCCGTTTATCGTCCAGATCTCCAAGGGCGCGCGCAGCTACACCAGCACCATCATGCTTGAAGGGCTGATCCGCGCTGCCGACGCGATGTTCCCCGAAGCGATCTTCGCGGTTCATCTCGACCACGGCGACGAGAAAACCTGTTATGACTGTATCAACAGCGGCTTCTACTCCTCCGTCATGATCGACGCGTCCGCCGAACCGTTCGACGAGAACGTCGCGATTTCGAAGCGCGTCGCCGACGCGGCGCACGCGAAAGGTCTCGTCGTTGAAGCCGAACTCGGAAAGCTCGGCGGCGTCGAGGAGCATGTCTCCGTCAACGAAGCCGACGCCAAGCTCACCGATCCCGACTCCGTCAAGGAATTCGTCGATAAAACCGGCGTCGATTCCCTCGCGGTCGCGATCGGGACCAGCCACGGCGCGTTCAAGTTTTCAGGATCGCAGTCGCTCCATTTCGACGTCCTCGCCGAAATTCAGAAGCGCGTCCCCGGCTTCCCGCTCGTCATGCATGGGTCGTCTTCCGTCCCGCAGGAGGAAGTCGAACGGATCAACGCCGCCGGCGGTAAACTCCTCGGCGCGAAAGGCGTCGACGCGACCCAGTTCCTCCCCGCTGCGAAGCTCGGCGTCACCAAGATCAATATCGATACCGACGGCCGCCTCGTCTGGACCCGCGTCCATCGCGAATACTTCCGCGATCACCCGGAAAACTTCGACCTGCGCCCGATCGGGAAGGTCTTCATGGACGAATACGCGAAGTTCATCGCCAATAAAAACAAAATGCTCGGCTCCGCCGGTCAGCTCGACGACGTCCGCAAGTTCGTCACGAAATAAACAATCCGCTTTACAGCTGTTATCATTCCTCCGCCCTGAGGTCAGGGCGGAGGACGTTTTTTTTAAACACCCACACCCTAGCATGATCCGAGACAAGGGGCCGGACAGATCGACTTACTGTTTAATAAATTGCCATGTTGCAGCTTTTTATTTAATTGTTTGAGCCAGGCAAACTGACATTTGTCAATTCTTTATATAGTGAATAATATCCATTCTATCATTTATTCTCTCAATCTCTCCTGTCTTGTTATATCCTAATTTTTCATATAAGTAGCAGTTGCCTTTTTCTTGAAAGATTGTGTCAAGCTCCCATCTATCTTTTCCATGAATTCTTTCTATTTCACAAAAGGCTCTTTGTGCTATCCCTTTATTACGGAATTCCTCCATTATAAAAACTGGCGCTATCCTCTTTCTACTTCCGTCTCTTCTATCAATTACTCGAACAGCGCCAACGATATCTCCATCCTTATAAATGTAATAAAAGAAAGTATATTCTTGCAGCAATTTGGTTTTGATTTTTTCTTTTGTTTCATTTGCTGGACTTGTTTCAAAATCTTGATATTTTTCTAATAAGTTTTGGAACGCTTTGATTTGCATCGCCCATATTTTTTCTGTGTCGTCAACGCTTACCCTTACTAACGCTACATTCATAACGCACCTCCGCAACTTCAAGCTTGCATCATTCTTCATATTCATCATCAAATGAAAATACATCATCAGGAGTACAATCAAGCGCCTTGCAAATTCCTTCTAAATTTTTCATTGTAATAGGCTTGTTCTTACCCACCTGAGCCATAACATTGGTTGTAAGTCCCAGCATAGCTATGACATCTGTTTTCTTTAAGCCTTTTTTGCAGGTTGTACCCATAATGGTTTATCGTTTAGCGCTATCATACTCCTCTTTTCTTTGCAAATACAATATCAATTGTTATATCGCAAACATTGAGCGTAATCTATTTTTGCTTGCTTAAAATCTTTAGTTTTAGAGATTTGGTTGTGTCATCTCTGTCTTTATTTTGGCATGAATTGACCTGCCTTCAGCATTGAGGGATGGAACGAGTGACCGTCAACGGATTTATAACCGGGGACGCAAGATATTTACGCCGATTGCGTTTACCGGCGAGAACTTCAACGCCCTTACGTCGCTCAGATTGATATTCTATCCTGCGCAGATGTTTTTATTACACATTGCGGAATGAACAGCGTTTCTGAAAGCCTGTACATGGCCGCACCGATGACTCTCTATCCGCAGACAAGCGAGCAAAAAGCTGTCGCAAGAAGAGTTACAGAGATCGGCGCCGGACTTATGCTGAACGATGATTCTGCCAACGGCATCCGATCCGCAGTCCAGGAAGTCCTGAACAATAGAGCATACGGACGCGCCGCTGAAGAATGCCGCTCCGGTTTTCGTTCCCGCGCGGGAGCGGCGGGATTTATAGAAAATGCGCCTCATTCCTCGGATGGCATGGATATTATCGGAGAATTGAATAAAGCGAATGGGAAATTCCTATTGACATACTGGTTAATTGTTATTGCGGCAATAAACCTGATTGGATTTCTTATCGGCTGGAAATATGTGTGGATTATTGGCATCGCCGCAGGTATCCTGTCCACGCCGATCGGCAAGAGGATACAAAAAAAAGTACGCTTCCCTGGTTGAGAAGATAAGAACACAAAGTGAATGATTTCGAGGCGCACTCCGCAGAAAATGTGGAGTGCTTTTTTCTTACCCTGTTTATGGAAATGTCAGTTTTTGAACTTATCCGAACGATTTTGAGCCCATCAGAATGTAAAAAAAGGATTCTATCAAAGGCGGCTTTTAGATCGTCAAGGCTCAGATTAGAATAAACATGACACGCCTATGTCCTGATTCTGAACTTATCGTTATGGTAAAGGGGATTGGATGAAGATAGAGAGATTGATCGGTATTCTTTCCGTGCTGCTTCAAAGGGACAAAGTCACGGCTCCCGAACTTGCGGAATTGTTTGAAGTTTCCCGAAGAACCATTAATCGAGACATTGAAGCACTCTGTACCGCGGGGATTCCTATTCTGACCACACAGGGAATAAACGGCGGGATTCGGATCATGGACGGGTACAGAGTAGACCGGACCATTCTTTCAAACGCTGATATGCAGGCTATCTTGGCCGGACTTCGCAGTTTGGACAGCGTAAGCGGAACGAATCGATATTTGCAGCTGATGGAAAAGTTAGCGGCCGGGACAACAACTGTGCTTCCCGGCGACGGTCATATCCTGATCAACCTTGCGCCGTGGAACAAGTCGGCTGTGTCCGCGCGAGTAGAGATGATTCATGGAGCCATCGAGGGAAAACGCTGCCTGTATTTTCATTATTCATCTCCGTCAGGAGAGAGCGACAGAAAGATTGAACCTTACTATTTGATGTTCGAATGGTCAAGCTGGTATGTATGGGGCTGGTGTAAAGAGCGAAATGATTTCAGATTGTTTAAACTGAACAGAATGACAAAAATATCGTCCGGCGAAACATTTACGCCGCGCGCTGTTCCATATCCCGATTTATCAAATGAGCGTGTTTTCCCGCATCGTTACATAGTAAAGGCAGTCATACAATCTGAATACCGTTTTCGCATACTGGAGGACTTTGGCCCCGAATCCTTCAAAGAGCAGACAGACGGCACACTTCTGTTTTCATTTGGCTTTACAGAGTTTAGCGCCATAAAGTCATGGGTGTTGTCATTTGGCGATGGAATTGAATTACTGGAGCCTTGCGAGATACGGGAAGATTTGAAGAGATTCGGGAAAGATTTAATAGAAAAATATTCTAAACATGACATACAGGTGTCCTGATTCCTCTGCTATGATAAGAATATCAAGACGATGGAGGATAAAACAATGCGGTTAGATGGATTTGGAATTTTTGTAAAAGATATGGGAACGATGATCCGCTTTTACCGGGACGTTCTCGGATTTGAAATTCAAGAGGATGAGAATGCCAGTAATGTTTATCTGGAAAAGGACGACACGCTTTTTCTCATGTTCCGGCGCAGCGACTTTGAAAAAATGGCTGGCCGCGGTTTTTCCTATGCAGATAAGATCAATGGGCATTATGAAATTGCGTTATCCGTCAAAGATTACGCCGCTGTCGACAGAGCGTATAAAGAAGTGATTGAAAAAGGGGCAGTGCCTGTCATGCCGCCGGCAACTGAGGAATGGGGACAGCGAACTTGTTATGTTGCCGATCCGGAAGGGAACCTGATCGAGATCGGTTCTTTCGTGAAAGGAGATGGCAAAGATGGCATTTGACTACAAAAAAGAGTATAAGGAATTCTATATGCCGAAAAACACGCCCGGCATCATAAATGTGCCGGGCATGAATTATATTGCCGTCCGTGGGCAGGGCAATCCGAATGAAGAAGACGGTGAATACAAGCGGGCGATTGGCTTGCTCTACGGCATAGCATTTACAATTAAAATGAGCAAGAAAAGCGATCGCCGCATAGACGGTTACTTCGATTATGTGATTCCTCCTCTCGAAGGTTTCTGGTGGCAGGACGGTATGCGTGGCGTCGACTATTCCCATAAGGAGTCCTTCAAATGGATCTCCGTCATCCGGCTGCCGGATTTCGTCACAAAGACTGATCTCGACTGGGCGATCAACGAGGCAGCAAAAAAAAAGAAAACGGACTTCTCGAAGGTAGAGTTCCTGACTTATGATGAAGGAATCTGCGTTCAGTGTCTGCATATCGGCCCATACGATGATGAGCCCGCGACTGTGAAGCTTATGCATAGCTTCATGGAACAGCAGGGGTATGCGCTCGACATTACGGAACGGCGGCATCATCACGAAATCTACCTGGGAGACGCCAGAAAGGCCACGCCCGAAAAGCTGAAGACTGTCATCAGGCATCCGATAAAGAAAGCTGACAATTCAAAGTCAGCGCATTGAGGCCTCCTGATACCGACGGCCGCCTCGTCTGGACCCGCGTCCATCGCGAATACTTCCGCGATCACCCGGAAAACTTCGACCTGCGCCCGATCGGGAAGGTCTTCATGGATGAATACGCCAAGTTCATCGCCAATAAAAACGTGCTCCTCGGCTCCGCCGGTCAGCTCGACGACGTCCGCAGGTTCGTCGCGAAATAACCCGCCGGTTCAACGCTGGCAAATCAGGAAGGGCCGCGACTCGGGCGGCCCTTCCTGTATATCTCCTCCCTCTTCACCCGGCGCAGTCCGCCGATCCCCTCGATCGCAGCATCTCAACCGCATGATCCAATACGCCGCGAATTACGGCGAAGTTTTCCCGCGCCGCCCGCTCGCTCCCCGGCAGGTTGATGATCAGCGTACTGCCGCGGATCCCCGCCGCCGCGCGCGACAGGCAGCCGCGCTCCGTTATCTTCAGGCTCTCAGCGCGCATCCGCTCCGGGATGCCCGGCGTTTCCCGCTCGATAACCGCCTTCGTCGCCTCGGGCGTCACGTCGCGCGGCGAGAACCCCGTTCCGCCCGTCGTCAGGATCAGGTCAACGCCTGACTCGTCGGAACAGCGGACCAGCTCCGAACGGATCCGCGCCGCGTCGTCCGGGACCAGCGTCCGCGCGGCAATCTCCCATCCGTCCGCCTCCAGCAGCGCGCAAAGCGCCGGACCGCTCGTATCGACCCGTTCGCCGCGCGAAGCCTTATCGCTGATCGTAATTACCGCCGCCGTCTTCCTCATCTCCTCCGCCCTTCGCTTCATTAATACCGTCCAAACGTGCAGTTGGGAAAATGAGCCCCCGAGCCGGGCTGACAGAGGCCGCCTTCGCCCAGATTGACAAGCGTCTCCTTCGTAAAGCGGTCGCCGGTGAAAACCTGAGGCAGCAGCACGTCAAACATCGTCACCGGCACGCTGATCGCCGAGCCGGGAACGCCCATCATCGTCACGCCGCCCCGATACGCGACCAGCGTCATGTTCCCCGGCTGCGCGGGAACGCCATGCGTCACGATTTCCGCGCCGAGCCGGCGGATCGCGCCCGGCGTCAGGTCATCCGGATCGACCGACATCCCGCCGGTAAAAATCAGGAAATCCGCGCCCTGAGCCAGGTACTTCTCCGCCTCCGCCGTAATCATCTCCAAATCGTCGTCGCAGATCGAAACGCCGGCGATCTCCGCCGGATACCGGCTCAGCTTCGCGCGAACAACCCCCTCAAACCTGTCCTGAATCCGTCCGGAATACACCTCCGACCCGGTAATCAGGACCCCAACCTTCAATTCCCGATACGGGCGGAGATCCAACAGCTTCCTCCCCGCGCAGAGCTCTTCCGCCTGAATCAGCTGCGTTTCCTTCGTAACCAGCGGCACAATCCGCATCGACGCAAGCTTCATTCCGACCTCGACCGGATAATGATCCGGGAGGGTGCAAATCGTCAGATCGCCGATCAGATTTATCGACCGCAGCAGCTCCCGGTCAACCCGGAACATCCCGCGGCGCTCCGCGATCAGCGTCATTTTCCCCTCGGAAGGGCCCTCGTAAACCGCGCCCTCGACCGGCGCCATTGCCGCCATGCGCCGGGCGGCGTCTTCCTCATGAATTTCGCCCGCGTTCTCCTCCCAGACGAAAACCGTCCGCTTCCCGATATCCAGCAAGCTCGGAATATCCTCCTCGCGGATAACGTGCCCCCGTTTAAACGCCGCGCCCTTGAACCCGTCGCGCATCGCGGTAATATCATGGCAAATCGCCATCCCGACCGCTTCTTCTACCCTGACCTTTTTCATAACTTTCCCCTTTCCTGCCCTTCCTGATCCCCCGCCTCAACGCCGGGGCCATCCGATCCTGAATACCGATCAGGAAGAAAGAGCTTCTAATCGCCAACGATCGCGACGCGCTCCGGCGGAAGCTCGACGCGGACGCGTTCCGATCGGTTCGCCTCCCACCACGTTTTATCGATCTCCCAAAGCAACGCCTTCGTTCCCGCCGTCTCGGACGCCTTCAAAATCAGCGTGTACGTAAACGGATTCTCGACCGCCCGTTCCACGCGGCAATCGATCCCGTCTCCGTCCCCGGCCGGACGGAGATCACGGGCGCGAATCGCGGCGTACGTCCCGCCTGAGCTTCCGCGGCGGACCGTCAGCTCCACGCCCCAGTCCGCCGCGTAAAACCGCGTCTCGCCGATCCGATCTCCCCGCGAAAGATTCCTGTACCCGGTCAGCCGCGCAGCGCTTTTCGTCCGCGGATCCGAAAAAACCTCGTCCTTCTGCCCGAACCGCTCGATCCGCCCCGCGTTCATGACCGCGATTTTATCCGCTAAACGATAAACCTCCTCCTGGTCATGCGAAACGAGGATCACCGTTTTCCCGAACCCGCGTAAAACCTCGCCGACCTCGCGTTCGAGCTGAAAGCGCAAATGACTGTCCAGCGCAGAAAACGGCTCATCCAGCAGCAAAATCCTCGGCCCGGAGACCAGAATCCGCGCCAACGCGACGCGCTGCTGCTGTCCGCCGGAAAGCTGGCTCGGGTATCGGTTAACCAGCCCGCGCAATCCGAAGCCTTCGATCACAGATTCGGTCAACCGGGCGCGTCGGGCGCTGTCCTTTTCGCGCCGGGCCCCGGCCTGAATATTCTGATAGACGGTCATATTCGGAAAGAGCGCGTAGCTCTGAAAAAGCAGTCCGGTCCGGCGCTGCTGCGGCGTGAGATGGATCCGCGTCCTGGAATCGAAGAGTTCCACGCCATCGACCGTGATCTTTCCACCGTCCGGTTTCTCGATCCCCGCGATCGATTTCAGCGTCATGCTCTTTCCGCAGCCGGACGCTCCCAGCAGCGCAATGATCTCATTCCCGCCGGAAAATTGAACGTCGAGACGGAAATCGCCAAAGTCCTTACGGATATCCACGAAAATGGACATGCGCTATTCCTCCGCCGCGCTTTGCCGGATGCCCGTCGTTTTGCCCGCCTTGCGCTCCAGCATGTTCACCGTCATCAGGACGACGAACGAAATCGCCATGTTTACCAGGACCCACCGGAACGCCAGCGCGTCGTCGTTCGTCCGCCAGAGCTGATAAACCGTCGTCGAAATCGTCGACGTCCGCCCGGGCGTGTACCCGGTAATCATGCTCGTCGCGCCATACTCCCCAAGCGCGCGGGCGAAAGCCAGGACCGTCCCCGCCAGAATCCCCTGCCGGCAGCAGGGCATCCGGATCCGCCAGAAAATATATGTATTGGATAATCCGATCGACTGGCCCGAATAGGCGAGCGTCTCGTCAAATGATTCGAACGCGCCGCGCGCCGTCCGGTACATCAGCGGAAAAATGACGACCGTCGTCGCAAATATCGCCGACCACCAGGTCATCGTCAGCTTCAATCCGAATTCCGATAAGAACCATGCCCCGATCAGGCGCTTCGGCCCTAAAACGCGAAGGAGCAGGTAACCGACAACCGTCGGCGGCAGTACCAGCGGCAGCGTTAAAAGAACGTCTAAAACCCCTTTGACGATCTTCGGCGCCTTCGCGATCGTGTACGCGGCGAAGATTCCGACGAAAAAGATGATGACCGTACTGATCGCCGAAATTCGCAGCGAATTCCACAACGGGAATAAATCCAAATTCACCGGCCTTTCCGAACGCGCTTCTCCCGCCGTTCGACAGCGGGCGCGATTCAATAACCTCGCGCGCAGCTCGCGGACGAACCCGGAAAAAAAGCGTTCCGGAAGCCGGACCCCGACTTTCGAAACGCCTCCAGGCTCGCGCGAATCGCGGATCCTTTATTTTTCGGCCTGAATCGGCGTAAACCCAACCGCTTCAAAAACCTTCCCCGCCTCGTCGCTTCGAAGGAACTCGAGAAACGCTTCGGCGGCCTTGACGTTCTTCGACGGCTTCATAATCGCGGCAGGGTAGATCACCTGCCCGCACATTTCTTTCGTAGCCGTATCAACGACGGTCAGCTTCGCGGAATACGCGTCCGTCTGATAGATAATCCCCGCGTCGACCGTCCCTTCGGAAACCTGCGTCGTGACCTCTTTTACGTTCGAACCGTAGGTAACGCTTCCCGCTTTCGCCAGGGCCTCCTCGTCCAATCCAAGAAAGCTCAGAATTTTCTGCGTATACTGACCAACCGGAACGTCGGAATTCCCGATCGCCAGAAGAACCTTCCCGGCTTCGAGCTTAGCTTTCAGGTCGTCATACGAGGAAATTCCAGCGGGATTGCCCTCCGGGACGGCTAACGCGACTTTATTTTCGAGGAAATCGAACCGCGAGCCTTCCAGAACGAAATCCAGTTTATCCGGATTCGCGTCCTTCGCCGCGCTGATATCGAGCTGATTCATTTGTTTCTGCCCCGCCGAAATAAAAATATCGACGTCGGCGCCCTCCTGAATCTGGGTCTTCAGCGTACCGGACGAATCAAAATTGAAAACGATCTTCACGTTCGGATGCAGCTCCGTGTACCGTTCGCCCAGCTCCGACAGCGTCTCGGTCATCGACGCCGCGCCGAAAACGATTAATTCGACCGGCTCCGCGTCGTCTTTAGCCTCCTGAGCGGACACCGAAACCGCGGCGGCCGCGAAAAGAACGACCGCTGCCAGAATAACGCCAGACAGATACAGCATAGACTTCATATACTCCTCCAGGTAAAAAATAAGATTCCCGCCTGATCCTGAGAATCAGAGCGGCGGCAATGCATGGCGATTCATCAGCCAAGTTCATAATAAGAATACTTATTTTTTGAGCATCTGTCAACCGGGGCCATTTTTTCCATGACCCAGGCGAAAGTCCGCCGCCGGCCGCCGTGGTTTACGCGGCCGTGAATTTAAACGAAAAACCCCCGCGCCGGGAGGAGATCGCCGCGCAGGGGTTTTTGAAGCCCATCGTGAAAACCCGCGGGTCAGCCCTCCGCCAGCGCCGCCGGCAGGCATCCCCCCGCCTCGCCGAAAAGCTCTTCGCAGTAGCGCAGATAATCGGCCTTTCCCCGGTCCGTCACGAAGAAAACTCCATGAAACGAGCGAAGCGCCCCCCTGTTGATAAGATACTTCGAAGCGCGCTCGACCCGCTTCGGCGACCAGCCCAAATGCAGCGGGAGCGACGCCAGGCTGTTCTCGCGCTCTTCGATCGCGCTTCCCGCGTGGTTCATCAGATGCGTCAGCAGCGTAAAACGGTCGAACTCGGTCTTCCGCGTCCAGTAACGGATCAGCTCGCTGATCATCCCGCGCTTCGGCGCGAACAGGAACGCCAGCAGGAACATCAGCCCGCAGACGACCGCCATGCAGCCCGCAATCGAAACGTCGAGCCAGACCGCCGCCGCGTATCCTGAGACGCCGGAAAACGCCCCGATCAGCGCGCTCAGCGCGAACTGCGCCTTGAGATTGTTCGTGAGAAATGTCGCCGTGACCGGCGGAATGATCATGAACGCGACAACAAGAACCGACCCGACCGCCTCGAACGCCACGACAGACGTCATCGACGCTAGCAGCATCAGGACATAATGCACCATGGCCGGAGAAAATCCGATCGCGGCGGCGAAAGCCGGATCGAACGTCGTCAGCCGCAGCTCCTTATAAAAAATCCCGATCACCGACAGATTGATCAGCAGCACCGCGCCCGAGGTATAAAGCGAGCGCGCCCCGAGGTCCCGTCCGAACAGGACCAGGCGGTCAAACGGCGCGAACGCCAGCTCGCCCAGAAGAACGCTGTCCGTATCGATATGGACCGACCGCGCGTTCAGCGCGATCAGGATAATCGCGACCGAAAACAGCGTCGAAAAAACGACCCCGATCGCCGCGTCTTCCTTAACCAGGTTGGTATCCGCCAGCTTTTCCGTCAGCCAGACCGTGACGACGCCCATCAGCGTCGCTCCAACGATCAGCCACGGCGAACCCAGGTCATGCGTCTGGAAAAACGCCAGAACGATCCCCAGCAGGATCGAATGCGTAATCGCGTCGGTCATCATCGACATATGCCGGAAGACAAGGAACGCGCCCGGGAGCGCGCAGGCCGCTGAGATCAGCGCCGCAATCAGAGAAATTTCCGCGCTCGCGCTCATCGCCCGCCTCCAGACGCCTCGCGCAGCTGACTCCGGAACCGCGCCCGCTCGATCAGCCGGGCAAGAATCCCGCGCCGCGGCGCGAAGAAAATACTGAAAACCGCGATCGCGCTGATGCAGACGACAATAACCGGCCCGGTCGGCATCTCCGGAACGATCGAGCTGATCAGCGTCCCGCCGACGCCGGCGGCCGCCCCGAATACCGCCGCCAGCGCGACCATTTTCGGGAGCCGGTTTGTCCACTGCCGCGCCGCGACCGCCGGCGTAATCAGCATCGCGCTCATCAGGATCACGCCGACCGTCTGCAGCCCGATCAGGATCGCGCAAACGATCAGGAACGTCAGGATCGCGTTAATCTTCGCAGAGCTGAACCCGATCGTCTCGCCGTACGCGCTGTCAAACGTGAAGAGCAGGAACTCTTTCCAGAGCAGAACGACCGTCCCGATCAGGATCCCGCCGACAATCAGCATCAGCAGAACGTCCCCGCGGCGCATCGTCGACGCCTGCCCATAGATGAACCGTTTCAGTCCCGCCTGATTCGCGTTCGGAAGATTCTGCGAAAACGTCAGCAGCGCCATCCCGAGCCCGAAAAATACAGAAAGCACGATCGCCTGAGCCGCGTCGGCTTTGACTTTGGAATGCCGCCCGATCAGGGTAACGATCCCGGCAGAGAGGAAACCGCTGATCAGCGCGCCAAGCAGGAGAATCCCACCGTTTTTCTCGCCCGTCGTCAGGAACGCCAGAACGACGCCGGGAAGCGCGGAATGCGAAACGCAGTCGCCCAATAAGCTCTGCTTCCGGAGGACGGCGAAGCTCCCCAGAACCCCGCTGATCACCCCCAGCATCACCGAACCCAGCGCAACGACCTGGAACGTATAATCATGAAAAATCTCAAGAACCGTGTCGATCATGCCAGGCCGCCTTTGAAAGACGGCGTAAGGAACTCCTTCCCGCCATACGTCCGCGTCAGGTTCTTTTCGCAGAAGACTGACTGGACCGGACCGCTGTCGATCAGGTGCAGATTGATCAGCGCGACATGATCGAACGTCCCTTCAACCGTCTGAAGGTTATGATGCACAACGACGACCGTTTTCCCGTCCGCGATCAGCCCTTTCAGCAGCGTGACAATCGCCTTTTCGGTCCGGGCGTCGACGCCTTTAAACGGCTCGTCCATCAGGTAAATATCCGCGTTCTGAACCAGAGCGCGAGCCAGAAGAACGCGCTGCTGCTGACCGCCGGACAGCTGATCGATCTGACGCTTCGCATATTCTTCCATCCCGACCGCACGCAGCGCTTCCATCGCTGCCGCCCGATCCGCCTTTCGAGGACGCCGGAACCATCCCAGCCGCCCATACCGGCCCATCATGACAACGTCTAAGACGTTGACCGGGAAATCCCGGTCAACGCTTCCGTTTTGAGGTACGTACGCGATAAAATCTTTTCCGGCGCTCGCCGTTTTTGTCGGGAACTGAATGGAACCGGAAATCGGCTTCACCAGACCTAAAATCGCCTTCAGCAGCGTCGTCTTCCCCGCCCCGTTCGGACCGATGATCGCGGTCAGCGTGCCGGACGGAATTTCCAGATCAATGTCCCATAAAACCGGCTTCACGTCATAAGCAACGGTCAGATCTTCAATAACAATAGCCGCTTCCGGTTCCATTTATCGTTACATTCCCCCTTTCAGCGCATTCACAATCGTATCAACGTTGGCGCGGACCATTCCGATATACGTTCCCGCATCCGTGCCCGCGTCGCCCAGCGCGTCCGAATACAGCTGTCCGCCGATCACAACGTCGAAACCGCGCGCCTTTACCGCGTCCTGAAGCGCTTCGACGTTTTTAACCGGGACGGACGATTCGATAAAAATCGCGCGAATCTTCTTCGCCGCGATCAGCGTCGCCAGATCGCTGACCGCGGAAGTGCTCGCTTCGGCGTCCGTACTGATCCCCTGAAGACCGCGGACCTCGATCCCATAGGCGCGGCCGAAATAGCGGAATGCGTCGTGCGCCGTGATCAGGACACGCTGATCCTCCGGGAGCTCCTGAACGCGCGCCTTAATATAAGCTTCGAGCTCATCCAGTTCTTTCAAGTAAGTCTCAAGATTCGCTTCGTACTCCGCCGCGTTCGCCTCGTCGAGCCCAGCTAACGCCGCGGCGACGTGAACGGCCGCCTGCTTCCAGAGGGAAACGTCGAACCAGATATGCGGATCATAAATTTCCGGGTTATTTTCGTCGGATAAAAGATCCGCCTTCTCGATCCCATCCTCAAGACAAATCGTTTTGTGATTCTGCGCGTCGAGCGATTCAAAAACCTCGCCCATCTTACCCTCGAGATGCAGCCCATGATAAGCGACAACGTCTGAATTCTGAAGCTTCGCGACTGCGCCGGCGCCGGCCTGGTACAGGTGCGGATCCACGCCGGGACCCATCAGCGCGCTGACGTCGACATGATCCGCGCCGATCCGGTCGATCAGATCGGCCAGCATCGTCGTCGTCGCAACAATTTTTATCGGTTCGCCTTCCGCCCGGACCGCTCCGAACGTCAGGAACATCATCACGACCGCCAGGAGAGCCGCCGCATAAACAACTGCCGATAACTTTTTTGAAGCATAGGAATGGTTCATTTTTATTTTCTCATCCTTAATTTATATAAATCTTTGGTTAGCTTTCGCTAACTAAAGATAGTATAATCCCTTTGTCAAATCTGTCAAACTTAGTTTGTTACAACTAACGCAGCCCTGAAATTCCGAGCTCACCGTTCGCCGTCCCTTCCCGAGCCAGGTACCCGACGGAGGCCGCTCTTTCCGAACGCGATCCGTTTGGCGGGTATAATCTACCTGTACGGACGGATTTTACGCCCGTAAATCAGGGAAAAAAAGACGTGGCGTCCGCCGGAAAGAAAGAGGTACCAGACTTGAATTTAGAAATTTTTTTCACCGTATCCAAGGCCTTTATCATCAGCGCGGCGGTCATTTTCTTCCTGCGCGTGATCGACATGTCGATCGACACCGTTCGTCTCCTTTTTGTTATTCGCGGGAAAAAGATCCTGGTCTGGATTCTCGGCGCGCTTCAATCCACCATCTTCTTCCTCGCCGTATCGCAGGCGCTCCGCGGCGACGCTAATTTCCTGACGACGCTCGGCTATGCGTTCGGATTCGCAACCGGGAACGTGATCGGAATGATGATCGAGGAACGCCTGGCGATCGGCTTCCAGCGCGTAACCGTGACAACGCTCAGCAACCCGGAGTCAATCGCAATCGACCTGCGCCGGAACGGATATGGCGTTACCGAGATGACAGCGCGTGGAAAGGACGGCGAGGTTGCGATGCTGCATGTTAATTGCAAGCGTAAACAGGTTACCGACGTCGAAGCGATCGTCTTCAAACATGACGACAAAGCGTTCCTGACCGTCGACGATTTTATTCCGGTCCGAGAGACAGGGTATTGGCGGAAGTAGGACGCACGGGTTCCGTCCGTACTTTCCAGCGTTGAATCCAGCATCCACCAGGACGAAACTCCTGTTCAGGCATTACGAAACTCATCAAGAGCCAAAATTGTCGTTTTTTTTCGCTATCATAGAAATCAATCAGACGCGGTTCGAATTAGGGGGCGTCCGAACCGCCGCGCAGTCCTGATCCGGATCAACTGTCAACACCGCATCAACTCTGCGCGCCGAATGAATCAACCGCTGCGGCCCAGCGTCGCAGCGGTTGATTGCGCTTGATAAGGCCGCGCTCGAACGGCTTATTTCCGGACTTCCGCGTCCTTTTCGGCCCGGCGCGCGGAAAGCCGCGCCCGAATCGGCCGGATCAGACCGGTCGCGAAAATGAGCCCCGAAGCGGCGAAAATATAAACGACCGTCTTCCAGAACGGGAAACGCCGGATCGCGTCGCCGGAATAGCGCGAATAGTACCACTGCGAAAAGAAAACGACGAAAACCGCTTCGATCGCGACCCATCGCGCCAGCCATGCGTCCCGCGTCCGCAGCGCAAAATCGACGCCCCAGGCGCAGTAATACGCGATCAGCGGCAAAAAGATCAGCCGGTAACGCGGATTGTCCCACTGGTCCCCGCCGGCGCGGATCGAACTCGCCAGGATCCATCCCGCAAGAAAAAGCGCCCCAACGATCATCGTCGTCCGCTTTCCCCGATCTTCGATCTTCCGCGTCGAGAACAGCGCGTAAAACAGCACGGCAACAATCAGGTACCAGCCGGCAGCTCGGAAAATCCCGACCGCCTTCCAGTACGGCGTTGTCGGCTGATAGAACAGGATCGCCGGAAGGACCGGCTGCGTCAGGCCGTACACGCCCAGGAAAAGCGTCCGGAACTGGCCGCCAACCTCGCCAACGACCTTTTCGACCCAACCCGACTGGTTCTCCATCGTATGAAGGTCATAATGAATATACGTTTCGATCAGTCCGCCGGTCGTCAGCAGCGCCACGGTCCCGCCAACGACAATTGCAAGGATCCCAATCGTCAGCCATGCCCTTGAACGCGGGATCAGGAACTCCGCCCAGACCCAGACCGCGCCGCAGATCAACACTGCGCCGACAACGAACAGCGACAGCGGGATCATCGCCGCCACGCATCCGGCGAAAACGAGCGCAGACCGCAGCGGATTCTCACGCATCGTGAACATCGCCCAGACCACAATCGCGATCAGGCCGATCAGGAACGGCTCGCGCATCGGCGCGCCGGCGTAAACGATCGCGTCGGGATAAAAAACGAAAATCAGCGACGCGATCAGCGCCACCCGCCCGCCGTCGCGCCGCTCGATCGCCGTCCTTAAAAACGGAACGCCGATCGCCGTTGCCCAGGCGCCCAGCAGGATCACCAGCGCGAAACGCCAGGCGTCCGGGGAGAGCAGCCGGTAAATCCAGACCGTCAGCGCGGCGATCCCGCCGTATTGATCGTTATGATAAACGTGGGTAAACGTTTCGCTGAGCGGAATCGAATCCCTCGGATCGACCGCGAGAAGCCGCGCCTCCGTATCGCGCCGCCAGGCGTCGTCGAAAAGATAGCCGTTTTGCTGCTGCGGCTCGTCAGGATACCCGTATACCGGGAGCAGATTCTCCGTCGCCAGCCCGAAGCCCAGCCGAAGCGCAAACGCAAGAATCATCAACGCGCCGGTCGAAACGCGGCGGTCAAGACGGAGAAACGCGATCGCACCGACGAAGCAGGCCGGCAGCGCCAGCGCCAGCGCAGCGAGAAACCCCCGCGCGGAATCGCCCGGCGAAGCGAATCCGATCGCCAGCGAAGCCGCCGTCGCCGTCGCCGTGGCCGTAAGATACGTACCCGCTCGAAATTTCCGGGAAACCGCGGTTGAGTTGGAAGAGGATCGATTCATAGGTTTTTCTCGCTTTCTTGGATAATATCTCGCGCGACCAGGCTTACAGACAAACAAGATCACCGGAGCGCAGCCAGGATCCGCCGCGCGCGCGACTCCCAGCTCAGATCCTGAACCTTTGCAAACGCGGCTTCCGCGAGCGCCTCCCCCAGAGCCTCGTCGTCCAGCAGCCGTTTAAGCGCCGCGCGCCAGGACTCCCGCTCCTCCGGTTCGCAAAAACGCGCCGAACGATCGTCGAGGACCTCGCGGAGAACCGGCAAATCCGACGTCACAATCGGCCTCCGCGCCGCCATGTACTCGAACATCTTCATCGGGGAGCAGATCGCGGCGGAATTCCCCCCGCTGCTTCCCGCGATCGCCCGCCCATACGGCATCAGCAGAATATCCGAAGCCGCCTGTGCCAGCGGCAAATCGCGCTTCGGGATAAAGCCGGTAAAACGGACGTTGGAGAGCCCGCGCGCGGCCGCCGTTTCCCGATAAGCGCGGACGCTCTCCGCCGTTCCCCCGAACCAGTAAAAATCCGCTTCAGGGAAATCGGCCGCCAGGTCGAGGAAAAGCGGAACCCCGCGCCCGGCGTACAAATGACCCGAGCAGCTGATCACTTTCCGGTCGGGCGGGAACCCCATCCTCCGCCTGGCTTCGCCCTTCGGCGGGAGCGCGCTGTAATCCTGAAGATTGATCCCGTTCGGCGCGACGACGCTTTCCGCTTCCGCCAGCGTCGGGAACCGTTCACGGAAACTCGCTTCGAGCGCGTGCGTAATAAAAACCAGCAGCTTCGGCCGGCCCGACGCGATAAACCGTCGCGTCCAGAACGCCCCGAACCGCCCGGACGGCAGGTCATGCGCCTCATAAATCACGGGAACGCGGGAAAACGGCCGCCGGACCGCGATCGCCGCCAGCTGCAGCGTCCAGGTATAGATCACGTCGGGACGCGTCCGCGCTCCGGAGATCAGCGCCCGGGCGCAGAAGTCCAACCGCCGCAGCGCCCGGACCGACGGAACGGCGGAAATCGGAAACGGCGCGCAATGCAGCCCATACTGCGCCCGGATCGCGTCGAAATCGGGCGTCGCCGTCCCGGGAAAAGCCAGCGTCAGCTCGTGCCCCGCGTCCGCCAGCCCCTGACAGGCCATCAGAACCTGAATCGAGTTGGCGGTCTCCGACGGAATCTTCGACGTAGCGCTTACGGCGAGCCTCATGATCAGCCTCCGGCCTTTCCGTTCCGTTCGGCGCGATTCAGCGTCCTCAGCCCCACCCAGGTCATCCACAGGACCGTCCCGGCCAGATACGCCGACAGGATCGCCGCTTCCGCCGGATACGCCGCGGTCGGGACCAGCGCCAGCGTCAGAATTACCTTCAGCCCCATCCCCGCCAGGCTGATCCACATTGCGGTATCCGCCATCTCAAACGACAGCAGCAGCGTTCGATTCCAGAACAGCACATTCGCAGTCCCATACCCGATCATCAGGATCAGGATCAGCGCGTAGCTCGGAAGAAACTCGGCGGAAAAAACCTGAAAACTCAGTCCGAAAAAAGCGATCGGTTGAAAAAGGAGCCGCCGCCCCAACGCGACCAGCCCGATCAGGCATGCGCCCGTCCAGGCGGCCGAAACGGTCGTCGCGTTCGTCAGGAGCCGCTTCACGTCCCGCCATTTCCGTTCGCCGATCAGCCGGACCATGGCGGGATACGTCGTATCGATGAACGGATTAATCGGGAGCAGGACCATATTGATAATCGTCATCGCCGTTTTATAATAGCCCGCGTAAAGCGGCGACAGGAGCGCCCCGATCCAGAGAACCTCGCCGTCGCGGGCGACCAGGTTGATCGTGTTCGAGACGTTCGTCGAAAAGGTAAAGCGGAGAATTTCGCGCTTCTCGCCCAGGAGCGACAGCGGCGCGCGGAACCACTCCGCCCCGAGCCTCCGCGGCAGCAGCTTCAGCATGAAAACGACCGGCGCGACGCAGAGCAGGACCTTCCCGATCAGGTACGCCGTCAGGATTCCGGTCAGCCCGAACCCGCGGTTCCCGGAAATCAGGACGAACGCCAGAACGACGCCGTTCTGGAGCAGGTTGATCCAGGCGATCGAACGGTACTCGCCAAAAATCCGGAGGACCCCGTTCGCCGTCTCGATACACCCGCCGGCCAGAATCGACAGCCCATACAGGATCACCTGATTCGACAGCGTCGGATCCTCAAGGAAAAGCTCCGCTCCGAACTTCGCCGAGATCATCAGGACCAGAAACGCGAACAGCGACGTCCCCGCCTCCAGCCCCGCCGCGAACTTAATCAGCGCGCCCGTCTTCCGGGTCTCGCCCCTGGCGTAGGGATCGCCGGCGAAATGCACCACCATTTCGTTCATCCGGAACGAAAAAAATTTATTAATATTGGTAACGTAGCTCGTGATAATCCCGAGGACGCCGTAAGCGTACGCGCCGAGAAGACGCGTAATATAAACCGTCAGGAAAACGCTGATCAGGTTGCTTAAAATCAGGTAACCTGAATTCTTCAGGACGTTCAGGAACGGAGCGTTTTCATACCGGCCGAAAAACCGTCGCATCGCAATCGTTAAACCCGAATATGCTTCAGGATTTCCCGTTCCCGAAGGTACCAGTCGACCGTCCGTTTCAGGCCCTCGTCAAGGTTCACCTCCGGCTCCCAGCCCAGCTCGCGGCGCGCCTTCGAAATATCGGCGAGATTCGCCGCCATGTCGGCGCGTTCGGACGGTCCCCGCTCGATCACGGCCCGCTTCCCGATCAGCGCCTCCAGCCTTGCAATCAGCGCATTCATCGATATCGATTCGTGACCGCCTAAGTTGAAGACCTGGTACCCGACCGGTTCCAGCCCCAGAATCGTTCCCGCCGCGATATCGTCGACGAAAGTAAATCCGCGCGTCTGCCGTCCGTCGCCGTTAAGCTTCAGCGGCATTCCCTCCGAAATCCATTTTACAAAACGGAAAATCGCCATGTCGGGGCGTCCCTTCGGACCGTACACAGTAAAAAATCGGAACACGGTGACGTCGATTCCATACAGGTAGTGATACGCGTAGGCCATCATCTCCGCGCCCTTCTTCGTCACGGCGTAAGGCTGAAGCGGATGGTTCGTGTCGGCGGTCTCCGGCGTCGGATACGGAGCTTCGGCCCCATACACCGACGACGTCGACGCCTGAATAAACTTGGGGACCGCGTACTTCCGCGCCGATTCGAGCAGGTTTACGTTCCCCTTCATATTCGAATCGAGGAAAATCCAGGGATTTTCGACGCTCCGCCGGACGCCGGGGATCCCGGCGAGATTAATAATCGCGTCGGTCCGATTCGCTGCGAAATACGTTTCGAGCAGCGGCAAATCGGTAATATCCCCATAAAGGAAACGGAAATTCGCCCGCTTCCCGATCGCCGATAACCGGTACCGTTTCATCTCCGGATCGTACGTATCGTTCAGGTTATCGATCCCGGTTACGTTATACCCGCGATCCAGCAGCATTTCGCTCAGTCTCGCTCCGATAAACCCGGCGGCGCCGGTCACGAAAATATTCTTCCCGTTCATAAGCGAACAACCTTCAAATTTCCTTTACCGTCCTCGCCCAGGAAATTACGCGTATCGACGATAAGCCGCGCGTCTCGGAGAATCCGCGCCCGATCGAAGGCGCGATGATCCGTCAGGATCACGACGCAATCGGCATCCGCCATCACGGCGGAAGGATCGCCAAGCGAAAAATGCGTCCGGTTATCCAGGCGGAAGGAAGGGACGTACGGGTCATAGTATTCAACCTCCGCTCCCTTTCCGATCAGGAGGTGAATCACGTCGAGCGCCGGACTTTCGCGCATGTCGTCGATATTCGCCTTATACGCGACGCCCATAATCAGGATTTTCGCGCCGTTCAGGCTCTTCCGGTCCCGGTTCAGCGCGTCCTGAATCAGGCCGACCGTGTACCGCGGCATGTTGGTATTGATCTCCGACGCCAGCTCGATAAAGCGCGTATTGTAGTGCATCGACTTCATCTTCCAGGACAGGTAATGCGGATCGACCGGGATACAATGTCCGCCCAGCCCCGGACCCGGCGTAAATTTCATAAAACCGAACGGCTTCGTCGCCGCCGCGTCGATGACTTCCCAGACGTCCAGATTGAGCCGTTCGCAGATCTGCGCCAGCTCGTTAACGTAAGCGATATTGACCATGCGGAACGTATTCTCGTGCAGCTTCGCCATCTCGGCGACCTCCGGCGACGAAACCGGAACGATCCGGTCGATCGCCCGCCCGTACCAGAGTTTCGCGATCTCGGTGCACCGCGCCGTCATGCCGCCGATAATTTTCGGCGTTGTCTTCGTCGAATAATCGCTCCGGCCGGGATCGATCCGCTCCGGAGAGAAAATCAGGAAGAAATCTTCGCCGACGACCCAGTCGCGTCCGTCTGAAATCCTCGGCAGGATCAATTCGCGCGTCGTTCCCGGATACGTCGACGACTCGAACGTAATCGCCATTCCGGGATGCAGGTAAGGGGCGATCTGGTCGGCAGCGTCGATAATAAACGATAAATCCGGATCGCCGGTATTGCGAAGCGGCGTCGGAACGCAGATCGTCACCAGATCAATCTCATGCAGCCGGGCGAAATCGCCACTCGCGCGAAGCTTTCCCGCGCCGACGAGCCTCGCAACCGCTTCCGACGGGACGTCGGGAATATAGCTTTCGCCGCGATTGACGCTGGCTTCCTTTTCCGGATTGATTTCCAGCCCGGTTACGTCGAACCCGGCTTCAGCGAAAACAATCGCCAGCGGAAGTCCGACGTAGCCCAGACCGATAATCGCCATCTTCGCCCGGTTTTCGGCGATCTTTTCTTTCAGCCGATTAAACTGAGAAACGGATTGCGATGAATTCAACAGAGACCGCTCCTTATCGCTCGTAGACGACCTGCCCGTCGATAATCGTATGCGTGACCTCAAATTCGTCGGTCAGCAGGACCAGATCGGCGAGCTTGCCCTTTTCGATACTGCCCGTTTCGCTGGAAACGCCGATTTTAATCGCGGCGTTCAGGCTCGAACAGCGCCAGATCTCGTCCAGCGACGCGCCGGTATTCGCGGAAAAATTCCTGAGCGCCCGATCCATCGTCAGCGCTGAACCGGCGAGGTTCCCACCCGGCAGCCGTAAATTCGTCCCGTTTTCAGAGACCGTGACGCTGACCGTACCGGCAAACGGGTACGTCCCGTCCGGAAGCCCCGACGGCCGGATACAGTCCGTAATCAGGATAATCCCGCGGTTTCCCTTCGCGCGATAGGCTAAATTCTGCGCCGCCGGATGCGAATGCACGTTGTCGCAGATAATCTCCGCCGTATAATCGTCGAGCGTCAGCGCGCCGCCGATCGTCCCCGGCTCGCGATGACTGAACGCCTTCATGCCGTTGAACAGGTGCGTCACAAGAGAAAAGCCATGCTTCGCCGCCTCGACCAGGTGGGCATAGTTCGAATCGGTATGCCCCGCGGAAACGGTAATCCCCTCAGCCGCGAAAATATCGCCGGCAGCGAGGTTTTCCGGATACTCGGGCGCCATCGCGATCAGCCGGATCTTTCCGGCGCGCATAAAATCGCGGACCTCCTTCGGGTCGGCGCGGCGAATACTGTTCGGATCCTGCGCCCCAGCTTTCACCGGGTTAAAATACGGGCCCTCGAGATGAACCCCGAAAATCTTCGACCCCTTCCCGCGCTCACCGATCATCGACGTCACCGCCTCGATCGCGGCGACCGTCGGTTTATACTGATCCGTGAGCGTCGTCGGTAAAAACCCGGTAACGCCATGCTGCGCGTTGCGCTCGGCGATTGCGCGGAGACGGACCGGATCCGCGTCCATCGTGCAATACCCTAACCCGCCGTGAGTATGGATATCGATAAAGCCGGGAAGGAGCGCCTTCCCGCCGGCGTCGATCGTCCGGTCGGCCGCCGCGGCCAGCTCAGCGCTCGGCTGACCCTTGCTGAACGATAAGATTTTTTTATCCTCGGCGAGTAACCAGCCGGTAAAAACAGGATGCAGCGGGGTATAAATCCGCGCATTCGTAATTAAAAGTTTATTCATCGGTGAAATCTCCTTAGAACGACGATACGTCAATATTAATCGACGAACAGCCTCAGGTTTTTTTTTCTCACAAATTCAATTATAATAGAGAACCGTGGGGCCTGTAGCTCAGCGGTTAGAGCAGGGGGCTCATAACCTCTTGGTCGCTGGTTCGAATCCTGCCAGGCCCACTTTTTCTTAATGAACGGACCGTCTCCGTACCAGCTGCGCCAGTCCCCAAATCAGCGACAATCCCGCCGCTGCTATCCATCCTCGAAAAAACCACCTGATCGCCGCCGCGTCCAATCCCAAAAAACGAACGGCCTCGATCTCGATCGGCTTCGTAACGCGGACCCATCGGTCGATCGCGCCGGATGAATCGAGCGCTGTCCGATCCGGATCAAAAAAAAGCGCGGTCAGCGTCCATTCGCCTGTCAGGCGGGATTCGTTCGGCCAGGCCCGTATCCGGACGTGCGCGTTTCCCTGAAACGGTTCGGACCGAACCGGGAAAAAAGCCGTCCCGTTCATGACCTCCGCGCCGGCGAACGCAGTCTCGCTGACCAGGCGCGTTTCCAGGCCGGGAATCTCGCCCGGAGCCTCCGCCGACAGCGTAAAATCGAGGCGGCTTTCCGATCCGGCGAGGACCCGAAGCGGACGCTCGATCGCTACGTCGATTTCGGGCAGCTGAACCGCCGCGGAGAACCCCGCGATTTCGGCCTGGACCGCCGGAATCCGCTGCCGGATTGTTTCGCGCCGTTCGACGATTTCCGAACTGAAGCGGAACGCGACGGCGAGAGCTGAAAAAAGGAACGCCGCGATCCATGGAACGATACGGACGCGGGGCCGGTCAGCTTTCTTCACGGGCTTTCCGCTCTTCCCAGAGCGCGTCCATTTCCGCGAGCGTCAGGTCGAAAACGGTCTTCCCCTGCTCCTCCGCCCGCTTTTCAATATAGCTGAACCGGTCGTAAAAGCGGCGGTTCGTTGAACGCAGCGCCGTTTCCGGGTCGATCTTCAGCCGCCGGGCCAGGTTGACCAGCGTAAACAGGATATCGCCGAATTCCGCACTCCGCGCTTCGTCCGTCGCCGCCGCCTTAAATTCAGCGATCTCCTCCGCGAGCTTATCCCAGACGCCGTCGACCGAATCCCAGTCGAACCCGGCGCGCGCGGCCCGTTTCTGATAACCGAACGCCATCGACAGCGCCGGCATCGCGATCGAAATTCCGTCGAGAAGCCCCTGCCGTTTCCGCTTCTTTTCCCGTTCCGCTTTTTTCAGCTTTTCCCAACGATCGACAACCTCGTCCGACGTCAGCGTTTCCTGCCGGTTAAAAATATGCTGATGACGGAAGATCATTTTCTCGCTGATCCCGTCGATGACGTCCCCCATCGTGAACTCGCCGTCCGCGGCCGCCATCTGCGCCTGCATGACGACATGCAGCAGGATATCGCCGAGTTCCTCGCGGATCATTTCCAGATCGAGACGGTCGAGACCGTCGATCAGTTCGTACGCCTCCTGAAGGAAATCGTCCCGGATCGACTGATGCGTCTGCTCCCGGTCCCAGGGGCAGCCGCCCGGCGAACGCAGCGTCGCGACGATGTCCTGAAAATTCTCAAACCCGTGATTAGCGGGAAGCGGCGGAATATCGACCGCGGCGCAGCTCTCAAGCAGAATCGCGCTGTCAGTCAAACCGTCGACCGTCGTTCCGCCCATCGCCACGCCGTCCTCATCCAGGAATTTCAGCGGGTGATCGCCCGGGTATTCCGTTTTCAAGATCCCGGCTAAGCGCGCCGCGTCCTTCGGAGCGCGTATCCAAACTGTTATCGTCGGCGGTACGGGGAGATGATACGCGTCGCTTAGTTTTCTCCAATCCAGAACGATGATCCCCGTCGGCATCGAATCCATAAAAGTCATGATTTTATCTCGTTTCATTTTCATTGAAAATCGTTGCGGTCCCAGCGATCGATAAATCCGACAAAATCCGGAAGGACCCGGTAAACCTCCGGGTCGCTGAGGATCTCCGCGCGGTTCAGGATCGGATTAATCGCGAAGATCCGCCCCATCCCGGCCGCTTTCGCCGCGGTAATCCCCGCCAGCGTATCCTCGGCGACAACACACTCCGCCGGCGTCAGTCCCAATCGTTTCGCTGCGATCCGGTAAATATCAGGTTCGGGTTTTCCCGGGAACGTCCCGTTGTCGAAAACGATCTCTTCGGGACCCGCGAACCAGCGACCCAGCCCGAAATCGGAAAAGTAAAATTCAACGTTCGTAATCTCCGAAGCGGTCGCGATCGTAAACGGGATTCTCCGCTCGCGAAGCCCGTCCAGCGTCTCAGTTACCCCCGGATAAAAAACGATCCGCCGCGCCGGATCCTCGCGCATGACCTCCCGATAAAGCGCTTCTTTCCGAGTCAGCATCGCGTACTCGCGTTCCGGCGTAATTCCCGGGAAATAGAATTGCAGGATAACGCTGTTCGTGTTCCCCAGGATCCGCGCCTCATATTCGCCCTCGGCCATTTCGCGCTTCATGAAGACCGGGAATAAACGCCGCCAGACTTCCCGCTGAATCAGCGTATCGTCGATCAGCGTCCCATTAAAATCGAATACCATTCCCTTCGGCCTGAATTCAGCTTCCATTCGCAGCATTCCCCTTAAAATCGTTATCCGTCCTCTTTATAAAATACAAAACCGTTCCCGCGAAAAAGAATCCGGAAAGAAGATGACAACGGCGGCCGCGATCGCCGAAGCCTGCCCACGATCCGGACCAACGAGGCTTCCCAATTCCGGATAATCGAAAACCCGACATACTAAAAAAGAAGAAGAGAGCGGCGCTCTCCTCTTCGCATGAAAAACATCTTTCGTCCAGGCTTATTGCTGCTCTGAAATCGACGGCAGGTACATCCGGTTCGCATACTCGCTGACCATCCGGCGCATCGAAAATTCAGGAGACAGCGTTCGGATCGCGTTCTTCACCATCGTCATCCATCCGGCCGGGATCCCGTTTTCATCCCGGTTCTCGTAGAACATCGGGACGATCTTGTCTTCCAGCGTCTCGTACAGGCTCAGCGCGTCGACCTCATCCTGCCGTTCGTTTGAATCAAACGTCGCATCCGTGCCGATCGCCCAGCCGTTGTTCCCATTGTAGCCCTCGTGCCACCAGCCGTCGAGGATCGAGAAGTTCAGCCCGCCGTTCATCGCCGCCTTCATCCCGGACGTTCCCGACGCCTCGTTCGGACGCCGCGGCGTATTCATCCATACGTCGACGCCCTGAACCAGGTGCCGCGCGATATCCATATCATAGTTTTCGACGAAAACCATGCGCCCGCCCATACGGTGATCCTTGATCGCGCGGTAAATCTGCTGGACGATGAGCTTTCCCGGTTCGTCGGCGGGATGCGCCTTGCCGGAAAAAATAATCTGAATCGGGCAATGAACATCATTAATCAATCGCAGCAGCCGTTCATAATCGCGTAAGATCAGGTTCCCGCGCTTATACGTCGGGAACCGGCGCGCGAATCCGATCGTCAGCGCGTCAGAATCGAGAAGAACGCCGGCGGCCAGCGTCTGGATCGGATGGATCGATCCCGCGAGCCACTGCGCCCGGGCGCGGTCGTTAACAAACCGGGCCAGCTTGCGTTTCTGGTGCCGCTTGACGGCCCAGAGTTCCTCGTTCGGGATTTCGTCAACCTTCGCCCAGACGTCAGGATGATCCGGATTCTCGCGCCATTCTTTCCCTAAATATTTATCAAAGAGCAGCCCCATCCGCCGCGATGTCCAGCTGAACGTATGGACGCCGTTCGTGATCGAGGTAATCGGAACCTCCTCGACGCGCTTGTCCTTCCATAAGAAATGCCACATGGATCGGGAGACCTCGCCATGAAGCTCGGAAACGCCGTTCGAGCGTTCGGAGAGTTTGAGCGCTAAAATCGGCATCGTGAACTGATCGCCGTACGGACTGGCTTCGCGCGCCAGATCGATAAACTTATCGCGGCTCAGCTCCAGTTCCGCCCAGTATTGATTAAAGTATTTTTCAATCAACCAGACCGGGAACTTGTCGTTCCCTGCCGGGACCGGCGTATGCGTCGTGAAAACGTTGCCCTTGCGGACGAGTTCGACGGCTTCGTCGAAGCTCTTCCCGCCCTTAACGTACTCGCGGCAGCGTTCCAGCGCCAGGAACGCCGCATGGCCTTCGTTCATATGCCAGACAGTCGGGCTGTACCCAAGCCTGCGCAGCAGCCGCACGCCGCCGATCCCGAGAAGAATCTCCTGCGAAATCCGCGTTTCCAGGTCCGACGTATATAGCTTTGCGGTCAGCTGCCGGTCGTATGGCGAGTTTTCGTCGATCGACGTGTCGAGAAGATAAAGCGGAACCCGCCCGACCTGCATCATCCAGGCGCGCGCGTAAATATCGCGGCCCGGGAGCGAAACGGAAACGATAATGTTCTTCCCCTTTTCGTCCGTCAGCGGGATCATCGGCAGACTCGAGAAATCGAGATGAAAATTCGATGTCTCCTGCCAGCCGTCCTCGGTAATTTTCTGAACGAAATAGCCCTCGTTGTAAATAAACCCGATCGCGACCAGCGGCAGTCCCATATCGCTGGATTCCTTCAGGTGGTCCCCCGCTAAAATCCCCAGCCCGCCGGCATACGCCGGAATCGATTCATGCAGCCCGAATTCAAACGAGAAGTAGCTGATCGTTTTGTCCTGGATATTCGGATAATGCGTCGCGAACCAGGTATCTTTCCGGGTCATATACGCGTCGAAGGCAGCGAGCACAGCGTCGTAAGCAGCGATAAATTCTTTATCGTTGGCTTTCTGGTTGAAAACGGCGCGCGACGTCCGTTTCAGCATCTCGATCGGACTATGCGTCACCGAATTCCAGATAACCGGATCGATCTGCTTGAACAGGTCGACCGCGTCCGGATTCCATGCCCACCACAGGTTATAGGCTAAATCGTTCAGTCGCTCGATTCGCTTCGGAAGAGCCGCCGCTACCGGCATGTCCTTATTAAATTTCGCTAAGCTCATTTCTTTTCCTCAACCTTTTTATTGAATTTCTGTCCCCGATTACCGTCGTCTATGAGAAATGACATAAGTCAAAATAATGATAAACGATTCCGCCCGACACTGTAAGAAAAAGTACGTTTTCAGGGACATTCACATCAAAAAGGCAGAGCTCTCACCCGTCGAAAATCCTTATTCAAATTTTCGATCGTAAAGCAGCGCAGCGATCAATACGACGAGACAGGAGCCAGCGTTATGCACCAGCGCGCCGGTCGTCGGCGTCAGAACGCCCAGAACCGACAACGTCACCGCGATCAGGTTAATCCCCATCGATAAAGCGATACTCGTCCGGATCGTTCTGAGCGTTGCGTCGGAAAGCCGTTTCAGGTACGGGAGCCGGGAGATATCGTCGCGCATTAAAACGATATCGGCCGCGTCGACCGCGATATCGCTTCCCAGCCCGCCCATCGCCACCCCGACGGCGGCCGTTTTCAACGCGGGCGCATCGTTCACACCGTCCCCGATCATGCACACAAGCCGGCCTGCGTCCTGAAGCGCGAGAATCCGTTCAACCTTTTCTTCCGGAAGCAGCTGCGCTTCGACCCGCTCGATCCCGGCCTGGCCGGCAAAATAATCAGCGGTCTGCTGATGATCCCCGGTCAGCAGCACGACCTCGGTCCCCATCTCGCGAAGCTCGGCGATCATGCGCCTGGCTTCGGGACGCAGCGTGTCGGACATCGCCAGGACCCCGACGCACGCCCCGTCTTCCCCCGCCAGGATCGGCGCCTTTCCCTGAAGACGGAGCGCAGCGACCGTTTCACGAACCCCACGGTTCAATTCAACGCCGTTCTCGATCAGGAACCCTTCGCTTCCGCAAAGCAGCTCCCGCCCCAGAACCGTCGCAGCGATCCCGCGTCCGGGGATCATGTGAAATGCTTCAGAATCCGAAATCCGAACGCCGGAATTCCGCGCATGAGCAGCGATCGCCTTCGCTAACGGATGCTCGCTTTTCGCTTCGGCGGAAGCGGCGAGCGAAAGCAGCTCCTTTTCGTCGAGCGCGGGGTCGAACGAAATAACGTCGCTGACCTCCAGCCGTCCGTACGTCAGCGTTCCCGTTTTATCAAACGCGACCGTATCCGCCTTCCCCATCCGTTCCAGCGCTTCCCCGAACTTGATAATAACGCCGTGCCGGGTCGCCTGCCCGATCGCGGCCATAATCGCGGTCGGCGTCGCGAGAACCAGCGCGCAGGGACAGAAAACGACCAGAACGGTCACGGCGCGGACGATATCGCGCGTCATCAAGCCAGCCAGAATCGCGATCAGGAGCGCGGCGGGAACGAGCCAGCTCGCGGCGGTATCCGCCGCCCGCGCCATCGGCGCTTTTTTATCCTCCGCCTCCCGGACCAGCCGGATCAGCCTTTGCAGCGAACTGTCTTCCCCGACCCGCGTCGCCCGGATATCGATCGAACCGAAACAATTCATCGTACCGCTGTACGCCTCGTCTCCGGCGCGCTTATCCACGGGGAGCGATTCCCCGGTCATGACCGACTGATCGATCGAAGTTTCGCCGCGAACAATGACGCCGTCGACCGGAACCGTCTCGCCGGGAAGAACCCGCAGCGTATCCTGCACCCGAATCTCCCGTACCGGGATCATCTCCTCTTTTCCATCCACGATCCGCCGGCCCTGCGCCGGAGCGAGCGAAATCAGCTTCTTCAGGCCCTTCTTAGCGCGCTCGACGGTCCGTTCTTCCAGAATCGCGCCGACCGCCATGATAAAGGCGACCTCCCCCGCCGCGAACAGGTCGCCGATCGCGATTGCGGCGAACATAGCGATCGAGATTAATAACGCCGACGAGATTTTCCCGATCCCGGAATGATGAATCATGCGCCACACGGCCAGGTATACGAGCGGCGTGCCGCTGATCAGGACGGTCATCCACGCCGGATCGAACGGAAACGCGATCAAAGGCGCCTTGGCAATACCGAATTCCGTTGCCAGATGCGGAATGAGATCCATCAGGAGAAAAACCCCTGCGGCGATCGTCGCGGGAAGACCCGCTAAAAAGTCGCTGATCCTTCTAATCATGATCCTGCCTCGCTTCGTTTGACGCTAACGAAAATCAGCGTACAATCTATCCAATACAGAACATCCTGTTCGATTACGATTTTATCCAGCCGGGATTTTTTTTCAAGGATCAAAAAATCCCGAATGTCAGATAATGAACAATTCGCATCATCTGTACCGAAAGGCGGACCATGGACAGGCGGCAAATCAAAACCCGCGATGCAATCTTTAAAGCCCTCAGCAGCCTGCTGGAGAAGAAACGCTACGAGAATATCACGGTTCAGGAAATTATCGACGCCGCCAATATCGGCCGCAGCACCTTTTATGCGCATTTCGAAACCAAAGACGAGCTGCTGCGATCGATGTGCACCGATATTTTTCACCACATCTTCAACGAAGACCTCACCCAGGAGGCGGACCACGATTATTCGGCGGGAAGCGGAAGCGTCGATCTGAAGCTGACCCACCTCCTGTATCACCTGAAAGCGCACCGGAACGACCTGAACGGAATCCTGCATGGCGAAAGCGGCGATCTGTTCATGAAATACTTCCGGGAATATCTGAACGAACTGTTCTCCCGGTACCGGGACGATTTCCAGGCTGACGTTCCCTCCGGCTACCTCGTGCGCCACCTGGTCTGGAGCTTCGCCGAAACGGTCAAATGGTGGCTGGCCGAAAATACGAGATACACGCCGGAGGAAGTCGCTGGATTCTACTTAACCGTCGTAAATCGAAGGGAATAAACCTCTGCCTGCGCTTCCGGGATCAGGCGCTGATCGCGAACGCAGTCCTGAATTCGCCGACGACACGGTCGTTATCGTTCCGCAGCTCGACCGGATCCAACGCTTCCAGCCCGCGGATCGTCGCTTCGTCGGCGGCGTCCAGATCGGTCAAGACCTGCCGAATGACGTGACCCCAGACCTTCGAGCTGCCGGACGTCATTTTGAACGCCAGCCCCATGCGCTGCCGTTTCAGGCCGAGGCCGTAAACGCCCGCCGCTCCGCCTTTGGCGACCAGGTTCGGATCGCCGTTGAGAAGCGTGCAGAAACGTCCGTAACCGCTGATCATGTACGGGTACTGATGCATTCGCGGAACGAAACGCGAAGCCGCTTCCGCCAGCGAACCGTCGCGGATCCGATCCGGCGCGGCCAGATTCCTGAACGCCGTCGCGAAGCTCGCGACCGGAATTCCGAAGACCGGAACGCCGCAGCCGTCCACGCCGATCCCGATCCGCTCCGGATCCGTTTCGCTGACGATCGAGACCGCACGCAGGATTTCCCGCTGCGCCGCCGCTTCCGGTTTCCAGTAATCCGCGATCGCCCCGCCCAGCGCCCGCTGGAGGAGCAGGATCCCGGCATGTTTTCCGGCGCAGTTATGATTGAATTTCCGCGGTGGATCCCCGGCCGAACGCTGCGCGAAGGCCGCGTCCGGGTCGGCCGGGACCGTCGGCTTCATAATCAGGTCGCTTTCGCTGAAACCGGTTTTGGCGAAAATCGATTCCAGCGCCGCGATCAGGTGCGGCTGGCCGCTATGCGACGCGGCGAAAATCGTCGATTCCTCGGGCGTCAGCCCATACGCTTCGTCCAGCCGCCGCTGAATAACCGGAAGCGCCTGAATCGGCTTGGCGGACGAGCGCATGTAAACGACGGACCGCGGATCGCCGACAGAAAAGACGACCTTTCCCGCTTCGTCGACAAGAGCCAGACAGCCCATGTGAACGTTATCCAGAATATCGCCGCGATACTCGTATACCAGCGGCTCATGACGGATTTCAGGCCTGTTCATTCGGTTGAATACTCCTTACAGATTTATTTCTCGACGGATCAACGAAAAAACTCAACGTCATCACCGCCGCTGTCAGCAACGTAATGCCTGCGCCGATCCAAAGCGCGCGGAAATAAACCGGATCAGCGCGATTCGCGACGATCTTAATTGACAGATCGGTCACGGTCACAGGGAACGCCCGGACCGCTTCCCCAACCCGCCAGGCGCGCGCCTCGGCGAAAAGCTCGCCCGCGCCGATCGCCGTCAGCAGCGCAAAGCCCCAAGGCCATATCTTCGCGCCGCGCCCCTCCATTCCCGCTTCCGGCCCGTGCGCTCGAAGCGCCTCGACCATAAAAAACAGGAACGGCAGGATCAGGAAACGCGAGCTGACCCGTTCCCCGGAAAAAAGCGGGACCGGGAGCGCCCTGAACAGCGCGTACACGTTCCCGACCGCCAGCGAGCTCATCCCCACAATCGGGATCAATATCCGCGGGAACCGCCGCGCCCGAACGAGCTCGCCAGCGCGCAGCACCGTCAGAATCAGCAGCAGCCCCGCCAGCGCGAACCCGATATACATGTCATACTCCCACCAGCCGAGCGTCCCGCCGGTGACGGTACGGTCGAGCGCGTCCGCCGGCGCAACGTGAATCAGGAAGGCCCGGACCAGCTGCCGGAGGGATCGGTAACCGCCAAGAAAATCGTCGTCGAAGCCGTCGAGCTGAATCGCGACTGGGAGGATCCGAACCGCCGACAGCCCGACCGAGCAGACGCCGGCTGAAAAAATCGCTTTCCATCGCGCCCAATCCGGACCGCGCCGCGTCCAGAACGTCAGCACGGCCGCGCAAAGGAAGAGCAGGCACCAGACAAATTGATGAAACGAGCCCTGCAGGAAGATCGCGAACAGCAGCCCGCCCATCTTCAGCGGCCAGCCCCGTGGCGGTTCGCCTTCCTCGTAAAGCTCATACACCCAAAGCATGAACCAGCTGAACAGCAGCGTCCCGCCCCAGGTCGCGTGCCCGACCGCGACATGCGAAAGCAGATGACCATTCCCGTTATAAATCAGGAAAAGGACGGCGAAAGCCGCCGGCGAAAGCTTCAGCCGCCGCGACAGGCGAACCAGACCGATATACCCCGCCGCGTACAGGATCAGGAAATGCGCCAGGACAAATTCGCCGACGCTCAGCCATTTCATCAGGAACAGCTGCGGCGTAAAAAAGACGTCGGGAAGCGAAAAATAACGATCGGTAACCCCGCGTAGCGCGCTCGCGTCCGGCATGTGCAGCGGGAAAACGCCCTTCCGGAGCGCGTCCTGAACGAAAGCCAGCCGCGGCGCGTTGACCTCCGCCCAATCATGGAAATCGAACGGGATATCGCCGCCGTTAAGGAAGAAAACCCAGAGCGCGCAGCCGAGAACGAACCATGCCCCATACCAGACGGCGTCGCGCGCGCCATGCGAAAAAAACCGTCGATCGCGTCTCATGCCAGAATTATATCAGCCCGCCCCGGACGCCGCCGGGGATCAATCCTCTGTAAAAGGCTCGCGTTCCGGGACCACGCCCCATTTTTCCCAGCGGTCGTACCCCGTTCGCGTCGTCGGGACCTGAAAAATCGGATTCAGAAGGTACGTCGCGTCGTTATAACTGATCGGGCTCAGGATCGCCGCCTCGCGGATCAGGATTTTTTCGCTCCGCGCGTAAAGCTCCGCCCGACGCGCCGGGTCTCGCTCGGACGCCGCCGAATCGAGTAGCTCCGCGTACGCCGTATACAGCGGATCCGCGTCCAACGGTTCCGCGCAGCCCTCCGTCGGCCAATCGGTCGAAGGCTGGTAATACCCGCCGGGACAAAGGAATACGTCCGCAGTAAAGTTATTCGCGTCGAGATAATCCTGGTTCCAGGCAGTCCGGTAAATATGGTGCCGGCCTTCCTTCCGGACATCCTTGAAAACGCCCCAGTCGCTGTTCTCCAGGACGACGTTAATCCCCAGCGCGCCGCGCCACATCTCCGCTAAAACCTGCCCCCGGATCTGATGCAAATCGCTGGAGCTGTAATAATACGTCAGCGTCAGCTCGCCCGGCTCGATACCCTTTTCCGCGCAATAATCGTCGATCAGCGCCTTCGCCCGCGATACGTCGGTCTCCGCGCCGAATTCGTCCGCCGTCCCGGGGTCCGGCGCGCCGATCGCGCTCGGATGAATCCAGTACCGCGCCGGCGTTCCCGATTTCAGCGCCGCCGCAACCGCCGCCCGGTCGATCGCCAGCGACAGCGCCCGGCGGACGCGGACGTCGTCCGTCGGAGGCAGCAGATGATTGAATAAAACCGCCTCCGTCCCGACGTTCAGCGGCTTCCCGACCAGCGCGTCCGCATAGCAGGGATCGCTCTCCAGCCGATCGTAGTCTGAATATCCGACGATCGCGTAATCGAGATTCCCCGCTTCATATTCGGCGATCGCGCTCGTCTCGCTGATCATCCGCATCGTCACTTCATCGATCCGCGCCGATGGGATCGCTTCGCTCGCCGGCCAGAACGGGTTCCGAATCAGCGTCAGTTCAGCGTCATGCGTCCAGGATTTCAGCGTAAACGGCCCATAGCCCTGAAACGCGTCCGTCTCCGCCCAGCGGTCGCCGTATGCCTCCGTGCAGTCGTCTCCCTCGATCAGCCATCCCGGTTCCGCACGGAACATCCACAGGCTCAGGATATTCAGCGTGTACGGGGAAGCGCTGACGAGATCGACGGCCAGCGTCCGTTCGTCGACCGCCCGGATCCCGACCGCGCCGAAGTCCGGATTCGACCCATCGTTATACGCCGCCGCCCCGGCGACAACCTTATTCAACAGGAACGCGAAAGGAGCCGCCGTCTCCGGCCGGAGCGTCCGCTCGATCCCATAAACGAAATCCGCCGCGGTCACGAACCTCGCCGCCCCGCGGCAGTCGACAACCCGCTCGACCGCGCCGCGCTCCGAATCATACCGGACCCAGGGAACGTCCGTCCGCAGGTAAAACGTTACCGAATCGCCAGTCTCGTTGATTTCGTATCGTTCCGCAATCCCGGGATCGAGCGTCAGCGTCTCCTCGTTCATCCGCAGCAGCCCAACCGTCAGCTCGTCGACGAGCTGAATCCCGTATGGCTCCTCAACCAGCGACGGATCGATCGACGGGATATCGCCGCCCGAGAACGACGTCCGAAAAACGATCGGGCGCGCGGAAACGCGGACCGATGCCGATAAAAACGACAGCACCGCTGTCAGAACGACGGCAAACTTCAGGTTAAGCCGGATTATTCGCATACGAAACGTCCCTTCATGAACGATAAAATCCACTCCCGGCGAAAAAGCGCCGCAAAAAAGCTTCCCCTATTATAGAAATAAAGCCACGATTGTCAACTCTGTCTTTTCGAAGGTTGACAATCTTAAAAAATGAGTGTATAACAGGTGAAGAATAAAGAGGGCCCCTTGAAACTTTCCGAACGTATTTTAAGCTGCCTCCGCGCCCGGACGGATTCTTATTTTTCCGGGAACGAACTCGCGGACGAACTCAACGTCAGCCGCAGCGCAATCTGGAAAGCGGTCGAAAAGCTGCGCGCGGACGGTTACGAAATCGACGCGATTACGAATAACGGCTATCGTCTCCTCGGCGAGCCTGACCGCCTTTCCGTCAGCGCGATCCTGGCGGAGCTTCCCGAGCCGATCCGCGCCGATTACAGCGTCGTCGTCCTGGAATCGATCGATTCGACAAACGACGAGCTGCGCCGCAGGGCGGAGGAAGCGGCGCCGGAAGGGACCGTCCTCTTAGCCGAGACGCAGACGCGCGGCCGCGGACGTCTCAATCGCTCCTTTTATTCCCCCAGACAAAGCGGTATCTATATGAGCTTACTGCTGCGTCCGACGATCGACCCGCGTCAGTCGCTCCTGATAACGACCGCGGCCGCCGTCGCCGTCGCCGAAGCGATCGAGGCATGCTGCGGCGGGGAAACGAATATAAAATGGGTCAACGATATTTTTATGAACGGGAAAAAAGTTTCGGGGATTTTGACCGAAGCGTCGCTGAATCTCGAGAGCGGACGTCTCGATTACGCGGTCCTCGGCGTCGGGATCAACCTTACCGAGCCGGAAGGCGGCTGGCCGGACGAGCTGAAAGAAATCGCAGGGAGCGCGCTGACGCGGAATACCGGGCTCCAGGGGCTCCGGAGCCGGATCGCGGGGACGTTCCTCGCCCGTTTCCGGACGTACTACGACGACCTTCCCGCGAAGGCGTACCTCGCCGCGTACCGTGAACGCTCGCTCCTGATCGGGAAACGCATCCTGACCGACGACGGCCGGACCCAACGCCCGGCGACCGCGCTCGCGATCGACGACAATTTCCGGCTCATCGTCCGCTACGACGATTCCGACGGAAACGAAACCGCCGCCTTATCGACCGGCGAAGTTTCGATCCGGCTTCCCTCCGACGAATCCCGGACGGGAACCGAGAGCCCAGACAATCCTTAAAAAGGAGTTATTGCGAATGACCTATTCTCACGACGTCGCCGATCGGATTCAACGGGGCGAAAGAATTGACGCCGCCGCCGCGCGCCGGCTTTACGACGAACCGCTCGCGGAGCTGACCGCTGCCGCGAACGGGCTGCGCGAGGTTTTCTGCGGCAATGGATTCGATATCTGCACGATTATCAACGCGCGCAGCGGAAAATGTTCCGAGAATTGTAAATTCTGCGCGCAGTCGTCCTTCTATCATACCGGCGCCGAAGAATACCCGATGCTGGGGACGAGAGAAATCGTCGATGCTGCCGTTGCCGACGCCTCGAAAGGCGTGCTGCGTTTTTCGATCGTCACCTCCGGACGGAAGCTCCGGCCGATCGACGTCGATCATATCTGTGCGACGGTCCGCGCGATCCATGAAAAGACCGACGTTAACGTCTGCGCTTCGATCGGCCTCTGTACCCGGGACCAGTTCGACCGGATGAAAGCCGCCGGACTGACGCGCTTTCACTGCAATTTAGAAACGTCGCGCCGCTTCTTTCCGCAGATTTGCACCACGCATACCTACGACCAGAAAATCGAATCGCTCAAGGCGGCGCGCGCCGCCGGGCTGAGCTTATGCTGCGGCGGGATCATGGGGCTGGGGGAAACGGTCGAGGACCGGATCGACATGGCGATCGATATCCGCGAGCTGGGCGTCCGCTCCGTTCCCGTCAACTTCCTGAACCCGATTCCCGGGACGCCGTTCGAAAAGAACCGGCTTCTCGACGATGAAGAGCGGATGCGGATCGTCGCCGTTTACCGTTTTATCAACCCCGAAGCCGCGATCCGGCTCGCCGGAGGCCGCGGACTGATCGCCGATAAGGGGCGCGCCTGTTTCCGATCCGGCGCGAACGCCGTGATCTCCGGCGACATGCTCACGACGGCGGGATACTCAATCGAAACTGATATGGAGATGATCGATGAACTCGGATACAAACCGGAGCTCTGCCATGACTAAGGGCATTTTTATCACCGGAACCGGTACGGACGTCGGAAAAACGTACGCGGCCGGACTGCTGCTGAAAAAGCTTCGCGAAAGCGGACGGAACGCCGGCTACTATAAAGCGGCCGCAAGCGGGAACGAACGGCTCGAAGACGGGACGATCGCCGCCGGGGACGCGCGCGAGGTCTGTCGATTGAGCGGGCTTCCGGACCGTCCCGAATCGCTGATCTCGTACCTGTACGAAACCGCGGTCTCGCCGCATTTAGCCGCAAAGCTCGAAGGCGGACCGGTCTCGCTCGAAAAAGTCGCCGCCGATTTCGCCGCGCTGTCGCGCCGTTTCGACGTCCTTGTCGCCGAAGGGAGCGGCGGGATCGTCTGCCCGATCCGCTGGGACGATCGTGAGCGGATTCTCTTGGAAGACGTTATCCAGGCGCTCGCGCTGCCGATCGTGATCGTCGCCGACGCCGGGCTGGGAACGATTAATCATACCGTGCTGACCGTCGCCTACGCCCGTTCAAAAGGGCTCGATCCGCGCGGAATTATCCTGAACCGCTATGAAGCCTCGCCGTTTACGCGCGACAATCGCGCGATGATCGAGGAATTAACCGGCGTCCGGGTCATCGGGACCATCGCCCCGAACGCGAACGAAATCGAGGCGGAGCTCGGCGATCTCCTCGCCGCGTTCGCTCCGGTCGCCGGATAAACGAAATACCGCCCTGAGGCCAAAAACGAAAAGAGGACCGATGAACCCACGTACCGCAGAGCTCGTCCAAAAAGACCTTTCCATGATCTGGCACCCCTGTTCGCAGATGAAAGATTATGAATTGCTGAAACCGATCGTTATCGACCGCGGCGAAGGCGTCCGCCTCTACGACAGCGAAGGCCGTTCCTATATCGATATCGTCAGCTCCTGGTGGTGCAACCTGCTGGGGCACTGTCATCCCAAAATCAACGCATCGATCCAGCGCCAGCTGAACCAGCTCGAACACGTCATCTTTGCCAATTTCACCCATGAACCGGTCATCCGCCTCTGCGAAGAGCTCCTGGAGATCATTCCGTCCGGACTGACGAAATTCAATTTTTCCGACAACGGATCCGCCTCGGTCGAATGCGCGCTGAAAATGAGCTTCCAGTACATGTACCAGACCGGACATCCCGAACGGACCCGGTTCATGTGTCTCGAAGAGGGATATCATGGCGAAACGATCGGCGCGCTGTCCGTCGGCGCGATGGACCTGTATGCGAAGATTTATCAGCCGATGCTGATGGATACGATTCAGGTCGAAGCGCCGGACTGCTACCGCTGCCGCTATGGGAAAACGCGCGAAAGCTGCGAAACGGAATGCTTCGCCGGAGCGGAAGCCGCCTTCGCGGAGCATGCGCACGAGACCGCCGCGATCATCGTCGAACCACTGCTGCAGGGCAGCGCCGGCATGCGCATCTATCCGGCGCAGTTCCTGACGAAGCTGCGCGCGCTCTGCGACCGGTACGGCGTCCTCCTGATCGCCGACGAAATCGCGACCGGATTTGGCCGAACCGGGAAGATGTTCGCGTTTGACCATGCCGGCGTAAGTCCCGATATCCTGTGCGTTTCGAAAGGACTGACCGGCGGCTATATGCCCATGGCGATCACGATTACGACCGACGAAATTTATAACGCGTTCTACGCCGATTATAACGAAGGGAAAGCCTTCATGCACAGCCATACCTACAGCGGCAACCCGCTCGGCTGTTCCGCCGCCCTCGCCGTGCAGTCCATCTTCCGCGAAGAACCGATCCTCGAGAACGCCGCCCGGCGCGCCCGCTTCCTGACCGAACTGATGAACGATACCTTCTCCGATCATCCGAATATCGGCGAAATCCGCCATCTCGGCCTCGTCCACGCGTTGGAGCTGGTTCAGGATCGGGAGACGAAGGAGGGGTTCCCTTCGGAAGAACGCGTCGGATACCAGATTTATCAAACCGCGCTGGAAAACGGGCTGCTCCTCCGCCCGCTGGGGAACGTCCTGTATTTCAACCCGCCGCTGATTATCGACGAATCGGAACTGACGGAAGCGGTTGAAATCTGCGCAATGGCGATCCGGGAAAATTTAGGACGCTGAACCGGCCCAGCCCGTCAAGACGCTGCGTGCGAATATCTTGCATGCAGACATAATCTTGAGGTGGTTTGCCCATCTCAATTGTGTCGCCAGTGGCGACACTTTTTCATTATTCTTATTATAGCTCATAGAATTGTTTCATCCTGTAAAGCCCGCGGCGGTGTCTGCGTTTCAATTTTCCGTAGTCAAGGGAAAAGAGGATAGAAGAAAAGAAAGT
>CALIHP010000063.1 GCA_938020565.1 uncultured Anaerolineaceae bacterium | reverse complement strand
GCGTCAGCGGCAAGAATTTTCTGCTCGATTTCCTGATGGTCGTCTTGAATAACGCACATGGAACGAGCCCGGAGGCAAGCGTCGCAATGAACGCAGGGACTGATTTTTTTACCCGAAACTGTCCAGAAATCAACCATAAAATCGTCCGAAACCGACGAAATATCGTCCAAAACGATTCGAAGCGCAAGCTCAGTCGCTCCATTCCTGCGCGGACTTCCGCAAATACCCAGTATCTTGATTTTTTTCATCTGCCTCTTGCTCCCTAACAATAACATTGCCCGATTATGCGCCTCTGCCTGCCATCCACAATCCGATCTGCTCGATGCTCGCTTCCTTCGGGGCCGTTTCGGCGATCATCCTACCCTCATACATAACGCCGAATCGATCCGACAAAGACATAATTTCCTCCAGCTCAGTTGAAATCAGGATAATTGCGCATCCCTGATCCCGTTGGCAGATGAGATGCTTTCGAATCGACTCAGTTGCGCCAATATCAACGCCGCGGGTCGGATGCGCCGCGATAAGAAACCGCGGCTTTTTATCCAGCTCACGCGCTACGACTAATTTTTGCTGATTCCCCCCGGAGAGAGTCGTCAAAGCAGCATTCTCACTCGAAGCTTTTACGTTATACTTTTTAATCAGCTCGCTGCTATACAGATGTTCCTTTTTCCAATTTATCGAATTTCTGGTAGAAGAGAACTCGTCCGTCCTGTAGTTGTAAAAAGACGTGTTTTCGAAAATAAAAAAATGACTGATGATCCCCATGTTTAAGCGATCTTCAGGAATATGACCAATCGTTTTGTGAAATATTTCTTTGGTACTTTCATGTGTAATATCCTGACCGCAAAAAATAACCTGACCGGAGTCTTTGGGAATAATCGACAGCAGCGCTTTAACCATTTCAGACTGCCCATTTCCGTCAACCCCCGCGATTCCGTATATCTCGTTATTGAATACGGAAAATGACAGGTCCTGTACGACATTTTTTTTATAAGCCGTCGACACACAAAGATTTCTAACCTCAACTATTTTTTTGTCCCGGACCGCCGTGTTCTCATTGCGCGTAAACACAATATCCCTGCCGACCATGTGCCTTGCCAGTTCTTTCTCATTGGTGTCCGCTTTTCTGGAGCTCCAGACCGATTTGCCTCCTCTTAATACGGTAACGCGATCTGCAATTTCCATAATTTCATTCAATTTATGAGAAATGAAAACGACAGAGGTTCCAGCTTCATTCAGCTGGCGAATGATCTTGAAAAGTTCGTTCGTTTCCTGAGGCGTCAGTACAGCCGTCGGCTCGTCCAGAATCAGGATCTTACACGAATCATAGAGCGCCTTCAGGATCTCAACCCGCTGCTGCTGACCCACAGACAAGTCTCTCACAACAGCGGCAGGATCAACCTCCAAACCAAATTTCGCGGAAAGATCCTTGATCCTCCGGCTTGCCTTTCGCATATTAATCAGCGACGTCTGACAGGTGCATAAAATAATATTCTCGACGACAGTCAGAGCGGGAACCAGCATGAAATGTTGATGAACCATGCCAACCCCGAGAGCTCGCGCATCTCGGGGCTGCCGAATGTTGACTTCCTGTCCATCAAGAATAATCTGACCGCTGTCCGGCTTTAAAACGCCGTACAGGATGTTCATCAGCGTACTTTTTCCCGCCCCGTTTTCGCCAAGAATCGCATGTGTTTCGCCTTTTTTAATATCAAGACAAACGTTGTCGTTAGCAGTAAGCGTATTGAACTTTATCGTAATATTCTTTAACTGCAATATAGGATCCATCTGAATTACCCTTCTTGCATCCATTCAAGTCTGAGATTGACAGGCAAGCATGACGATTTCAAATCATTCCAGAACGTATTCAACTTCAATTTCGCCGTTTTTAATTTTGTCGCTAACGTCCCTCAGGAGGTCCTGAACATCCTGCGGCACGTCTGAACTAAAGTCCGTGAGCCAGACTGAACCTTCTTTAATCCCGAAAACATACGCCTTAGCCTCCAGCTCTCCTTTAAAACCAAGCTCCGCAACCTGTTCAATAGCTCCAGGCATATCAATAATCGCGCTGGTCAAAATCTGTTCAGGAGCCAAAGCCTTTTGATCGCCATAAACGCCGATAATCCGCAGGCCCTTATGCTCTTTAACATATTCAAACGCGCCAATACCAGCCTGATCCGCGTTCGGCGCAATAATATCAGCTCCCTGCTGGACCATTGCCGCGGTCAACTCTTTAAGCTGCGCTGTATCCGAAGAAGAACCCGTATAGCTGCTCAGTACTTTGATCTCAGGGTCAATGTACTCAACGCCCTGCTTAAAGCCGGTCGCATATCGGATAATTCCTGGAATTTCCAATCCGCAAGGCACGGCGACGACTTTCGTTTTTGTCATTTTTGCGGCTAATACGCCGGCAAGAAATCCTGCGTCGCTGCTGTTGGTATCCATCGCAAAAACGTTGGGATCCGCATATTCAAATGTACTGGTTACCCCAAACATCGTTTTTGGAAAATCTGCCGCAACAGCTTTAGCCGGATCTAAAAATTCAAAACCATGTCCTATAATGAGGTTATACCCTTTACCGGCATATCCTCGATAAACAGCCTCGTAATCAGACGTCTTAACATTTTCAGAATATGCGGTTTCAAAGCCCGCCTGCTTAATTAATTCCAGTCCCTGAAACGCCGTCGCGTTCCAGCCTTCATCATTAATCGTTCCGGGGAGAACCAAAGCAACTTTGTATTGAGACCTATCCGTCGTTTCAATCGCATCACTCTGCTTTCCTTTGTCCGCCTCGGCCGTTTCACTGTTATTCACTGACTGGCCGCAGGCAGCTAAAAATAAAGTACAGACTGCCGCCAAAAACACAAAAGCCACTGCATTCTTCTTTTTAAACATCGTAACACTCCTTTTTCTTTTACTTTAATACGTTCAATACGGTTTTTCACAAAAAACAATTAACGAGATCGCAAATAACATAGATTCGCATCTGTATCCCGCCGGTCGGGCATTTGCCTGAGACTGCCTCCTCCTATCGGCAGACCTCATATCGTGCCGGACAACACGCAGCAACGGAATATACAAAAGCGACCTGATTATATGTATTTCATCATAAGCCCCTCCTGTCAGCGAGCGAATTAACTAAACTTGACATATTTTTTACCTAAAGCGGCAGGATCCTTAGAGTTTCGCCCCGAAATAATAACCGTGATAATCGTAACAACGTAAGGGATAATACGGATGATGGGCGCAGGGAATTTCGTAATACTTGCCTGCAAATTATACTGGAGTGCATTACTTGCACCAAACATTAAAGAAGCAAGAAGAACGCCTGCCGGTTTATACTGCCCCAATGCAACCGCTGCAAGCGCAATATACCCACGTCCGCCGGTCATTAATTCTGAAAAACTATTCATATGCGCCATTGAAAGCGAGCAGCCGCCAAGGCCAATGATCATCGAGCCGAGCAGGACAGCAGTCAGCTGTACCCGATAAACGTCAATTCCTGCAATATCCACAGCAATTGGATATTCGCCAGCCGCACGAATCCGAAGTCCGAGATTTGTATGATACAGAAAAAAGTAAAGAGCAATAACGAGGGCTAACGCAACAAAGGTCATGACAGAGATACCTGAAAAAACGGGTTTAAACCCTTGAATTGAAGATTGCGAACCGGTACCGAAAGCTTGCCTCGATAGAGTCGTGGTCATTCCTTCAGCAAGAAGGTTCAGAGCAACGCCAACAACAACCTGATTGCCTTTCCAGTAAACCGTCATCAGGCCAAACAGCAGACCGAATATTGCAAGAATAATGAGAGATGCGAGGATTCCTATGCCAGTATATCCAGTTAAATAGGTCCCCAGGACGCCAAAAAAAGCACCCATCAGCATCATTCCCTCAGCCCCAATATTAATCACACCGCCTAACTGCATGATAAGAATCCCAAGCGCGACAAAAAGAATAGAAGTACTGTCACGAAAAATGACGATCATAAAATTCCACATGAATAAGCCCCTTCTAATCCTTTTGCTTTATAGGAAATACCTGAATCGTCATCATCAGAATAATAACGGCTTGAATAATCAGGACAACAGACGATGGAACGTTCGAAAACATCTGCACCATATTCCCCCCTGTTTTCATTGCGCCGAAAAGAAATGACGAGAGAATGATGCCAATGGGGCCGTTTTTACCCAGCAGCGCAACCGCAATCCCATCAAAACCATATCCTGCCGAGAAATTCTGAAGCAGCCTTTTTTGAATGCCTAACAGCTCCATTCCTCCTACAAGGCCGGCTAACGCGCCTGAAACAGCGAAAGCTATCATCCGATTTTGATTGACATTAATTCCAATACTGTTTGCGACAGCAGGATTCTCGCCAACAATCCGCATTTCAAAACCCCTTTTACTTCTTTTCCAATAGTAGCTGTAGAGCGCAATAAGTAAAAGAGCAAGGATAATCCCAATATTAACTCTTGTCCCGGGAATCAGAACAGGGAGCCCAGCAGTCGATAATACCCTTGCGGATTGCGGGAATTCAGGCGCTTCACGCATAGGCCCCGTAACCAGATACTCGACAATAAACAACATGACGTAATTCATCATGACGGTCGTTATGACTTCGTTTGCGCCGAAGCGATTTTTCAAAAAAGCAATAAAGCAGCCCAGAAAAGTACCCGCCAGAACACCGGCCATAACTGCGACAAATAAATGAAGAACGCCTGGTAAAAAGGTAATATTTACACCAACCCAGGTACTTAATATTGCTCCCGCAAGCATCTGGCCTTCAATCCCGATATTGAGCATCCCGCATCGATATGCAAACGCATAGCTGATACCTGCAATGATCAAGCTCGCTGTTTTGAGAATTGTTTCGGAGAGCGTTTGAGACGTACCGATAGATCCTTCGATCATCAGCTGGTACACTTCAATCGGATTATTTCCGCCTCCCCAGATAATGAAGGCGCCGATCAGCATCGCGATCATAATCGCGATAAATGGATACAGTAAATATTGGCTGAGTTTGCGTCTAACCATGGATTTTTATGGGGCAGGAGGGGAAAACAATCGTTTGCCGCTCATCCTGCCCCGTCCTTTCGCAAGGCACTTAAAGAATCAGGAAAACTGAATTATCTTCTGTTGATATTTCCCATGGTGAGCGCCATGAGAGCTTTAATGGTATGAAGGCGGTTTTCAGCCTCATCATAGATAACAGATTGCGGACCATCCAGCACTTCGCTGGTGACCTCAATATCACGATCCGCCGGCATGCAGTGCATATAGATCGCATCCTTCGAGCCGAGACTCATTTTGCGCTGATCGACAAACCAATCAGGATGCTCATTGATCATCGCCAGCCCTCGCGCTTCGTCATCACCGACTGTCATGATCGGCCCCCAGCCCTTGGCGTAAATAATATCGGCGCCTGTACAGGCTTCTTCCATATCGTGTACCAGTTCAAATTTCGATCCGGAAGCGTCGGCGTTCGCCCTCGCGATTTCCATAATCTTCGGATCCAACTCAAAACCTTTCGGATGAGCCAGCGTAACGTCAAGGCCAAAACGAGGCATTAAAGTCACCAGCGAGTTTGCCATAGATAAAGGCCGCATGTACTGCCCGGCGCATGTCCACGAAATGACAAACTTCCGACCGCGCAGTTCGTCATGAAACTTTTCTTTAATGGTCATAATATCCGCAAGCGCCTGAGTTGGATGCCAGATATCACACTGCATATTCATAACCGGGATCCTGGCATACCTGGCTAAGTCTTCCATCCAGCGATGTCCATCTACCAGCGTATTCCGGACGCCGATACCATGCCCCATGCGTCCCAAAACCTCAATCGTATCTTTAGGGGATTCCCCATGCCCAACCTGCGTAGCTTTCGGGGTCAGATAATTCGCGTGACCACCCAGTTGCGTAATCCCGCATTCGAATGCATTTCGAGTCCGCGTTGATTCTTCAAAAAACAACAAAAAAACAGTTTTATTTTTTAAAATATCGGTTGGTAAGTCAAGCGCATAGCGCATTTTAAGTTCTTTTGCCACATACAATAAAGTATCTAACTCTTCGCGGGTCCATTCCTGAGTTTTCAGCAGGTGTTTACCGACCATTCCAGTTTGCATTGACAGAATCTCCTTTAGAAATTTGACCGTATAATGTTTTTGAAGCCTTCTTGATTGTATGTGCTCTGTCTGTTTCCGTCAAGGAAAAAAACTTTGAAAAAAAGAGGAAAAAACTGTGTTCGCGCCGGTTATACGTTGCGTTTACAACGAAATTTCCACGAACCTCTTCCAACTATAATGATAAAGTTCCGCCTTGTATTTTGCTTGAAGCTAAATCTTTCAAGCAGATAAATATAAAAAAGGTCCAGTTCATCGCAGCGGTTAAAAAATATTTTAAAAGCGCTGTGAAAACCTGGACAACGAAGACCTATACAACGTTTGACAGATTAGATAGATTGAATTTCAGCCTGAGACTAAAAAGCGTTGACGCCTGATATCCTGACTTATACCATCTCCCTCACTTCACCCGCCAGCGCATCGATCGATACAATCCGCTGCGAACGGGCCGCCAGATTTTTCACCGTCACCGTCCCATTCGCCAATTCGTCCGGTCCGCAGATAATCACCGCTTTCGCCCCGATCCGATCCGCATATTTCAGCTGCTTATTCAGTTTCGCCGCCTCTGGATACTGGATTGTCGGAATACCCGCGGCGCGCAGCTTCATCGCAAGCGCCGCCGATACGGCCAGATTCGCCGCGTCAAAAACGGTCACGACAACCTTCGCCGGCTGAGCATCGAGCGCGGGAAGCAGACCCAGCTTCTCCAGCACAGCCTTGATCATGACGTCTCCCATCGCGAACCCCACGCCCGGAAGCGGATCGCCGCCAACGTCGCCGACGAGATTTTCATAACGCCCGCCGCCCAGAATAGACCGGCCGCCGTCGACGTCCTTCGCTTCAAAAACCAAACCCGTATAATAAAGCAGCCCGCGGATAATCTTCGCGTCAAATTCAAGATAACCAGCCAGGCCCATCGCCTCAAGCAGCTCAAAAACCGCGGTCAATTCCTCCGATTCCCGCCAAAGCTCGCCGTTATTCAGGATCGCCGTCAGCCCGGCGACCGTTTCAGCCTCAATCCCCGACTCAGCCGCGAACGCCTTCCATTCGCCCTCGCGCATCTTATCCCGCCGGTCGATCAGCGGGTAAATCAACGCCTTCTCCTCTTCTGCAACCCCGATCTCAGCCAGCTTCCGATCCATCAGCCTGCGATCGTTCAGATGGATTCGTACCTGCGCCCCTGTCAGGCCAAGACGCTGAAAAAAAGTCGCGCAAACCGCAATCAGCTCCGCGTCAGCCTGCGCCCCATTCGCTCCGATCATGTCGATATTCCACTGGAAAAACTCGCGGCTCCGGCCTTTCTGCGGCTGCTCATAGCGCCAGAACGGCCCAAACGACCAGAGTCGCAGCGGGAACGTCAACGCCTGACCCTTTTGCGCAACCATGCGCGCGAGCGTCGGCGTCAGCTCCGGGCGCAGGCAGATCTCCCCGCCGCCGCGATCCGTGAAAACGTAAGATTGCTCCTTGACCAGCTCCTCGCCCGATTTCGCCGCATAAAGATCCAGCTTTTCCAGATAAGGCCCTTCATACGCCTGATATCCGAAAAGCTCCGAAACCGCGCGAATCTGCTCCCCGAGCCAATAATGAAGGATCATGTCCTCAGGATAAAAATCTCGAGTCCCCTTTACTTTTTGAACAATCTCTTTCATCATCAGCCTCTTTCCATGCAGAATTTCAGGTTCTGTTCGAAGTCCGAACGGCTTTTATTATAGCCCGGAACGATCAGTCCGAACGCGGTTCACGAAGGCAAAAACGCAAAAGAAAGAAAAGGAATCAGACCGCCAAAAACAACAAAAAAACAACGTCGGGGAGTCTCCCTCCGGAAACGCTCCCGACGTCGCTTTAACGCACCCCTTCTAAAGTCCGCTTCTTAGAAACGCGGACGGGATACTCAATATTCCAACAGCAGGTTCAAACCGTTTTCCGGGGCGCGGTCGATTCCATATCTGCGCCCGACGGATCGGCCGGATTCGCAGGATTCCCCGGATTCCCATAAGGCGGAACGACGCCTGGCGGGAAACCCTGCGGAGGGACAGGAGCGCCCGGATAAGGCGCCTGCACCGGAGCCTGTCCATACTGCGGAGGGACTTGAGACCAATGCTGCGGCGGATAGTAGGCCTGCGACTGCTGACCATACGGCGGAAATGGAGGAATCGCCTGCTGCTGTGGAAACGGATATACAGCCGGGGCTCCCTGACCTGGATACGGCTGCGGAGGAACAGGGGACGGAGAAGCGTACTGAGGAAACCCCGCATTTCTGGGATCAACCTGACTCGGGATCCCCGGACCCATGCCAGCCTGAAATGGCGCCTGCGGCTGAGCAAAATTTGGAGCCGGCGGATACGCTGACGGGTGTCCGGGCTGAACGCTCCGGGAAACCGGGACGCTCCCAGGTCCCATCGACGAAGTCGTCGGGGCCTGGCCAAAATCAGGCGCCTGGCCGAAGTCCGGAACCGGTTGAGAATACCCCGCGACGCCCGACACAGCCGACGTGTTTCCAAAGAACGGCGCCTGCTGCGGATCACGCGGGAGAACCGGCGGAAGCTGGTACTCGTCCCCCGTCGAAAAACCCGACTGCCTGTAAAGATCGCCGACAGGGTCCGCCGGCGCGACCGCATCGTCCGGAATCGCTCGGTCGTTCGCCGACAGTTCCGGAGAGACCATACGCGAAACCGGCGCTGAAGACGACGGAGCATACCCGGAAATCGGTTCGGTTCGCGGCTGAGGCGGTTTCTGTTCCCTGGACTTCGCCGAAAACGCTTCGTCCGCTTCCATATCAGAAAACGGGATATACGAATCCTCGGGCTCCTCCGGAAGCGGCGGCAGGTCCGGTACTGCTTTCGTCAGCTTATCCAGATGCTCCCTGAGCGCGGCCTCCGCGTCCTGATCAAATTCCTTCGCCCGGGCCTGCGAAACGATATCGGCCTCGGCCTCGGACTCAGGTTCCGGGGCAGCCTCTATCGGCGCGGCAGTCCGCTCGCGCTCAGCCAGCGCTTCATCCGACGCGTTTTCCACTTTTTCGCGGATAATATTCCCGGTCAGGTTCGCCAACTCAAACTCAGGATTCTCAAAAATACTGGGAACAATATCCTCCAGAATCCGCGTTTCCGCTTCCGCCCGAAAATTTTCTTTCAACCGGATCCGCGCCACTGCGAAAAGGGCCCGAAGCAAGCTGCGCTTGACTTCCAACGGCGCGTAGGAACATAAGTCAAATACATCGCCGCTCGCTTCCGGATCGGTCAGCTTCAAAATCACCGATTTCGCCAACGCTCCCGCTTCCTTTTTCGTCATCGTCAGCCAGGACCGGGTCGCAATCACCTCAAAAAATACCGGTAATATTTCCTCTTCGCGGATCGTCGCGCTCTTGGCATTGTACACGATAATAATCATTCCAATAATGCCCAGAGAAATCGCTTTCCGATCCAATCCGTTCTCGTTCTCAATATCAAACGAAAAGCCTTCCGGCGATATCGGATAAATCGGCGCTTTACCTTTCCAGCTCCAGGCGTCAGCCGAAAAATCAACCAGCTCGCTGCTGCCAGCCTGATTTATGGGTCTTTTTGGATTCGGATTATTTTTCGCCATGTTCCCCTCCGTCTCTTTCGGAAAACCGAAAATCAAAAGTCTCGATTTCAGTTTCCAAAAATCAAGTTTATTTTATCAAACTTTCCCGGTCCGCGCGACCGCGTCTTCGTCCCGCGCCGCGGACCCCGCCTATTCCCGGAGCGCCTCGACCTGAATTCGAATTTTACCCGCGATCGATTCGCCCGGATCGAGAATGATCAGGTGCGCCGCGTCCTGGTATCCGTCCTGATATAAACGGACCGCGTCGGTCGCGTTCGTCTGATTTTCGAGGCAGAAGAAACCCTGCGCCGCAGGCGTATATGTAACCGAATGCGTAAAAATATCGGAGGCGAAGATCGATACCTTCCGCTTAATCGACTCGTAGTAAATTTCCATGGGCTTCAACGGCTCCATTCCCACCCACAAATCGTCTAAATCCAGCTTATCCAACCGCGTCAGCTCGCGTAAATCCGCCGGTCCTTCTTCCATTGGAACGACCTTCCCAGTCGGGATCAGTCGGTTCACCGGCATGTATCCCTTCGCAGGAACCCGAATCAGAATATCCTTTTTCATCCCCAGCACGTTAAAATATGGATGAATCCCGAAACCGAACGGAAGCCGCTTTGTTGAATCGAGATTCATGATTTTCACCTGAATCGTCAGGCTCCCGCTCTCGAGCGTTGTCGTCAGTTCGAGCCGGTTCGCAATCGGAAAAACCGCGTACAGCGGATGATCCGGGTCGATCGTCAGCGACGTCTTGATCGATATGGACTCGTCCGTCAGGACCGGCGTCTCAAACGTAAACGGCGCCGCGGAGATCAGGCCGTGCAGCGTTCGTCCGTTATCCGTATCCGGAAGCCGGTACGTCTCGCCGTTGAATTCAATCCTGCAGCCGTCCACCCGGTTCGGGAAAGGATACATCATTGGAATCCCGAAGAACTTCATCCCGGCGACATCGGTGAATCCCTGATGAAGATATTCGATCCCGTCAACAATAAAGGAACAGATATCCGAACCATACCCGGGAACCAGCCGGACCTCAGCGCCGCGGAATCGGTCCAGCTCCGACCAGAGACAAACCATCGGTAAATTCAAAATAGGATGTCGCGCTACGTTATATCCGAACATAATTCTCGATCTCCTTTATCTTAGCATAGCGACTTAGCATAGCGAACAGGCCGCATCAGCGTCTCGAACGGAATTTCGATCAAATTCTCAAGCCTTCCGCTCCGCGCTGGTATAATTATACATATGGAAAAAGAGCGACTGATAAATCCGGGCACGATTTCAACCGATGAACGCGCCGATTTCGCGTTACGGCCCAAATACCTGAACGATATTATCGGTCAGGACCTGATCCGCGAAAACCTGTCGATCCTTCTGACCGCCGCCCAGCAGCGAAACGAGCCGCTCGATCATCTCCTTTTTTATGGTCCGCCCGGGCTGGGGAAAACCACCCTGGCGCATTGCATGGCCAACGAGACCGGCGTCAGTATCAAAATAACCTCCGGGCCAACGATCGAACGATCGGGCGATCTGGCGGCGATTCTTTCCAACCTTCAGGAAGGCGATATCCTCTTCATCGATGAAATTCATCGACTGAACCGCTCCGTCGAAGAAATTCTTTATCCGGCGATGGAAGATTCCGCGCTGGATATCATGGTCGGGAAAGGCCCGTCGGCCCGTTCGATTCGCCTGAAGCTCCCGCGCTTTACCGTAATCGGGGCGACGACCCGCCTTTCCATGGTCAGCTCGCCGCTGCGCGGGCGCTTCGGCGCGATATACCGACTGAATTATTACGAAATCAGCGCAATGGAAAGGATTATCGCCAACGCGGTCGGGAAGCTCGGCGTCAATTGTGAAGCGGACGGATTAACCGAAATTGCCCGCCGCTCGCGCGGAACCCCGCGAATCGGACTGCGGCTGCTGCGCCGTGTCCGCGACTTCGCCCAGGTCCGCTCCGACGGCCTGATCACCGGTGGGTCCGCCCGCGACGCCCTGGAGCTATTAGGAATCGATCCGTATGGGCTGGACGAAATGGATCGCAGGCTGCTGATGACGATTATCGAAAAGTTCAACGGCGGTCCAGTCGGACTGAATACGATCGCCGCCTCGCTAAGCGAGGAAACCGATACGATTATGGAAGTCGTCGAACCTTTTCTCCTCCAGCTCGGTTTTATCAACCGCACGCCGCAAGGACGCAGCGCCACCCGCAGCGCCTATGAGCACTTGAATATCCCATGGAATAAAGACGAGCCAGCCCGATCCGGCGACGATTCGCCCGATCAGGAACCGCTCTTCTGAGATCCGCCGAAGCGACCTGATCTCCCTTAAGGAGCCGAACGAAATTGAAAACCGCCGACTTTGATTACCTGCTGCCGCCGGAACGCATCGCACAGACGCCGATCGAACCGCGCGACAGCTCCCGCCTCTTCGTTTACAGCCGGAAAACCGGCCGCGTTGAGCATCGCCATTTTCGCGACATCGGCGATTACCTGAATCCCGGCGACCTTCTTGTCCGGAACCAGACAAAGGTCCTTCCGGCGCGGATTTACGGAAAAAAAGAGTCCGGCGGAAAAGTTGAGCTGTTGCTGCTGCGGAAACGGACCGATACCGAATGGGAGTGCCTGATCGGCGGGAAAAAAATCCGCGAAGGCGCGAAAATCATTCTCTCCAACGATCTTTTCGCGCTGGTCATGACCAATGCGGACGGCCCGCGCCGGATCGTGCGTTTCGAAGGAGACCTGAACGCGCATTTGTCCGCCAATGGCCAGATGCCGCTGCCTCCCTACATTCACGAGAAGCTATCCGATCAGACGCGCTATCAGACAGTATACGCCAATCCGGCGTTCACCGGCTCCGCCGCCGCGCCAACCGCAGGGCTCCATTTCACCAACAGGCTCATCGCATCGCTCGAAAAGAGCGGCGTTGAATTCGCCGACGTTACGCTCCACGTCGGACTCGACACGTTCCAGCCCGTTTCAGAAGACGATCCCGCCGCCCACATCATCCATAAAGAATGGTGCGAAATCGATCCGGATTCCGCCGCGCGGATCAACCGAACGAAAGCCTTGGGCCGCCGCGTGATCGCCGTCGGAACGACGAGCGCGCGAACGCTCGAAACCGCCGCGCAGGCAGCCATCGAGCAGGGATTGAACGATCCGGTCGCTCCGATCCGCGGCGATACTGGAATCTTCATCCTGCCCGGCTACGCTTTCCACGCCGTCGACGCACTGATCACCAATTTCCACCTGCCAAAGTCAACACTGATCATGATGATCAGCGCATTCATCGGCAGAGAAAAAACGATCGAGCTCTACGAGCTGGCGATCCGCGAAGAATACCGCTTTTTCTCGTTCGGCGACGCCATGCTGATCCTCTGATCATCGCGTAAAGCGGTCGTCGGCCGCCCGGTTCAGTAATTTACCAGAAACAACAGAATACCGGAAGAGCGTCTGACGATCGCTGTGAATTGGATCAGTTTTCTCCTTCCACGATTCGAGCCCTGTTTTTCCAATCAGCAGCCTTACAGCCTGACCTGGTACTCGCCCTGAATGACCCATTTATACGTCGTCAGCTCGCGCAGCGCCATCGGGCCGCGCGCATGCAGCGGCTGAGTCGATATCGCGATTTCCGCCCCTAACCCCAGCTGCGATCCGTCGGTAAAGCGCGTGCTCGCGTTAACGTAGACACACGCGGAATTAACCCGGTTCGTAAAAACGCGGGCGCTCTCCGGATCCCCGGTTAAGATCCCGTCGGAATGACCGGTGCTATGCTCGCGGATATGCGAAATTGCGCTGTCAAGATCATCAACTACGCGAACGCTCAGGACCAGCGACAGCCATTCCGTATCATAATCATCCGGCCCTGCGGGCAGAACCCGAGCGGGATCGATCCCGGCGCCAGAAAGAATTTGCCGCGCTTTCTCATCTACACGAAATTCCACGCCTCGTAATGCCAAATCTCGGCAGACTTGCGGTAAGAACTCTCCTGCGATCGCGCGATGAACCAACAGCGTTTCCAATGCGTTGCAAACGGTTGGACGCTGAACCTTTGCATTGCAGACGACTCGGGCCGATTTCGGCAAATCCGCGCTTGCGTCCACAAATAAATGGCAGACGCCGATTCCCCCAGTAATCACCGGAATGCGACTATTCTCACGGCAGAACCGATGCAGCCCGCTCCCGCCTCTCGGGATAACGATATCGACAAACGCGTCTTGATGAAGAAGCTCCAGCATCAGCGCGCGGTCAGGCGAATCAATGAACTGAACGCTGTCTTCGGTCAATCCTGTCTCGCGAAGCGCCCGATGAATCAGGTCGATGAGAATCCGGTTGGTCCAGATCGTTTCCTTTCCACCGCGCAGGATCACCGCATTTCCCGCCTTGATCATCAAGCTCGCCGCGTCGACCGTCACGTTCGGACGCGATTCATACAGCACCGCCGCCACGCCAATCGGGACCCGGCGCTTCTCGATTCGCAGCCCGTTCGGATGAACACCGGTTTCAAAAACCTCGCCGACCGGATCCCGGAGCGAAACGACGGCGCGAACGTCCGCCGCGATCGCCCGGATTCGATCCTCGTTCAGCGTCAGCCGATCGACCATCGCCTCCGTCAGCGCCAGCTTCCCATCGGCAACGTCTGCCGCATTGACTGCGACGATTTCCGCGCAGCTCTCTTCCAACAGCGCCGCCAGCCGCGACAGGCAATCATTTTTCGCCTCCGTAGACGCGCCCGCCAGAGCGGCCGACGCCAGGCGCGCCCGCTCGCCAATCCAGCTAATTTCCATTTTCACCCTCCTCATATCGAGAATCGATCATAAAATCACGATGAATCATCTCATCCGCAAACGAATAGCCCAATATGGCCTCAATCTCATCCGCTTGTCGGCCGACCAGCCTCGCCGCGTCCTGCGACCCGTAGTTCGTCGTTCCTACCGCCAGTTCGGCTCCTGCGTCATCCAGAATTCGAATCGTATCGCCGCGATCGAACTCACCCACAACCGCTCGAACACCGGCGGGGAGCAAGCTCTTCCCCTGGGCCAGCGCCTCCGCCGCGCCCCGATCTACGATAACGGCCGCCCCATCCGCGCGGTATCCAGACAGAAGATAGCGTTTTCGACTCTCCCGGATCGAACGGGTCGGTATAAACGTCGTTCCGAAGTCCTCGCCGTCCGCGACTTTCAAAAGGCAGTCCGGAACCGCTCCATTGACGATCCGGACCGTCGTTCCCATCCGTCGGGCGATATCCGCAGCACGCACCTTCGTCAGCATCCCGCCGGTTCCCAGTCCGGAGCGGCTCCCGCCGGCGGCCGTCCAGATTCGATCCGGAATCTCCGCCTCGGCTACTCGCCGAACCAGCAATGCGCTCGGATTCTTTCCCGGATCGCCGTCAAAAAGGCCATCCTGATCAGTCATCAGAACCAATAGTTCCGCGCCGACGAGTCCTGCGATATGCGCCGAAAGCGTATCATTGTCGCCCAAACGAATTTCGTCCGTCGCGATCGCGTCGTTTTCGTTCACAATTGGAATAACCCCGTTCTCCAGCAATAAGCCAATCGTCCCGCGCGCGTTCAGGTATCCGGTGCGATGGATCAGGTCGCTGCGTGTCAGCAGGACCTGCGCCGTAAGCTCGCCATAAATCGAAAACAGCTCATGGTAAATCGCCATCAGCCGCGGCTGCCCAATCGCGGAAAGCATCTGCTTCGCCGGGACATGTTTCGGGAAAGCCGAACTCTGGAGCGCCTCCCTTCCTGCCGCAACCGCGCCGGAACTGACGAGGATGACCTCAAAACCGCGCTTGCGCAGCGTACTGAGCTGCCGTATTAACTCAACCAAATTGGGACGGTTAATTTCCTTCGTGCCGCCGGTAACCGTCGACGTCCCGATTTTAAGAACGATTCTGCGCCTCGTCATAGATTTCATAACCCCAAACTCCGCTGAAACTCTTTTTTTTATAAAAAATCCTGCGCATGATTATATCAATCCTCCCCGCTTCCGCGCGCAGAACCGGTCGTTTCAAGGCCCGGCGCCGCTCCGCCGAAACGCCGCCTTTTTTATAAAAATAAACAGCAGCCTTCACTTCGCGCGTCGGCTGCTGCTTTTTCCGGAGATTGATGTTTTTAGAAAATCGTTTATCCGGCTTTGGTATTTAAGGTACGTGCTAAGATATCCGCCTGTTCCGACGAAATACCGCTCTTTTTCCGATCCGTCTTGTTACGGGACTTCGCTTTTTCCATTGCCTCACGCAGCGCAATTTCCATCGCGGTCTGCTCGATTTCACCCTCAGCCGTCGACGAGAACATCAGGTCGATCCCCTCGCTGTTGAGTTCGGCCCGTTTCTTCGACGTGCGCTTCGGTTTTCGCGTCCGGTCGCCCTGATACGCGTTGTCGCCGGCGAAATTAGCCGCTTTGAGCTGCTGCGCCCGCGCGGAAAGCGGACGGGGAACGACGGTTCCGCCGACTTCCGACAGGTCGATATCACCAAGCTTTTCAGCGTTGCGGCCATAGGAAACGTGTTCGCTCGCTTCCGGAGCCGGCAAGAGCGCCTTCATGCTCAGCTTAATCTGCTTCTTACGGCGATTGACTTCGAGAACCTGAGCTTCGATTTCCTGTCCGATTGAAAGAACGTCGGATGGCTGCTTGACGTAGTTATGCGCCAGCTCGCTGATATGGATCAGGCCGGGTCGTTCCGCACCGATTTCAACGAAAACGCCGAACGGCTCCATTCGGACGACCGAACCCTTGACGACCATATCCTTCTTAATCTCGCGCCATTCAAGATCGAACGGCTTGATCATCGTCAATTCAACGCGATTATCCTTGACGCGGCGAACCCATACCGTAATCTCCTGTCCAACCGTCAGCAGGTCAGCCAGATTTTTCGGCGCGTTGTCGCCCTCAGGCCGCGGGATCTGCGTAATATGGATCACAGACGGAATATCCAGTCCAATATCGACCAGCGCCGCCGCCAGGCTCATTTTAACGACCTTACCGGTAAACTGCGTCTTGACCTTCGGACCGCTGTCCTCTTCTTCGCTTTCGTCCCCATCGCCGGGCATACCTCCGGCGGCGTCGACCGGTTCCATGGGCGCAGCGGCCTCATCAACGGCCTCGACAGTCGCTCCAGCGTCAAGGACAGCTTCGGCGACCGCCTCCTTTACATCTTCCGACTTTGTTTCCAATTCCTGATTTACTTCTTGTTCCATTTTATATACCAATCTCCAATTTGTTTTTGTCACATAAAAAATTATACCTTGTCCGTCGGCGCAAACCAGCGGCTCAGATATAAATGTGATACTCTGTAAAGCATAATTACGTTCTTCATGGTAACAGAAAAGATTTTACCATAAAAACCTCAAAACATTGGAACTGATGACGCTATTTATTCAAAAATGTAAATTAAAAAGGGGATCTGAGTTATCAATGCAAATCCAGCAACGAAGCGCAAATGAGATCGCGCCAAGTCATTTCTTCAATATATTTATCAACCGTTCCTATTTAAAAAAATTCTTATCAGGATCATGCTTGTTATAAGAACAATCAAAAGACCCATACAACTGAACCAGGAAAAACCGATGCCTCCAGCCCTCTTCAGGAAAATGGAAACAATTTACTACCCTTTTACGAATTACCCTCACTCCCACTCGATCGTCGCAGGCGGTTTATCCGTCACATCGTACACGACCCGATTCACCCCCGCAACCTCACTCGTAATTCTACGCGAAATTCTCCGCAGAACCTCGTCCGGCAATGGCACATACGAAGCTTTCATAAAATCCATCGTCTGAACCGCACGCAGAATAACCGTATAGTGATACGTTCTCGCCCCCTTTTCGACGCCAACGGAGCGATGATCGGATAAAACGGCGAAAAACTGACTCGGACGCAAATCGGCATCCGCAAGCTCCTCACGGAAAATCGCGTCCGCCTCGCGCAGCAGCTCAGCTTTCGCCCGGGTAACATCTCCCAAAATACGGATCGCTAACCCAGGACCCGGAAACGGCTGACGGTTAACGATCGACGACGGCAGCCCCATCAGCCGGCCTAACTGGCGAACTTCATCCTTAAATAAATACCGCAGCGGTTCAACTAAATCCTTAAAGCCAAGCTCCTTTGGAAGCCCTCCAACGTTATGATGCGATTTGATCAGGTTATTTTTACCGATTCCGCTTTCGATAACGTCAGGGTAGATCGTGCCCTGCGCTAAGAATTTTGCGCCGCCAACGCGCTGCGCCTGCTTGCTGAAAACTTTGATGAACTGCTCCCCGATAATTTTTCGCTTTTTCTCAGGATCGACGACGCCGGAGAGCTTCTTAAAGAAGCGCTCGGAGGCGTCGACCCGGACCAGCTTCAGCGATTTTCCCTGGAACGCCGCCTCGATTTCATCGCCTTCACCCTTGCGCATCAAGCCATGATCCACGAAGACACAGGTCAATTGATTCGGGACAGCCGCAGAAAGAATCGCGGCGACAACAGAGCTATCGAGCCCGCCGGAAAGCGCCAACAGGATTCTTTCTTTCCCAACGGTATGCTTGATCGATTTAATCTGATTATTCAGGTAATCATCAATCGTAAACGATCCCTCCGCGCCGCAGATCCGGAACAGGAACCGTTCGAGCATTCGCCTTCCCGAAGCGGTTTCCTCCGCTTCAAGAAAAAACTGCGTTCCGTAGAGCTTCGCGGCGTCGTTTTCGAACGCAGCAACATTCAAATCCTGCATACTGGCAGTTGAGCGAAATCCGTCCGGAAGCTTCTCAATTCGCGCCACATGATCAAAATAAACCGGCTGAGCCTCGTCCAGATTCGAAAAAAGCGGCGAAGACGCGTCAACGCGAATATCCGCCGCCGAACCCGGTGAATCCAACGGGATAACCGTTCCTCCCAGCTGCGCCGCCATGAGCTGCGCGCCGAGGCCAATCCCGAGGATCGGGATTCCTGATTTATACAGGCTCTTCTCCGGAAAAACGATATCCGAATCCAGAATTGATTTCCCACCGCCGACGAGAATAATCCCGATCGGATTCATTTTTCTGATCTTATCAGCATGGGTTTCGACCGGCAGAATTTCCGAATAAACCGAAAGCTCGCGAACGCGGCGCGCGATGGTATCGCGATAACGTCCGCCAAAATTGAGAATAACAATCGTTTGCTGGTCCATATGAGCTCCTGAATAACCGCGCCGCGTTAGTCTGACTGTGAACGAAAGATAATTTCGCCCTGCGGATTCATCGCATCAATAATCGCCAGCGATTCGACGCGATACCCCTGATTCCGGAGGTTCTTTCCGCCGGCCTGGAATCCCTTTTCGATCGCAATCCCACATCCGACAACCACCGCGCCGGCATCCTCAACCATGCCGACGAGACCCTTGAGCGCCTGCCCCTGCGCGAGGAAATCGTCGATAATCAGGACGCGATCGCCTCTGTTCAAAAATTTCCTGGAAATAATAACCGTGTAAGTAATTCCGGACGTAAACGATTCAACCGCAGCGGAATAAACCTCGCCTTCAATATTTTTCGTTCGATTTTTTTTCGCGAAAACGGCCGGGACGTTAAACTCGCGAGCGACCGAAACCGCGATCGCAATTCCGGAAGACTCAATTGTCAGAATCTTCGTAACCCCCTGATCTTTAAAGAGACGGTAAAATTCTTTTCCGAGTTCGTCGAGAAGCTTTACGTCAAGCTGATGATTCAAAAAACTGTCAACCTTCAGGATCGTTCCGTTCCGGACAACGCCGTCTCTCCTGATTCGCTCTTCAAGTAATCTCACCTTTTCCTCCGAAACCATTAACGCAACGAGGCCATCTATTAAATTTCAAAAAAACCTGTACGAATATTTTACCAACCCATCAGGACGATAATTCAATCGTCTCAATCTGTCATGACAGGCTGAAGACGGATAAATCGCCTTCGGTTCGTTCGCCTCCGACGCTCATTTAAGGATCCGAAGCGTCATCGGAGCGATCGGGATCTTTGAAGACAGGGAAGGCGTTTCGATGTCCTCGCCGGTCATCAGATCGTGCAAAATTCCCTTTCGAAGCGATTCCGGCGGACTGATCGCCGCTTCCGCATCGCTGTTATTGACAGCGCAAAGAATCGACACGTTCCCAAAATCACGCTGATAGACAAAAACTCCCGGTTCCTGAGTAAAGACCGTTTTGAAGCTGCCGAATCGAAGCGCCGGCTCGCATTTCCGCAGCGCAATCAATTTTTTATACAAAACGAGCGTCTCCTGATCCTGCCGCGACGCGTCCCAGATCATCCCGCGGCGGCAGTCCGGATCCGGCCCGCCGCTCAGCCCAACTTCGTCGCCGTAAAAAATCGACGGCGACCCGACGAACGTCATCTGGAACCCAACCGCCAGACGGTGGCGGCGCCGATCGTTCCCCGCGTCGTATAAAAACCGCGGCGTATCATGGCTGTCGAGCAGATTGAACATGACCTGATTGGTGACGTCCGCATAACTGGAAAGCATATGATTGATCCGCGAAGAAAAAGCGGCCGCGCCAATACGCCGATTCGCGAAAAAGTCGCGCGCCGCTTCGCGGAAAGCGTAATTCATCGCCGTATCGAATTTATCTCCCTGCGTCAGGTAACGCGAGGCGTCCCGCCATGTTTCGGCGATCAGGATCGCCTCCGGGAATTCTGCTTTTACCGCACGGCGTACCTCGCTCCAGGTCGTAAGCTGAACCTCGTCGGCGACGTCAAGACGCCACCCATCGATTTTTCCCTCGCGGAGCCAGAACAGCATAACCTCAATAACGAAATCCCGGACCGGACGGTAATCCGTATTCAGCTTGGGCATATGCGCCCTATCGGCGAAAGCTTCATACGTCAGGATCTCGCCGCCTTCTCCGCGATCGACGGGAAGAAACCAGCGAAAATACTCCGACGCCTCTCTTCTGGCTAAAAAATCCATAAACGGATGAAACTTCCGGCTGCTATGATTAAAAACGCCGTCTAAAACGACGCGGATCCCGAACGAATGCGCCTTAGCGACGAACGCATGAAAATCCGCCATCGTTCCAAAATCAGGGTCAATCGTGAAGTAATCGGTCGTCGCATATTTATGATTACATTCTGCATGAAAAATCGGATTCAGATAAATACAGTCCACGCCTAACGCCGAGATCCAGGGAAGCCTCTCGGTAATCCCGGGCAGATCCCCGCCCCAATAGTCATCCAGACTGGGTTTTTCATCCCAATCCCGATAATCATCCCGATTTTTCTGATTCAAACTCCGATAGAAGCGGTCGGGGAAAATCTGATAATAAACGATCCCCTTTGCCCAGTCCGGCGGTCGAACGCAGTCATTTTCGTTCGTATACTGATACTCGAAAAAACCGTCCTCAGGAACGCCGTCGCTGAATCCATACTCGCTGAGATAGATCTTCCGATGATCCTGATCCGTTAATTCAAAGTAATAACACAGGAACCGCGCTGGCGAATCAAACTTAAGAATCGCGCGATAATCGTCGGTATAAGCGTCTCGATACGCGATCTGGAGCGGCTGAGTCAGCGCAGTCGAAGGAGATCGATAGCGGCTGAAATAAACGAAACGAACGCTCGTAAGGTCATCCTTAGCGCAGCGCAGCCGAATCGCAAGTTCAGTCCGAGTCAACGGTATAACGAATTCATAGTTTGTACGATGCATTATGGCGGAAAAGTTCATTCAGGGAAAACTCCTCCCGGACGGGTTTCGTTGGATCGGCGCCTTGATAAGCGGATGATCAGAGTGTAATTTTACGAAATACCAAAAATGCCTGGATTCCGAAAGCAGGTAAAATATGATTAATCGCGTTTCTGAGCCGAAATTCGAACGAATAACTCGATTTGGGGGTATTTCATGATCCATTTAACACGCGGCGCACCCGCGCCGGAATCTTACGCAACCGACGATTTTGCGGACTGCTTCGCAAAGGCGATGAAAGAAGATGGGGAACGCGCCTGCGCGTATAACGGCGCGCCTGGATACGCGCCGTTGGTTGAACTTTTGGCTGAACGGAATCATGTCGAGCCTGCTCAGGTTTTCCTTGGGAACGGTTCGCTTGAGCTCTTCGGTTTCATCGCGCAAACCGAACTCCAGCCGGGCGATAAGGTTCTCGTTGAAGGGCCGTCCTATGATCGGACGAACCTGCTCCTGAAACGGCGCGGATCGATCCCGATCGAAATTCCGCTCGAATCGGACGGCGTCGATCTGAACGCGCTGGAAGACGCGATGAAAACGGATTCGCCGAAAATCTTCTACTGCATCCCGGATTTTCAGAATCCAACGGGGACAACGATGAGTACCGCGAAGCGACAAGCGGTCGTCGAGCTGGCCGAAAAATATAACGTCCTGATCATCGAGGATTCCCCTTATCGAAGCCTGCGCTATTTTGGGACGGACCTTCCGGAATTAGCCAGCTTCGCGAATCCGGATCGCGTTATCCGCGCCTCATCGTTTTCGAAAACAATGGCCCCTGGATTCCGTATCGGATATATCGTCGGCAGCGCGGAAATCGTCAAGCGGGTCAAAGCCTACGCCGGAAATACCTATATTGCGCCTGGCTCGATCGCGCAGGCAGCCGCCTATCAGTTCATCAAAAGCGGTCATTTCGAACCGAACCTGGAAAAACTGAAAGCGCTCTATCGTCCGCGGCTTATTCGAACGCTGGAGCTGCTCGACGAGCGACTGAGCTTCGCTCAGTATGCGCGGCCTGAAGGCGGTTTTTTCGTTGGCGTGACGCTTCCCGAGGGGAACGACATGGAAACGTTAATACCCGCGGCAAAAGCAGCCGGATTGAATATCACCGACGGACGCGGCTTTTACCTGAATCCGGCGCTGGGAAGTCGCTTCCTGCGGATTCCATTCTGCGGCTTGAACGCGAAGGAGTTGGAGGCGGCGTTTGAGATACTGACGCCGCTGGTAAAAGGGGGATAAAGAAGACAGCCTGTGAAGCAACGCCGCTTTCCCCTATCTTTACAGGACGCAGCGAAAATGCTATAGTTAGCCCATGGAAGATCAGGCAGGCTTGAAGATCGTCGCCATCGGCGGAGGACACGGACTATCCACCGCGCTCCGTGGATTCAAGAAAATCGCGTCAGAACTGACCGCCATCGTTACCGTTGCTGACGATGGCGGTTCATCCGGCGCGCTCCGCCGTGACATCGGCATCCTTCCGCCCGGAGACATCCGCAGCTGCATAGCCGCGCTGTCCGACAACGAAGAATTCCTGACGCAGGTCCTTCAGTACCGATTCCCCGCGGAATCCAGCGTCGGCGGCCATAACCTCGGCAATCTGCTCCTGACCGCGCTCGCGAATATCACCGGCTCCTTCGAACAGGGCGTCAACGAGCTCAGCCGTCTCCTCTCGATCCATGGGAAAGTCATCCCTTCCACACTCAGCGACATCAACCTGGTCGCCGACGTCGAAACCGAACAAAATGGGGACAAATTCGTCGAAACGATTCGCGGCGAATCGATGATCACAGAGCGAAACGGACGAATTATCCGCCTCGATATCGTACCGAACGACGCAGCCGCAAACCCTGCCGCGCTCCGGGAAATCCTCAGCGCCGACCTGATCGCGATGGGGCCCGGCTCGCTTTATACCAGCGTGCTCCCGAATTTAAAAGTACGCGGTATCCATCAGGCAATTCAAGCCTCACATGCAAAAAAAATCTACGTCTGCAACGTCAGCACACAGCCCGGCGAAACCGATCATTATACCTGCTATGACCACGCAAAAGCGATTCAAAACGCCCTTCCCAACGTGAGGTTGGACGGTATAATTTGTAACAACAATCACGAAGCCGCTCTGTCTGTACCGGTTCAGTGGGTTAAAATAAATAAGCATCTATTAAGTGAATTCACCGTTTTTCAAGGCGACTTAATCGACGACCAACATCCTTGGCGGCATGATTCTGATAAGCTCGCCGCGACCGTCGTCAAGGCGTTCCAGAGTGGTAAAGCCAATGACAAATGATGAAATCACTCTAAAAGAAACAATAAACAGCAATCTATTCAAACGGAGGATTACAAATGAGCAAGATTCAAATCGGTATTAATGGCTTCGGTCGAATCGGACGGCAGGTCCTGAAATCGCTGATCGAGAATTACGGAAACGATCTCGAAGTTGTCGCGATCAATGATCTCTTTGATATCAAGACCAACGCGCATCTTTTCAAATACGACTCAACCTACGGCCGTTTCAACGGCTCGGTCGCCATCGACGGTTCCGACCTGGTTATCGACGGAAAGAAAATCCGGGTTTTCGCCGAAAAAGATCCGGGAAACCTGCCCTGGAAGGATCTGGGCGTCGATATCGTCATTGAATCAACCGGCATCTTCACCGACGCGATCGGCGATCCGGGAAAAGGGAAGCCGGGCGCGAACGTTCATATCACGAAAGGCGGCGCCAAGAAAGTTATTATCTCCGCGCCCGCGAAAAACGAAGACATTACGATTGTCATGGGCGTAAACGAAGACAAATACGATCCGTCGAAACATCATGTCGTCTCCAATGCCTCCTGCACGACCAACTGCTTAGCGCCCGCGGCGAAAATCGTCAACGATGCGTTCGGGATTGAATACGGCCTGATGACCACAATTCACAGCTACACGAATGACCAGGTCATCCTCGATCAGGGGCATAAGAAAGAAATGCGTCGATCCCGCGCCGCCGCGCTGAATATTATCCCGACGACGACCGGCGCCGCGAAAGCCGTCGCGCTCGTCATCCCGGAACTCAAGGGAAAATTCGACGGATATTCTCTCCGCGTCCCAACCCCGACCGTCTCAGTCGTCGATTTCGTCTGCCTGACCAGCAAGAAAACCTCGAAAGATGAGCTCAACGGGCTCTTCACCGAAGCCGCAAACGGGAAGCTCAAGGGCATCCTCGGCGTCACCACCGGCGAATACGACAACCCGCTCGTCGGAACCGACTTCCGCGGCGATCCTCGTTCCTCGATTGTCGACCTTCAGTACAACGCCGTCATGGGCGGGAATTTTGTCAAGGTCGTGACCTGGTACGACAACGAATGGGGCTATTCGAATCGCGCCTGCGACCTCGCGCTCATGATGTCCAAGAGCCTCTAATCCGTCGTTCAAACTAACGGATCCGAATCATAAAATGATCGGCTTCGGTTTTTGACCGATCCGATCATTTTTCGATAAAAGAAGGAGATATCGCATGTTCAATAAGAAAACCATTCGCGACGTTGACGTCAGCGGGAAAAAAGTCCTCGTCCGCGTCGATTTTAACGTTCCGCTGAAAGACGGAAAAGTCGGCGACGACACCCGAATCCGAGGCGCGCTTCCGACGATTCAATACCTGTTGGAACATGGCGCCGCCGTGATCCTCTGCTCCCATCTGGGCCGACCGAAGGGAACGTTCAACATGGATTATTCGCTGAAACCCGTCGCGGAATATCTGGCCAGACTCGTCCCCAATAAAGTTTCGTTCGCGCCAGACTGTATCAACGAGCCGGCTGAAAAAGCCGTCGCCGCGCTTCAACCCGGAGAAATCCTCGTCCTCGAAAATACACGCTTCTATAAAGAAGAAGAGAAGAACGATCCCGAATTTTCCGCCAGACTCGCTTCGTTAGCCGACATCTACGTTAACGACGCGTTCGGCACGGCGCATCGCGCCCACGCCTCAACCGAAGGCGTCACGCATACGAAACCCGGCGTTGCCGGCTTCCTCCTCGAAAAAGAAATCCAATACCTTTCGTCGGCGGTTGAAAACCCGAAACGTCCGTTCGTCGCGATACTCGGCGGCGCGAAGATTTCGGACAAAATCGGCGTGATCAAGAACCTCCTTGCGAAAGCGGATCATGTCCTGATCGGCGGCGGAATGGCGAATACGTTCTTCAAGGCGCAGGGCTTCGAAACGGCGGATTCGCTCGTTCAGGACGAAGCGCTCGATACCGCGAAGGAAATCCTTGCCGCCGGATCGGAAAAACTCATCCTGCCGGTCGACCTGGTCATCGCCGATAAATTCGACAACGAAGCCGAAACGAAAGTCATCCCGACCGGAAACGTCCCGGCCGGCTGGCGCGTTCTTGACGTCGGGCCGGAAACGGTCAAGCTCTTTTCGAAATACGTCGCGGAGGCCGGGACCGTCGTCTGGAACGGGCCAATGGGCGTTTTCGAAATGCCGTCGTTCGCCAAAGGGACCTTTGACGTCGCGAAAGCCGTCGCTGAGTCAAAAGCGATCTCGATTATCGGCGGCGGCGATTCGGTCGCCGCGATCCAGCAATCCGGCCTCGCGGATCAGGTCACGCATATTTCAACCGGCGGCGGCGCTTCGTTGGAGATGCTCGAAGGGCTCGTTTTGCCCGGCGTCGCTGCGCTCGAAGATAAGTAAATAAATATATTTTAATAGAATATAAAAGGCTGCTGATATCAGCGGCCTTTTATATTTATACTTGTTCTCTCGGCGAAACTACAGGTGACCACCGTCGATCCACTATTTATCATACGTCATCATACTGACTCAGAATACAGAATCAGCCTGTTCCCGTTTTATTTATACGCATCCATCAAACCGGTAAACTGCCCTGAAGAAATATGAGCCTTAAAAACGGAGCATCCCTGACCCTTCGGGAATACTGTAATCGTATAATCCGTTTCCAAAAACCGATTTCGGTTATAGCTAAGAATAAAGGGACCGCAATGAAAGCGATTATCAATCAGTTGACAAGAATACCGATCGGAATAGAAACGACCCACGTCTTCAACTTGAATTTCCCAATCCTGATTCATGGCCCAATCCGGAGGCTCGATCACCGCCATGACGCCACCCAGAGCCGTAATCCCGTCAGAAGTGCCTCGCGATGCGCTGTAAATATTATATAAACTGCCCATTTCCTCAGCGCTCCAGGGTTTACAATCTCCGCTCGCCAGCTTTAAATTACCGGTCATTTTCCAAACTGCCAAATCCTCAAACCGGGTCGAATACCCCTCAACCTCATGTCCGTTCATAAATCCGGTTCCAAGCGAAATCTGACCGCTGTTCGTTCGATCTGAAAGATTCAACCACGAGACAAACTGGTCATTCACAAAAAACAACCCAGTGCTCCCGGTAACGATTAACTTCAGCGTATTCTTTTCACCCTTTTGATAGGAATAAAACTTCGAGAGGCTCCCGCTGCTCAAAGCCGCTGCATCGCCCGAGCCAGTATGATTGGACAGAGCCCAATCCCCGTTCGAATCGATAAAAAGCCGGTATTGGCTATTCGGACCATCATCACGGAACAGCACGCCGAAATCCCAGGAATGGAAGGATGCGTCGTATGGGCTAATAAAACTGGCTTCAAGAATAAAATTCCGGATATCGTCTAAAGTTGAAGGGCTGTATGTCTCTATATAATCGTCTTCCATATGGGAGAGACTCGATTCAGAAACCGTCCGCATTTTCTTCGAAGCCTGCTTGATCTTTTCATAAGCGTCGTCAAACGCCCGCAGGAAATCGTCCTGACTCTCATATTCCCGATCAAAAAACTCCGCCTGAATCTGAGAAATACTCATCGCCGTTTTCGTCGAAGCAGGCGTTTTCTTAACGAATGTTCCAGCCACTCCAGCCGAACTATTCCATGCCGAGTTCAAAGCAGGCGTCAGCGTAGCGGTCTCCATGGCAGGGATCGGTCTGGCGTATATTTCAGTGGACATCAATAACAAATCATTCGTTTTCGTCACCTGCGGATCCCATGAAACCTTAACCAGATATACAACTTCTATGACAACCAAAATCACCGCCAGCACACCGAGAGGAAAAAGATTCCACCGTTGCCTCGTCCTAGCTTTGTCTTCCCGAATCTGAACCGCACTGTCGGAAGGATCCGTCAATTTAGCTGGTTGAGGCTCAACCGCCGTCTGGCTGACCGGAATCGTCATAACGCCGCTGCGATCCGACTGAGACGGGCCAGCCGGTTCCACCTCTCCCGCACGAACCGCATTCGCCTCAGATTCCGCCGGAACGGTCGCCATCTCCGCCGCCGCCCGAACCGTCCGCAGCTCCGACATCCGCAGCATCACGGAACTATCGCCGCTTTCCGCCGAATCCGTCGGCAGGACCTCAACCGCCGTCTGGCTGACCGGAATCGTCATAACGCCGCTGCGATCCGGCGCAGCCGCATCCTTCGCCGTCGTTCGGTCCGCGGAAACCGCAGCGGCGCTTTCAGGCATGGCAGCCGCGGCTTCATTCGCCCCCTGTCCCGCCGCTTCCGCCTCCTTCTTCAGCGCTGTTCGCTGCGCCCGAAGTGCCAGCCCCTGCAGCCGGAGTCCGTCCAGATCGCGCAGATAATCTTTCATCTCCGCGTACCGGTCTTCAGGCTTTTTCGCCAGCGCCCGGTCCATGAACCGTTTCACCGATTCGCTCAATTCCGGATTAAACTCGCGCGGATCGGGAACCGGCTCGCTCGCCTGATGCATGAGAATTTCGAGCGGTGTATCGCCGGTAAACGGCTTCCGTCCGGTAATCAGCTCGTAAAACACGATCGACAGCGAATATTCGTCAGCGCGCCCGTCTGTCTTCTTCCCTAACCCCTGCTCGGGGGCCATATACTCCGGCGTTCCAACGCCGACGCCCGTCCCCGTCAGACCTTTCTGATCCTCATCCTCCTCGATCCACTTCGCGATCCCAAAATCCGTCAGCATGACTTTTTCATGCTTCGTGATCATGATATTCGACGGCTTCACGTCCCGATGCAGCAGCCCTTCAGAATGCACATACGCTAACGCCTCCGCAATTGGCCGGATCAGGCGCACCGCCGTCTCCACCCGCAGCGGCTTTTTCACATCTTTCAGCGTCGCCCCCTCCAGGTATTCCATAACCAGATAAGGCGCTTCTTCATGCTCCCCATAATCGAGAACCTTAACGATATTCGGATGATCCAGGCGCGCCAACGCCCGCGCTTCCCGCTCGAACCGCGCTCGGATATGCCCGAAAATATTAGCCGCGAACGCATTTGCCTGGATCAGCTTGATCGCGACAACCCGATCCAGCTTCGGATCATGCGCCTTATATACGATCGCCATCCCGCCGCGCCCGCGTTCGCCCAGGATTTCGTACCGTCCAATCGTTTTCATCCGCATGGCTCCGTCAGAAGCTCAGAATATTCATGAAATTATTAATCATAATCGCACCAGACGACGCTAATACCAAAGCAAGAATCAGCGTGACGATCAGGATATAGATAATCGTTCCGCGCACAATCCGATTTTTATCGAGCCCAAAGAAAGTAAATATCAGCGTCACCATACTGAGCCATGCCGAAGCGGCGGGCGCAGCCGCAAGCGCGCTGATTCCCAGCCCGGCGACGGAAAAAGACCCGAAGCCCAGCGCAAGGTTCGAAAACAAAACCGCAACCGCCAGTAACGGAATCGCGGCGATCTGCGCAGCGGACAACGCGCAGAAAACATAGTCAAACGGAATATCCCGGCCTAAGATCGACCCCGACGTCGCGGAAATCAGCCACGCCAGCCCCAACGCCAGCAGGACGGATCCGACCAGTATGGAAGCCCATACGCGAATTCCGATACTCGAGGAATTATTATTGTCAATACTGAAGAGAAGCGATAAAAGCGAACCCCAGATCGGAATAATCACGAAAAGCGCGAACGCCAAACCCATCTTCCGTCTTTTTACGACCCACTTCGCGGCCGAAACCGGTTCCAGCCAGTGCCGCATGATAAACGTCAGATCCCGCAGAATTTCATCCATCTTCAATTCCTTTCCCCACCTGGGCAGTCCGGTTATTCGCCCTCGTTCGGATCGATCAGCCGCATGCCGCGCTTACTGACGACGCGTACGCAATTAACCCGCGGCGAATACTTTCGCAGCACGTCAAGCAGCTGTTTTTTGACGACATGACAGCGGTTCCGATCCGATTCGCCGTAATACTCAAGATCGGGCCAGATAAACCGATGAATCTCCTCGTACGAATACAGCCTGCCCGGATCCTGACAAAGAAGCTCCAACAATCTGAAACAATTCGGACTCAACGGCGGCGAGATTAGCGTATTCTCAATCCAGACGTTCCCGGTCCGCGTGTCGAGAACGATTCCCAGGGAGAACTGCGGCGTCGTACCGGTCAGCGTAATATCCGAATCCTGAAAAAGGAAGTAATACTTCCCGATAATCGAAATACGATCATTCGCGAACAACGGGACCTCGTCCAAAACCTTTTTTCCATTCACGAACGTTCCATTCCGGCTTTGCAGGTCCATGATCGTGAACCGGCTCCCGCGCCTCCGAATCTTAGCGTGGTGACGCGAGACCTTCTGGTCATCAAGCACAAGATCAGCGTCTGGACTTCGTCCGAATATGAACTCCTCGTCTGACAGGCAAATCTTCCTCCTCGCCGAATCAAACAGAAAAGCAGTATCATTCGATGACATACAATGTCCTATCTCAGCAATACACAATTTCAAACGAAACGACCAACGAAATCGTAAGCACCCATAACAGCGACGGGCTTATCCGGATATCATGAACCGTTCTTATCCTTCTCAGAATCAGATTTCCAGGTAAACTGCGCTCCGCAAAACGGAACAAACAACATCGTCGTTTCCCCGATCTCGATCCGACTGTACGCCGAGATTGGAAGCTGATTCATACACGGCTGTCCATCAACAAAAGGCAGCAGGTTCCCATACGATCCAGCGCCGAAGATAAACTCATTATGCCGGTCGTCATACGCGATCGAAGCGACCGCCTCCGTCCGCGAAATGTTCATGTCGCTCAGGTTGACCTGATATTTATTCGTTGACGAACGCCCGATCAGGTTTCGCCCGGCCAGAATCCGGTAGTCTTTCCCTTTATCCGGGCCGGAAATACAAACGAGCCAGCCCGCCACCGGTCCAATCTTATATTCTTCCTTATTATAGAAAGCGATTGTCTGACCGCTGTCATCCGGGCCTTTTTTCTCAGCGGCCATTTCGCTGAACAAAGCGTTCGTCGGGAGCGAAGAAGGAATGTCCGACAGAAAATCCGACGAAGCGTCCGACGAAAAATCCATTCCGCTCGCGCCGTATGAAACCGGAACCGTCGGCGCGTCGCTGTTTCCAAACGCCATTGAATCCGCGTTGCAATTCGGACACTGATCAAAAACGTCATTGTTATAAAAATGACCATTAGGACATTGAACGATACCCATAATATAACTCCTTGTCAACTTAACAAAATGATAATAACCACAATAACAATAAAAACAAGCAATCCATACAGAACGTAATCTACGATCGACAGCCTCTTTTGGGCCTCTTTCGGCTGGTTCCAGATTTCAGGACAGCTCGCCGCCCTGTTTTCATCTCGCGCCTCCGCATCTTCGCCGCGCAGGATATCTTCTTCTTCGTCAAAAAAATCGTCGAATACCGCGTTGTCTTCAACGATCGGCTCAGGCGCCGCTTTTTGCGCCGACGCCGCGCAGCTCTCCGCAGCCCCCGGAAGCGGATTCACTTCCGCAATCGGCGCGGCCGCCGGAATCGCAGCTGGCTCCGGGACCGCCGCCAAGACAGGCGCCGCACTGGGCTGCTGTCCAGCGCGAACCTGAGCTGGCTGCGCAGCGGGCAGCTGCCGCCGGTTCGCGATCGTCCGGCGTGAAAGAATCGGTTGAATCGATCGGATCAGCGCCTGACGGAACTCGATCGCGCTTCCATACCGCGCGGACGGGTCGATCGCCAATCCCTTGAGCAGGACCGCTTCCTGAGCCTGGTTGATCGACGGATTAATCGTTGTCGGGCGGATGAGCTGATCGTCGAGCTTCCGGGAAAGCGAATCGAGCGGCGTCTTTCCGGTCAGCGCGTAATACATCGTTCCCGCTACTGCGTAAATATCGGTCCAGGGGCCCTGCTTCCCGGTCGAGGTATATTGCTCCGGAGGTGCAAACCCCGGTTTCAGGATCGTCGTCATCGCCTTTCCCTTCGACTGTGTAAAGAATCGCGCCGCGCCGAAATCAAGGAGCTTAACCGTCCCATCCTTTTGAATAAAGACGTTATCCGGACTGACATCCCGATGAATCAGCCCTTTGCTATGGATAAACGCAATCGCCTTCAGGATCGGATCGATAATCCCGACCACGTCCGGATACAGCAGCCGTCCATTCATCCGCCGGACATAATCTTTCAACGAAATCCCGTCAATAAAATCCATTACAAAATAACCGGTATTATTCCCGTAGAAGAAGCGGTGAACCGAGACGATATGCTCCTGGTTTCGGAACGTCGCTAACAGCTCCGCTTCTTCCTTGAATTTTTTCAGTCCATAGCGAAAGATATCTTCGTCTTTCGTCGAGTTTGGCTGGACGCTGGTCCTGAGACCGGTCTCCTGACGGGAAACGAGATGCGACGGGAAGAACTCTTTGATCGCGACGATTTTTCCGGTCTTCAGGTCGAGGGACAGATAAGTAATTCCGAAACCGCCCTGTCCCAGCGTCTTTCCGACGATAAAGCGCCCGCCGATAATCGTTCCCGGCGCGAGCGAAACGCCATGACTCTGGTTCGAGCCGATGCCCGTCCGGTTATCAAACCCGCAAACCGGACAGGCTTCGTCGTTCTGCTTCGCCGTAAAACAGTTGAAACAAACCTTTTCAAACATCGTTTTCCCTTAGCCCGCGTCCCTCTGCCAGAAAACCCGCGCTGACAATCGCTTCTCTTCGCGGCCTTCGCACAAGGTCAATCATGACCGCCGCTAAAAATACAGCTGCGTTTTATCGTCCGCGGTCGAAATTCCAGACCTGATCACATGGACCCGGTAAGTCGTCTTCCCGATCAGCAGGATATCTCCATCCTTTAATCGCGCCCGTGTCTGAATCCGGTTCCCGTTGAGAACGACGCCATTACTGGAGGCCATATCTTCGATATAGAGCGTATCGTTAAGATACGTCAGCTTGAAATGCACCTTGGAAATACTCTCGTCGCCGTTCAGCCCGACGATTCCATCCGCGGTCCGGCGCCCAAACGTCTTTTCCCCGCCGCTGATAATCGATTCACGGATCGGCGCTTCGACCCGGCTCCGGTCCATGTTTTCAAAAGAAATATTGCAGGAGCCTTTCGCACGGTCCGCCTCCGTCTCGAAACCAACCGTCGGAAGCTGATTCGCGACCTCGTCGGGAACCATGTCCGTCACAGTCGGCGGAATATCGGCGCCCTCGTCGTCCCAATCGTAATCGTCCCGCGCGTCCCTCTTCTCGGAGCGGACACCCCGCGTAAAGAGAATGACCGCCAGCAGGACCAGTCCGATCAGCCCCGCGCCAATCGCAATCAGAATTTTATTTTTAACTGTATATCCGAAAAGCGTCGTCGAACCGTCCAGCCAGGAGCCCGGCTCTTCCGGAACTGACGCCTGAGCCGTCGCCATCATCTGCGCTTCTGCCGTCGCCGTCAGCGACTGGGCCACAGCGGTCAGTTCCTGCGCATATGTCATGACGTCGTAATACAGACCGCGGATCTTCGCGTTCTTCTTGACCGCCGACGCGGTTTCCGATCCCCGCGTCCCGAAACGCAGCGTTAATTGGTACGTGTCCTCCGGATTCGGCTTCAGCCCGATATAATCCTGCTGAAGCTGTCCGGTCAGGACGTACGACCGGAGCATTTCGACAATAATATTATCGACAACTTTCTGGTTATGATCGTTGTATTCGCGCGCCCGCTGCGTCGTTCCGCTCGAACTGTCGGTAATCTCGCGCATCAGGTCGACATGCTCCGCTTTCGTCATGTTGTCCTTATCGTTATGCACAACGGCGTACACCGGAATTCCATATTCCTTCAACGCGTTTTTCAAATTCAGTTTGGAAATCTTTTTTTCGGAATGCGTCGTCGCGTCGGTAATCAGGACAATCGCCTGATACTCTGGAATTTTCGTTTCACGCCGCTGCGCGAGGAAAGCGATTCCTTCCGAGAGCGCGGCAAAATAATCGGAATCCTCCGCCGTATAGAAAAACGCCTGCGAATTTTCTTCCGGATTATACGCGCCCTCGACGCGGTCCCCGAACGGGATCACGAAATACGTCCGCGTCCGTCCTTCGCCGAGGTCGTTCTTGGTTGAGTCCATAAACCGATCGATAATTTCCTTCGCGCGCGACCGTTCGAGGAAATAATTATTCTTCTTCAGGTCGACGAGGAACAGGATCGTCATCGGATAATCGGTATTTTTCCCCAGCTGCTCAAAGCTGACGTTCTGAAGCGGGGAGTCGTCGATCGTCACGAACGGTTCGGTCGCATCGACGACATGCGTCGGGTCGTTGAAATAAATCTGGACGTTTTTCGAGGAATAATAAATATTCCCAACGCGAACGACATCGCTGTTCGACTGAAATCCGCAAAGCAGAAAAATAACCGTCAGCGAAACAACAAGACACAGTATTCTTTTTTTCATGGCAGGCTCCATTTTTATTGAATCATGACCGCAATGGCCGAAAAATTATCGCTTTCCGACTTGAGTCGACGAACGATACGCAGCAACATAAAGTCAACCCAATCCTTAGGCTGACGCGACTTCAGCAGATCGATTTCCATCTCCATTTCAAAAAGATATTCCCAGAATCCGTCGGAACACATCAGGAAAGCGTCGCCCGCCTCAGTCTCAATCGCGGGATAGAGCTGCGGCTGGACCTTTTCGCTCGTTCCGATCGCGCGAACAAGCCGGCTCCGGTCGGAATGAAACCGGATATCCCCATAGTTCACCTCGCCGGAAGCGTAGGCGGCGTAGGCGACGCTGTGGTCAGCGGTCCGCTGGAAGAGTTCGCCTTTCCGGAAATAATAAAGACGCGAATCGCCGACATTCGCGAAACGAAAGACACCCTCTTTCAAAAACGCGCTGACAAGCGTCGTCCGCGGGCCGTTCTGAGAATAAACGTACGAATTAATCCCCTGATACGCCGCTTCGATCGCCTCGTTCGTGAGCTCCGCCTCGCCGATCGGAATCGACCGGATCGTTCTGACCGCGTATTGCGAAGCCAGCTCCCCACGGGCATGCCCGCCCAGACCATCCGCCAGCGCCCAGACGCCCAAATTCCCGTCGGCGAAAAAATCGAGCGCATCCTCGTTCGGCGTGTGAGTCCCAGGATTGGTAAATAAAAAAGTAGATAATTTCATCGTTCCTCGCTAATCGCAGCAAATAACTTCAGCGGTTAAATTATCCTGTTTGGGCGCGTTTTTCTTTAAGACCATGCTCTTCATCGCGTCCGCGCAGGCCTGCGCCGTCCCCTGGCTCATCGCGACCAGAAGCTCCTTCTCCGTCAGCCGGCCGCTGACCCCGTCGGTGCAGAGCAGGATCCGATCGCCGGACTGCAGCCGCAGCTCGGTCAGGTTCTGATCCAGATCGCGCAGCTCGCGCCGCCCGATATTCGACGTCAGCCCCTGAAGCGAAGGTTCAGCCATAAGCTGTTCCTTCGTAATCTCGCGGTACATGAATTTCAGGTACAGTTCGTTCAGGCGGTTATGTTCCTTGTTGAGCTGGTAAAGCCGGCCCTGACGGAAGAGGAAAATCGCGCTGTCGCCGACGCTGGCCCAGTACATCCCATTCCGATAAATATAGACGCAGATTAACGTCGTCCCGCCCTTCTGACGATCCGTTTCGTAGATATCATGATTCGTCTCTGCGACGAGAGAAGACAGCTGCCGCGGGATATTTCCGGCCGGAGAAAAATTCAGGAACGCCTTTCGGAACTTCCCGATCGCCCGCTCGCTGATCGATTTCCCGTTCTTAAGCCCGCCCATTCCGTCCGCGACGATCGCCAGAATTCCGCGCTTCGCGACCAGTTCCGGATCGGAGATATCCGAAAAACCGAATGAGTCTTCCTGATAATCCCGCCGCCCCTGATGCTGCATGTTTCCAAAATCGAATTTCAGGAAAGCGCTCATCGCCTGAATCTCCATCGTTTTCGGATCGGTCCCGACCCCGTCTTCGAGCCGAAGCGTCCGATTTTCCCGCGGCTCCCGGATATCCCGCGCTTCCGGCGCCGCGGCAGGTCGTACCGGCGCGGGTCGTGCCGCCGCCGGCCGGACCCGGTCCAGACGGGCCGGGCGGCGCTTCCGCTTCCGGATCAGCGTCCAGACCGCGCCAACCCCCACCAGTCCTGCCGCCGCGATAATTAATTTTCGATAATATTTTTCAATTATATCCCAGAACCCGTCAGGTGATGGAGTTTCCGTTTTCGTTGGAACGCCTGGCAAGGGACGAACCATCAGCGTCGGAGTTGGCTTCATGGACGGGGTTGACGTAGAAATGATAATTCCCTCTCCCCCCATTGGACTGTCGAATGCAGAGCTCGCCTGATTTCCAGAATCAGATTCACTATGCACTGCGCCATTCTCAACCACACCATTGTCGCTCTCTGCTCCTGACGCGTCGGGACTCGAAGCTGGCATATTATGCACCGGTTGAGCCTGCGCGGTTAGAGCTGCAATTTGAGCCTGTTCCGCTTGTGTCCTCGCGGATTCCGTTTGGGCCAATGCAACCCCGGCTTGCGCAGTTTTAGAAGGATCGGGGGTATTTGAAGGCACTGGTGTCGCATCCGGCGTAGGCATACTATGAGGATTCACCATCTTATACACTTCGTCTAATGTTGAATAAAGGTCAGACATGCCAGGATTCCGTTGGTCAATCATCCACGCAAGCTCGCTGACAAAGAAGCGGTGAGGATCAAAGCTTTTATCGTCAGGCGAGGATTTGTCAATATATCCTTTTATGCATTTTTTATATACTTCAAAAAAATACCATTCGCTTGGCTCTCCAATGTCACAGCCTGGAAATTTATCATCGTTATTGGTATCTCGAGTACTTGGAACCTGTTGAAAAAAAAGGTCCGCGAATTCTGGAGAGGAAAAAAAATCACCAGAAACCTGCTCATCCGAGCAATCGAAAGCCCTGTGTAAACATAATTCCTTGTCTGTATCCACATATGCTTTCATCTCATCTATTCTTTGTTTTTTTTCGTCATCCTTCAGATTTTCGTCGCCATCAATCTTCGTTTCATACGCTTTAATAATTTCCAGAATAAATCCGGGGTATTGCGGCGTCCCCTGCCCCAGCGCGGCGAGCGTCCGCGCAAAAACCAGAACCATTGCAATTACCGCCGCGCCCAGCGCCCGCCGCGACCTTCCGCCCCATACCCCGTTCAACCGTTTCGCCTTCGGCATAGACATCCTCCGTATCCTTTCGCTTTTTCCGACCCGCGATCTATCCGACCCGGAAGCCCACCCGCTTCGAACCCAGATAAATCACGTCGTTTCGCTTCAGCGTCTTCGGTGCGCGCGGCTCGATCTTCCGCCCGTTCAGGTACGTCCCGTACGTCGACCCCATATCCACGACCTGATACGCGCCGTGGCTGGCGCTGTAACGAATCGCACAGTGCTTCTTGCTGATTCCCTTCACGTAATTGCGCATGACCAGACTGCATTCGCGCGACCGCCCGATCGTCAGCATCTGGCCCGAAAGCGGAATCGACTGGCCCGCGTAATCGCCTTCAATTCCAACAAGACGGGCCCGCAACGGCGATCCGGAGGAGGGACGCCGGGAAGGCGAACGCCCGTCGCCAAAAAGATCCGTATCGTCGTCCTGAAACGTCATCGATCCGCCCCGCGACCGGCTCGCTCGGGAGGAGCTTCGCCCTTCCGACCTGAAGATATCGTCATCGCTGTCGTCAAACGAAAACGAATCCTGCCGCGAACGGCGCGAGCCGGAGCCGCCGCGCTTCTGCGACCGGTCATAGAGGATCATCCCGATCAGGATCGCCGCCCCGACCAGCGCGACGATAATCGTCATCTTGTGCATCTCCCAGAACGTTTTCTTCGGCGTAAGAATATTTTTAGCCGTTTCCACTATACCGTAGCCTGCTACATTTTCTAATGTTCCTCCCACGAATTCCTTTAAATAGTCCAGAACCCCATCCAAAAATCCCGAACTCGCTTCAATCGCTGGAGATGAATCCAAACCAAAGACGCCCATCAGTTCGCCCATGTCCTGAAGCGCCGGCTGGAACGCGTTCTCGAACGCCAGCGCCGACGAAAACGAAATCAGGAGAACGAAAGACAACACAAGCGGTACCCACACAATTTTTTTCATCAGAATCCTCCAAAATTACGATTCCCATTATGAACGAAACCCGACCTGATCTTAAGAAAGCCTGCTTTCAAAAAATTATTTTATGAAAAAATAAACCCTTAACAATAAGTTAAACATATTATAGTCCGCCTCGGCACAAAAAATTAAATAAAATTTGGGCAAAACCAAGTCAATTTCTGTTAAAACGCCCGTCACCGATAAAAAGAATGTACACTTATGCAAATGAATGATTAAGTTCCGAATTCATATTATAGTACGAAAAGGTATTTTAGAAAATACCCGGCAGGAATAAATTGAAAAATATGAAATACTTGGTAATCGGCTATGACAAATTTTGACGATCTCTGCATGAACTGTTTTGAACCGCGCCAGGGAAAAAACCCCTGTCCGAACTGCGGCGCCGCTGTTAAGCCGCCTTCGCAGAACGGGTTCACGCTGCCGCCGGGAACGATCCTGAGCGGAAAATATTTAGTCGGAAAAGTCCTCGGGCAGGGCGGCTTCGGAATTACCTACCTTGGCTTCGACCTGAATCTGAAAAGTAAAATCGCGATTAAGGAATACTTCCTGAACGGATTTGTAACGCGAAGAAACGGAAAAATCGTCCCCGCCAATCCACAGAACCATGAAACGTTCCTGGAGGGCGTTGAGACCTTTTACCGTGAAGCCGAAAACCTCGCGCGCTTTCGTTCCAATCCGATTATTGTCAACGTCTACGATTTTTTTCGCGAAAACGGGACCGCGTATATCGTCATGGAATATATTACCGGAACGTCGCTGGAAGCTTATCTGGAAAAGAAGAACGGGAAGCTCGGATACAACGAAACGCTTCAAATCCTGAGCCCGATCATGGATGCGCTGGACACGCTTCATAGCGCCGGTTTCCTCCATCGCGATGTCTCGCCGGATAATATCCTGATCGCGGCCGACGGACGGATTCGCCTGATCGACTTTGGGGCGACGCTTCCCACCCTGAAAGGCAATCGAGAAAACCTGCCGACGATCCTGAAAACCGGATATGCGCCGATAGAACAGCACGCACAGGCTGGGGCCCAAGGATCCTGGACCGATTTATACGCGCTCGGGGCAACGTTTTATCGCTGCCTGACCGGGGAGACAATTCCCGAATCCACTGACCGGATCCTCAAGGATTCGTTCTGCGCACCTTCGAAAAAAGGCGCAGACCTCCCCCCGGCGGCGGACCGGGCGATCGTGAAAGCGCTCGCGATTCATCCGGAAGACCGAATCCAGTCCATCGCAGAGTTCCGCGACGCGCTGAGCCGTCCGCAATCCTCGATAACAGCCAAAAAGTCCGAACCCGCCGCGGATAATAAACCATACCCGAAATCAAAGCGGGCCGACGCTAAAAAACCGGGCGCGAAAAAAAGGCCGGGGAAACCGAAAGCCAACGCGAAAAATGGTCGAAAACCGCTCCGAGGGACGCTCTTCCGCTTTCTTCTCCTCGCCGCAGCTTATTTAGCGCTCGTCAACGGCTTCAACCGCCTGACCCACAGCTATTCGGGCTTCGCCGTCTATCCGGTCCTGAAGCTGACTTCCGCGCCCGCGAGCGAGCCGGAAGCCGCCGGGCCGATCGAGTCGCCGATCCCTGAGAAAAAGGAACCAACCGCCGACGCCATGCCAGCTCAATTGGCTGCACAAAGACCTTCCGCCACGCTCAGCAGGTCCACGCCGCTTCCGACGCTCACGCCAACGCTTCAGCCAACCCGACCGAAGCCGGCTACGCTCGCCGCGTCCCCAACCGCGGTTCCTGAACCTGCGAAAAACCGCGTCCGAACGATCGATAACATGGCCGAAGTCAATATCCGTTCAGGATCAATGAATTATTGGATCGATGAGCGAGAAATATCAGCGCAGCAATTTACCAATTATGCCGTCCAGAACGGCCTGGTCCAGCGGAGGCCGAACGATCCGCCTGCGGCGCCAGTGACGCAGGTTTCGCGAACCGACGCAGCCAGCTACTGCGTCTGGGCCGGAGGAAGGCTCCCGACCTTCCGCGAATGGCTCGCCGCCGCAAATCCGGGCTATGACCCTGCCGCCGATACCGCGTTCGTACCGGATATCGATCTCACGGGAACGAACTGCGGAAGTCTTCGCGCGAATCACGTCGACGATTCTCCGTTCCCTGCAAACGGGAACGGCGTCTACGACCTGTACGGAAACGTCTGGGAATGGATCAACGGCGCGCCGGACGCGGCGCTCATCGAAGAAATCACGGGCGAAACCGATTTGCGCTTTCTTATCGCCGGAGGCTCATGGAAAAGCGAATGCGATTCGCTCCTCGATCCCGCGAACCTGGTTCAAGTGGGCGCGGAACGGGACGACGTCGGCTTCCGATGCGTCCGCGACGGATAAAAAACGCCGCGTCAACCCGCGATTCAGAGATGGCGCCCGATCAGGACCGAAACGTTATCCGGGCCCCCTTTTTCGTTAACCCGGCGGATAAGCTCTTCCGCCGCGCCGCGCGGCGATTTTTCCAGAACGACGTCGCGAATCTCGTCCTCATGAAGGACACCCCAGAGTCCGTCCGAACAGAGTAATACGCAATCGCCCCGCGACCATTCAGCCTCCGCGATATACGGTTTGACTTTCTCCTGCCGGAGCGAAATCGCCATCGTTAAAACGCTGCGCTTGAGGTGCGTTTTAGCTTCCTCCTCGGTAATCAGCCCCAATCGAACCTGTTCCGCGACCAGGCTGTGATCATAGCTGATCCGTTCAATTTTATCCCCGCGGATCAGGTAAGCGCGGCTGTCGCCGACATTCGCAATCGTCAGCCGGTCTCCAGTCAGCAGCGCGACGACGATCGTACAGCCCATCCAGCCATGATCCGCGTCCCGCGCGGAAACGCGCTTAATGGCCTGATGCGCCGCGTCAATCCCTTCCCGAATCGCGCTTTCCGCAGACCGCGTCAAAAGCCCGAAGCGAAACGAAGCGGTAAACGTCTCGATCGCGGTACGGCTGGCGATCTCGCCGCCGTTATACCCGCCCATCCCGTCTGAAACGATCAGTCCTGCCGGCCGCCGCAGCCATGCATTCGGTTCAATCATGCCAATCGCGTCCTGGTTGGGCGTTTCAATACGTTTTCGCCCAGGATCGGTCGCCCCGCCGATTTCGACGAATGGATATCGTTGTTCGATCATGCAGTTATTCCTCCCGACTTATCTACAAGCATACAGGAAAATCATCCTTTTCAAGGAACTGCCCGAGTTTTTTCATTGAATTGACAGATTATCACAAGGTTTAGCAGATCATTCCATCTTATAATAATATAAAAATCAAGCTGTCGGAGAAACTCATGAAAAAGTATATTCCTTATTTCGCGGTCTTTTTTGTCATTCTATTGATCGTTATAACGATCGAAGAGAATAACGACCAGCCCTCAGAAACCAGCGCGGGAACCCTCATCGGCGCGGGCGCCGCCGCCGTCATCGGAGGCATCATCGGAAGCGGCAACAGTACGCATCAGGCCGTCAGTCCCACGCTTCCGGCCATCTACGATCCGGCCCCGCCGGAAGTCCCGCCAGCCATCATCGAACCGCTGGCTCCCGGCGCTTTCGATTCGCCCGAGACCGAGGCAGAGCCAGCGAACGGCCCGGACTACGGAGACACGCCGGTAAATATCCAGTTTGAGCCGACGCTGCCCGCGCCCGACCCCGCGAACCTGATCGCGAACGGGTATTTTCTGAACGAATTTACTGAATGGAAGCGCGAATTAACCGACGAAGGCGGATCGGGCAAGGCGGCGATTGTCGAATCGAATAACAGCCCGTTCAACCGTGCGCTTCAGATCCAGCAGAGCGGTTTAGGGAATATCAGCTTCTCGCAGCTCGTCCCAGTCAACTCGATTAACCTCACTTTCTCCGTAACCTTCGAGTCCACCGCGACGCAGGGCGTCATCTGGGGCTTCAGCGGAACCGGATACTCAGCGATTATCCTGGACTACTACGATTATTATATGCAGCCGTTAGGCTATACCATGCTGGCGACGATCAACGAAAGTCCGTTCGCCGGAGGGCCCGCCGTCGGCGCGCCCGATAAAATCGCGGATACCAATACGGAACGCTACATCCGCATCGAATCTGACCAGGTCCAGAAAAATTATACGCTGAACCTGGCTTCGGAGATTACCGAAAACCTGCTGGGGATCAACCCCGCCGACGTTTGCTACGTGAAAATCACGCTCCTCGCCGGATCGAACGATAAAAACGCCGAAGGGACGCTGACCGTGTCCGACCTTGTCCTGAAATACTACCTCTGAGACGCGACGTCATGCAGCGCCTGTCAGGGAATGATAAAAACAGCCTGATCGTCAGGCGGAGGACCACATGAAAAAGTACATACCCTTCCTGCTCGTCTTCAGCGTCTTCCTCCTGATCGCCGCAATGATCGACGAAAACAGGAACCGATCAGAAAAAGCCGCCAGAGATGCCGCGATCGACGCGATCACGGACGCCGTTATCCAAAGCATCCGCGAAGGCGAATTCAATATTAACAAGATCTTCGATGATCCGAACCGGACTCCCGCCGCGATTCCGCCGAACGATTCGCCGATTTCGATCGAGCCGCTCGATCCCGGAATTTTTGAGAATCCGGGGACCGGATCCGGATCGGGTGACGCGCCGATGATGGACATCCCGTATCCGTCGGCGCTGCCGGAGCACGACCCCGGTAACCTGATCTGGAATGGAAACTTCCAATGGGATCTCGACGGCTGGATACCGGACAAGATTGACGGAAGCGGATCAGGCAGCGCGGATATTCTTCAATCGAACAGCGATCCGAACGTTCGGGCGCTCCGGATCCGCCAGACCGGTATTGGCGCCCTCTTTTTCACTCAGGTCATCGCGATTGACTCAATCGATCTGGCTTTCTCGATGAGCTTTGATTCCGCCGTAACGAAAGGCGAACTCTTCGACGCCAGCGAATTCGGATTCACAGCGGTCGTTATCAACTTTTACGATCAGGATTTCAACAGCCTGCACCAGATCGAGATGAATACGACGGTCGGCGGCAATGAGAACTATACGCTCGATTTATCCGAAATTAAAAACAGCGCGTTCAACAGCATCAATCCGGACGACGTCCGCTATGCCAGTATCACGCTGATAGCGGGCGCTGTCGACGAAAACACGGAAGCAACGCTGATCGTTACCGACCTTGCCCTGAAATATAACCATTGAGCAGCTGTCATTCCATGCCGGAACGGGTCCCACCGTCCCCTGCCGAAAAAAGTCAGCTCCCCCTGTCAGGCTGACTTGATATCCTCTTCCAGCAGGTAGATCGCCGCCCGCTTTTCATGCCGTTCGATCGCGTTCAGCACGGCGGTATGATTATCCGACATCTTTTTATCGGCGATATCGCTCCAGTTCGACCAGTACAGCGTCGCAAACGTAATCAGCTGCCGGTCCAGAATCTTTTTCAAAATATCATAATAGAATTTATCCTGATACGAAATCGCCAGCGCCAGATGAAAATGGCTCGTTTGTTTCCAGTATTCAAACGGATTGTTCAGGACCGTTTTATCCATCGGAACGATACTCTTCCGAATCCGAACGATATCGGTCTCCGAAATCTTATCGAAAAAGAGCTCAAGATACCGCGGCTCAAGATTCAGCCGGAACCGGATAATCCCTTCAAGGTATTCGCGGTCAACGCTTTGAATCCTGTAACCGACGCGCGGAATACTGACCAGGATATTCTCGTGGCAGAGGCGGACGAGCGACTCGCGGACCGGGGACTTCGAAACGTGGAACCGCTCCATCAGCAAAGCTTCCGTAACCACGCTGTCGGAATGGATTTCCCCCTGAATAATAGCCGCAATAATAGCATCATATATCTCTTCAGACAAAGTAATTTTCATAATGCCATTGCCTCAACCAGTCATTCTATCACGAATATAATCCATTTTAATTGTTTTCATGACTGGCAGCTCAGACGTCGAAAAGCCAGTCATGAAGCGAAAAAACTAAGCCCCAACCGAGCCGCGGTCTTTTCCGTACGCCCCGGCGATATCGATTATCCAGCGCGCCCGTTCGGGATCGAACGTTTCCTTCACCGTGCAATCCGCCCCCAGCGCGACGCCCTTCGTCCCTGCCGCGTCCAGGATCCGGTAAATCTCATCCTTCAGTTCCGCTTTCGACCCTTCGTAAAGAAGCGATCCCGCGTTATTATCGAACCCGCCCAGAACCGGCTTGTCCTTAAAAATCTTCTTGCCCTCACCGAGACCGATCTGCTCCGTATGTGTCGCCCAGTTGAAAATCTTCGCCGGATAATCGGCGTACCAGGCGAGCGGATTCTGATAATGACCGTAACCGCAGATATGAATCATAATATTATCCGTGTACTTCCGGATACGATCCATAATCATCAGGTCCAACGGCCGGACATACGCGTCATGAAACGCGCGATCGGCGCGTGGATCCTGAACCGATTGAACGCTGTAATATATCCCGTCGACCCGCGTTTTTTCAAAAATCCGGTCGATCAGCAGCAAGATATCCGACGCGATCCGATCCCCCGCCGCGACCATCGCGTCCGTATCCTCGAAAAACAGCCGCGTAAATTTTTCGAAATCTTCGTCGTATTCTTCAAATTTAAGCCGAATATATTGCAGCGGCGAGAAAAGATTATAATACGTGTAAACGTCTCCGTTAACAAAGTCGCACACTTTTTTAACATATTCAACCTGCTCCTGAATAAACGGATGCGCCGCGCCGCAGGGCTGAATCCCCCGGATCCCCGCAACCGAGTCGATCAGTTCGCCCGTCATGGCCGGATGGCCGAAGAAGCCGTCGGACATGATCTTCACCAGATCCGGCTTGAACCGCCGGATATAGTCAAGCTGCCCGTCCAATACCTTTTTCATCACCGCCGGATCGGTAAGCCCGCGATGATGGTCATGAAACGATACAAAATGATGCCAGAAGACGACCGGCGCCCGCTCCGGCGACTCATTATTCATAAACTGTTCGACAATTTTTCGCTGATTCGTCATCAAAGACGCTCCTCTCTCTGCTCTGCGAAATCTGGATTCGTAAACTCATGGCAAGCGTCGCGAATGACGCGGACCTGATCGTCGTTAATATCGTTCGGAATCGAACAGTCCGCGCCCACGATATACCCCGAATATCCGTTTTCCTCGATCAATCTTTTCGTATACGCGCGCAGCATCTCCGGCGTTCCCGTATCGATCAGCGTCCCCGGGTTATTATCGAACCCGCCCAGAACGCAGGCGCCGCCGAAAGCCGCCTTTCCCGCCTGAAGACCGATTTTCTCGGTATGCACCGCCCAATTATAAATCTTCGCGGAATAATCCCGATACGTCGAAAAACGGTTCACATGGCGATCATAACCGCAGATATGCAGTATATTCGTCGGAGTCAGCCGGTTCGCGAGCTTCAGGACCGGAAGCTCGGAGGGCGCGACAATTTCATGATACGTTTCGTCGTCGTAGAAATCGCTTTGAATATTCTGGACACAGAAATAAAGTCCGTCGATCCCGCTCTCGGTCAGCAGCAGCTCCGTCAGCGTCAGGATGTCCTCCATGATGCGCAGCCCGGCGCTGCGAAACGCTTCCGGATACCTTTCCGCGATCGTCACGAACTTACCGCGCGTCAAATCCAGGAAATCGAATTTAATCCGGATTACCTGAAGCGGGGAAAACATGTTATAAAAACACATCTTTTCGTCACGGAACTGATCGGCAATCCGGCGAACGTGCGCGGCCTGCCGCGTGATCCATGGATGATTCCGACCGACCGGACGAATCCGATCGAGGTCCGACGCCGTCGTCAGCGCGTTCTCCATGATCGGCGGATACCCGAAAAAGCCCTCCGACATGATCTTCACCAGATCCGTTTCAACGCGGCGATAGTAGGCGAGATGCCCCGCAAAAGCGCGTTCAAGAACCCCAGGCTCCGTAAGCCCGATAAACTGATCCCGCCCCAGGACAAAATGGTGCCAGAAACCACAGGGAACGCGCTCAACCTCCCGATTCTTCATCACGTCCTGAAGAAGCTCGCGGCTGCTTCTTTGAATCATATCGCCATCCTTACCACAATCGATAACGCACCCATACTTTTAGAGGGAAGCCAGAACGACGTCGCAGAGCGCGGCGACCTGATACGACATCGTGACCGCGCCGGGATCGAGATGCCCGACGCCCTTGCCCGATTGATACGTGGCACGGCCGCGAACAGCTTCCATCGCTCTCGTCGATTCAGCGCCCGCTTCCGCCGCGTCCTTCACCCTCTTCAGCAGCTCCGCCTCCGGCAAGCCCTCCGACAGGCCAAGCCTGAACGCCTCGACGGCAGGCGCAAGCGCGTCGATCATCGTCTTGAACCCGGGCTTCGCCTTCCCGCGCGCCTCGATATCCTTCAGCATCGTCTCCAGCGCGTCGCAAAGTCCCCGCCCGTCGAGCGCCTCTTTCCCGTTCAGGCCTTTCCCCGCCGCAATATACGCGCCGCCATATAAAACCCCCGAAGACCCGCCGATCGTCGTCATCATCGTCATCCCGATCTTCTGAAATAAAGCGTTCAGCGGTAAACCGGCCAGCTCATCCCTCATTTCAGCCAGCTTCCGAAAACCCTTATCCAGGTTGGACCAATGATCCCCGTCGCCGGTAGCCAAATCCAAATCCGTCACGTACGTTTCGTTCGCATGAATCCGATCGTACGCCGCTTTCAGGAAATCCACGTAAAGCTCAGACGTAATCCTCATCAGCCTACCCCTTCATCGTTAATCCGAGCGTCCGGCAGGGCGCTGAAATCAGCTTTTTCAGTTCATCATCGAGCTTCAGCAGCGTAACGCTCGTTCCCGCCATGTCAACCGACGTCATATAGTTTCCGACCAGATCAAGCGCGACCCGGATCCCTCTGGCTTTCAGGATTTCCTGAACCTCGTAATTCAGAATATATAATTCCATGGCCGGCGTTGCCCCCAACCCGTTGACCATCAGCGCAACTTCGCTCTGATCAAAGTCGTAATCCGCGAAAATATAATCGGTCAGCGTCTTCGCTAATTCCTTCGCTGTCTGAACCTTTCCGCGATGAACCCCCGGCTCGCCATGAATCCCCATACCGATTTCGATCTCATCGTCAGCCAGCTCAAATCCCGGGCGGCCCACCGCCGGAAGCGTACAGGCTGCCATCGCCATCCCCATGCTCCGGAGCCGCGCGATCGCCTTTTCGGCGACCGCCTTAACGTCCGCCAACGACGCGCCCGCCGCCGCGGCCGCGCCGGCGACCTTATGAACAAAGATCGTCCCCGCGATCCCGCGCCGGCCGGTCGAATACGTGCTGTCCTCGACCGCGACGTCGTCGCGAACGACGACATGCTCAACCGCGATGCCTTCCCCTCGGGCAATTTCCTCGGCCAGCTCAAAATTCATGATATCGCCCGAATAATTCTTAATAACCAGCAAGACCCCTTTACCGCTGTCGGCCCGGCGGATGCCCTCGATAATCCGGTCCGGACTCGGAGATGAGAAAATGTTCCCCGCTACCGCCGAATCCAGCATCCCTTCCCCGACGTACCCCGCATGCGCAGGCTCATGACCCGAGCCGCCGCCGGAAACAATCCCGACGTTCCCGCTTTTGACCTTCTTCGTGACGACCTCAACGCCCGGAAGATACTCGAGCGTATCGTCCGCTAAAACCAGACCCATTAACGTCTCGCTGACGACGGAATCCGGATGATTGATAATCTTTTTCATTTTAAAGTCCTTTCTAAACTAAGCCTAAGTAAATTTGCCGGATGCGATGATCCGAGGAGATATCCTTCGCCCTGCCTTCCATGCCAACCCTGCCGTTCTCAAGAACGTACGCACGGTCGGAAATCTGCAAAGCCATATTCGCGTTCTGCTCGATCAGTAAAATCGTTACGCCCTGCCGCTGGATTTCCAGAATCAGCTCGAAAATCTGATTCACGATATTCGGCGCCAGACCCAGCGACGGCTCGTCCAAAAGGAGCAGCCGCGGCTCCGACATCAACGCCCGGCCAATCGCGAGCATCTGCTGTTCCCCGCCGGACAACGTCCCCGCCGGCTGCCGCCTGCGCTCCTTCAGCCGCGGGAACAGCTCGTAACAGCGCGCATATCCTTTCTCGATCTTCGCCGCGTCTTTTACGATATATCCGCCGAGGCGGAGATTCTGTTCAACGGTTAAATCCGGAAAAACTTCGCGGCCCTCCGGCGATAAGCTCATCCCCAATTCAACGATTTTATACGCCTCCAGGCTGGTAATATCGCGGTCGTTCAGCCTGACCTTTCCGGTCCGCGGCTTCAGCAGCCCGGAAATCGTATTCACCAGCGTCGACTTTCCAGCCCCGTTGGACCCAATTAAGCAGACGACCTCGCCCTGATCGACATGGAGCGAAATACCTTTCAGCGCGTGAATCGCGCCGTAGTACGTATGAAGGTCCTCAACCCGCAGCATTCAGATTTCCCCCTAAATAAGCCTCGATAACGCGCGGATTATTCGCGACCCCGGCAGGGAGTCCCTCCGCGATCATCGCCCCGTCGTCCAGAACGTAAATCCGATCCGAAATATTCATTACCACGCGCATGTCATGTTCGATCAGCAGGATCGTATACCCAAGCCTGCGAATATAGCGGATGCAGCTGAGCAGCTCATCCGTTTCCTGCGGATTCATTCCCGCCGCCGGTTCGTCCAGCAGGATCAGTTCCGCCCCCGTCGCGATCGCCCGGGCGATTTCCGCCTTGCGCTGGTCGCCGTACGGAAGATCGCCGGCGTAATCGTCCTTCTTTCCTTCCAGTCCGAGAATCTGAAGGATTTCCAGCGCCTTGAGGACCTTCGCGTCCTCCTCTGCGCGAAAACGCTTCGTCCGAAACGTCGAATCGAATAAACCGTACCTTGTCCGGATATGCGTTCCAACCAGAACGTTTTCAATAACGCGCATGTCTTTAAAAAGGCGGATATTCTGAAACGTCCGCGAGATCCCCCGCTGAACGATCGCCTGCGGCCTTTTTCCGTCGATCCGCTCCCCTTTGAAGCGAATTTCGCCGTGATCCGGCGTGTAAACGCCGGTCAGCAGGTTGAAAACCGTCGTCTTCCCCGCTCCGTTCGGACCGATCAGGCTGACAATCTCGTTTTTATGGATTTGCAGACTGACGTTTTTAACCGCGCTGATCCCACCAAACGAAATCGAGACGCCCGAAACTTTAAGAATCTCTTCGCTCATGGCTGATTCCCTTTCGGCCCGGTCAGCCGCGCCTCGAACTGGGTTAAAACGTCGTTTCGGATCGGATAAGGCGCGCGCGATTTCCAGCCGAGAATCCCCTGTGGCCGGAAGCGCATCATCAGAATCAGAATCAGGCCATAAATAACAAATCGGTAATTCATCAGCGACCGGGAAAGCTCCGGAAGCAGGACTAAAATGACTGAGCCGACGACCATGCCCCGGATCGTCCCCATCCCGCCAAGGATCACGACGCTCAGGATCATCGTCGACATATCAAACGTAAACGTGTTCTGGTCGATATAGCCCAGCTGGTTCGCGTAGAGCGAACCGGCGAGCGCGGAGATGACCGCCGCCAGGACGAACGCCATGACCTTATAATAGGTCACGTTAATCCCCATCATAACCGCCGCGGTTTCGTCGCCCTTAATCGCGCGGAAAGCCCGCCCGGTTTTCGAATCGCAGAGAAGCCGGCTGAAAATCATGACCAGAAGCATCAGGATCAGGGAAAGATAATACAGCCCGCCATTCGCCATCGAAAACGAAATTCCGAAAAGCTCCGGACGAGGGATCCCGCGGATCCCCAACGGACCGTTCGTGACCGGTTCCCAGATAATAATAATCGTCCGGATAATCTCGCCGAAGCCCAACGTGATAATCGAAAGGTACGTCCCGGTCAGCCGCAGCGACGGCATTCCAATCAGGATTCCGACGACCGCCGAAACGACGACGCAGAGCAGCAGCGAAGCGAAAAAATTCCAGCCGTACGTCTTCGTCAGGACTGTCGTCGTATACGCGCCGACGGCGACGAATCCCGCCTGGCCCAGCGAAACCAGTCCGACGTATCCGACGAGAATATTCAATCCCAGCGCCAGCGTAATATAGATCATGACCTTTACGACAATATTCATGACGTACGAATTCAGGCGAAACGCCGGCAAGATCAGCAGAAGCCCGATCGAGAGAAGCTGCGCAATGAAGAGGATCGAAGGTCTGCTTAAGAATCGCAGGATAGATTCAGCCGTTGTCTTGATAGAGCTCATGCTACACCTTCTTAATCGATTTCTTCCCTAAAAATCCGTTGGGACGAATAATTAAAACCAGTATTAAAATAATAAATGACATGCTGTCCCTGAATTCAGAGCCCAAAACCGAGGCGGCGAACGACTCGCTTACGCCAACGACCAATCCGCCCAGAAGCGAACCGGGCAGGCTCCCGATCCCGCCCAGAACCGCCGCAGCAAACGCTTTCAGGCCGGCCGTGTAACCCATATTCGGGTACGTCATGTTGTAATAGCTGCTGACGAGCGAACCGGCAATCGCCGCCGAAACTCCGCCCAGAAAAAACGTAAAAGAAATAATAAAATTAACGTTAACACCCATCAATTTCGCGGCGGTGATATTCTGTTCCGAGGCGCGCATGGCCAGCCCGATTTTCGTCTTCTCAACAACCAGGAGCAGGCCAACCAGCAGCGTCAGCGAAATCAGGAACATGCCGATCTGCGAATATGTAAAACTGATTCCCCCGACGGCGACCGCGCCCGCCGGGAAGAGAGATGGAAAAGATTTCTTCTGACTGCCCAGACGGGCAATCAGAAGATTCGTAATCACGCTCGAAACGCCGATCGTCGTAATCAGCGAGGTAATCCCTTCGGCGTTTTTCTTCCGAAGCGGCTCCAGCGCCGTTTTATCGACCGCCACACCGAGGATCCCGGTAAGCAGGATCCCGGCAAGAATCGAAGGAACAACCCCGAAGTTCAGCGAAATCAGAAACAGAATCGAATTTGCGCCAAACGCGTATACCGAACCATGGGAAAAGTTGACAAGCCGCAATATCCCGAAAACCAGCGAATAACCGACCGCAATCAGCGCATACGTCATCCCGATCGTAATACCGTTCATGATCTGCTGCATAACAAGGTCCGCTCCTCTCCTCTTCCCACGCGCCCAGGCCAGGAATTACTCGTTCGATCCGCTTTCCAACAGCACAAATTCACCGTCTTTAATCGTGACCTTCGTAAACGTCTTTTCAACGTCGCCGTTCGCGTCAAACTTCGTCGTTCCGGTCACGCCCTCGTAACTCATTTCCGCAATCGCGTCCCGGACGGCGGCGGAATCCTGATCGCTCCCGACCTTTTCGACCGCGGTAAAATAAATTCCGGCGGAATCGTACGCCTGCGCCGTTAACGCGCTCGGCTCGCTCCCGAATTTCGTCTTGAAATTTTTGACGAATTCCTGAACCTTCGGGTCGTCAGACTTCGAGAAGAAGATAACAGGAAAAGCGACGCCTTCGACGGCCTCGCCGCCCAGCTTGATCAGCTCCTCGCTGTAAGAATTCGAGAAACCGACGATCCGGATATCCGGGTTGATTTCCTTGTACTGACGCGCGACCGGCGCGACCAGGTTATACATCCCCACGCAGATCACAACGTCCGCGCCGGCTTCGTTCAGCTTCGTAATCGCAGGACGATAATCATCCGAACCCTCGATAACTTCCTCGTGCGCGACGACCTTCGCACCGCTGTCTTCCATCTCGCCGACCAGATCCTTCACGATTCCGGACGTGCTGACGCCCCAGTCGGTCTTAATCGAAATAATCCCGATATTCTTTTTCCCGAGGTCGTTAACCGCGATATCGAGACTCGCTTTGGCCTCGCGCATGATCACCGTATTATTCCGGAAAATAAAATCGCCGATCCCGGAATAGTCCGGATGCGACGCGGAAGGCGAAATTTCAATAATCTTGTTTTCCTGATAGATCGTAGCTGCGGCCATGCAGACGCCCGAAGAGAAATGGCCGACGACGCAGTGAATATCCTGATCGCTGGCGATTTTATTCGCAACCGAAACGCCCTCTTCCGGCGAATTCTTATCGTCGAACTGCAGGACGGCAATTTTATTATTCTGGATTCCGCCGTTCTCGTTCCAGCTCTCCGCCATCATGGAAACCGCGTTATAGAACCCGATCCCATATTCGGAATTATCGCCCGTCAGCGGCGCCGCGACGGCGATCTTGATTTGTCCGCCGCCCGCCGTTTCGCCGGCCGCGCCCGAATCCCCCGTCGCGGCCGGCTTTTCCGTCCCACCGCAGCCAACCAGCGCCAGCGCCATCATCACAACCAACAGAAAGCCGATTAACTTTATACCCTTTTTCATGACATCTCCTTTTTTTGCCCGTTCAATCATCTGCTAAATATGATTGATAGTATGATTTAGAATAACATCAGCAAAAACCGCTGTCAATGTTACAAATGTCATATTTATCTGCGCCGGAATTTAGAAAGAAGCTGAGAATCATGGAAAAGCTGAAAATCCGGGCATGTTCTCCAGGCAGCGTTTTGTCAAGTCCCTTATTTGATTTATTGCGCTTTCATTTTGAAAATTGAGTAACAAAAAATAGCAAACCTTTGTGATTTACTGTTTCAAAAATTTTCTATTCAATTAGATAAACTGGAATTTATTTTTCTCCTGCCCTGATAAAGTTAATAAGTTTCTCAACATCATCAAAGTCATCATAATCGCCATTAATTTTCTCACGATGATAGACAATGCCTTTCTTTTCATTTCTTTCAAGACAATCAAGAAGTAAAGTCTCTCCGTATCTTTTGACAAACAATGTAAATCCGTATGGTTTGATTTTTGACAACAAGCCTTTTCTGCATTCTAATTCGCATTCATAGCAATGTACATAGTTCTTTTCAATAGAGCATTTTCTGTTTTCACACCATTCTTTATCTGGACAATCTCCAGAATTGCACCCGCTACAGTGCTCATTTTCAGTACATAGACAACATGCCAGTCCGCATCGTGCTATCCCAAGTTCTCGCTTCATTTTATTACTCCCACAAATTCTAATTTGTTTCACTTAATACTTTTAATATTGTAATATATTATTATTAAGTTTTATAGCGCTAACACTTGCTTCTTGACCTGTGTTAGTCCTCTGTTTTCTTGCAATAATTTCTCTATGCAGCTTCTAGCATTTTCAGCTTGTTCCACTTCTTTTCGTATGTCTACGATTTGAGAATATAGGTTGTCTTTTTCTTTCTTTAATGCCGTTACTTCCAATTTCCATTTGGATATATTTAAGGTCTTGCTCTCTCCTAAATGTTCTCTCAGATCAGTATCTTTTATGGCTCTTGTGGTCTTGTAATTCTTATCTCTTAAAGTAACTATACTTTCTTTAAGGTCAGATAAAGAAGTAATGTTTTTCTCTTCCAAGAAGCTGATAGCTTGCAATATATTTTTCTAAGTCTGCATTGTGGTTATCTGCATTTTCACGGATAAGATTTTCAAAAACTGATGGTAGATTTTCTTTGGCCGGAAGGGTGGGTTTTATATTTTCGTTTTCTGCCTTTCCCTCATTTCCTATTCCCCTTATCCAATTTAGTAAGACTTTTATTCGTCTTGTTATTTCTCTTAAAATCATATTTTGATGTTTGATTTCTCGGTCGATATTTCTTCTGTCGGTAGATATACCTTTCTTCTCCATTTGACTTGCCGATACGCCTAAGTGAATGGTCGGCATTTGTTCTATACATTGCATTTGATAGGAACGGTGATCTACTTTTCCCTGTATGCTGTTTTCTTCAAGATATTTGTTTGTGATGTCTGCCCTCGCTTGTCGCCATTGTTCTGCTTTGTCTTGTTCGTTCCAGTCCACTGCATTGATTTTTCTTGTTTTGAAATTACCATTTTCGAGCTTGACCTTTTCCCCGTTTTCATTATAGCTTCTTATTTAATTGTTCACTACGAATAGATATGAATTTTAATGCTTATGCTCGTTTCCCGTTTTTTTAAAAAGCATTCCATAAAAATACAAAAACGAATACACACCCCCATGCATTACCTGTAAATTCTTTTACCATAAGCATTCCGTATATAATAATCAAGATGGTGAGCATCTCAATTATTCCTTCAAATGTGACTCCGATAGCTCCATGAATTAGAATGCACATAATAGCACAAAAAATCGCACCCCAATTGATCCATTTGTAATTTGTGGGATAGCGTCTGTTTATCTTTTCGCTTATTACCACATAATTAAAGCCCTCAAAGAAACCCCATGCAGTTGCTGTAATGAGCATACCTATTACATTTATAGGGAAACCGCTTGCGAGAACTTCTTTTGTCGTCAAAACGCTCTGAAACGGTAAATAGCTGTTGCTCTGCCCCAAAGTAAAAGAAAATACTATATTTGGAACAAAGCACAGAACACAAAACAGGGTAGACAAAAATACTCCCTTAGTCTTTAGCCCATAGGAAAAAAATGCTCTTTCCTTAAAATGCAAACAATTGTAATTCCAAATCCTGCAAGTCCATACTGAAATAGTGCAACTAACAAAACACGAAATAAAATAGGCAATTCTTCGTTTTTTATGGTTTCATAAATTTCTTTTTGAAATACAATAAATATCCCTAAACTTACGAATGAAACAATCGTAATAATCCAAAGGTCTATATCAAGTTTTTTCTGCTTTTCATTTAGTTTTATTTTAGGCATTCCATGATCTCCTATTATATAAACAATCTTGCATTAAGTACAAATGTTTCTCTCTGAATGTCCGATAATATTATACAACTTTTAAGGCATTTTTTCCACTGTCAGATTTTCTACTTACTTCAAGTCTTTCATAGAAACAGATTGGAAAAGAACAGAAATGGCGGATACAAAATCGGTATTCTTTGGAATATTCTCTATGGTAAGCTCGTGATTTTTCTTTCTTTGCTTCTTCGATTTCTTTCCTCGTCTGTCTGCTCTCTGACAAGACTGCTTTTTACCAATGCTTCAAATTCTTCTTTACTCTCTAATGAAAAACACGGCAAAGTGCTTTAATGCTGTGCAGAAAACGAAGCTTATGTACAGCCCTTCAATATTTGTTTGAGTGTGGCGCGAATATGGCAATTTTTTTTATATGAGGTTTTAATCCTCAAACTGAGCATTGCGTTTTTGAAGCTCCTTTACCTGCTTTACCGTAAGACCTTCGCCACCATCAATTTCAACGGTGGAGTATTGTTTTACCCATTTACCAAGTGCAGACTGTTAAACACCATATTCTTTACAGAGTTGAGTTTGGGTTTTTCCGTTTTGGTGGAGAGAGACGAGAGATTTTTTAAAATCGTCATCATACTTGTTGTAATTATTTGTAGTCATGATAATACTCCTTCTTTGTGTGTAATTTATTGTAATAGATTGTACATATATGTGTCTATTTTTATAAGTATAATCCAAGTTCAGGTATAATTATATAAATAAACCGGGATTTATTAATGCACGTTCTCTTTATATGACTTATTAAGCAGCTTTATCCACTTCTTTTGTCTGTGCGAGTAAAATGCTTTTGCCCACAAATATACAAACGGCGTTTTCCATCCTGCCCCGATTTCCACCTCGTCGGTGTATTCCGTTTTGCCGTCAGCAGTTTCTTTGAGAATAATTCGATGATTCCATACGGGGCAAAAAGGATTGCCCTCATTTGTATAGATGTTGTCCGGGTTGAATTCCTTAACATTGATAACATGAACACCGAGGGGGATAAAGCCAAACATCTTAAAATCGAAAGAGAAACTTCTGCCAACTTCCCAAACCAGTTCGGTTTGTCCATCGACGCTTTCGAATGTAGCATAAGGCTTGGCAATATATGCAAGCGTATTGAATCTTTGCAGCAGTTCAAAAACTTTGCTTTTCTTAACCGGAAAAGCGACAGTCTTTTTAATAGTCATTTTCATTGATCATTCCTCTTTTCCAAAGCGGGTAGTCGCCTCGACAGATTCATGTTTATCGAGTTTTACAAATTGTAACTTATTTTGACATTCAAAAAATCAAAACAACCAGACCAGCAATAATCGCCGCACCGACGATTCAGATCTGAGTCAGTATCCCGCGTTTTTTTAACATCTGTTTCCAAGTTTGAACATAAGGCATATTTACATTCGGAATCTTCCAGAATTTACTTTTTCCTACCAATACCTTATCAATTACGATTCCGTAATACCAATTCATGACCTCAAGAAACAAAAGCGCCTGTAAATACGCCGAAAGAAAATTGTCTGCCTTATTCCATAGCCCAACGATTAAAAAAAGTGCAGCTGTCATCACGATGAGAAATGCAGTCATGAATACTTTTCGCCTCCTTTTAATGACCTCTCTGTCAGCCAACCCCATCTCATATACTTTTTCCTGATAAGCCCTCGGATAGAAATACAATACATTCAGGGCACCATTCCCGACGCCTATCTTTACCATTACAGTGAAAAGAAGGCAGTACAATATCAGTTGAAATACGATCATTAGCTTGCTTCTTATAAATTCAGGCTTTAGGAATCTCTTATTTTCTTTACTTTACAATTCATTAAATGTCGTCCCAAATATCTGTACGCAAAAGTTTTGATTACGGATATCTCCTGATGATGATTTTTCAATAGTTCATCCGGAGAATCATATACGCCAAAATCCTGTTTAATTCCTTCGCTTTGTATATATGTGTTGTTTCTGTCAAAATTAATTGTTGGATGTCGAAAATCCTTTACCGCTACTCCATAACCACAAAAATAACCGGTGCAGCCTGCAAATTTTTTCTGTAAACTAGATAAATATTTTTGATCCAATATAAAAGCCTCCAGTTCATACCATTTATCTTCAAAATATACTTCAACCCAGCTGTGGAGTATGTTCTGGGGGGCGTTTTTGTAAACAAAACCGCTCATTGCACCCTTTTGCAGTTGTTTATCTATCGTAAATCCATGCACACGGCAAGGGATTTCGCAGGCACGAAGCAATGCCATAAACAGAGTTCCTTTTGTATTGCATTGACCATATCCGTCTTTAAGAACTTTGGATGCCGGAATATTGTCATCAACATTGTATCCGAATTCAACATCGTCTCTTACAAAGTTATAAATGGATTTAAGGCAGTCAAATTTATTTTGTTTCTTCCAACGCTTCGCCTCTATTAGTTTTTGAATGCTCGGATTTGAAAAATCCAGCATTTGGGTTTCCCTCAAGTATTGATTCATTTTATGCCCCTTCGCAAATTCGCATTAGTCGTATTGAAAGTCCGATCCGCCTTTTCACACTGTCAGCAGACGGTAGATTGTCAGCGGGACATACCATGCGGCTACAAGCAGTTTCCACGCAAGAACAACAATTCCGATCATTCCGTCTACAATGAAGTTTACGGCGATAATTCCAATGGTAAAGGAAATGCTACTGCGTCCGGACGGAATAAGCCATAGAAACATTCTCTGTATACCGAATGGAATGCCGCAGAAAATGGCTACATAGAAGTATTCTATCTGCCTGTCTTTTAAGAACAGGATCTTACCCAAGTAAACAAAAGATAGGCAATAACCACAGTCAAAACCGTTTTCTTGAAAAATTCCTTTAAGATTTCTGCCCGCGTCATAGTCCCAACTCCTTTTATCATGCGGAATATATCTAATCCATACCACTCCTTTAGTTAGCCACAGCATACCACAAAAGACAGGGTGCATCTATAAGAACATTATTAGCTAGCCGTTAAATGCTCCTTGTTCAGACTTTCTTTTTAAAGCAGACTGTCGATATTCCTCTTGATAACCTCGTATTCCCTGATCTGCTTTTTCAGTTTCCCGTAGTCCGCGTACAGTGCTTCTTTCTGTGCTTGCAGCTCGGCATACTCCGTTTTTAGAGCTGCCAGATATGGCCGCTTTGTAATGCCTGATTCCTTTAGCACCTTTGCAGCCGCTTCATAAAGTATCAGGCTGCTTTCGTGCTTATGCCTGTACATTTCCTTATCCTTTGCTTTGATATATCCTCTATGAATATCCCTTGTCTTTTGATAGGTTGAGATATTTTTTATAAGAACAGCCATATCGGAAAGTTTCTTTTCCGCCTGCTTTAAGCTGTCTGCCGTCTGCTCACTGTTAAAGACAATTTCATCTATTTTCTTTATCAGATCTTCATACTGCAAGATGTTATTTTCCGTAAGGAAATTCATTGTCTTTGCAGCCTGTTTCAGATTATGGATCTTCGCCCAACGTTCATAGCCTACCGACTGCTGCGCCTTGATATTATTTTCAATATCAATCAGTAGAGATATTCCTTGTTCCTGCTTCGGCATCTTAACATTACGGCTTCTTATTCCTGCAATGCGTTTTCGGATTGCTTCTTCCGTATAATCAATACCGGGCGTTTTCAGCCCTGTAAATCGTTCTTGTCTGGGAGCTCTGCAGGAAACATATTTGCCACGTTTGATTTCATAACCGGAAGCTTGCAGCTTCTCTAAAAGCTTTTCAAAATCCGCTACCTGAGGAATCAGAAGATCAACTGCCTCTTTCAGTTTTCCTTTCCAGCTTGTACCTGTCTTTGCTGTCTGATATTCAATATAGCTTTTTCCTTTCCGTCCTTTTTCCGGAGTGATAACCGATAAGCCGTTTTCATAGCATAAGCGATCGTTGATAGTTCTTATTCCATAATAGCTTCTTTTATTGGAATTATATTTATGATAGTCCACGAAATTAACGGCACAAAAAATGATGTGATTATGAACGTGTCCTTTATCAATGTGGGTGGTTAGGACATATTCATACTGTCCTTTTGTTACGGCATCCGCAAGCTGCTTTCCAATCTCATGGGCTTTTTCAAAACTGACCTCTCCCGATTCAAAGGATTGTATCAGGTGATGGGCTAAGTTATTTCCTTTATCAAGTGCCTGTGAAAGAGTAAAGGCAAATTCAATATCTGCGGTTTCATAGCTGCAGCCGAAAGAAGATACAAGCATTTTATCATCGGTTTTATCAGGATTTTGGATATATTCAAGGGCTTTTTTCAGTGTGCTTTTAATAGGCTTAATCTTTGTAACCGCCATATCTCGTTTAACACCCCCTTGATCTCCTCTATATCCTCCTGATACACGTTGCCCATGGCATTAGCGCGGCGGGCGATCTGATTGATATTGACCCCGATTTTCTGTATCTCGGCGGTCATGGCTTTGATGTCGCTGTGATCCACCTGAATCACATAGCCGTCGATTGCCATTTTCCGCAGATACGCCGACATGTTCCGGGTGGGGATCAGCTTCATCTTTTTCTCGATCATGGCGCGTTCTTCCTCCGTCACGCGAAACTTGATCTGCACTGTTCTTTTTCTGCCGTTCATGCGCTGTCGCTCCTTTCGTTTCCGAGGGTTTGGGACACTTCCCAACAAGCCTTTTTGCCGGGGGCAAAAGACGGAAGTGGGTACCCGCTTCCTATGCTTGCTATGAAAGTTTTAGTCTCTACTCCTTAATACGGCAGAAATCTATTTTTGCCAAAAAAAGACGATGCAATTTTCAAAAAAAATGCATCGCCTCAAAAGATCCCTGTTCAGCTGTATTGATTTACGTCGTTTCTTCAATGGCCTTGATCTCTTTTGCCGTAGCGGTCACGATTCTTACGCCATTATCGCTTATACTATCCAACAGGCTGTCAAGTTGCCTGCGCTGGGATTTTTTCTCCACTTCTTTTTCAGGAAAGAAAAATTGATCCACGGATATGTCTAAAAGCGTGACAAGCTCATAGAAAATTTGCAGGCTTGGATGCTGTCCGCTGTTCTCGATAGAAGCAATATAGCGAGGGGCAATGTGCATTCTATCAGCAAGCTGGTTTCTTGATAATCCCTTTGCCACTCTTGCCTCCTTGATCGCATGGCCGAACGCCTTAAAATTATACTTTTTCACTGGTCTTTTTGCCATAATAAATCACCTGCTTGCATTTTACTGTTCATCTTTCCTCTTTGATATGATTAGTCATTTCATATAGCTGATAAGAATAAAGCATCATAAGGTTGATATTATTCGGTCAGCCGTATATAATTTATCAAACAGCAAAAATCCAGCATACATTTAAGAGGGTGAAAATCATGGATTATATGTCGGCTCCCGAGGCAGCAGAAAAATGGGGTATTTCTGAAAGACGGGTACAGAAACTTTGTGAAGAAAACCGGATACCGGGCGTGCAGCGGATCAGTAGAATGTGGCTGATCCCAAAAGATGCGAAAAAGCCGATCGACGGACGGACAAAACAGGGAAAGGAATTAAAAAAATGAACAAAATTTTAATTATTGATGATGATAAGGAACTTTGTATGCTTATGAAAAAATGCATCGAAAAGGAGCACTTTTCGGCAGCTGTTGCCTACACAGGTACAGACGGTCTGCAACTTTTTCGGGAATCCAATGACATTGTTCTAGTGATCCTGGATGTCATGATGCCCGAAATGAACGGGTTTCAGGTTCTGAGAAAACTCCGACAGAAAAGCAATGTTCCTGTACTGATGTTGACAGCAAAGGCTGGAGAGGAAGACAAAGTTTCCGGGTTGCAATCAGGTGCCGATGACTATTTGACAAAACCATTCAGCATTAAGGAACTGATCGCCCGCATTCATTCCCTGATTCGCCGCTATACGACATTAAATCCCATTACGGAGGAGATGGATAATATTATTCTAAAAAATATGGTGATCGATAAGCGAAACCGATCTGTTTATATTAACAACGTTCTTATCGAACTGACCGGAAAGGAATTTGATCTTCTTACCCTCCTCGCTGGACACAAGGGCCGTGTCTATACAAAGAAGCAGATATATACGCAGGTTTGGGAGGAAGAATATATTTTTGACGACAGTAACCTGATGTCGTTTATCAGTAAGCTGCGGAAAAAAATCGAACCAGATCCGGAGCATCCCTACTACATTTTAACAGTCCGGGGTGTAGGGTATCGTTTTAATAAGGAGGCATGAGATGAAACTGTCCATGCTTTTGATCTTATTTCTTACAATAGCATTGCTTATGATTTTCTATCTTCTGGCCAAACTTTTGCGTGTGCAGAATCAGATCACGCAGATAAAAAATGTACTGGATGACCTGCAGAGCGGAAATCTGAACCGGCGCGTTCTGACACGAAGCGGCAATATGACCCGCCAGATCTGCTATCAACAAAATTGCCATGGATAATCAATCCCGCCTGATCCAGCAGAAACAGACAGAACAGGCGTATAAGCGGCTGATGACCGGTCTTTCCCATGATGTCAAAACACCTCTTTCCTCACTTGTGGGATATTTGGAAGCGATTGAAAACCATCTGGTTGAAGGAAAGGAAAAAGATGCGTATATCCATGTCGCGGCTATGAAGGCCGAGCATCTGAGACAGCTTGTAGAAGCTCTGTTTGA